>CALMDH010000285.1:0-9243 GCA_937862735.1 uncultured Gammaproteobacteria bacterium
CGCGAAGGTGGACGGACCGTGGGCGCGGGCGTGGTCTCCAAGGTTATCGAGTAAGACGCATGGCCAATCAAAGAATTCGTATCCGCCTCAAGGCCTTCGATCACCGGCTGATTGATCGCTCCGCGCATGAGATCGTTGATACCGCGAAGCGCACCGGCGCGCAGGTGTTGGGCCCGATCCCCCTGCCGTCCAAAAAGGAGCGTTTTACGGTGCTCATCTCTCCGCACGTCAACAAGGACGCCCGTGACCAATACGAGCTGCGGACGCACAAGCGTTTGATGGATATCGTCGATCCCACGGACAAGACGGTTGACGCCCTGATGAAACTCGATCTGGCGGCCGGCGTGGACGTGCAGATCAAGCTGAGCTGAGGAGAGGACCATGACTATTGGTGTGATCGGCCGCAAGTCCGGCATGACCCGGATCTTCACCGAGGAAGGTGTTTCCGTCCCGGTGACCGTCATAGAGGTCCAGCCAAATCGCGTGACCCAGCTGAAGACCGAGGATACGGACGGTTACCGCGCCGTGCAGGTCACCATGGGCGAGCGCCGCGCCTCCCGCGTCACCAAGCCCCTGGCGGGTCATTTCGCCCGGGCAGGGGTCACCGCCGGTGAGGTCCTGCGTGAGTTCAGGCTGGACGCCGGCGAAGGCGCTGAACTCGCCGCTGGCCAGGAGATCGGGGTCACCATCTTCACCGCGGGTCAGAAGGTCGATGTGCGTGGCGTGACCAAGGGGCGCGGCTTCGCCGGAGGTGTCCGACGTCACAACTTCCGCACCCAGGATGCCACCCATGGTAACTCCGTGTCGCACCGGGCCCCAGGCTCCATTGGTCAGTGCCAGACCCCGGGTCGGGTCATGAAGGGCAAGCGCATGGCCGGGCACATGGGTAGCGTCAATCGCGTGCAGCAAAATCTCGAAGTGGTTCGCGTCGACGCCGAACGAAACCTGCTCCTTATTCGTGGCGGCGTCCCGGGTCCCACGGGCGGACGCCTGGTCGTTTTGCCTTCCGTCAAGAAGAGCAAGGGCTAATAAGACAATGGAAATTCAAGCAAGAAGCGGCGAAGACGCCCCTGTCCAGGTTGCCGACGGCGTGTTTGCCGTCGAATACAAGCCTGCCCTCATCCACCAGGTGGTGACCGCGTACCTGGCCTCCGCCCGCTCGGGCACCGTCGCGCAAAAGAGCCGTTCCGATGTTTCGGGGGGTGGGTCCAAGCCCTTCCGGCAAAAAGGGACTGGTCGTGCCCGCGCCGGCACCACCCGTGGGCCTATCTGGCGGGGAGGTGGACGGGCCTTTGCTGCTCGGCCGCGCAACTATTCCCAAAAGGTCAACCGCAAGATGTATCGGGGAGCCATGTGCTCCATTTTGTCGGAACTGGCCAGACAAGGGCGGATCTCGGTTGTACCCGAGTTCCGCGTCGAAGAACCCAAGACCCGTATCCTGGCGAACAAACTTAAGGACATGCAATTGTCCGACGTGCTGATCCTGATTCCTGATCTGGACGACGATCTGTTCCTGGCGGCGCGTAACCTACCGCGGGTGGATGTACTGACGGCGGATGAAGCGGACCCGGTCAGTCTGATCGCCTTCGAGAACCTGGTAATCACCGAGGGCGCCATTCGTAAACTCGAGGAGCGTTTGGCATGAATCAGGAAAGACTCCTTAAGGTCCTATTGAGCCCGGTCATCTCCGAGAAGGCGAGTCAGGCCGCGGAAGCCAATGGCCAGTATGCCTTCCGCGTCGTGCCCGATGCCAACAAACAGGAAGTCGGCAAGGCCGTCGAGTCGCTCTTTGACGTTCAGGTCGAGCAGGTGCAGATCCTCAACGTTAAGGGCAAGAAAAAACGCTTTGGCCAGCGCTTCGGTCAGCGTAAGGACTGGCGAAAGGCCTATGTCCGCCTGGCAGCGGGCCAAACCATTGATTTTGGCGGTAACGCCTAGGCGCATGGGGATCAGTCAAGATGGCAATTGTAAAGACTAATCCGACATCCCCAGGACGACGCTTCGTCGTCAAGGTGGTGTCGCCGGATCTGCACAAAGGTGCACCCCACGAGCCGTTGCTGGACAAGAAGACCAAGTCCGGTGGCCGTAACAACGCGGGAAGGATTTCGGTTCGCCACCAGGGAGGTGGCCACAAGCAGCGTTACCGCATCATTGACTTCAAGCGTAACAAACAAGGTGTGCCCGCAGTCGTGGAGCGCCTGGAGTATGACCCGAACCGCAGCGCGCACATTGCCCTGCTGAAGTACGTGGATGGTGACTGGGCCTACATCATTGCGCCAAAGGGCTTGAAGGCGGGTGCCCAGGTCCTTGCCGGGGATGATGCCCCGATCGCACCAGGTAACTGCATCCCGCTGCGCAATGTTCCCTTGGGTACCCTGGTGCATTGCATCGAGATGCGACCGGGAAAAGGGGCGCAAATGGCGCGTGCCGCCGGAGCATCGGCGCAGTTGATCGCCCGCGAAGGGGGCTATGCCACGCTGCGCCTTAGATCGGGCGAGATGCGCAAGGTCAGTTCCGAGTGCCGCGCGGTCATTGGCGAGGTTGGTAATAACGAACACAGCCTGCGTAAACTCGGTAAGGCCGGCGCCAGTCGCTGGCGCGGCGTGAGGCCGACCGTGCGTGGCGTCGTTATGAACCCCGTCGATCATCCCCACGGCGGCGGCGAGGGTCGCACTTCCGGCGGTCGTCACCCAGTTACGCCCTGGGGCGTGCCGACCAAGGGCCACAAGACCCGTTCCAACAAGCGCACGGATCAGATGATCGTGCGTCGTCGTGGACGTAAGTAATTAAGGCGAGGTTGAGCAAGTGCCACGTTCCATTCGTAAGGGACCCTTTGTGGACTACCACCTGATCAAGAAGGTGGAGGACGCGGTCGCCCAAAACAGCAAGCGCCCCATAAAAACCTGGTCGCGCCGATCCATGGTGCTGCCGGAGATGGTTGGCTTGACCATCGCGGTCCATAACGGCCGCCAGCATGTACCGGTCCTGATCAACGAGAACATGATCGGGCATAAGCTCGGCGAGTTCGCCCTGACCCGGACCTACCGTGGCCACGCGGCCGATAAAAAGGCCAAGAAGAAGCGCTAGGTCGAGGACAACAACATGCAGGCTGAAGCAACACTAAAGATGGCGCGCATCTCCGCACAGAAAGCGCGCCTGGTGGCCGATCAAATTCGCGGTTTGCGGGTGGAGTCGGCCCTGAACCTTCTGACCTTCAGCACCAAAAAGGGTGCTGGGCTGGTGAAGAAGGTCCTGGAGTCCGCGATCGCCAACGCCGAGAACAACGCCGGCGCCGACGTGGACGAACTCAAGGTCACGGCGATCCAGGTCAATGAAGGGCAGAGCATGAAACGCATCCGCCCGCGAGCCAAGGGTCGTGCCAACCGGATCACCAAAAGGACCAGTCACATCACCGTGACCGTTGCCGAAGCCTGACGCGCAAAGAGAAGCCAGCATGGGTCATAAAATTCATCCGACCGGCATTCGCCTGGGGATCGTCAAGGACTGGACCTCCAAGTGGTACGCTGATTCCAAACACTTCCCGGACCTGCTCAATACGGATATTCAGGTTCGTGACTTTTTGCGGCAAAAATTGTCGCAGGCCTCGGTCAGCCGGATTCAGATTGACCGTCCCGCCAACAATGCGCACATCACCATTCACACGGCCCGCCCCGGCGTGGTGATCGGCAAGAAGGGTGAGGATATCGATAAGCTGCGTAAGGAAGTTTCCGAAAAGATGGGCGTGCCGGTGCACCTCAGTATCGAGGAGATCCGCAAGCCCGAACTGGACGCCCAATTGGTTGCCGAGAGCATTGCCCAACAACTCGAAAAGCGCATCATGTTCCGCCGGGCGATGAAGCGCGCGGTCCAAAACGCCATGCGTCTGGGTGCCGGGGGAATCAAGGTCAACATTGGCGGTCGTCTGAACGGGGCCGAAATCGCGCGCAGCGAATGGTACCGGGAGGGTCGAGTGCCCTTGCATACCCTGCGGGCCGACATCGATTATGGCATCGCCGAGGCGCGCACCACCTATGGCGTGCTTGGCGTGAAGGTGTGGATTTTCAAAGGCGAGGTCTTCCCCGGCCAGGTGGTGGAGGAGACTCCCGCGAAACCTGCCCGCGGCCCCAAACCCGCCGCCCGGAGGGGTTAACCCATGCTGCAACCGAAGCGCACCAAATTCCGCAAGCTTCACAAGGATCGCAACCGTGGCCTGGCATTGACCGGCTGTGATGTGAGCTTTGGCGAATATGGCCTCAAGGCCATTGGCCGTGGTCGGATTACCGCACGGCAGATCGAGGCCGCCCGGCGCACGATCACACGTAAGGTCAAGCGTGGTGGCAAGATCTGGATCCGGGTGTTCCCTGACAAGCCGATTACCAAGAAACCCCTGGAAGTGCGCATGGGCTCCGGTAAGGGCAGCGTGGAATACTGGGTCGCGCAGATCCAGCCGGGGCGCATGCTCTATGAGATCGAGGGTGTGAGCGAAGAACTCGCCCGCGAGGCTTTCGCCCTCGCGGCGGCAAAGCTGCCCATTCAGACCACCTTTAGCAAGCGGACGATAATGTGATGAAGGCAAGCGAACTGAGACAACAGAGCGCGGCCGAGCTCGAAAAGCAACTGCATGAGTTACTCAGAGAGCAGTTCAATCTGCGCATGCAGCGGGGTGTAGGGCAATTGACCCGCCCCTCCGAGATGAAGGCCGGGCGGCGCAATATCGCGCGAATTAAAACTGTCCTAACCGAGATGAAGGCGGAGCGCTGATGAACGAGGAAGCCAAGGCCAACCGGACATTGACCGGTCGTGTTGTCAGTGACGCCATGGACAAGACCATCACGGTGTTGGTGGAACGGCGTGTCAAGCATCCGCTGTACGGTAAGTTTATTCGCCGCTCGACCAAGATCCATGCGCACGACGAAGCCAATGTTTGTGGCAAGGGCGATTGGGTAACCGTTGAACAGTGTCGGCCCATTTCCAAGACCAAGGCCTGGCGACTGATCCAGGTAGTGGAAAAGGCGCGCTGATAACGCCGAATTTTGCCGAAGCCGGGAGTGCTCCTTAGGTCCTCAACCGCGCTGGGCGTGACTTTTCAGGTACAAGACAATGATTCAGATGCAGACCAATCTGGGCGTTGCCGACAATAGTGGCGCTAAGCGCGTGCAGTGCATTAAGGTGCTCGGCGGCTCGCATCGGCACTATGCCAGCATCGGCGATATCATCAAGGTGGCGGTTAAGGATGCCATCCCCCGTGGCAAGGTAAAGAAGGGTGACGTCTATAACGCGGTGGTGGTGCGTACCGCCGCCGGGGTCAGGCGTCCGGACGGGTCTCTGATCCGTTTTGACGGCAACGCGGCGGTGCTCCTGAACAATCAGCTGCAGCCGATCGGCACCCGTATCTTTGGTCCGGTCACCCGGGAACTGCGTGGTGAGAAGTTCATGAAGATTATCTCCCTCGCTCCCGAAGTTCTATGAGGTAATGGGACCATGCGCAAGATCAGAAAGGGGGACGATGTCGTCGTCCTCACGGGAAAAGACAAGGGTTCGCGGGGCACGGTATTGCGCGTCGTCGATGGCAAGCAGGTCATCGTCGAGAACGTCAATATCGCACGAAAGCATCAGAAGCCCAACCCACAACGGGGGATCTCTGGCGGCATCGTTAGCAAGGAGATGCCTCTGGATATTTCCAATGTCGCGCTCTTTAACCCGGTCAAGGGCGGGCCAGATCGTATCGGCTTCAAGGTGCTTGAGGACGGACGCAAGGTGCGCGTTTTTAAGTCCACCGGCGAAGTAGTCGACGTTTGAGTAAGCAAGCCATGTCCAGATTGCAAACCGAGTACCAGGAAAAGATCGTCGGGCTGCTCAAGGAGCGGTTTGACTATGCGACCGTCATGCAGGTGCCGCGGATTACCAAGATCACGCTCAACATGGGCGTGGGCGAGGCCGTGGCGGACAAGAAGATCATGGATAACGCCGTGCGCGACTTGACCGCTATTTCGGGTCAAAAGCCGATCGTGACCCATGCCAGGAAATCCGTGGCGGCCTTTAAGATCCGCGAGGGCTGGCCCGTTGGCTGCAAGGTCACTCTTAGACGAGAGCGCATGTACGAATTTCTTGACCGTCTGATCAACGTGGCTATCCCCCGCATTCGGGACTTTCGCGGGCTGAGCCCCAAGGCGTTCGATGGTCGGGGTAACTACAGCCTGGGTGTCAAGGAGCAGATCATCTTTCCCGAGATCGACTATGACAAGATCGACGCCCTGCGTGGTCTTGACATCATCATTACAACCAGCGCCCGCTCCAACGAAGAAGGACGCGCGCTCCTCGAAGCCTTCAAGTTTCCTTTCCGGACCTGAGCAGAACTTATGGCGAAGAAAAGCATGGTGGCACGCGACGTCAAGCGCGCCAAGATCGTAAACCGCTTTGCGACCAAGCGCGCTGCGCTCAAGGCCATTATCAATGACCGTGGCGCCAGCAACGAACAAATTGATTCAGCGCTCCTGCAGTTACAGAAACTGCCGCGCGACGCCAGTCCCACCCGCCAGATGCGACGTTGTCGGATCAGCGGGCGTCCGCACGCCGTTTATCGCAAGTTTGGCCTCAGCCGAAATATGCTGCGCCAGGCGGCAATGCGGGGTGACGTTCCCGGTTTGGTCAAGGCAAGCTGGTAGCCACCACCCGCCGACGGGGACGAACCGTCGGATATTCGCTCGAAGCCTTCTCACGGAGCTGGTAAAATGCTCCGTTCTCGCTGGCAAGGTTAGCGCAGCATTCCTTCCGTCACCGGGTATCGCATCCATCTGGGTGGTCTGACCCCAAGGAGTTTAGCATGAGTATGTCGGATCCGATTGCGGATATGTTGACAAGAATCCGCAATGGGCAAATCAGGGGTAAGGTCACGATTGCGATGCCTTCCTCGAAACAAAAGCTTGCCATCGCGAACCTTCTGAAAGATGAAGGCTATCTTGCCGATGTCGCTGTAGAAGCCAACGGCGTGAAACCCGAATTGGTTATCAAGCTGAAGTATTACCGCGGGAAACCCGTCATTGAGCATATCAGGCGGATTTCCCGCCCCGGACTGCGCATCTATCGCGGCAAGGACGATTTGCCTGCGGTACGGGGTGGACTGGGAGTAGCCATCGTATCGACCTCCCAGGGTCTGATGAGCGATCGTGCAGCACGCAAAGCTGGCTTCGGCGGCGAAATCATCGCCACCGTAGCCTGACGGGAGGAATCTGCATCATGTCACGTATTGCAAAGGCCCCGATTACCGTTCCCAAGGGGGTTACTGTTGTCATCACCGGCCAAGCCCTGGAAGTCAAGGGTGCCAAGGGTGCAATGACCTGGAATGTGCATCCCCTGGTTCAGGTGACGCAGGAGGGGGATATTCTTAAGGTCGCGCCGTTGGACGTCGCCAATAAGGACAGTTGGGCGCAAGCGGGAACCACCCGTGCCCTCGTCAACAACATGGTTGTTGGCTGTTCCACCGGGTTCGAAAAGCGCATGACGCTGATTGGCGTTGGTTACCGGGCGCAAGCTCAAGGCAAGGTCTTGAACCTTAGTCTGGGTTACTCCCACCCGATCAATTACGAGGTCCCGGAAGGGATCACCATCACCACCCCCACGCAGACCGAGATCCTGGTTTCGGGAGCCGATAAGCAGAGAGTTGGCCAGGTAGCGTCGGAAATCCGCGCCTTCCGTCCTCCAGAGCCCTACAAGGGCAAGGGCGTGAGGTACGCGACCGAGCAGGTCCTGCGTAAAGAAACCAAGAAGACGAAGAAGAAGTAAGGGGTCAGGTAATGGAAAAGAAGCAAGCTCGTCTTCGGCGTGCGGCACGTGGTCGCGCCAAGATACGTGAACTGGGTGCCTTCCGGCTCTGCGTGTATCGCACCCCACAGCACATTTACGCACAGGTCATAGCTTCCGGTGCCTCAGGTGACATGGTGGTTGCTTCAGCCTCTACGCTGGATAAGACACTACGCTCTAACCTGGGTGGACACGCGGGCAATTCGGCGTCTGCCGCAGCGGTGGGCTCGGCGATCGCTGAGCGCGCCAGGGCCGCTGGCGTGGAAAAGGTGGCCTTTGATCGCTCTGGGTTCAGCTATCACGGGCGGGTCAAGGCGCTGGCTGATGCCGCGCGTGCTGGCGGTTTGCAATTCTAGGGGCTGAACCATGTCAAGTTATAATCCGAAGCCGGAAGGCGATGAATTTCAAGAAAAGCTGGTCGGCGTTCGCCGGGTAGCGAAGGTCGTCAAGGGCGGTCGTCAATTCGGCTTTTCGGCGCTGACCGTCGTGGGTGACGGCAAGGGCCGTGTCGGTTATGGCACGGGCAAGGCGCGTGAGGTGCCCGTTGCCATCCAGAAGGCGATGGAAAGCGCCCGCAAGAACATGGTCGACGTCCGACTCAATGGCACCACCTTGCAATACCCTATAAATGGTCGGCATGGCGCGGCCAAGGTTTTCATGCAACCCGCCTCGGAAGGCACCGGGATCATTGCCGGTGGGGCGATGCGTGCTGTTTTCGAAGTGCTTGGCGTTCAAAACGTCTTGGCGAAGTGTATCGGCACGAATAACGCGATGAACGTTGTTATCGCCACGATCAACGGACTGCGCACGATGACGGATGCCCAGGCCGTGGCGGCCAAGCGCGGCAAGACCATTGAAGAAATCCTGGGGTGATCCATGAATGAGAAAAAAATCATGAAAGTGACCCTGGTGCGCAGCATGCACGGGCGCTTGGCCAGCCATCAGGCCTGCGTCAGGGGGCTGGGATTGCGTCGGATGCATCAGGTGGTCGCGGTTGAGGATACCCCCGCCACCCGCGGGATGGTCAACAAGGTCTCCTACATGGTCAAAATCGTCGAGGATGTCGTCCATGCGTCTAAATGAACTCACCCCTGGAGCTGGGGCGAAGAAGGCTCCCAAGCGGGTAGGTCGAGGAATCGGCAGTGGTTCGGGAAAGACGGCGGGTCGTGGCCATAAGGGCCAGCGGTCGCGGGCGGGTGGTTTTCACAAACTGGGTTTTGAAGGCGGTCAGATGCCTTTGCAACGGCGATTGCCAAAGGTAGGCTTTCGTTCCCGCATCAGTCGCACCAGCGATGAAATCAGACTCAGTGAGCTGAAGTACGTCGAAGGGGGTATCGTCGACCTCCTGTCCCTGCGTAATGCCGGTTTGATCGCGGCTGGGATACGACAAGTCAAGATCATTGCTACGGGCAAGGTAGAAATACCTCTGGTGGTTCGTGGTCT
>CALMDH010000286.1:0-6946 GCA_937862735.1 uncultured Gammaproteobacteria bacterium
ATCGACGTGGCCCCGACCCTGATCCAGATCGCCCGGGAGCGCATCCCCCAGGACCTGGCCCCGGGGGAGATCGACTTCCGGGCCGGGGACATGCTCGACCCGGCCCTGGGGGCCTTCGACCATGTGGTCGCCATGGACTCCCTCATCCACTACCGACCCAAGGAAGTCCTGAGTGTGCTCAGCGGCCTCGCCGCCCGCACCTCCGGCTCCATCGTCTTCACCTTCGCCCCCAGGACCGGCCCCCTGACCCTGATGCACGTGGTGGGGCGCCTCTTTCCGCGCGGCAACCGCGCCCCGGCCATCGAGCCGGTGGGGGAGGGGGATCTCAAGGCTCTGATCCAGGCCGAGCCGTCCCTGACGGACTGGCGGGTCGGCCGCTGTGAGCGTATCGTCAGCGGCTTCTACACCTCCCAGGCCCTGGAATTGATACGGCGATGAAGTCCCCGACCCAGGAGATGATCCAGCTCTGGATGCGCTACGGGACGCGCATCCTGCCCTTCGCGGACGCCGCGACGGCGGAGCTGCCCCTGGGTCGCCTGTTGCGCCTAGCCCTGTTCCAGGTCTCGGTCGGCATGGCCACGGTCCTGCTCACCGGCACCCTCAACCGGGTGACGGTGGTCGAGCTGGGGGTACCGGCCTGGCTGGTCTCGGTCATGGTCTCCCTGCCCCTGCTCTTCGCCCCCTTCCGCGCCCTGGTGGGCTTCAAGTCCGACCATCACCGCTCGGCCCTGGGCTGGCGGCGGGTGCCCTATATCTGGCTGGGGACCATGCTCCAGTTCGGCGGCCTGGCCATCATGCCCTTCGCCCTGGTGCTGCTCTCCGGCGATACCCAGGGGCCGGCCTTCCTGGGTTATGGCGGGGCGGCCCTGGCCTTCCTGCTGGTGGGCGCCGGCCTGCACATCACCCAGACCGCCGGCCTGGCCCTGGCCACCGATCTGGCCCCGCCCGAGGCCCGGCCGCGGGTGGTGGCCCTGCTCTACGTCATGCTCCTGCTGGGCATGGTGGGCAGTTCCACCCTCTTCGGTCTCCTGTTGACGGACTTCAGCCAGCTCCGGTTGATCCAGATCATCCAGGGCGCCGCCGTGGTCACCATGCTGCTGAACATCGCCGCCCTGTGGAAACAGGAAGCGCGGGACCCCAGTCGCACCCGGGGCGGCGGTGGCCAGCACTTTCGCGAGGCCTGGCGGGACTTCCTCGCCGGTGGCCAGGCCGGACGCCTCCTGATCGCCCTGGGGCTGGGAACCGCCGGCTTCAGCATGCAGGACATCCTGCTGGAGCCTTATGGTGGCCAGATCCTCGGCCTGTCGGTCGGCGCCACCACCGCCTTGACCGCCCTGCTGGCGGGGGGGACCCTCATCGCCTATGGCCTGGCGGCGCGGCGCCTGCACCGGGGGGCCGATCCCTATCGCCTCTCGGCGTTGGGCGTGCTGGTCGGTATCGCGGCCTTCGCCGCGGTCATCTTCGCCGCGCCCCTGGAATCGGCCCTGCTGTTCCGACTGGGGGCCTTCCTCATCGGCCTCGGCGGCGGCTTCTTCGCCGTGGGCACCCTGACCGCCGCCATGGACCAGGTCAAGGAGGGCCAGAGCGGTCTCGCCCTGGGGGCCTGGGGGGCCGTCCAGGCCACCGCCGCCGGCCTGGCCATCGCCCTGGGTGGCGTTATCCGTGATTTCTTCTCCGGGCTGGCCACCCAAGGTCACCTGGGGATCGCCCTCAACACCCCCGCCACCGGCTATGGCGTGGTTTATCATTTGGAGATCGGGCTGCTCTTCGCCACCCTGATCGCCATCGGGCCTTTGGCCGGCACCGCCCGCCGCCCGCGGCAGCCGACCTCGGCGCGTTTCGGTCTGGCCGAATTTCCCGGCCAGTAATCTGCAACTGGAGGAACCCTCATGTCTTCGACTGGCGCAATCACAGGCTACTTCGACGTCGCCCAAATCGTCCTGTATGCCTTCTGGATCTTTTTCGCGGGGCTGATCATCTACCTTCGCCGCGAGGACAAGCGCGAGGGTTATCCCCTGGAGTCGGACCGCGTCCACCTCAAGGTGGTGGGCTTCCCGGGCCTGCCGGAGCCCAAGTCCTTCGTCCTGCCCCATGGCGGTGGCACCCGCTACGCCCCACGGCCGGAACCCCGCGAGACCATCAACGCCACGCCCATCGCCCCCTGGCCGGGCGCGCCCCTCCAGCCCACCGGCGATCCCATGCTCGCCGGCGTCGGCCCGGGCTCCTACGCCAATCGTCCCGACGTGCCGGATCTGACCTTCGAGGGCGCCCCCAAGATCATCCCCATGCGCGTCGCCACCGACTATGCCGTCGCCCATCAGGACCTGGATCCCCGCGGCCTGCCGGTGTTGGGCGCCGACGACGTGGTCGGTGGCACGGTGAAGGATATCTGGGTCGACCAGTCCGAGCCCCAGATCCGCTACCTGGAGGTGGCCCTGCCTCTGGCAGCCGAGCCGGAGCCGGTCGCCGCGGCCCCCGTCGCCGAGGAGGAGGGTGGCGAGGCCACGCCCGCCCAGATGCCCGCGCGCCGTGCCCCCGTCGCCGAGACCGTGCTGCTGCCGATGAACTTCGTCCGCGTCAACCGCAAGGCGCGTAACCTCAAGGTCAACGCCATCCTCGGTCGTCACTTCATCAACGTCCCCCGCCTGGCCCAGCCCAATCAGGTGACCCTGCGCGAAGAGGATCGGATCTGCGCCTACTACGCCGGTGGCACCCTCTACGCCCAGGCGGGCCGCGCCGATCCCTGGATGTGATCCGGAGGTCGAAATGTCCGCGACCGGTGATTCCTGACCGGAACTCGCCTGGACGGGAATCCCCGGGGTGAACAGTTAGACGGAATGAAAGCCTAGTGAACGAGTACGAGATAGAACCCATCCCCGGCCTGCCAGAGATTCCTCCCGATGGGGAGCGGATCCTCTGGCAAGGCGCGCCGACCTGGGGCACCCTGGCGCGGCGCGCCTTTCACGTCCGCAAGATCATCCTCTACTTCACCCTCATCTTCCTCTGGTACCTGGCCGACAAGCTGTGGACCGGCGAGGAATCCCTGCTGAGCGTTGGCCTGCTGGCCGGCTGGCTGATCTTCCTCGCCCACCTGGCGGTGGGTCTGCTGGTGCTGCTGGCCTGGGCTAACAGCCGGGCGACCCTCTACACCATCACCAACCGGCGGGTGGTGATCCGTTTCGGGGTAGCCGTGTCCATGACCATCAATCTGCCCTTCAGCAAGATCGCGGCGGCGGGGTTGCGGCGTTACCCCGATGGCACGGGGGACATTCCCCTGTCCCTGACCGGGCGGCAGCCGGTGTCCTATCTGGTCCTCTGGCCCTTCGTGCGACCCTGGCATTTCAGTCAGGTGGAGCCTATGCTCCGCGGCGTGCCCGAGGCCGACCGGGTGGCGGACATCCTGTCCACCGCCCTCAGGGCCGCCAACGTCCTGCCGGTTAGCGGTGACGCCCAGGCGGCGACCGCTGTGTCGGACCAGAACCCGGCCCATGGCGAGAATTCACCCATCCCCGCCCCGGCGGTCTCAGCCTTATGAGCACGGCAACCGATACCTCCGGCATGCACGACCACCAGCATAACCGGCCTTTTCCCCGGGGGGCCCTGATCGGCGCGGCGGCCCTGATTGGCTTCAGCCTGCTGGCGGTCACGTTGGCCCGGGTCGCGGGCCTGGGACCCGTGACGGAGCCCATGGCCCCCGTCGTCCAGTCCCGGGAACTGCGCTTCGCCGACCGGGCTGATGGGGCCGTCCTCGTCTATGACCGCCAGGGCGAGGAGGTGGTCGACCTGGTGCCCCCAGGGAGCGGTGGCTTCGTCCGCGGCGTCCTGCGGGCCCTGGCACGGGAGCGGCGCATCCAGGGAGATAGCGCCTCCACGCCCTTCCGTCTGTCCCGGCTGGCCGATGGGCGCCTGATCCTGGAGGACCTGGCGACCGGGCGCCTGATCGACCTCAAGGCCTTCGGTCACACCAATGAAGGGGCCTTCGCGCCACTGCTGGCCTCCGGGAACGCCACGCCATGAGGTCGGGGTCGAACGCCATTTCGTGCCCCTTGCTGCCAGGCGCCATTTCATGAGCGACTATGTGGCCCCGGCGCTCTACACCCTCTTCGTCTGGTGGTTGACCACCGGGGTGCTGCTCTTTTTGCATCGCCTGCCCCTGACCACCCACCGCTGGAGCATGATCGGCATGACCCTGGTGGCCGCGGTCGCCTTCGTCGGCCATCTCTACGCCAGTCAGCTGACCGACCCCGCCGCCGCCTATCTCGCCTTCTCCAGCGCCATTCTGTTGTGGGGCTGGCTGGAACTGGGCTATTTCACCGGCTTTCTGGTCGGCCCCCACCGTCAGCCCTGTCCGGCGGATTGCACGGGCTGGCCGCGGTTCGTCCTGGCGGTCCGCACCGGCCTGTTCCTGGAGATCGGCGTGCTCGTCACCGCCCTGGCCCTGGTCGTCAGCGCCTGGGATGCCCCGAACCGGGTGGGGGTCTGGAGCTTCATCGTCCTCTGGCTGATGCGCTGGAGCGCCAAGCTCAATCTGTTCCTCGGCGTGCGCAACCTGCACGAGCACTGGCTACCGGAACCCATGCGCTTTCTCGCCAGTTACATGGTGCGGCGGCCAATGAATCTGCTCTTCCCCGTCTCGGTGACGGCGGCGACGGTCATCCTGGGCCTGCTGGTGGAGCTGGCCTCCCTCCCCGAGATGCTTGACTTTCAGCGCGTTGGGCTGATGCTCGTCGCGACGCTCCTGGCCTTGGGCATCCTGGAGCATTGGTTTCTGGTGTTGCCCTTCTCGGAAGAAGTGATCTGGCGCTGGGCCATGCGGGGCAACGAGGCGGTACCCTCGCTCCGGGCGGTCAAGGTCATGGAATCTGGCGAGGCAAAACCCGAGGTCGGGGTAGGTCCCGGTCCGGGTCTGTAGGACGGCAATAATAAATTGATGGCGGTGAGTTTCTTTTATGTATTCCTCAGTCCTGGATGACCTCCATCCGCTAGCCTTTGAACCCTACCTGAGCGAGTTGGCCAGCCTTGGCGCCGTGCCGTCCCCCGCGGTCAGGCTCAATGGCGTGGCCCCCGAGGGTTACGAGCAGGCCCTGCGGGAGCTGGGCCAGCGGCGGCCCGGCCCCCTGGCCCTCTACATTCATGTCCCCTTCTGTCCCACGCGCTGTAATTTCTGCGCCTGCAATACCAACGTCACCCACGACCCCAGCACCATCGACGCCTATCTCGACAGCCTGGAGGACGAGCTCGGCCTGGTAACCAGCCATCTCGGGCGGGGCCGCATGGTGCATCACCTCCACCTGGGTGGCGGCACCCCCAATCACCTGCGGGATGAACACCTGACCCGGCTGATGGAGATCGTCGATGACCACTTCCAGGTCCCTGATTCGGCCCTGGCCTGTATCGAATGCAACCCCCGTCGCACCTCCCCGCAACAACTGGAGCTGTTACGGGAGCTTGGCTTTTGCAGCCTCAGCCTGGGCGTTCAGGACCTGAGCTGGGAAGTGCAGCGGTCGATTGGCCGGGTCCATTCGGCGGCCATGATCCGCGACGTCTGTGGCATGGCGCGGGCGGCCGGCTTCCACAACATCAGTTTCGACCTGATTCATGGCCTCCCCGAACAGACCGAGGCCTCCCTGGCGGCGACCCTGCAACAGGTCATCGCCATGGGTCCCGACCGTATCCGCTGTTTCAGCTACCGCCACACCCCCGCCGATTTTCCCCATCAGGCCGCCATCAACCCCCAGGCCTTGCCCGGCGCGGCCGAGACCCTGACCCTGTTTCTCCGCGTGGTCAAGGAACTGACCCAGGCCGGCTATGTCTGGATCGGCGCCGAGTGCTTCGTCCGCCCCGGGGACGAATGGGCGCTGGCCCAGGCCGAGGGACGCCTGCATCGCAATGGCATCGGCTTCACCGCCCTGGACTCGGTATGCCAGTTGGCCTTCGGCCCCCACGGCAATGGCGAGGTGGACCGGCTCCTGGTGCAAAACGAGTCCGATCTCGATGCCTGGCAGCGGGCGGTCAAGGCCGGCCACCTGCCCATCTCCTGGGGGCATCGGCTCAGCGACCGGGACTACCGGCGCCGCCGCGCCTACGAACAGCTCCTGTGCAATCTGGCCCTGCCGCGAAGCTCACTGGACGCCCTGGATGAAGACCTGCCGACCCTGGAGCGTTTCGCCGCCCAGGGCATGCTGGAGATGGACGGTGATGGCCTGCGCGTCACCCCCTCCGGCCGCTTCCTCCTGCGCTCCCTCTGTGCCCGGCTGGAGCGCTCCCTGAACTGGGATTGCCGCCCCTGGTAATGCCCCCATGACCGAGCCAGAAACCTCCCACATCCACCGCATCGGCCCCAACGCCATCACCCGGGTGGCGGAGGCCCTGCGCGAAGCCGGTCCGCAGGAGCGGGTCGAGCGTCTCTTCGCCCAGGCCGGACTGGCCCATTACCTGGCCCAGCCGCCGGAGAAGATGGTCGATGAGCGGGAAGTCACCCGTCTCCATAAGGTCCTGCGGGATCAGCTTGGCATTCCGGCGGCCCTGGAGATTGCCCGCAGCGCCGGGGTGCGCACCGGGGACTATCTGCTTGCCCACCGCATCCCCCGCGGCGTCCAGGTGCTGCTGAAATGGCTGCCCGCCCGGCTGGCCAGCCAGGTCCTGCTCAACGCCATCCAGCGCCACGCCTGGACCTTCGCTGGCAGTGGGGAACTGCGGGTGCGCAAGGCCTACCCCCCCCACCTGGCCATCGCCGGCTGCTGTATCTGTCAGGGGGCCTTGGCCCAGGCTCAAACGCCGGCCCAGGCCCTGGGCCAGGCTCAAGCTCAGGCCCAGGCCCAAGTACAGGCCCTGGGCCAGGCTCAGGCACAAACGCCCCTGTGCGACTTCTACGCCGCGGCCATCGAGCGGCTCTTCCAACAACTGGTCCATCCCCGCTCCCGGGTCACCGAGACCCAGTGCCAGG
>CALMDH010000287.1:0-5082 GCA_937862735.1 uncultured Gammaproteobacteria bacterium
GCGATCCAAATGGCGCTCTCCGGGCAGATTTATGCGGAGGGGAGCGAGTAGTTACGAATTATAAACCCGCCGCCGTCATCATGACTTTTTTGGTGTGGAGTTTGGCGGGCGCACTCTTTGGCGGCTTGTTTGCCGCTCTCTATGGTCTCTTATTGTTGAGTGAACTGTCGCCCTGGCTGGCGGTACTGCTCGGCACGCTCATCGCCGCGGTCACCACGACTGCCTTCTACAGCTCCATGCCCTTGGCCCTGGCCGGGAGCATGGCGGGAGTGCTGGGTTCCGTCGGGAGCCTGATGGCAGAGGGCACGGGGGTCGATCTGACCCTCATTACCGGGGTGGCGGGGGCCGTTGGTCTAGTTACCGGTTCCCTATATGCCTGGCTGAGCCAGGCTGGGGAGCGACCGCTGGCGGAGAGTTTGGCCGGGCTGGTTTGCGGCCTGGTGGCGGGAGGTCTCCTGGCCCTGATTCTGGCCCTAATAGGTCCGATACTGGCCATGGTGGCAATGGCGGCCCTGATAGTAGCCGTGGTGGGGGGGCTCTTTCAAATCACGGAAAAATACCTGGTTAGTCATATCGTCCGCTGGTGCCCCCACATGGTTTCGGCGCCGGTGGTGGCGGCGGTGGTCGCCGCGGTCCTCGGCGCGAGTTTCTGGATCATGGGCAGCACTTCCGGGCTGGGCCCCAGTTTGGGGTCCAGCCCGGAGGGCATTTTGAACGAAATTCCCAGCGGCATGCTTGGTGGACTGATCGGTGGCGCCGTAACCAGTATCCTGCTGGAATTCCTCGGCGCCCACCTGGAAGATCACGAGCAGGCTTTATAGCCCAACTTACATACAGTTACCGTAAATCTCCGTGAGCCTATTTCGTGATCTGGATCTGATCGAAATAAACGGTCGTCGTCTGGTTGCTGAGCACCTGGATTTTCAACCGTTTGATCAAATTCGGATTACCCAGTTGTGTATTGGTAAGAGCGATATAAGTCCAGGTATTTGCTTGCAGGGTTCGGGTGTTGATGCTCGCGGAATCCCCCGTGTCCTGAGACAGTGCCGATATATCCAATGAGATGGCAACCGGACTATAAGCCCAGAAGTTCAACGTCGAGGTGGGTGATAGGGGTATCCCGCTGGCATGTCGGAGCGAAAGTCCACCCCAGGCACCGAAATCAGTTCGCGCCGAACGTTTGCCGACTTTCACCGGGCGGGAATTGGCAAAATTCACCTTCGCGTCCCAGGACCAATTGGCCCAACCCGTTCCCAGTGCGTCCGCGTAGGCGATGGTATTGGACTTGGGGCATGCCAATGTCTTGAAGGTTAATGAATTGGAGGGCGCGGAGATGTTGCCAGCAGCATCGAAAGATTTCAGGGTCAGTGAATAACTTGTGCCACAGTTAAGACTTGTAAGAGTGGCCTTGGTTCCACTGAGGTTGGAAGCTAGCAACTTGTCGCCATTAAATAGATTATATCCGGACACCCCGACGTTGTCGGTTGCAGCCTTCCACGATAGCGCGGCCCCCGTGGAATTAATGTTTGTGGCTGTCAAACCACTAGGGGGTGTGGGTGGTTGGTTATCGGGGCCATTGGGAGAGACACTTACTAGGCGTGCCAGTAACTGGACATAGGCTGCCTGGGTATAAATCGCCGGTTCGGTAATCTCCCAAGGAATCTCGTACCATGGGCCATTCCAGTCCTTGTAGGCCTTCTGAGGGGGTTGGTCGGCGATGCCGGAGAGAGGGCCCGAGTAGTATTTGTTTGGTCCGCCAGTCACAAACCCGGGCGGGGGACCGAACAGAGAGTTTTCGGCATTATCCCACTCGGTACCGTTGTCGAACCAGGCGTGGTATATCTCATTGACGGAGGATTCCGCCCCGAAAGACCACATATTCGACAACATAACCAGGCCCAAGGGGTTGACCCCGTGCAGCCAATGCAAATGGGCCTCAGCGACCTCCCGGTAACCTGGGGCATTTTCCGGGTTGATGCCAAAAGTTATGAAATCAACATTGAGATTGCCCGCATTCGCGCGGACTTGATTGTGGCCCCAGTGATACTGGGAATCAGGTAGATAGGCGCGATAAAGGTCAGTACCCGCATCATAATCTTCGATGGACATGACGTCGTTCTGAATTGCCTTCTGGCTGAGGATGCTGGAGGCTACGCTCGGGGTGACCCCGGGAAGGCTGGTAAAGCGAAGTAAGGCTACTTGCGTAGTCGCCCAGTAAGGACCCCACCAGTAGACGCCGTAGGGGGGGAGCCAAATATAATTTTGTTCAACGAATGTGCGATATTCGGTTTTCCCAGTCGCCTCGTACAAGTAGATCGCCGCGATCAGGGCGCTGGACAACTGTTCATCGACATCTGCGTCGGCGTCGCCGGATTTGATGTCGCCGTCATCGCAATCGGTCTCGAAGCTAGTGAAATTTTCTGTCGTCGCTTTAGCCCGATTCCAGGCAATTTGGGCGCGGTTGAGCAAGCTGTTACCATATTCCGCCACGGCGTGTATCTCACGGAAAACAACTCCCGCCGCAGCGAACATGGCACTGCCCGAGAGAGTGGATGAGGTGCATTCGGGCAGGTAATAACGTGCCCGGGTATCGGTGCTGGGTGGTGAAGCTTGCCCGTCGAAGTTGTCTGAACCCACCTTAAGGAGTAGTCCGCCAGTGGCGGTGGCATCCTGCATCCGCTGGAGAAAATCGAGTTCCCATTTGATTTCGTCGATGAGGTCGCTGACCCCATTTCCGGACTCGGGGATACCGAAATCATCGCCAAAAACTGCCGCATTCATCCGGTAGGCTTCCAGAAGTTGAATGACTGCCGATTCAGCGAAGGTTACGTATTTATTGGTATCCCCGGCGTCCATCCAGCCGCCATGAAGGTCACGGGCCGTGCTCGAATCGCCTTTAGCCCAACGACTGGTGGCGTTGCGGTCCTGATCGGGTCCCTCGTAGGCTGAGTCATCTTGCCAATTGGTCCCCGCGTATGGCTCTATTTTCGTGATGTTAAGACGCTGATAGAAGAAGACCCTGACTGCCTGCTTGAGGGTTGAGTCGTAAACACTGGAACCAATCTCGAAGCGCCCTGATCCAACGCTATTGACTCTATCCCAAATATAGTAAGTACCAGGCGTGGTTAAGTCCGAAAAGTCGAAATACCAGCCTTTGTCGCCCGACTGTGTATGGGTTGCACCGCTCTTCCATGCCTGGAGGGTGCCGGAAAACATCACGGCATCATCCGAGCAGCGCCGTACCTGGTAGTCATCCGTACCGCTCCCTGGACTGAATGCGGCATCGGCATTGAATCCAACCTGGGGGTCGACGATGACGGCTACTTTGCGCATGCTTTCAAGATAGCCAAATTGATCTACCTTGATGTGGGGGGTGGTGCTGGCGGGAACCGCAAAGGTCTCGGCAGCAAAAAAATAGTAGAAAAGCAGCGCGATGGTTAAGGCATGCCTCATCGTAATGCCCTCACGAACAAAGGAGACCAATAATGACGTCCTAATCGGGTATGTCCTGGGGGGGAAAGAGGGCCCTGCAAGCGGCGCCGGTTACCCACTTAGGTTATGCTAATAGATTGGGGGTAACTGGACAAGTATCGGGAAAGGCCCGCTGCACAAGGTTCTGCGGCAGGGCGGAAAATACTCCCCCGGCGGACTTGGCCTTTTCCGGGAAACCAAGATCACGTTTCCTGATAGTTAGTTAGCCGGTAACTTTTTTAAATTGTCTACCAGTAGATCTCGGCCACCCCTGCCGCAGAGGCAGAGGTTGGTGACGGACTCTCAGTCCCCGCAGGAGGGCAGGCCGGAGAGGGCCATGGCGATCTCGGAGTCGTCGTAGGTCAGTTCCTGAAGCTTGCCGGCCATGAAGTCCTGATAGGACGGCATGTCGAGCAGGCCGTGGCCGCAGAGGTTAAAGAGGATGGTCTTGGCCTCGCCGCTCTCCCGGCACTTCTCCGCCTCGTCAATGGCGGCGCAGACGGCGTGGTTGGCCTCCGGCGCCGGCAGGATGGCCTCGGCCTGTGCAAAGCGCAGGCCGGCGGCGAAGGTCTCCAGTTGGGTGTAGGACCGCGGGGCGATATAGCCCAGCTTAGTCAGATGGCTGATCTGGGGCGCCATGCCGTGGTAGCGCAGGCCACCGGCGTGGAAGCCTGGGGGAATGAAGGTGGAGCCCAGGGTGTACATCTTGACCAGGGGCGTGAGGTGGGCGGTGTCGCCAAAGTCATAGGCGAACTTGCCCTTGGTCAGGGTCGGGCAGGCGGAGGGCTCGACGGCGATGAACTTCATGTCGCCACCCTCGCGCAACTGCTTGCCGAGGAAGGGGAAGGCCAGGCCGGCGAAGTTGCTGCCGCCGCCGGTGCAGCCGATGACCAGATCCGGCCAGTCGCCGGCCATCTCCAGTTGCTTCATGGACTCCAGGCCGGTGACGGTCTGGTGCAGCAGGACGTGGTTGAGGACGCTGCCGAGGGCGTATTTGGTGTCCTCCCGTTGCACGGCCATCTCCACCGCCTCGCTGATGGCGATCCCCAGGCTGCCGTTGCTGTCCGGGTGCTCGGCGAGGATGGCGCGACCAGAGGCCGTGGTGTTGGAGGGGCTGGGGGTGACGGTGGCGCCAAAGGCCTCCATGAAGGCGCGGCGGTAGGGCTTCTGGAAGTAGCTTACCTTGACCATGAAGACAATGATCTCCAGGCCAAAGAAGTTGCCGGCCAGGGCCAGGGAGGAGCCCCACTGACCGGCGCCGGTCTCGGTGGTGATGCGCTTGACGCCCTCGATCTTATTGTAGAAGGCCTGGGCGATGGCGGTGTTGGGCTTGTGACTGCCGGCGGGGCTGACGCCTTCGTATTTGTAATAGATCTTGGCCGGGGTGTTCAGGGCCTTTTCCAGGCGGCGGGCGCGAAAGAGGGGGGAGGGGCGCCACTGGCGGAAGATGTCGCGGACCGGTCCGGGGATCTCGATGTCGCGCTCGGCGCTCATCTCCTGTTCGATGACGGCGCGGGGAAAGATGGGCGCCAGGTCATCCGGGGTGATGGGCTGGAGGGTGCCGGGGTGGAGCACCGGGTCCAGCGGCACCGGCAGGTCGGCGTTGATGTT
>CALMDH010000288.1:0-4138 GCA_937862735.1 uncultured Gammaproteobacteria bacterium
AAAAAAAAGCGCGACGGGGGACGTCGCGCTAAAAGTTTTACCACCAAAGGAGGATGGAGGAGTGCGCTGAACCAGCCATGTGATTCAGTACGTAAGCAGTTTCTTATATTCCAATGGTCCTGTCAACCGCAAATTGTTTCAGAATGTAAACGGGCATTTCCGGCGCCACCCCCGGCGACGGGATGAGGCAAAATCTTCCTCCCTGGTTAATGACCCCCGTTTGCCTCCTCGTCCCAGAACAGATACCCGTCACCGTGACCCAGCCTCAGTTCCTCAGTCTCACCTTGCTCCTGCTGCATCTGACCCTCCAGTTCGGCCTCATCCTGCGGGCCCTGCTCCGCCCCCACCGCGAACCGGCCTCCCGCATCGCCTGGGTGGTGGTCATCCTCATCTTTCCGGTGGCGGGGATCCTAGCCTACCTGCTCCTGGGCGAAGTCAGCATCGGCCGGCGCCGGGCCCTGGACCTGGCCAGGAGCGAGGCGCGGCTGCCACCACCGGCGGCGGTCACTGGTCCGGTCCTCCTGACCAGCTCCCTGACCGACTCCCGCACCAACTCAAGGCGCCCTGAGCAAAGTGGGCCGGAAGAGGTCTATCACCCACTGTTTCAGGTGGGTGAATCCATCAGCGGCTTC
The DNA here is from genome assembly GCA_937862735.1 of uncultured Gammaproteobacteria bacterium. GTDB lineage: Bacteria > Pseudomonadota > Gammaproteobacteria > Chromatiales > Chromatiaceae > M0108. Next base: position 633 of record CALMDH010000288.1, read on the forward strand.
GGGCCCTGCGGCGGTAACCAGGGTCGGTTGGCCGCGGATTCCGATGACGCCATCACCGGTCTGGTGGCGGACATCGACGCCGCCCGCGAGCGGGTCCATCTGCTCTTCTACATCTGGCTGCCGGACGGCAATGGCACCCGGGTGGCGGAGGCCCTGATCCGGGCGGCGCTTCGGGGGGTCACCTGCCGGGCCATGGCGGATGATCTGGGCTCGCGCCTGCTGATCCGTTCCCCCCTTTGGGCGCGGATGGCGGAGGCAGGGGTCCGGCTGGTTCGGGTCCTGCCTGCCGGCAATCCCCTGCTGACCTCCCTGATGGGGCCCCTGCGGGGTCGGGTGGATCTGCGCAATCACCGTAAGCTGGCCATCATCGACCAGGGGATCACCTGGTGCGGCAGTCAGAATTGCGCCGATCCCGCCTTCACCATCAAGGCCCGGTATGCCCCCTGGGTCGATATCCTGGTCCGGTTCGAGGGTCCCATCGCCCGCCAGAACCAGTGGCTGTTCGCCAGCGACTGGATGGCCCAGCGCCCCGACGACGATCTGAGCGCCTTGTTACTCCCCGACTCCAGTCCCGGGTCGGGCCCCATCCTCGCCCAGGCCCTGGGTACCGGTCCCACGGTGCGTCACGCGGCCATGCCGGAGTTCTTCACCAGCCTCATGTTCGCCGCCCGCCGGGAACTGACCGTCACCACCCCTTACTATGTCCCCAACGAAGCCATGCAGGCGGCCCTCTGCGCCTGTGCCCGGCGGGGGGTGAAAACCCGGATCATCCTGCCCGCCCGCAACGATTCCTGGGTCGTGGCCGCCGCCAGCCGCAGCTATTACGAGGACCTGTTGGCGGCCGGGGTCGAGATCCACGAGTACCAGGCTGGCCTGCTCCATGCCAAGACCCTGACCCTGGACGGCGAGATCAGCCTGATTGGCTCCGCCAACATGGACCGCCGCAGTTTCGACCTGAACTATGAGAATAACGTCCTCATCCAGGACCCGACGCTGACCAGGGCGATCCGGCAACGCCAGGAGGACTATCTGACTCAATCCCGGCTCGTCACCTCGGCCATGGTCGCCGCCTGGCCAGGGTGGCGCCGGCTGTGGAACAACGCCATCGCCATGCTCGGGCCCGTTCTGTGACCCCGCCGCGAGACCAGAATTTGCCCCTGGTCCTGGCCGGCCCCCTGTTGCGGCGCATCGAGGAGCGGCGCCTGGTCCTGTGGCTGGCGACCAGCCAGGTGGCGCGGCTGCGGCTGGAACTGCGGTCGGGGGAGGATTGGAGCCTGAGCCACGCACTCGAACCGGGCACCCCGGCTTGCCGTCACCTTGCCGCCGGTCGGCGCCTGCATTACCTGCTGGTCGATGTCCGCCTGACTGCCAGCCTGCCGGTGGGCCGCTGGATCGACTACCGGCTGGCCCTGGCCCCTTTGGCCACCGTCGACAACCAGGCTCACCGAGGCCTCCAGGCCGGCATTGCGGAATCCGGCTGGGAGGACTGGCAAGACTTTTCCCGCTGGGCCACGGATCTCTGTTACCCGGGGCGGACCTCCCCCGGCTTTGTCTTCCTGCCCCAGGTGGCCACGCTGCTGCACGGTTCCTGCCGCAAGCCCCACTATCCGTCGGGGGATGGGCTGGCGGCCGCCGACGGTCTGCTGGCGGCCCTGATCGCCGCCGACGGGAGCGACGGCGCCGCGGTGCCGGGGGGCCAGGGTGCCGCCGAGGAAGGGAAGCTGAGCGCCGCTGACGGTCATGAGGGGGCACGCCATTCCCCTGAACATGCAAGTCCTTGCCGTGGCTTTCATGCTCACCCTCATGAGGCGGCGCGCCATACCGCTGACAACGAGAGACTGTCCAGTGACCTCCACGCTAACTGTCATGAGGCGGAAGGCCACACCCCTGATAATGAAAGATATTCACGTGACTTTCACGCTAAGGAGCGCACCCTGACCACCCTCATGGCGGGGAATCCCGGGGCGCGGGGTGTGGCTGCGGCGGCCACGCCAAGCTGGCCCTCCGCCCTGCTGCTCACCGGCGACCAGATCTACGCCGACGATGTCGGCGGTCCCCTGCTGCGTGCCATCCACCAGCTCATTCCCCGCCTGGGCCTGCCCAACGAGATGCTGGCCGGGGGTGAGCTCCAGGGCCTGGCGGATGCCGCCGCCCTCTATCGTCATCCCGCTGGCTACTACCGGCGGGAGTCCCTGCTGCCGCGCCACAAGCATAGCTATGCCCTGCGGGAGATCCTCTTCGGCGGGGTCGAGAAGCCGATCTTCACCACCGACAGCGCCCACAACCACCTCATCACCCTGGGCGAGATCCTCGCCATGTACCTGCTGGTCTGGTCGCCGGCCCCCTGGGCGGGGCTGGACCTGGACCCGCCGCCCGGGCTGGACCCCGCCGCCCGGGCCCAGTATGAGGCGGAGCGCCAGGCCATCGCCGCCTTCGTCGCCGATCTGCCCCGGGTGCGGCGTCTCCTGGCCCACCTGCCGGTGGCCATGATCTTCGACGACCACGACATCACCGACGACTGGAATCTGAGCCGCGAGTGGGAGGAGATCGCCTACGGCCATCCCCTGTCCCGGCGGGTGATCGGCAACGCCCTGCTGGGTTACCTCCTCAACCAGGCCTGGGGCAACGCCCCCGAGGCCTTCCCTGACGAACTGCTGGCCCTGGCCGGCCAGGCCCTGGCCGCGCCGGGGAGCGAGGCCCACGAGACCTGCATCGCGCGCTTGCTGAAGTTCGAGCAGTGGCAATTCACCTGGCCAACCACCCCGCCCCTGGTGGTGATCGACAGTCGTACCCGGCGCTGGCGCGCCGAAACGGCGGCCCGCCAGCCCTCGGGCCTGCTGGACTGGGAGGCCCTCACCGACCTCCAGCAGCTCCTGCGCGGCCAGCCCGCCGCCCTGCTGGTCTCACCCGCGCCCATCTTCGGCGTCAAGCTCATCGAGGCGCTGCAACGGCTGGTGACCTGGTTCGGCCACCCCCTGATGGTGGATGCCGAGAACTGGATGGCCCACCCGGGCGCGGCCCACGCCATCCTCAACATCTTCCGCCATCCCAAGACCCCGCGGCACTTCGTCGTCCTCTCCGGCGACGTGCACTATTCCTTCGTCTATGACGTGCAGCTGCGGGGCCGGGTGCGGGGACCCGACATCTGGCAGATCTGCGCCAGCGGTCTGCGCAACGAATTTCCCCATCGCCTGCTGGCGGTCCTGGATCACGGCAACCGCTGGCTCTACTCGCCGCGCTCCCCCCTTAATTGGTTCACCCGGCGACGCCACATGCGCGTCATCCCCCGCAAGCCCGAGGGTACCCCCCACGGCCGGCGCCTGCTGAACGGCAGCGGCATCGGCGTGGTGGAGCTCGATGCCGAAGGGGTACCCTGGCGCATCCGCGTCCTCCTCGCCTCCGGTCGCTGGGTCCTCTTCAACCGCCGGGAGGAGGAATCGCGGCTGGATTAAGGGGGACCGGACGCTGACTCAGCCTGCCTGGCAGCCAAGCCGGGCGCAAGGTCT
>CALMDH010000289.1:0-4505 GCA_937862735.1 uncultured Gammaproteobacteria bacterium
ACGGCGGATGTCAAAGCGGGTGAACTTGGACAACCGTTAGTCTGCTTTAGCTGTGTGGATAACTCCTCCGCTTTGCCGTCTATACTTCATGGGGCAAACCGGGGTGATTGCCCTCTGAGAGAACCTAGCATCTGTTCTCAGGGAAAAAAAGGGTTCTGTTATCCCGTGATGACATACGCAGGATGACCCTACTCCCGCTACGTCAAACCCATTCCGCCGTTAAACCAACATGGACTTACTCTATGATCCCCGACTCTTTCCTTTGCCTCATCCGGTTCGGACGGATGCGGTCTTGGGCAGTGATTTAGACGCCTAGGTCTTTCAGAAACTGGGGCTCACAACAGAACTCAAGCCCTATCTCACCGATGACACTGCTTCGGCGGAAAGACTGTTGCCCCATGTACCCGTACTCCATCTGTTTGCCCGGGTTTACCTTGTCCTCCCGGATAACTCAGCTAGGGTACTTTCATCCTCATGATGTCACGCGCCTGACTCATTGCATATGGCATCACGCAAGGAGTAGGGCATGAACAACGAATATTGTGTGATTTTAGAGTGGAGCTATACGCCGACAAACTATTTCGAGGAACCGGTTGTTGTCTCGTGCGAGGGGGGTGAGATTCGTATTGAGGAGGGAACAGCGACAGCGAGGTTAGAACCGAAATTCTATGACGCTGAGCACCGAACGCGGGAGGAACTGCACGAGATAGTGAGGAGGTACTTTAAAGCCGAGCAGGTGATGACGCACCAAGTGTTCACCTTGGAGAAACCGTCCGTAACGAAGGTGCACGCGGATGGGGGTCGGGAAAGCACAGTTTTTGTAGATACAGTGACGCTAACAATGTCTACTAGCAGTGTTGATGTGGTGATCATAAAGGCCAATGGAACGATAGTTGACACAAAGAAAGAACGGTTGGATCGAAAGCGGAAGTTTCGTGAGGCGTGTCAACAATTGCGGCACGATTTAGTACTCCGTCGGATGCTCGCGAGTTATGGGGCAGCGGTGAAAGATCCGGAAGATGAGTTCATACACCTATACGAGATATGGGAAGCGCTAAAAGTTCGTTTTGATCCAAGGGGAAAGAAGCCTCAGAAGGCGTGCGAGATCCTTGGTGTCGACGTAACTGCTGGCAGACGGTTCGAGTCACTTACGAACGACCGCCGATTACGTCAAAGCCGGCATCGCGGACAGCATCTTGATGAGTTGCGACCGGCGACAGAAAAAGAACTGGGGGATGCGCGTGGTCTCGCGCTGGAGTTCATCGAGGGGTATGTACGGTGGTTGAACAGGGAAAGAGGTGTATAGCGAAAGCGGATTCAGGAGATGGTAATCCTGCCGGTGAACCGGCCTTCCCATTTCTTTTAGCAACCGAGGGTGCAGTTAAGGACGGCGGGCTGGACTATGCCTTATAAATAGGTGCGAAGCTGAAGGGTAAAAGATACAAGGATACTCTGACTGAAAAGATAAGGAAATTTGAGGTTCCTCAAGATAAATACCTGTGGGCTTCTACTGCCTTGAGACGACTGCAAGAGCGGTGTGGAGACGACATGGGCTGTCTATCGACGTATGCGATTCCTTTGGCAGAAAACTAGGAACCACGAGTTCTTAACGGAGCGGGCGAGAAGATTCAGCTTGGGTTGTGACCGACGGCAACGTAGCGGATCTTACAGGAATCTCGATCTTGCCAAGCATGGTCCGCCAAGTCATCACCTCGGCGGATATGCCGGTCGTGTTAGGGCGTGCGATGGAAGCGGTTGGGCCTAAACGGGGGCTGGTATCGGGCGGGGTAGGAGGAGTAGGGCATGTGTCACCTGTCGGTCATATGGGGTTTCCTTGTCATATCATACGGGACGCGGATGGGGGCGTCTTTCCGTGTTTCTGAATCCTCACTAAACGACCACCAGCTAAAGCTGGTGGGTTGTGCGCCCGTGAAGGCGCTTGATCAGCACGGTGGAAGTCCGTGTCCGAGTAAGCCAAGACTCGGTAGCCGAAGGTAACTGCGTCGCCGCGAGGCGAGGTGGGAAGCAACTGGAGGCGAACGATTGGTCCGTAGGTTAACGAACCCGTTTCGGCGTCCTGTGGTGGCGAGCCTGCAACCCTAAGGCGAAGCCTGAAACTCATTGTCCGCGTTGCGCTGGCGGTTAAAACGACGGATGGACGACAGGGCGTGATTGGGGACGGAACGATCGGAAGGTCAAGCGCGATAAGCGGGGAGACCTGGCGGTGGCGGTGACCGCCGCCAGGAGTCAGAGCCCTCATACGAGCGTCGGTGCGGCGTCCGAACATGGCTAAGGTGACGATCTTGTGGCACCGCCGGGAAACCAGGCGGCAACAGAGAACACCAACGGGCACCTAAGGTGATGACCAGACCGCACCGGGAGCCCGGGGTAATGCCCGGGGGAGCAAAGGGGGGTAGGAAGGTTGATCCGCAAGCGACCGCAACGACGGAGGCGAAATGCCGAGTGCGTCAGTGCCGGCAACGGCTAAACAAGCACACGACACCCGCGATCCCCGCCAATGGGGGTGGGTAGAGCCGACGGGGTGGAGCGAGCGGATGTTGGCGGCCCTGGTCAACGGGGTCAGGGGAGGCAAGTGGCCGCTGGCCCAGTGCCTTCTTCGCTGCGCGGGGGCTTTTCACCATGACCGAAGCCCACGCCCTGGCGCGCCAATCCCGATGAGGAAACAACCGACTGGAGAGCCGTGTGCGGGAGATCCGCTTGCACGGTTCGGAGGGAGGGGAGGCGAAAGCCTTCCCTACCCCTATTGCGCCGGGCGCAGAGGACTGAAAGTCCACCCTAATTGCGCCCGGCGCCAGAAGATGAGTTACCTGAAAGGTTTTCGCATTTTGATAACTGGATCTGCGGCTTCAACTCAGTCCGCTCGAAAGATCATAGCTGAAAGCTAACCGGCTGAAAGCCAGTGGTTTTAACCTTGGATTTGGAAATAAAATTGCTTTTTTTGTGGACATATCCTATATATTGGGTTATTTTTCTTGTCTCAATACTACACGTAGGGTACGTAGCAATGAGCAATAAAGCGACTCATACAGGACATCGCAGTTCGAAGTCCGGGCAGTTTGTGACCGAGCGGGAGGCAAACCGGAGTAAAGCAACCCATCAGCCTGAGCAGATTCAGAATCCTGGGCAGGGCGATACCGCACGAAGGAAGGGGGCGGAGTAGGGATCGGAGCTTCCAATAATGGTGATCATGACGTGCGCAACCATTGTTAACAGCATAGGATTGGTTTTCGACATCATGGGAGCACTACTGCTTTGGAAATATGGACTTCCCGAACCCATCAGCCGGGAGGGCCATGTACATCTTGTGCTCGAACAAGTTGATGAAGACGAAAAAGCGAAAGCGAAAAAATACGATCGATGGTCGTATGGCGGCCTGATCCTCCTGATCTTGGGGTTCGGTTTACAGCTTGTCAGTAATTTTTTATAGCTTGACTATGAGGGGAGGTCGACATGGTGACACATATCCAATCCGTGTTAGCCGTGAATCGTATCGAGGATTCGGCCCACGAAATAATTCCTGTTTTCTGGTAATGAGGTGACGTGTAATGAACATTGATTGCTTGTGTGAAAGAACCGCCCATGAAGGACCAGTATTTCGGCGACATCAACGACTACCGGAACTTTGGCTTGTTGCGCGCCATCCTGCGTGCCAGCCACCTCCGGCTTTTGATCGCCTGGATGCTGACGCCGAATGATGGCAGTACCGATGGCAAGCACATCAGCTATCTGAACAAGCCTGAGCAATGGTCCCATCATGATCCGGCGTTGTTTCACACCCTCAAAGACTTACTGGCCTCCCAGTCCCAGCGGCAAGTCAGCTCAATTGAGCGTACTGACCTCTTTCCCAATACTGCCTATTTTTCATCTCACGTACCCGACAACGGCATTGCACGCGGATCATGGTTTGCGTCCCTGTGCCAACAGGCGGAAAGCTGTGATCTGGTGTTCCTTGATCCCGACAATGGCCTGGAAGTGAAATCCAAGCCCTACGGGGTCAGGAACTCCTCGAAGTATCTGTACTGGCATGAAGTGCAAGCACTCTGGGAGGCCGGGAAGTCACTGCTGATCTATCAGCACTTCAACCGGGAACAACGTGCCCCGTTCATACAGCGGATGCTGACCGCGTTAAGCCAGGCAACGCCCGGTTCCTTCGTGGAGGCATTTTCAACCAAGTTCGTGGTGTTCCTGATGGCCTTGCAGCCAGAACACCATGCCTTGCACGGCCACATCGTCAGTACCGTCCAAGCCGACTGGGCAGGGCAAATCCTGCATTGGGAGCTGGCACAAGCGCACTATGGGGTTGCCTCTGACCCTTTGACTTGCTTAGCCGATGTAACTACTGGACTAAAAACCGAGGGTGTATAACGTGAAATCATCCCTGTTCCGTATGCTGCCGTTCATCCTGCTTTTCATGGGTCAACCTCTTTCCGCCGTTGAACCCTTTTCGACCTATGCCAACAGCCGCTTCAACTATTCCATCGAGT
>CALMDH010000290.1:0-20251 GCA_937862735.1 uncultured Gammaproteobacteria bacterium
CGCGGATGTCGGGAAACAGCGCCTGGAGTTCCCCCTCCAGGCGCTCGGTCCCCTGGCCCAGGGGGCGGATGTCAAGCCCACCGCACTGGGGGCAGGCGGTTGGCAGGGGTCGGACCAGACCACAGTGGTGGCACCAGAGACGCTGTTCCGCCAGGTGCAGGGTGAGGCGGGCGTCACAGTGGGGACAGCCACCCACCCAGCCGCAGTCGTGGCAGGTGAGGACCGGGGCGAAGCCGCGGCGGTTGAGGAAGAGCAGCACCTGATTGCCGGCGGCGAACTGCTCGCGCATCAGCCGAATCAGGACCTGGGAGAGGCCGCCGCGCAGGGGCTGGCCGCGGATGTCGAGCAGGCCGATGGCGGGGTGGGCGGCGCCGCCGGCCCGCTCCGGCAGCTCCAGGCGAGCGTAGCGGCCCAGGGCCACGTTGCGCAGACTCTCCAGGGAGGGCGTCGCCGAGCCCAGTACCAGGGGGCAGCCCGCCTGTTGGGCGCGACGCACCGCCAGGTCCCGGGCCGAGTAGCGGAAGCCGTCCTGCTGCTTGAAGGACAGGTCATGCTCCTCGTCCACCAGGATGAGTTGCAGGCGCGGCAAGGGGGTGAAGACCGCGGAGCGGGTCCCCAGGACCAGGTTAGCCGCCCCGCTCGCCGCCGCCTGCCAGGCCAGTTCGCGCTCCTTGGCGGTCAGGCCGGAGTGGAGGATCACCAGCCTGCCCGGCAACCGCCCCGCCAGGCGGCGGCGGAGTTGAGGGGTGAGCCCGATCTCCGGCACCAGCAGCAGCGCCTGACCGCCCGCCGCCAGGACGGCAAGCAGGAGCCGGATGTAGACCTCGGTCTTGCCGCTACCGGTGACGCCCTCTAGGAGAAAAGGCTGAAAGCGCCCGAGGGCACCCAGCACCGCCCTCACCGCCTCCTCCTGACGCGGGTTGAGCTCCGGCCCCGGGGCCAGGGCTTGGCTCGTACCCTCCCCGCTCACTTGGCCACCATCCCCTCCGCCAGGTGTAACCTGGCCATGCAGGGCATCTAGGGCAGGCTCGGGCCGCCGCAGACGTGCCGGCAGGGCGGCAAATAAGGCTTCCCCTGGCGGTTGGCGATAATAATCGGCGGCCCAGAGGATGAGCTCCAGGTCCCTGTTCCCCAGCAAGGGGCGATCATCGATGAGCGCCAGGATGGGCTTGAGCCGCTCCGGCGTCTGGTCGCTGTCTTCCCCCAGGGCGACGATCATCCCCACCCGGACGCGGGTGCCGAAGGGCACCTGGACCCGCATCCCCGGCGCCAGGACTGGCGCCGAGGATGCCCCCCCCTCCACCGGCGGCAAATAATCGAAGAGGCCCGGCAGCGGCACCGAGACCGCAATCCGCAGGATAATGGCTGGCTTCTCCCAAAGGATCTGAATGGCTGGCTTCTCCCAGAGGAGGAGGCAGGGTTGATGAGGCAGGGTCCCGCCAGAGGCACTGGGCTAGGGGCGGAACCGCGGGAAGGGAGATTCTATACCCGGCGCCTCCCGTTCAACCCTGGCATCGCCAGATCGCCACCTCACCAGCGCCGCGTTCCTCTGGAGGCCAGATCTAGGTTGGTGGCGTTTTCTCGACCCAGTCGCATGCCAGCACTGCAAGTGACTGAGCCTGGTTCACTAAAGGCGCTTATCCACGCCTTCTGTGGATAAGTCTGTGGGCAAGGGTTGGGCATGAGGCCAGAAGTGGCGTTATTGCTGGGCTCGCGTTAGATTGGCCAGAAACTTTACAATCGGATGACCTCATTGATAAACAACAGGATAAGCCAAGGTAGCCGCGCCCTTTGCCCCGCCACCCCGGCCAGGATCAGGTCTACTCCCACCGGGAACCCCCTCCGCACCTGCTGTGCACAAATACCTGACTTTTTCATGTCTTCCTTCCACCCCGCCTCTGCCCCCGAGGATCAGGCCCCATGACTGATTGGCCTCAGATCGCCGCCGCCATCACCGCCGCCACCGGCCAGCCCTGCCGGCCCCAATCCCGCCAGGAACTTGGCGGCGGTTGCATCAATCGCGCCTTCGTCCTGCGGGACGGGAGCCGCGCCTGGTTCGTAAAGCTCAATAACGCGCGGCGGCTGGAGATGTTCGCGGCGGAAGCGGCGGGCCTGGAGGCCCTAGCGGCAGCGGAGGCGATCCGCGTCCCTCACCCCCTCTGCGTGGGTACGGCCGGGGATGAGGCCTTTCTGGTCCTGGAATTCATCGCCTTTGGCCGATCCAGCCCCCGCAGCCCCGCCACCGCCGGTCGCCAGCTCGCCGCGCTGCACCGCCAGACCCAGGACCGGTTTGGCTGGTGGCGCGACAACTTCATCGGCGCCACGCCCCAGGCCAACAACGAGGACCCGGACTGGGCGCGCTTCTGGCAGGAACGGCGACTGCGCCCCCAACTCGACCTGGCCCTGGCGCGCGGCTATGGGGGGCGCCTGCAGGAGCGTGGCCAGCGACTGCTGGCGGCCTGTCCCGCCCTGCTCAACCACACCCCGCCGCCGGCCCTGCTCCACGGTGACCTCTGGGGCGGCAACCTGGCCTATGACCAGGCTGGCCAGGCCGTCATCTTCGACCCGGCCACTTACTACGGCGACCGGGAGGCCGACCTGGCCATGACCGAGCTGTTCGGCGGCTTCAACGCCGACTTTTACGCCGCTTACCGCGAGTCCTGGCCCCTGGACCCTGGCTACCCGGTTCGGCGCGATCTCTACAATCTCTACCACGTCCTCAATCACCTCAATCTCTTCGGCGCCGGCTACCTGGGGCAGGCCCAGAGCATGATCGACCGGTTGCTGGCGGTCCTGGGCTGAGAGGCCACGAAAACGTTACCGTTCAGCCCCCCCCTCTCCCCAAACCTCCCCCGCCAGGAGGGAGGGGATTAAGATAATCAGCAACTTGCGCCACCGAAGCCCTCCTGGGGCGCGTGATGACTGAACAAATACGTGAAATCAACCGCTCTCCTATAAAATCGTCCTCAATTCGCCACCTTGCCCCTTTCCATCCCTCCCGAGGTTCCTTGCACATGACCCGTGAATTGCTCCTGCTGCGCCACGCCAAATCCGACTGGGACAGCGGCTTTCAGAACGACTTCGACCGTCCCCTGGCCAAGCGGGGGCGTCAGGACGCGCCCTTGGTGGGCGAATGGCTGTTGCACGAGGGCCGGGTACCCGACCTGGTGGTCAGCTCACCCGCCGCGCGCGCCAGGGAGACCACGCTCCTGGTTTGCAAAGCCATGCATTTCAAGGAAAAGAAGATCATTTGGGATGAGGATGTCTACGAGTCCGGGATGACCTCCCTCCTTGAAGTCCTTGGCCGTTGCCCGGCAAAGAGCGCCGCAGTGCTCCTCGTCGGCCACAATCCTGGCATGGAAGACCTGCTGCGTTTTCTGCTCGGTGATGAGGTGGAGACCCCCGCGGATGGCAAGCTGTTACCCACGGCCACGGTCGCCCGCCTGGAAATGCCCAAGGACTGGGAAAATCTGAGCGCCGGCTGCGCCAAGCTGCTGGAACTGCGCCGCCCCCGGCGGGACCAGGGCTGAAAGGCTGGATACGGATGGCGTTGACGTGAAATTCACGGCGAGGACTTTCCTTTTCAGGGGCGTGGCCCGCCACCTCATCACGGTTAGACCCATCCTCCCGCGCTTCACGCGTCAAGCCCTGCATCAAGCCTGATTTTTCCTCCCCCACCGGTCTCCCGTTCCGATGTCCAAAAATCTCCGCGGCCTCGCCGCGCGCCTGGCCCTCGACCCCGGACTTCATGGCCTGACCCAGACCGCCGCCACCTCCGGCCTGGAGCGGCCCTTCGCCGCCCTGGCCGAATCCAGCCATACGGGCGAGGCCAGCCTGATCGGCGCCAGTTCCTGTTACCACTTTCCCCGTCAGCATCGGGAGGGGAAACGGGTATTCGCCTGTGACGGTACCGCCTGCCTGGTCTCCGGGCGGACGACCGCGGTGGCGGCGCGGCTGGCCGAGCACTTCGGCCCGGAGGCGATTGGGCAGGCGACCTGCCTGGGTCAGTGCCACCGCAACGATGCCTTCCTCCATGAGGGAGCCACCGGTTTTCTGGCTGACGCCACGACCGTCCCGACCAGGACCTCAATGGCGTCCCCCATCCTCCTCGCCCCCCTCCCGCCACCGGAGGACTACTACGCCACCCTGCTGGCTCACCTCCGGGACCCGGAGCAGGCCCTCATCGAGATCACCCACTCGGGGCTGCGTGGCCGGGGGGGTGCCGGCTTTCCCCTTCACCTCAAGCTCAAGGCGGCGCGGGAGGCCCCCGGCGAGCCTAAGTATGTGGTCTGCAATGCGGACGAGGGTGACCCCGGGGCCTTTTCCGACAAGTGGCTCCTGGAGGAACGGCCCCATGCCGTCCTGGGCGGCATGCTGGCGGCGGCCCGGATCATCGGCGCCGCGGAGGGCGTCCTCTACATCCGGGCCGAATATCCTGAGGCCATCCAGGCCATGCAGGCCGCCATCGCCCGCTTCGAGGCGCTGACCCGGAGCGGCGGCAACGAACACCACGCCGTGCCGCCTTTTCGCTTCCACGTCGTCACGGGGGCCGGGGCCTATGTCTGCGGGGAGGAGACCGCCCTCCTCAACTCCATCGAGGGCCTGCGCCCGGAGGTCCGCACCCGCCCGCCCTACCCCACCCATTACGGCCTGTTTGGCCAGCCCACCCTGCTCAGCAACGTCGAGACCCTGGCCAACCTGCCCGCCATCCTGACCGCCGGCGGCCGGACTTTCGCCGCCCGGGGCATCCCCGCCTGCACCGGCACCAAGCTGGTCTCCCTCGACGGTGGTTTTCGGCGGCCCGGCGTCTACGAGATCGAGATGGGCACGCCCCTGCGCGAGATCCTGGATGACCTGGGCGGCGGCACCCGCTACCCGGTGAAGGCCTACCAGATTGGCGGCCCCCTGGGCGGTCTGGTTCCCGCCAGCAAGGTGGCCGACCTGACCCTGGACTTCGAGTCCTTCGCCCATCACGGCTTCCTGCTGGGCCACGCCGGCATCGTCGCCATCCCCGCGCACTTTCCCTTGGCGGAACTCCTCATCCACCTGTTCGCCTTCGCGGCGCGGGAATCCTGCGGCAAGTGCTTCCCCTGCCGCATCGGTACCCGCCGGGGCCAGGAGCTGCTGGAAGGTGCCCTCCACCAGGGACGCAAGATCGATCGCGCCCTGTTCGCGGACCTCCTCGCCACCCTGGAAGACGGCTCCCTCTGCGCCCTCGGCGGCGGCCTGCCCCTGCCGGTGCGCAATGCCCTGACCTATTTCGGCGACGAACTGGCGCCCTTGTTCGCTCCCAGCGCTCAAGATAGCCGCCCCTCCTGAAGACTGGTCCGCCGCGGACCTCGTTGCGAAGTTATGGTCCTTTGGCCTTTGGCCTTTGGCCTTTGGCCTTTGGCCTTTGGCCTTTGGCCCTTTGAATGATTTGCCGCGCTTGAAAAGTATCCATTGCGATCCATGCCGATTATGCTAGCGCCGCCATGCCCCCTCTCGCCCTCCTTGCCATCCTCCGTCGCGCCCTCCGGCGGTGGGTAATGCTTGCCGGTCTTTGGATCTGCGCCCTGTCACTGTTAGCCCTGTCACCGGCCTGGGCGCTGGAGACCGTCACCCTCCAGCTCAAGTGGACCCACGCCTTTCAGTTTGCCGGCTATTACGCGGCCCTGGAAAAGGGCTACTACCGCGAAGCCGGCCTGAATGTGCTGCTACGGGAAGGCGGCCCCTACATTGACCCCGTGGCATCCGTATTGGCCGGCAATGCCCAGTACGGTGTCGGCACCAGCAGCCTGCTGCTGGCCCGCAAGGCCGGTCAGCCGGTCGTGGTGCTGGCGGTGGTCTTCCAGCACTCGCCGCTGGTGCTGCTGGTCCGACGGGGCGACGCCACCCAGGGTATCCCGGGCATCCGCGACCTCGCGGGTAAGCGCGTCATGCTCGAACCCCAGTCCGACGAATTGATCGCCTATCTCAAGCAGGAAGGCATCACCCTTGACCAGCTTGTCCAGGTACCCCTCGGCCATGCGGAGCACTACGAGGAATTGATTCAAGGCGACGTGGACGCCATCAGCGCCTACGACACCTACGAGCCCTACTATCTCGACCGCGCCGGTAGCGCTTATCAGACCTATAGCCCCCGCATGGGCGGCATCGACTTTTACGGTGACAATCTCTTCACCACCGAGCAGGAACTGGAGGCCCATCCCCAACGAGTGCGCACCTTCCGGGATGCCAGCCTGCGCGGCTGGCGCTATGCGATGGAACACCCCGAGGAAATCACCGACCTGATCGTCGCCAAGTATTCCCGGCAGCATCCGCGGGACTTCTATCGGTTCGAGGCCCAGCGCATGGCGCCCCTGCTCCGCGCCGACCTGGTCGAAGTCGGCTATATGAACCAGGGCCGCTGGCGCCATATCGCCAAGACCTATGCCGATCTGGGCCTTCTGCCCGCTGACTTCTCGCTGGACGGTTTTCTTTACGAGCCGGACACCCCTCCCGACCTGACCAAACTCTTTATCGCCCTGGCCCTGCTGACGGCCGTCAGCGCCATCGCCCTCTATATCTATCGGGTCAACCGCCGCCTCGCCCTGGCCCTCGCCGAGAAATCCCGCAGCGAGGAGCGCCACCGCATCATTTTTCAGACCTCGCCCTCGGCGGGCCTGGTCTGGCGCGCGGGCTTCATCGTCACCGATTGGAACCGCCAAGCCGAGAGCCTCTTCGGCTGGACCCGCGAGGAGGTACTCTGCAAGCGCTTCGTCGATTTCCTGCTGCCGGCGTCGGAGCGGGCCCGCCTGACGCCGGAGCTGTCGGACCTGGACCAGGACCAGGCCCAACTCCCGGCCCATCGCATCAATGACAACCTGACCCGGGATGGCCGGGTGCTGACCTGCGAGTGGTTCAATGCCTGGCTGCCGGAGCGGCTCGGCGAGCCACGGGAAGTCGTCTCCCTCGCCAACGACATCACCGAGCGCCGCCGGCTGGAGGAGCAGATCCACCAGTTGGCCTTCTTCGATCCCCTCACCCGCCTGCCCAACCGGCGCCTGCTGCACGACCGCATCGGGCGCATCATCGTCGCGGCCCGACGCAATGGCCGCCATGGCGCGCTGATGTTCCTCGATCTCGACAATTTCAAGCCGCTCAACGATACCCACGGCCACGCGGTCGGCGACCTGCTACTGGTCGACGCCGCCCAGCGGCTCCAGGGGAGCCTGCGCGCCACCGACACGGTGGCGCGCTTCGGCGGCGACGAATTCGTCGTGCTGCTGGGCGACCTGGACGGGGATGAGGCCCTGGCCCGCGAGCAAGCCGAACGCATCGCGGGCAAGATCCTCGAAGGTCTGTCCGAACCCTACCGGCTCGCCCGCCCGGACGGCGCCGGCACAGTCGAACACCGCTGCACGGCAAGCATCGGCGTGGCCCTGTTCGACGGCGCGGGGGACGAGGAGGATGCCCTGCGGTGCGCCGACACCGCCATGTATCGCGCCAAGGGAGGCGGGCGTAACCGCATCGTGGTCGATGCTGGCCAGGCTGACGAGGCGTCCTCGCTGACGCCACACCGCCGGGAAGGGGGCCTGGCGTAGCCAGGTGGCGCGGGCGGTAGCGCCCCCCCTGGGCGAAGGCTTAGGCGGCGTCCAGTTCACCTCCTGCCGCGCGTGGATGCCACGGCCTTCTAGTTTGGCGCAATATTAGTTCAGACCCCTCGCGCCCTAGGAGGGCTTCGGTGGCGCAAATTGCTGATTCTCTTGCCCTCCTCGCGGGGGAGGGTTGGGGAGAGGGGGTCTAAAGGGTTACTCCAGTCTGTCCAGTTTTATCTGGATCTATCCCGGCCGACGCCTGATTTCACTATCGATCGCAAGGGTGACCCGTTCGGGTGCCGCAAAGCGAGGGGTACTGGCCAATTCCCGCGCGGCCTGTCTCATCACCGACCAGCCGGCGGACAGGGCCAGCCCGGCCAGGACCGCGGCCACGGCGAGATCGGGCCACCCCTGGCCGGTGCCGAACACGCCCGCGGCGGCCAGCATGACCGCCAGGTTGCCGATGGCGTCGTTGCGGCTGCACAACCAGACCGAACGCATGTTGGCATCGCCATCGCGAAAGGCATAGAGCATTACAGCCACGCCGCCATTGGCCAGCAGGGCCAGGAAGGCGACGGCCCCCATGGTGAAGGGTTCAGGGGGCTGGCCCTGATAGGCCGCCCAGGCCGTCCTGACGATCACGAACAGGCCGAAGGCGAACATCGAGGCACCCTTCACCCAGGCCGCGCGGGCACGCCACGCCAGCCCCATGGACAGGGCCGCCAGGGAGATGCCGTAGTTGGCGGCGTCGCTGGCGAAATCCAGCGCGTCGGCGAACAGTGACATGGACCCCGCCCGCATGCCCGCGACGATCTCCACCACGAACATGATGGCATTGATCACCAAGGCCACCCACAGGGCCTGGCGAAAACGCGGACTGACGGCACCCGTCACCGCGCAGGTCTGATTACAACAGCAACCGCTCATGTTGGCCCTCCTGAAACCGCGGATGAGTGCGTGTCCTCACCCTGTCGGGATTACAGAGATACGACTGGACGCCACGAAAACAATGTTAACGTCACGCGCTGGAGTATTCACACGGAATACACCGACACTTTCCCGGTTGCGCCCCAGAGCCCCCCGCTAAATCGGTATGGGGTAGGGGGATTGCCACTGGCTAAAGCGTGAACTAGAGTTCACCAATGTTTCGCGTGATCAAGACCAGTACCTTTGATACCTGGCTTAATGCGCTGTCAGATCAGCGCGCCAGAGCAGCGATCCTGGCCCGGATCGACCGCATGCGACTGGGAAACCTAGGCGATAACAAGTCGTTGGGGGAGGGGTTGCATGAGGCCCGCATCTTTTGTGGGCCGGGTTATCGTCTGTATTACCTGCGCGAAGGCAACACCCTGATTGTTCTGCTCACGGGTGGCGACAAGGGCAGTCAGACGCAAGACATCCGCAACGCGCGCCAACTGGTGCGCGCCTGGCGCCAAAAGACTGAGGATTGAGGCAATGCCTGACCAGACCGACACCTTCACCACCTTCGACAGCGTCGACTATTTACACGACGACGAGGATATCCGCCTGTACCTGGAGGCCTGTCTGGCTGAGGACGAAGGCGATGGCCGCCTTATCGCCCATGCCTTGGGTACCATTGCCCGGACGCGCAATCTGTCCCGCTTGGCTGTGCAGATCGGCATGAGTCGCGAAGGGTTGCACAAAGCATTATCCGGCCGCAGCCAGCCAAGTTTCGCCACGATCCTTAAGGTAGCGCGCGGCTTGGGCCTGGAACTGACCTTTAAGCCCCGCCCCGCTTAGGCACATAAACCTGCCTGGGCGGGGGGCACGGAGCAAAGCCGATCAACCGCTCACCGGCGGCCAATTGCTCGCTCGCTCTCCATGGCCAGCGGCGTCAGTTTGCGAAAGAGTCCCCACGGTTCCAAGCCAGACCCAATTCAGGCACCGCTGAATTCGCTCGGGAGGCCAAACAGCTCTCCCGCCACCGCCGCGGCTCGGCGGGCGGCCTGGGCCGGCACGAAGACATAAAAGCGCCACAAACCCGCGTAGCGCTCCTGCAGGGCGCCGATCTCGGTAAAGGCATCCTGCCCGGGATCGTTCAGCCGCGCCAGGCCCCGAGAGGTTTCTACCGCCACATCCGCCTCCTTCATCATCGTCAGGGCCGGGCAGTAAAGGATGACCTGGGAAAAAGGCAGGCCGAGGGCGGCGGCGAGTTCCCGCTCCACCCGTGCCCGCTCGTCGCGGGCCGCGTGATAGCGTGCCACCCAGGTCTCCCGCAGCGGCAGGGGGACGCCGCGTCCAGAGACGACATAGCCGCGCTTGAGCAGGTCGCGGTTCAGCACTTGCATCGCCAAGGCGGCCGCCTCCGGTTGGCCACAATGGGCCAGGCGGTCGAGCAGGGTCCAGTCGTTGAGGTCCAGCAGGTCGTCCTCGCTCAGCAGGCCCTGGTCGTGGGCCAGTTCCACCGCCTTGGAGATCATGGCCCCGGCGACCACCTTGGTGTGGTGGTAGTAAACCCGCTCGGTCAGAAAATATCGCAGCCGCAGGACGCCGACGATCTCGGAGCGGGTGTCGGGCCGGTCCATGCCCCGCTTGACCAGGCGCAGCACCAAGCGGTCGTCATGGAGGGCGAA
This sequence comes from uncultured Gammaproteobacteria bacterium, assembly GCA_937862735.1. Classification (GTDB taxonomy): domain Bacteria; phylum Pseudomonadota; class Gammaproteobacteria; order Chromatiales; family Chromatiaceae; genus M0108. Next base: position 10,154 of record CALMDH010000290.1, read on the forward strand.
GGCGCGCAGGATGCGGTCGTCGTAGTCGTGGGCGAGGCCGGCGAAAAAGCTATCGCGGCGCAGATAGTCCAGCAGGTCGGCGTCGATGGTGCCGGAGACGATTTCCCGTGCCCAGGTGGGTGTTGCCGCCGGGCCGGCCTGGCCAAGCAGAGCCCCCACCTCCCGCCGCATACCTAGCCGCTCCAGGGCGGCGCCCAGTTCGCCGTCCAGCAGGCGGGCCAGCCGCGCCCCCTTGTCGTGACGGGCAAAGAGGCGGCGCTCGTCTTCCAGCGTATGACCGAAGGGCACGTGGGTCACGTCGTGCAGCAGGGCCGCCGCGCCGATGGTGGCCTCCTGTTCGGCGGTCACCGGAAAGCCGACGCGGCGCAGACTGGCGACAATGCGGTGGGTCAGGGCGCAGACGCCGATGGCGTGATCAAAGCGCGTATGCAGCGCGCCGGGATAGACCAGGTAGGCCGTGCCCAGTTGCTTGATACCGCGCAAGCGCTGCATGACGGGCAGGTCGATCAGCGCCGTTTCGAGCGAACTCAGCTCGATATCGCCGTGAATGGGGTCGCGGAGCAGCATAGGGACAGGGGACTGGTAAGCAGAATCAGGAAGCAGGAATCAGAACATTCCGTAACGCTGTTTCGGAATTCGATGGCAGGATTAAGGCAATGGATTTGAACCGCATACTCAAATGGCCGACGAGAAAAGCCGTTCCAGCATTGCCGGCACAAGGGCGGCATTGGCCGCGCGGATGGCGGCATGTTTGTTCTTCAGTTCCGCGATCTTTGCTTGCAAGGCGTCGAAGGCCTGCTGGATTTCCAATGAGGGGACGGGCACCTGGATGGCCATGAGATTCGACATGCTCAAGGTGCGATTGCGGTCAGCGGTACCAGGTGAGGCGTGTCCGATTCTCTCCATACCCTCGTCGGTCAAGAAGTAGTAGCGCAGAAAATCGGCGCTGGCGAGACGACGATCTGGCACGCAGGTGATGTAGCGATGGGACGCGATACAGTTCGCGTAGGCAGGCTCGACAACAGCAATGGCTCCTTCCCACGCCTTGATATTGCTGAATACCAAGTCACCGAGCTCAATCCAAACAGGTTTCTGCCAAGTGGCTTCAGCCCCATCGAAGGCTGGTTTGGCGAACAAGCCCTTACCGAACGAGCGTGCGCCGACCTCGTGGTAAGTTTTTTCCAGATCAATATCCACAGGCCGCTTTACAACAGGGGCGACCTCGGCCATCGGGCGATAGGGCGCATTGGCGATGGCCTCGCGAAAGCGCACCGTCAACAGAAGAGCAGCGTCGGCCTCGATGGCGTTAAGGTGCTCCGTCACCTGCCGTTTCTTGTCTTCGAGTGTGTTGAGGTGGGCAACGATGGCTTGCTGTTCAGCAAGACTGGGAAGAGGGACGGCATAACCAAGCACGTCAGCAGGGCGGATGGCTGCGTAGTTGGTGGTTCCTTGTGCCTCGATCTGAACCCGAAAATCTCTGGTTCGGCAGTAATAATCCAGGAAGTCTCTAGAAATCTGCGACTCGTCGATTTCGAACAAGAAATAGTGGCTGCTGACGATCGCGCCATCGAGTTCTTCCGGCACGAGTCCGAAGCCACCAACCTTGGCATCGATCTCGGCCACGAGAAACTCACCACTACGACACACTTGCTGCCGTTTTGTCTTGATATCGCTACCCAGCACAAGATCACGCTGAACAATACCCTGGGCATGCAGTTGGACACGACACCGCTTGTAGCGCTCTGTGTCGTCGATCTGCATGAAATCTTTGCGGTGCCGGAGTAATTGACGGAGCGGTACGCGAGGCCAGGAACTCATACCTTGTCCTCCATATTGAGCTTTGCCAACCGCCGTGCATCCAACTCCCGCCGCGACCGCTCCAACTCCTCGGCAATCAGTTTCTCGTCGGGCAGCACGGTCTGGTATTCGGCGGCCAGCACCTTGTTGGGCAGGTTGTCGAGGGCGTAGTGTGCCTCGGCGGCGCCCTTGTCGGCGCAGAGGATGAGCCCGACGGGCGGATTCTCGCCGGGCTTCATCCAGTGTTCGCGGGCGTAGTTGAGATAGAGGTGCATCTGGCCGGCGTCGGCGTAGCTGAAGCGGCCGGCCTTGAGGTCGATGATCACCAGGCAGCGCAGACGGCGGTGGAAGAAGACGAGATCGACGCGGAACCAGTTGTCGTCGATGCGCAGGCGCCGTTGGCGGCCGAGGAAGGCAAAGTCGTCGCCCAGTTCCAGGAGGAAATCGGCAAGGCGCTGGATGAGGGCTTCTTCCAGGTCGTTCTCGGAGTACTCGTCCTTGAGGGCCAGGAACTCCAGCACGAAGGGGTCCTTGATGGCTTCCTCGGGCGTCATCAGGTCATGGGACTCGGCCTTTTCGGCCTTCTTCAGCATGGCTGCCTTGTTTTTTGAGAGGGCGACGCGCTCGTAGAACTGGCTGCCGATCTGCCGGTCGAGCTGGCGTACCGACCAGCCGCAGCGCAGGGCCTCGGTTTCGTAGAAGGCGCGGGCGGCCTCGCTCTTCACCGACAGCAGTCGCACGTAGGCCGACCAGGGCAGCGGGAAGCGGGTCGCCAGGGTGGCGAGGTTGGCCAATTGTCCAGACGGTGTCTGGCGAATTGGGTGAGGGGATGATTTTGCAGACGGTGTCTGCGGAATCTCGGTAGGTAAGGATTTATCAGACGGTGTCTGATAAATCTGCTCCTGCGGCCAGAACAGGTAGAAATTGCGCATCTGCTGGAGATTGATCACCCCAAAGCCTCGGCCAAATCGCGCTGTCAGGTCGGCGGAGAGACGTTTGAGCAATTGCTGCCCATATTCGGCCCGACCCTTACCACCCTGCTCGAACTCGACGATGCGTCGGCCGATCTCCCAATAGCTGGCGGTCATCAGGGCGTTGACGCTGCGGGCGGCGGCACGCCGGGCGGACTCCAGCAGGTTGACGATGCCGGCATGGACATCGCCGTAGGTTGCGGGGGGCATGGGTTTCGCCATGACTAAACCGCGCTCACCAGGGCCTCGATTTCCGCCAGCAGCCGCATCACCTCCCGCTCCTGGGAACGCATGGCCGTCACCAGGTCCTTGGGGTCGGCGTGTTCCAGGCCGACCTTGGCGTGGGGATTCTTGAGGTCTAGGTTATAGCCAGTGGCCGCCACGGCGGTCGCGGTCGTCTTCCACGCCTGGGCGTTCTCCTCCCGCTGATGCCACCAGGCGAGGCAGGGTTCGAATTCCTCGTATTGCAGGGGCGCGGTCTTGCTGTATTTCTTGCGCCCCTCCGGCAACGGCAGCTCGTAGTACCAGATGTCGCCCGTGGGGCCGGTGCGGTCGAAGAAAATCAGGTTGGCCGGAATGTCGGTGTAGGGAGCGAAGACGCCCTGGGGCAGCCGGACGACGGTATGCAGGTTGAACTCGCCCAGCAGTTCTTCCTTGATGCGGGCCGAAACACCATCGCCGAACAGGGTGCCGTTGGGCACGACCACGGCGGCACGGCCTGGCTTGGGCTGGCGGCGCAGCTTGCGCATGATGTATTGGAGGAAGAGCAGGGCGGTTTCCGCCGTCTGCTTGTCGGCCGGGAAGTTGGCCTTGATGCCGGCCTCCTCCTCGCCGCCGAAGGGCGGGTTGGTGAGGATGACGTCCACCCGTTCGCGCTCGCCGATGTCGGTGAGCTTGCCGGCCAGGGTATTGCCGTAGGCGATCATGGGCGCCTCCAGGCCATGCAGTAGCAGGTTCATCTGCGCCAGCATGTAGGGTAGCGGCTTGGCCTCCTGGCCGTGCAGAGTCTGGCGTTGCAGGAGGCGTCGGTCCTCCGGGGTCCTGACCTGACCGACAATGTGATCGTAAGCCTCCACCAGGAAGCCGCCAGTACCACAGGCGGGGTCCAGCAGGGTCTCGCCCAGCTTGGGGGCCGTCACCGCGACCATGAACCGCACCACGGGACGTGGGGTGTAGAACTCGCCGGAGTCCCCCGCCGCGTCGCGCATCTCCCGGAGCATGGATTCATAGAGGTGGGAGAGGGTGTGGATCTCCTCGCTGGCGCTGAAGTGGATGCCATTGATCTTGTTGATGATGTCGCGCAGCAGATAACCGCTGACCATGCGGTTCTGCACGCCGCCGAAGACGTTGGCGATGACTTCGCGCTGGCTGCCCTTCGCGCCAGTGCCGGCCAGCCCGCGCAGATAACGGAACAGCCCCAGGCCGGCGACTCCATCGGGCCGGATCGCGGTGTCCTGGGCGATGAAGGCCAGCAGTTCATCGCCGCTGATGCCATCTTCCCGGGCCGCCCAATCGCGCCAGCGGTAGGGCGATTCGATGATGGGGTGGTAGGCCCGACCGTCCAGGGCCGCCTCTTCCGCGTGCAGGATTTCGAGGTCGTCGAGGAATTTGAGGAACATGACCCAGGTGAGCAGCGGCAGACGGTCGATGTCGCCGTTCAGGCCCTTGTCCTTGCGCAGGATGTCCCGAGCGGATTTGATCAGCGCCGAGAGTTGCTGGGCGGTGGTGAGGGGTTGCTTGGGCGTGCGGGTGCGGGCCATGCGGGTCCTTTACTGGTAGAGCGCGGTTTGCAGGCGGTTGATGGCTTGGCGCAGGGGCTGGATGCCGCCGAAATGGCGGTTGGCGATTTCCGAGGGCTTGCCGTAGCGGTCGAGCGGTTGCACCTTGAGCAGCTCGGAAATCTGGTTGAACTGCAAGATGCCGCGCTCGATGTACTTGTCGAGCAGGATGTCGAGGATTTCCCGGGCGGTTCCGCCGTAGCGCAGGAACAGATCGTCCGTGGCGCGCCTGGCCTGGTCAGCCCGCTGACGGCGACTGAGCAGAGGGGCGTTCCAGGCGAGATGGCACAGCAAGTCGAAGGGATCGGCGTCGGCCTCGCCGCTGGTGGCGGCAAGTTCATCGAAACTGATACCACGCTCAGTCAGTTCCCGCACGACCTCGGCGCGGGTATCCGGGTTGGCCCAGGCGCTTTGGAACTCGGAACGGTTGGGGTACAGGGAGCGCAGCGCCCGGCCGGAATACTCGGTGTACTTGACGACCTGGAGCTTCTTGCCCTCGGCGTCGAGGTCATACACCAGATGACCGATGACTTCGACCTCACCGCCGTCGATGTAGAACTTGCGCGGCTCACCGGGGGATTCCTCTACCAGGGTGGTGGCCGGGTCGAACCGCTCGTCGGGCAGTTCATATTCTAGTGGCGGCGTATCGGGCAGGATTTCCGTGACGCTCAGCGTTTCACCGGCCTCGTCGATGACGACCTCCTCGATGCGGGCGGGATCGCCGTCGAAATCCGGATCGGCGAAATGACGGGTGGCGGTGCCGGTGAAGTCGAGGATGTTGAAGTATTCCTTGCCATATTCCACCTTCAGTCGGGTGCCACGCCCGATGATCTGCTTGAACTCCGGGCGCGAACCGATGACGCGGGCGAGCACCACGTTCTTGACCATCTCCGCATCCACGCCGGTGGTGAGGAGCTGGGACGTGGTCAGGATCACCGGCATTGGCCTGTCCACGTCCTGGAAATGGGCCAGATGCCCGAGACCGATGCCGCCCTCGTCCGCCGTCACGCGGCAGACGTAGTCCGGGTACTGGGCCACCAGGTCGCTGTTGAGGTTCACCAGCTCTTGGCGCATTTCGGCGGCATGCTCCTGATCGACGCAAAAGACCAGGGTCTTGGCGAAGCGATCGGTGCCTTTCAAGAACTGGGTGAGGTGCCGGGCTATGGTCTGGGTGCGGGCGCGCAGGGCGATCACCCGTTCGAAGTCCTTGGTCTGGTACTCCTCGTCCGGGATGGGGCGGCCGTAACGGTCCAACTCGTCCTTTGACGGCCGCCAGCCGGCCGCGTCGACGGTGGTGATGATGCGGTGCACCCGGTAAGGGGCGAGAAAACCGTCCTCGATGCCCTGCCGCAGGGAGTAGCTGTAGATGGGGTTGCCGAAATAGTCGTAGGTGTCCCGCTCGTCCTCGCGGATGGGGGTGGCGGTCAAGCCAAGCTGCACCGCAGGGGCGAAGTACTCCAGGATCTCCCGCCAGGCGCTGTCGGCGCGACTGGAGCCCCGGTGGCATTCGTCGACAATGATCAGATCGAAGAAGTCGGGCCGGTATTGGCGGAAGACCTCGTTGCCGGCAAGGGACAGGGATTGATAAAGGCCAAAATAGATGTCGCGGCTCTGGATGGCATCGCCGGCGGAAATCTTGTGCCGGGCCTCGCCGAAGGGCGCGAACATCTTGGCCATGGGGTCATCTACCAGGATATTGCGGTCGGCCAGGAAGAGGATCTTCGGCCGCCGGTGCTCCCCCGTCCGGTTCCAGCGGCTATTCCACTGGGTCCAGCAAAGCTGAAAGGCCACGGTGGTCTTGCCAGTACCAGTGGCCATAGTGACGAGAACCCGCGTCTGTCCGCGCAGAATGGCCTCGATGACACGATGGATGGCGATCTGCTGGTAGTAGCGCGGCACCTTGCCGGATACAAGGTTGAACGGCTCCAGGAGATGCCTGGTCTCCGCCGCGCCGATGCCCTGGGCGCCGGACAAACGTTGCCACAGCTCGTCGGCGGTCGGATAAGCGCTAACCTCGGTTTCGGTGCCGGTGAGGTAATCGACCTCGATGATGCGGTTACCGTTGGTGGCGTAGGCGAACTTGAGCCCCAGGATTTCGGCGTACTCCCGCGCCTGCTGAACCCCGTCTTCGGCTGGACGCCCCACCTCCTTAGCCTCGACGACAGCGATGGGGTAATCGCGCCGGAGAAAGAGGATGTAATCGGCCCGCTTTTGTTTGCCGCGACGAACGATGCCGCCGGTCACGATGATTCGGCCAGCGGTGAAGGTGCGTTGCTCACCAATCAAGGTGGGCCCCCGGCCCCAGCCGGCGGCATGGAGGGCAGGGGTGACGAACAGCCGACAGGTATCGGCCTCACTCAACGAAGTCGGATTCATTTGCCCCCCATCCTGCCTGATACTTCCGCCATGTCTTCCCTCCTATAAAAAAATCCTGTCCTGACGGGGGCCATTTTCCGGCACCCGCAGCTTCAGTGCCAATACCTGGAGATTGATGACCGCATCAGTGGTTCATTCCCCTCTCCCCGGCCCTCCCCCACAAGGGGGGAGGGAGTAGGGCGAAGCGGCCTCCGTGCCAGACACGATTGACTTGGTGGCTTTAAGAAGAGGCAAACAGAGGGAGGCAGAAAGGGCGGGAATGCTGGCAAGCCCAAGGGGGATCTTTTACATTCGCGGGCGGCGCGCATCTCCCTCAGGGTCATGGAGGTCGGCAGCCCCCGGGTCAATACATGTCATCACGGCTCTGTCCAGGATCGAGGGTAAGTCCCTCTGCTACTGGATTGGTTAGGGAGAGAACGGTTTCGCCCTGTCATGGCTCCCTACATCGACCAGCACGATCTCCGTCTCCAGGATCATTAGTTGCATCGTGATCCGATAGCTGAGGTTGATCGAAAAGAAGTGAAGTCCCTGGAGCCGGCCCCCGCAGCGCATGGAGGCGTAGCGAGGGGTGGTAGGGATTGCTTTCCAGCAACTCCAGGGTCTTGCCGTACTGCGCCTTGATCTCGGGGTGCTTCTTGATGAACCGTGCCGCACGACGGGTGTAGTCCTCGGTGAAGACGAGCGCAAAGCTCATTCGGCGCTGATCCGGGCGAGGTGCTCTTCCACCGACTCCTTGCGGTAGTGCCCGGCCTCCAGGTCGGCCTTGACCCTCATCCAGGCGGCTTCAAGCTCCATCTCGCGCATCTCGCGGTAGTCCTCCACCGACATGACCACGTAGCGCTCCTTGCCCCGCACGGAGATGACCGCTTCCGGGGCCTCGGCTAGATGCTCCTCGAAGACCACGACGCCGCGGGTCTTGATCTCGTTGGCGGTGATGGCGTTCATGATGGCGCGCTCAATCGTGCTTTGGATAGTGCGATAGTAGACCTGTTCGGGCCTGTTTGCCCATTGCGGTGGCGGGCGGTAAGCCGAATGATTAGGAGAAGCCGAGCACAGCTCGGCGCTCCCAGGGGCGTTGGCGCTCAATACCCCAAATTCGGCGCCAACCACCGCTCCTTCTCCTCCGCAACACCGGCTATTCCGATTGGGCCTCGTTCAACACCCGGGAAATGTCCGGACGTGAGGCGCCCACGACGCCTTCGCCCTGGTGCTTGTGCTGGGGAAAGTTTGGCAATCCCGGAAAGTGCGGCGTACTGTCGTAACGAAAGAGGAGGTTGCCGGCGGCGTCCTGGCAGTGGTAGCGGTAGTCCAGGTGAGCCAAGGTTTCCGCCTTTACGATGACCGCCTCGTTGATTTCGAGCAGGCATCCGTTCCGGAAGCGGATGCGCACCCGCAGGTTGGCCCGCTCGGGAGTGACGATCTCCTCCTCATAGCGCTCCACATAGGCATCGCGGCAGCCGGAAACGGCCTTCTCGACCCGCTCAAGGTAGGCACTGAGGCGGTCATGCGGCATGCCGCAGGCTCTGTTCCAGGTCGGCGCGCAGGGCCAGATAGTGGCGGTAGTCGTTGGCCCACTCGACGGCGCTGGCGTCGTCGCCCATCTGGCCCTGGGTGTAGCGATGGAAGAACTCTTCCGATGACAGCCCCTGTGCGGCCTCGAACCGGCTGAGCCGCTTGGAGATGGCCACCAGCGCGTCGAGCGGGGAGCTGTATTCGATGCGTTGCTTGATCATTGTGGCGCCTCCATTGTCTCGGTCGGTGTGCCTACAGTGTAGCGCCGACCGCCCCTCTTGGGGCAGGCGGCTGCTGGCTGGGCGGATCAGTACCCGAGGTTGCAGCCGACCCGGGAATGCGGAATTGCAGGGTTATGTGCTTAGGATGGTTACCCACACTTCGTGGGCGAGGGAATGTCAACGCGAAGGCACTAAGCGAAGGCACTACGCAAAGGCAATGCTGGCAAGCCCGCTGGCGATCTCTTACATTTCCTGACTGCCAGCCATCACTGGCTGATTCCCCGGTCGTAATCCGCCCGCCGGACATGACCGGGCCTGAAACTACCCAACTAGGGGTTGGAGACATGGAACATATCGCCTATATCGACGACCGGCCCTATGCCTTCAACCCCGGGGAGACCATCCTCGACTTCGTGCGCCGCCACCGGGGTCGCGACCTGATCCCGACCCTGTGCCAGGCGGACAACCTGGAGAACTACGGCTCCTGCCGGCTGTGCTCGGTGGAGGTCGCCAGCCAGGCGGAAGGACCCCGGCGAGTGCTGGCCTCCTGTCACACGCCCGTGGCCGCGGGGCAGCACATCTGGCCGGCCAGCGAACGCATCCAGCGCCTGCGCCGCAATCTCCTGGAGCTGGTGCTGTCGGATTACCCCGCCGACCGCGTCGCCCCCGCCCCCGGCCGGCTGCCGACCGAGTTCCAGCGCGTCCTCGCCGCCCTCGGCTCGCCAGCGGTACGCTATCCCCCCGGCGCCCGCCACCCGGCGCCGCTCCCGGATCTTGGCCATCCCTACATCAAGGCCGACATGGCCGAGTGCATCGGCTGCTTCCGCTGCGTGCGCGCCTGCGACGAGCTTCAGGCCGGTCAGGTGCTGGCGGTGGCCGGGCGCGGCCTGGCGGCACGGGTCATCGCCGGGGCCGACCAGACCTTCGCCGACTCGCCCTGCGTTGCCTGCGGCGCCTGTGTCCAGACCTGCCCGACCAACGCCCTTAGCGACCGCTATGGCACCAAGACCGCACCCTATGATCGGCGGGTGCGCACCGTCTGCACCTACTGCGGCGTCGGCTGCAATCTGGAGGTCAGGGTCCGGGATGGCGCCATTCAGGGCATCGAAGGCGCCGAGGACGCCGCCGTAAACCGCGGCCACACCTGCGTCAAGGGCCGCTTTGCCTTTGAGTTCCATCGCCATCCCGACCGGCTGACCACGCCCCTCATCCGCCGACAGGACCGCCACGGTCCCCTGGAGCCGGCCACCTGGGACGAGGCCCTGGACTATGCCGCCCGCCGTTTCCGCGAGATTCGCGACCGCCATGGCCCGGACGCCCTGGCCGGCATCTCCTCGGCGCGCTGCACGAACGAGGAGAACTATCTGATGCAGAAGTTCTTCCGCGTGGTCATCGGCACCAACAACATCGACGGCTGCGCCCGCGTCTGCCACGCCCCCACCG
>CALMDH010000291.1:0-3134 GCA_937862735.1 uncultured Gammaproteobacteria bacterium
TCAGCCACCCATGCCGCGCCTGGATTGAGGCAGGCCAGGTGAGCTGAATAGATACAGTTACGGATCATTCGGCCATGAGCAGGGCTTGGTGGATAACGGCGTTTCGCCGGTTGGTGCCATAATGGCCTCATCCAGGCTCAATAGACTAGGGTAGCGACCGATGGCACTGGCACAGGAAGACATCGCATTCATCAAGAACAATCTGGGTATCTGGCTGGTGGAGCAATCGCTGGGCAAGACCCCGATGATGTACGAGATCGAGCTTCGCGAGCGGCTGGTGCGGGTCGAAGAAGCACTCAAGCACCAAAGGGAACTGATGCGCCAAGGCTTCGACCTGATAGAAAAGCGCTTCGAGCAGATCGAAAAGCGTCTTGACAACAAGTAAAGAGCGACGACGTACTCGTCAGTCAGCCCCAGGCTTTTCATAGGATTACCCGATTCTTCCATGCGCGTTGCTGACTATCTGGCTAACCGATTGGCCGCGGCTGGCGTCCGTCATGTCTTTATGCTACCTGGCGGAGCCGCCATGCATCTGAATGATGCAATTGGCCGCAACCCTAGGCTGACCCCCATCGGCAATTTGCATGAACAAGCATGCGCTATCGCCGCCGAAGCCTATGCCCGCGTCACCGGCGGCCTTGGCGTGGCGCTAGTCACAGCCGGACCCGGCGGCACCAACACTATCACTGGTCTTGCCGGCGCGTGGCTGGACTCCACCCCCGTGCTGTTCCTTTCTGGCCAGGTCAAGACCGCTGACCTCAAGGCCAGCCGGGGCGTGCGTCAATATGGCGTGCAAGAGATCGACATCGTCAGCATCGTCGCGCCGCTGACCAAATATGCCGTGACAGTCACCGACCCCCAAACTATTCGGTGGCACATGGAACAGGCACTCTGGCTCGCCACTACCGGTCGCAAGGGACCGGTTTGGCTGGATCTGCCGCTAGACGTGCAGGGCGCTGAGATCGACCCAGAGACCCTTTCCGGCTTCACACCGCCTATCAGACCGGGCGAATCTATGCAGCCCGCTGACGCCTGCCATTTGGCGATCAAACTCTTCAACCAAGCCAAGCGCCCCGTGTTACTGGCCGGTTCTGGTGTACGCATGGCAGGCGCGGTGGATCTTTTAAAGGCGCTGGTTGAACGCTGGCAAATCCCAATCCTGACCACCTGGCTGGGCATGGACCTGATCGATGCCGACCACCCCCTTTATTTCGGTCGCCCAGGTGGTATGGCCCCACGCGGGGCCAATTTCGTGGTGCAGAACGCAGATTTTCTGCTCGTGATCGGCTCACGGCTGGACCTTGGGCTAGTAGGCTATTCCTACGAGAACTTCGCCCGTGCTGCACGCAAGGTAATCCTGGATATCGACCCCGCCGAGCTTGGCAAATACCCCATTGCCATTGATCTGCCCGTGGTCGCCGACGCCCGTGTCTTCCTCAATGGACTGCTCGCCCAGAATGACCATCTGAACGTCATCGAACGCGCGCACTGGCTTGCGCGCTGCAGAGCCTGGCAGGTTCGCTACCCGCTGCTTACCGAGGACCAAACCGACCCCGCCCAGCCGCTTAGCACCTACCTGTTCTCCGCCACCCTTACCGATGAGCTCAGCGCGGATGACCTCATCATCCCCGGCAGTTCAGGCTTTGCATGCGAGATCTTCTTATTGATGTACCGCTGCAAGATGGGGCAGCGGATGTTTCACAACCGCGGTACCGGCTCCATGGGCTTCGGCCTGCCAGCCAGCATAGGCGCCTGTCTGGCCGGAGGTGGTCGGCGCACCATCTGCGTGGATGGCGATGGCGGTTTTCAGATGAACATTCAGGAATTGGAAACCGTTCACCGACTAAACCTGCCGCTGAAGTGCTTTGTGATAAATAATGATGGCTTCGCTTCCATCCGCTCGTCCCAGGGTGGCTACTTCAGCCAACTGGTCTGCGCCGACCGCACCAGCGGCTTGACCCTGCCCGACATCTGCCGGGTGGCCGACGCTTATGGCCTACCAACGGCCCGCATCGACGGAACTACCGACCTGCGTGAACGCTTGCGCGAACTATTGGCCCAGCCGGGGCCGCTAGTCTGCGAGGTTGTGGTTCGGCCCGACGAACCACGCATCCCACGTTTGGCCTCCTTCCGCAAACCCGACGGCAGCATGGTCTCGCGGCCAATCGAAGACCTGTTTCCCTTCCTCGACCGCAACGAATTGCAGGAGAATATGATGATTCCGCTGATGCCAGAGTCATACTGATGAACCATACTGTTAATTCATTTTGAATCTTTAAACCCCTATTTAAGACTCTAGTGATTCCGCTTCTTGCTCAACAGTCATATACACCCCCTGTAGTATCACCATAATCCCCGAAGATCGAATGCGTGACTTGAATATTAAAGAAATTGCTAAATTGGCGATTATTGCTTAGGACCTAGATGCAAGTTATAGACTTTACTAAACAGCCGCTACCTCTTCGCGACAGCAACAGGCTAAAAGTACTGCTTGTTGGGATTGCTGGTACTTCTAGAGATATCCTGCTGGCACCGGCTGTGCTTAAAAGTTACGCACTCTCGGACCACAATGTTAGTGTTTCATGTGAAATCGAAATTCTACATAGAAAATATATCCTACCAAGAAACATCGTGACCGAGGCTGAGGAACTTGCACAGCAAATTACAAAAATTGATCCTGATTTAGTAGGTTTCTCTACATACTGTTGGAATATTGAGGTAGTCAGACTCGTCTGTGGCAGGTTGCGCGATCTCTGCCCCAAGGCACTAACTCTTGTTGGAGGGCCAGAGATCGATGGTGCCGAGATGGTACGCGGCGGGTACGATTCTGAACCCTTCGATTTTATCGTGATCGGCGAAGGAGAAAGGGCATTTGTAGAACTATTGCACACTTGGCTTACAGCAAAGTGCCTCGATCTCAAACAAATTCCGCGTCTCGCTGTCAAAACACCACATGGTTTTGCCTTCTCTGGGCCGTTCGGTACGTCGGAAGGGTTAATTGAAGACCTTAGCAAGGCACCTTCACCGTACCTGACCGGTGCGCTCCCCCCTGACCTTCTGCGTGATCCACGAATACAGGCTAAGAGGCTGTCTTGAATCTAACTGATTGAATATAATGATCATTTCATGGTAGA
>CALMDH010000292.1:0-26745 GCA_937862735.1 uncultured Gammaproteobacteria bacterium
TTGTCGTCGAGGAACTCGCGCTCGTTGTAGGGGTTGAGGATCTCCACCGCGCTGACCTGCGCGGGCAGTTCGGCGCCGAGCAGGGCGTTGAGAAAATGGATCAGGAGGGCGCGGTTGTCCTCCGCCCCGAGCCGGGCCTTGAAGACACAGTCGATCTTGGGGTCGATGGGGTGGCGCATGAAAAAAGTCTAGCACAGGCGGATGGGCCGCCGGGATGGCCGGCCAACGGCGATACCCTTGCCACTTTCCGGGACCGCTTCGCTCCACGGAATTCGCGGCGACCTTTGTGCAGGTGCCACAGGCCGGCCAATACCTGGCCTTCATCATCCCGACACCCGATTCACGGACACCCGATTACGACCGGTCTGTTTGGTGGCATAGAGCGCCTGGTCGGCGCGCTCGAACAGTTCCTGGCTGATCTGGAAACCGGACGGGTTGCGGGCTACTGGCTGACCAACATCGACCGTTTCTCTCGATTTGCCCAACTGACCCGCCCCGCCCGCCCCCCGGCCCTGCCCCACGCGGCGGACGCTGCCCCGGTGCGCCGCTCACACCAGGACCCGGCAGGGAAGTTTCTCCGTCAGAGCTATGGACCCAAGTCGCAAGGCTGGCTGACCCTGGGCAACGACCTGGACCCGGACCCCCCCGCTACGTCGTGGGGGGCTGGGCGACCGGGGCCAAGATGCTGGAACACCTGGGCGGGCACTGCGCCGTCTACGTCGCCTTCGGGGCGGCGCGACTGCGGGCGGTGGCCGAGGCGATCGAGGGCCGTTCCCCCGGGCGGGCGGTCATCATCTGCCAGGAGGCGCCCCATGCCTAAAGTGGTGACACTGCCGCATGGCGAGTGGGGCAAGGATGCCGCCGATTGGCCCGGCACCTCCGAGCAGTGGCGCGAGCGCCTGCGGCAGGCCGAGCGGGAGGCCGAGACCCAGACCGCCGGACGGTTTCACCTCCTCACCCCGGAGGAGATGGCCGCCCTGCCCCTGGCCGAATATCGCATTAAGCAGGTGCTGCCCGCGACCGGCGTGGCGGTTATCTACGGCGCCCCCAAGAGCGGCAAGACCTTTTTGGTCATGGATGCCGCCGCCGCCATCGTGGAGGGGCGCGACTGGTTCGGCTACCGGACCCGCGTCGCCCCGGTGGTCTACGTCGGCTTGGAAGGCCAGGCCGGACTGGCGCAACGCTGGCAAGCCTATACCCGGATCAAGGGTCAGGCCCGCCAGGCGGATCTGCGCTTCGTGACCGCACCCTGGTCCATCCTCGCCGCCGGCGACCTGGGCGCGTTGGCCGAAGCCGTACGGGCGGCCAAGTGCGCAGGCGGGGTGGTCATCGTAGACACCCTGAATGCTGCCTCCCCCGGGGCCGATGAAAACTCCAGCGTGGACATGGGGCGGATCATCGACGGGGCGAAACAACTTCAGCGCGAGGTGGGCGGTCTGATCTGGCTGGTCCATCACGCCGGCAAGGATAGCGGCCGGGGTCTGCGGGGCCATTCGTCCCTGACCGGCGCCGTGGACGCCATCATCGAAGTCTCCCGCGATGAAACGGGTGACCGGCGCGAGTGGCGCGTGGAGCGGGCGAAGGATGGACCCGAGTCGGACCCCTGGCCCTTCACCTTGCCCGTGGTGGAACTGGGCGCGGACGGGGACGGGGATCTCATCACCTCGTGCGTGGTGGAGCCGAAAGAGCGCGCCGAGGAGCCGCTCAAGCGCCGCAAACCGCCCAGCGGGAACAACATGCGGGTGGCCCTGGACGCCCTGGGCGTGGCCCTGAAAGCCTCCACCGACTACGGCATGGGCGGCGCTCCCGGTTTCCGGCCCTGCGTCTCCTGGGACAAGGCGGTGGAGGTGGTGACGCCGCGCATGGCGACCGACGCCAAGCATCGCAAGCAACGCGCCCAGGAGGCCATCAGTAGCCTGCTCAGCAAGGGCCATATCGGCTTCCATGATGGCTGGGTATGGCTGCCATGAACAGACCCTCCTATCCCCTTCCCGGTCTTCCCGGTGCTCCCGGCCCCTATAAAGGGGGACCGGGAAAACCGGGAACAGTTAAGACGTCCCGCATGTGCTCAAAAACGGGAAAACCGGGAACGTGCGCCCCGACAACACCGCTCCTGCGTGGCGGTAATCAATCCCACCCCGCCACCCCATTTTCCCGCTTCAGGGATGGGAGCCAGACCGGGAGGAACCCAGCATGACCATCCAGCTCTACGCCCCGCAGGACCAATTCGTCATAGACCTCCGTCAGGCCATGCTCCAGACCGACTCAGTCCTCGGTCAGGCCGCCACCGGCTTTGGCAAGACCGTCGTCGGCGCCTACATCGCGGAACGTGCCGCGAGCAAGGGCCGGCGGGTGGTGTTCACGGTGCATCGCCATCACCTGCTGGACCAGACCGCGGCGACCTTCCGGGAGTTTGGCATCCCCCACGCGCTGATCGTCGCCGGGAGTCCCTATGCCGACGCGCAGCGGGTGGCCGTGGCCAGTATCGCCACCCTGGTGCGGCGCCTGGAGCGGCTGCCGGTCCCGGACCTCCTGGTGATCGACGAGGCGCATCTGGCCATGGCCGCCACCTGGTCGCGGGTGGTGACCTACTACCGGGCACGGGGCACGCGCATCCTCGGGCTGTCGGCCACCCCGACCCGCCTGGATGGCCAGCCGCTGGGAGACCTGTTCGGCGCCCTGGTGTGTGGTCCCAGTCCCCGCTGGCTGATGGCGCACGGCTTCCTCAGTGGCTACCGCGCCTTCTGTCCTGGTCAGCTTGACCTGGGCGGGGTGCGCATCCGTCGGGGGGACTATGACCCGGGGCAACTGGAGGCGGCTGTCAACCAGCCGCGGCTGACCGGGGATGCGGTGAGCCACTACCGGAAGCTGGCCGCGGGGACCCGCGCCCTGTGCTATTGCGTGTCGATCCGCCACAGCCAGGAGGTGGCCGCCCACTTCACCGCGGCGGGGGTCCCGGCGGCGCATCTCGACGGCACCACCCCCAAGGCCGAGCGGGCGCGGATCATCCAGGCCTTCGCCACCGGGGCGGTCCAGGTCCTGTGCAACGCGGAACTGGTGACCACCGGCTTCGACCTGTCGGCCCAGGTCGGGCGAGAGGTGCCGGTGGAGACCATCATCAGTCTGCGCCCCACCGCCTCCCTGGCGTTGCACTTGCAGATGCTGGGGCGGGGGCTGCGGCGCAAACCGACGCCGGCGATCATCCTCGACCATGCCAACAATCTCTTCCGCCACGGCTTCCCCGACGATGACCGGGAATGGACCTTGACGGGCAGCCCCCCGTCGATGAAACGGGACACCGCTCAAGAGAAACTGATCCGGCACTGTCCGGTCTGTCAGGCCCTCCACCGGCCGGCGCCGTCCTGTCCGGAATGCGGTTACCCCTATCCCGGCAAGAGCCGGCGCATCGCCCAGGTGGAGGGGGTGCAGGCCGAGGCGCGGCGCCAGGCGCGCCGGGAGCAAGGGCAGTGTCAGACCCTGGAGGCGCTGCGGGAGCTGGCGGCCGCCCGGGGGTATCGCCCGGATTGGGCGGATTATGTGTGGCAGGCGCGGCAGCAACGCCAGGGGTGGCCGATGGACCGGTGAGGGGTATGGACACCTGGTCTGCAGCGGTGCGCCCTAGAGCAGCCCCGGCATCCGGCCCTGGAGGCTATTCTCCGCGGTGCTTTCGGGCACGCACCATCGGGGTGGTACTCCGAGGATGCACAGCTCCAGGCCGGGGCGCGGGTGGATGGGGGGGAAGGCCAGGTGATGGGCGTACAGCCAGATTCGGGGACCCTGGCGGCATAGCTCCCGCTGAAGGTATTGATCTTCCAGGTCTGCAGAGAACAAATCGCCCTCCAGGGGGGGCGATGTAGATAACAAGCATGTTAGATGTGACTGAACGAGTATGATCCGGCTAATACTCGGACTACCCCGTACCATTGCTTGCAGGTCATTATTTCAAATGTCTGGATCAACCAAGGGGACAGCTAACACTCTTTTTTTAAAAGGGGATATATCTCGGTCCAAGGACGAAGCAAAATCTCCCTTTCCGTCTGACCGGCCATGGCATCCAGGAATCGGATGCGATCACCTTGACGGACCAGGGGTAGATCGGAACTGATGGCCACATCATAGGCGACGGAATATTCAAGGCCACTGCTATGCAAACCCAAGAACCCTGTCGAGGAGGGTTCAGCAATCAGGGTCAGCTCGATAGCAACGGATTTGCCAGGCTTCCCCTGGGTAAACGGCTCAATCTGTGCCCAGCCCTCGTTACACCTTGGTCGCACTGGGCACCAGATACAATCACTACCTGGATTGGGGGGAGCTGGCCTTGCTAGGAGCATGCTCTTGGCGTAGTTGATATCCCTGACAATGGCTTCCTCCACTCGCGACAATTCCGCCGTGGAAACCGGTTGTGACCAAGCGGTGTCAAGGTATTGGAGCACCACTTGATCCGGCGGAGCCCCACAGCAGCGCCACCAGAGCAGTGCGTAGAGGTGGACTTGGTCAATATGAGCCGGTTTCTGCTTTCCCGTTTTGAAGTCCAAGATCGTCGTCGTGCCCTGTTGATCCAGGGTGACCACATCCATGACCCCGGCAATTGGCAAGGTCGGGTGCCTGAGTCTGATTTCAGCCAAGCCACCCCGCGTTTGCAGCAACACCGCAGGGTTAACGGCCGTGTTGGTCGCAAGAGGATCTAATCTGGCGCTGATAAAGGGATCTGGATCTGGTTGCGAACTCAGGGATTGCCCAACACCGGGAAGGTAGGTTTCCCGGAAGAGGCGAATGGTTTGGTTGGTCAGTTCCTGGGGTTTGGTCCGTAAAACATAGGGTGGCCCAGCCCTCGGGTGGGCGCCCAAGCGCTGGTTCCAAACCTGAATCTGGGTGGCGAAGAACGACCAGAATCCGCAGGCTGTCAGGGCTTTCTGGAAGGTAGTCGAGCCAATAGGGGGACGGCCAAGGCGGCCCAATTCCCGTGCCAGGAGTTCAAGGGCAGCGTGTACGATCTGACCCTCGATCGCAGCTGGCTGAGGACGCTCCGGGAACTGACTGAAGGGACCCCAGCCCGAATGCAGCAATTGCCAGCGTCGCGGGCAGGACTTAATGGCCTGTAGGGTTGAGAAGCTATAGATTTCAGGGGGCTCTACCCAATGTGTGGGCTCGGGCAGTTCGTAGAAGGAACACCATTTCACGAAAGCCATCCGTCCGGCAGATTGAGCGTGGCAACAGCCGAAGGCAAATCATGGAACAGGGTGAAGGCATCGATCTGCACCAGTTCGCAAAAGTTTGACTGGGCTTTCAGTGCGACGGAAGACGGGAGAGCGGTGGGATCCACGAGTGGGTGGTGGACATCCACCCAAATTTCACGCTCACCGGAGCGGATGATGAGTGGAATCTGAATATCGCCAACGGTAGGATTTACTTGCGTCTGGATGCCGCGCAGATTCAGGAACTCGTTGAGGCCACGGAGCACCTCCGTGGTTGAGCCGTTGGTTACAACAGGTATTGCTCCGTGGCGTAAATGCTGAAGCAACGCTAAGGCCAGATGACGATCCAGGGAGGCGTGCAGATAGTTGTTGCCATAATGGCGGATACAGCGGTAGCAGGATTGAGCGCAGTCGCAATTAGCCAGCAGACGTTCAGTGGTGCTGAGGACGTTATCGAGGGCCTCGCCTACGCTTCTGGCATAGCCTGCTCCACCGGGTAGCAGGTCATAAAGATAGAGCTGTGCCTCATCAGCGTATCCACCAAGTACCGGCGCCCACCAGCCCGAAAGTTCGGCCTCGTCAATCTGAAGTTCCCGGGAGGCTGCTAGGGCCATTGCCTCAACCAGCGAACTTATAGCCATGCGCGCCGCTCGGCTAAGCAAGCCCGGTGTCGTTGCCGTTCCCAGGCATACCGGGCTTGATACCTTTAGCCGGATCAGGAGCGCGTCAGTGGGAAAGCGATGCCCCAGGAAGAAAGGCCCCTCGGCAATGCCGGTACAAATCAACCCCTGTTCGAGGGGATGCTTGTGTTGTACCGGGTTACCCGCCCGCGTGAGTTGGGTCTTCGTAAAGCCTGGGCCATATTCCGGTTCGGAACGACCACATTCGGGACACACCCGGAAGCCACGGTCACCGACACCCTTGTTCACGACGGCGAGTCGCCGAGGACCGGTCCAGGACTTCAAGCGCCCCTCGTAGAGTGTGCAGTCCCAAGCGGTAGGGGGGTCCTGAAGTTCCAGTTGGGCTCTTTCCGTTATACCGGCATAGGTGATTGCCTGGCCCCGGTCTACCTCTTGCTTGACGTTGATGTCCGGGGCGAATCCAGCGGGAGTAATGAAAGCGGTGTGGACCATGCGGTCACTACCACAACAGGGACAAAGGGAAAGGGCGACTGATCCGGGGTCCAGACTGACAAAGGTGCAGTCACGGCAAGCCGTGTAAGGCTGGCGCCTGGCCAAGGTTGGGACGGGGCTTGGCTCGTAAGGCGAAAAGAGCGCGGCTGACTCGAAGCGCCACTTGTCAATGGTCAGGCTGCGCGTCGGGGCATACTCCGACAGGGCTAATTGAAGATCGCGCTGCGGCTCGTAGTCAAAGACGCGGTGCCCACCGGGCTCGCCAGGGATGCGCTTCCTTGACACCCAGAAGCCGACCACGTCGGTGGGGAAGGCATAGCGGGGTAAAACCGCATGGCCAATCAGAGTATCAAGGAGTGATTCCTCCAACCGCCGTTCAAGGGTTTCGAGAGCCAGCCCTTCGAGTTGTTCGCGCTGGTGATAGTCCGCCACGGGAAGAACGGCATGGAGGCGCTCGCGCAGATGGGTGATCGACTCTTGGACCGTCGCCGTCACACCAGGAATATCCTCACCGAGCCCGTAACTATAGGTGGGTACCCAATACCCCAGTTCTTCCATCAGCCGTTGTCGATTGGCTTCCAGCCAAACATCCATGCGCGTCAGCGAACAAGCATGGTCATCGGAGAGAAACCGTTCGACCGTGCCAAGGGACTCGAAGAGTTGGTAGGCGCTTGACCCGGTGTCCGTTGGTACCGACTCATGAAAAAACCGTTGCACCAGATAAGCGTTGATGTGTCGTCGCAGGACTTCCTGGTTTTCGACGTAGACGACCGGTGGCATCACCGTCCCCGCAATGATGGCCTCGGGATGGGCAAAGAAGTGAGCATCGTGGGAGGTACCGTGGGCATAGGTGACCACCGAGGCAATGGATCGACCGCGCCGACCCGCCCGTCCCGCCCGTTGCTGGTAGTTGGCCACGTGGGGTGGCACGTTGCGCAGCGCTACCCCGGAGAGGGCACCGATATCGATACCAACCTCCATGGTGGTTGTGCAACTCAGGACATCGATGGGCGGTTTTGCATCGAGGGGGATGTCCTGGAAGCGGAGTTCGTACTCCTCGACCTTGTTGAAGGCGCTGTCATCGGCTGTGCCAGTCAGTTGGGCCGAATGCTCGGCGGCGGACAGACCAAAGGGCTCCAATTGGCGCGGGTCAAAGGCACGGAGCACTTGATCTCGATAGAAACCCGTACGGGCACTCAAGTAGTCCGGCTCGGCTTCAACCACCTGGCCCAAACAGCCGGGACAGAGGTCGGCGAGGGCCTCAGGATGGATGCGTCCACAATCGAGACAACGCAGCCAGGAGCCTTCCAGATGCAAATTGAGGCTTAGGCCAAGAGGCTGCAGGTAATAGAGGTCCCCTTCGAAATAGAGGAGTTCGGAGTTCCTGACCAACTGCTGGAACCATGTCTTCACCAACTCCGTGGCGTCGATTTCCTCCGCGAGGACCTTGCCGATGTACTCCTCAAAACGGTTTGGCAGAATGTGGTTAAGCCGTTCGGCGTTGATGCCCACCGGGGCCGCCCAGCCCTCACCCAGTTGACTGATCGCGGCACCCTCGGGTCTAAAGCTGCGGCGCTCAAGGTGGAGCCTGATCCAGGCGCGAAACAGAGCCCGTTGGGCATCCGTGTCCAGGCCAACAGCGGGAAAATCGTCGAAAATATGTCCGAGTTCAGGATCTTCCTCAACCGTGCCAAGCGCCAGGGACGGCAGCGAATAGTATCGGTCGGTCAGTTCACTAAAAAGGGCAAGGGCAAAGGAGCGTGTGGGCGGCAAGGCACCTCTGTTGGCCAGCCGGATCGCCTCCTGCAGCGTCTTCCCCTTGGTGCGGCGCAAGTGATTGTGGAATTCGACCTCATCCCCTGCCGGAAACAGGTCATAACCCCGATTCCCGCACAGCCACGCCACTGCGGGGTATAGCCACTGCATGCCAGTGAGATTTTCCTGCGCCCGCAGTTCGCTCGCGGCAAGCGCGATCACCTGACGGAACAGATCACGCGCATGGCTATGTTCCAGGGCCGGCGCCAGTCGCGCCGCCTTTTGGCGGCCATCGCTAAAAACCAGCACCTTGCGGCCATGATTCGGCAGGTGGGGATCTGGCTTCTGGGGGGGCTGCTCGGCAAACTGTGCCTCGATTAGCGCCGTGAAGGGCTGCTCCCCCCGGGTGCGAAAGTCGAATATCCGGGCTTGGGCCGGACCCGTTGGCTGACACATGGCGCAACGGCCGAAGGTAGGCTGACGTTCATGATCCCCATCCAGCCAAAGGTACATGGGGCGAACATCACCCGCTTGGTGGTTACCCTCAACATTGACATAACCGGTGGCAAGGTGAACCTGGATGATCTCGGTCCGCTCCGGATAGCGGGGGACGGTGGGCAAGAGTTCCAGCTTGGTCAGGTTACCCTCGGTTTCGCCCCAGAGAAAATGGAGGGCACTCAGGGTGCCCGAAGCCGTGTAGGCGATGGTATAAGGAGCACCGCAACTGCGGCATGAGGCTACCTCGAATACCCGGGAGCCACAGGCATCACAGCGCGTCTGGGGGGATGAGAAAAGTTTGCCCAGGATGGCGGTTGTCCCTGGTCCGGCCTGGCGACCGGAGCAGGTAGGATTGATACAGGCGTACAAACCATGCATACCGCGGAACATGGCGTGTACGCGCGTCGGTACCAGCCCCGGGGCATCGGGTCTGGGGCGTGCCAGGGTACCCAGGGCCAGCAACGCCTCAAGTGCCCGGCGTGCCTGCTGATGCTGACCGAAAACGCTCCGGGCCAAGTCGGGGAGGGCCAGCGCATTGCCCGCCGCGACGTTCATCAAGTGATTGATATAGGGGCGGCCGGACAACGCCCGATGGAGGGCGGCAAGTACCTCTGACTCTTGAGTCGAGGCGCTGGTCACGCCGTAATAATCAAAAACGGGGGTCAGGGCATGGCGCAGTTCCTCGCCGCTGTTGACCTGATTGATGGCCTCGATATCCAGCCCGGCCAGCATCGCGGCCTCCGGGGCGCTGGCTTGGGCCACGGGCGAGAAGACTTCGCGCGTGCCGGTAATCGCTTCGAAATCAGCCGGTGTTTTGCCCGTCAGGTCGGCGGCAAAATTCAAGATGTTCCGCAGCGAACTGACGTCGCTACCCAGACTGGCACTGGTGGCGATGACCCGCAGTTTTTCTGGCTGATCGTGTATGCCAAGTCTGGCGCGCAATCGCCGCAGCAAAAAGGCTACCTCAGCCCCTCTGGCGCCACGGTACATATGGGCCTCGTCGACGACCAGGAGCAGCCGATTGCCTTTTTCTTGCAGCCAATGGCGTGTCTCTTCGAAGATTGGCCGTTCGAAGGGCCGCATCAGCATGTACTCCAACATGGAGTAGTTGGTGACCAGGATGTCGGGGGCGTGTCCAGGACGGGTGCCTACCCCATGCACCATCTCATGGCGGGTCAACAGTTCCCGGTCGCCCTCCGCGGTATGCAGCCGCCGCTCCCAGTTGTAGCGGGTATATTCCTTGCCCACATTTTTGCCCGACTGATAAACGGCCCGTTGTTGCTCATGCTTGGCGTAGAAAGCCGCCAGGTCCTTCGCCGGATAGCGACCCAATTGCCGCAGCCGGGCCTCCGTTGCTACATCCAGTCCCAGGTAATACTCCAGTAAGGGAGCCACGCGCTCACCATCCCGCGCCGCCTTGCGAGCCCCGGCGTAAGGGGTACGGCCGGTGTACATGCCAAAGCGCGGGAACCGCTGGCAGCCAATTCCCCTGAACACCTCCGCTACCGCCGGGTCGCCAAATAACAGGCGCAGCCGCGCCAACTGGTCATTAACCAAGGCATTCATGGGGTAGAGGATCAGGATGCGTACCCCGGGTGACTGGAAGGACGCGGGTCGCGTCAGGGCCTCGTCGTAAAGGGCGCCTAACCCCGGAACCAGGAAGCACTCAGTCTTGCCCGAACCAGTGCCGGTCGCCACGACGATGTCCCGTCCTTCGCTGAGAAAGGCCCGAAAAGCCCGCGCCTGGTGGCGGTAAATTCCAGGATAGAGGATGGTGCGCGGGTCATCAGGGGTGCTAGCCACGGCCAACTGGCCGGCAAGACGCTCAAAAAGTTGCCCCAGATGCGCTGGTAGACCGATCCCACCGTAACCCTGGTCAGCGCTCTGGTAGCGTGGGGTGGTCTCGATAAAGGGCTCCTGGGCCAACAAATGTCCATCCGCCTCGGTTTCCAGTAACAAGCGCCGCGACTTGACCAACCAGGGGTCACTAAGGGGATAAGCGCTCTCGATATAGCCGCGGAGGGCATCGGCTAGACGGCGTACCAGTCGGGTAGGGGTGTAGCGGTCGTCCAGGGTTGGCGGCCGCTCCACCGGGGAAGGTTCAGGAGGGCGCTGGGGCAACCGGACGGTTGGCCGCTGCCGCGGTCGCTCAATCACTGACACGGGATTGGCTTTCCGGTCCACCCAGTTCACCAGGGCCTGGTCCACTGCCTGGTTCATCCCGGTGACTCGATCCCCAATCGATTCCGGGGTCTCATGTTCCAACAGCACGTCCAGAAATCCGGAGGACACATCCATAACCCCCGTGAAGTCCAGGCTGGCCTCTGGCGTCAGCTTGCGGCGCAGGAATTCAGCGTCATGCTTATCGCACAGGCGGTTGTCTTCGTCCGTGTATTTGCTGAGCTTCAGAACCGTCATCCAGCCACCTCCAGATGCCATTGGGTGGTATCCAGCTCGACCAGGGCACGATGGCGACAATCCTTGGGCACAAGCAGCATGAGTCCGCGCATGGCCCGCGTCAGGGCCACATAGAGCAGCCGCCGTTCGTGCCGCAGGCGCTCGTTGAAGAGGTCGGCGTCGTCAAAGTCCCCGGCGTCGGGGTAAGTTCCCGGATAGAAGCCACCCACGACGACGATCGGAAATTCGAGGCCCTTGGCGGAGTAGAGGGTCATCACCTTCAGACAATCCGCTTTCAGGTCCAGGTCACGGCCGGCGAAGAAGGTGGCAGGCATACCCGCAGCCTTCAGACTGGTTGCCAGGGCTTGCCCGATCGCGGCGCCAGGGACCAGAACCGCCGCCGCGTTCTGCCGCAGATGCAGATGCCGAGCCATCTGCCGCACGAAGCGGATAATCCAATCCACCTCCTGCTCCGGGTTGACCCCGGTCACCAGGATGGGCAGTGGCCCGGCATGGATACTGGCGGAGGCTTCGAGGACTTCTCCCTCCTCAGGCACCAACAGCGAGAAGGCTGCTTGATCGATTTCCCGGGTGGAGCGGTAGTTGCGCTTGAGGGCCGCGGTACGGCCCCGAAACTGCAAGCGGGGGTGCGCTGAAGTCCAGCTATAGCTTCGTGAATAGAGCGATTGCTTGGCATCGGCCACAAAGAAGAGACCCTCGGGACCGGAGCAGACCTCAGCCATGAGGGCCAAGGCGGCGGGACTCAGATCCTGAGCTTCATCGACAAACACATAGTCCCAATGTCCCCGCCAGCCGCCCTGGCGGACGATCGCGACGGCTTCGTTTCGCAGGTCCGGAAACCGCTCGCCCCCGCCTCCCTGGCGGAAGACCTGACAGAGTTCCCACACCACCGTCCGCAGGCGCGCGGGAAAGGCTACCCCGCGGCCGGGGCGCGGGGCATTAAGGTAATCTTCCAGGCGGCGCAGATCCCGGCCGGTAATGATCCAATCGAATTCCTCCAGGAGATAAGCGTCCGAAAGACGGGCCAAGGCCCGGGCGCGCAATCGCCCCTCGAAGGAGGACGCGAGGCTGGCGACGTAGGTTTGGCGGAGGTCGCGCAGCCGGCGGTAAGCATCCCGATCGGATTCCCAGTCACGCAAGGGTCGCTGGCTGTGAACGATCTCCCGCGCCACCTGATCGCAGGTGGCGACCCTGACCCGGGCCAGTTGCTCCGGGGTCAGGATCTGTTCCAGCAACTGCTGGGAGACCGCCTGGAGCGCGCGGGTGTAGGTCGTGAACAATACCCGCTCACGGCCAGTAGCCCCCGCCCGCTCTAAGACCGCCTTAATGCGGTAAAGCGCCACGGTACTCTTACCCGTCCCCGCACCCCCCCACACCATCGTCGGGCCTTTCAGCGCCCAGCGCGTCAGCTTAAGCTGGTCCTCGTCGAGGTTGAGCAGGAAACCCAGCAGATCGCCCTCCTTGTAACGGATCAAATGCTCAGTTGAGGGAACGAGCAGATCCGGTTGCTGGGCCAGCCCCGCCAGACTTGGCGGGAAGATGGCGTCGAGGACCCGTGCCAGCATCTCGCTGGGCACGGCGGCATCAAGCAAGTCCTCCTCCGTCCGGCAGCGACGCAGCACCGGGTGCGCCGAGACGGGGATACCCAATTCGGTTAACCAGCCCCTGGTTAACTCGAAGGGCAACGGTGTTTCCGCCTCCGCCGGGGCGAAAGAAAAAGCCCGCGGTGCCTCCACGAGCGAGGCATCGAGATCCTCCTCCTCATCAGGGGGTAAATTCAGCTCCTCACCCGCGGCGGGGATTTCACGGTACGTGCTTTCGTGCCGACGGCGCAGGCCCAGCAATGACACCCAATCGTCGCCGAAACGGTAAAACACCCGATGGTCCCCGACGCGCAGCCGATAAATTCCTTCCGCGGTTTGCAGCTTCTTTTTGACCTTGCCGTCCGGAAGCGGATCAGTCACCAACTGGTTGATCTTTTCCCACAGGGATGCCGCGCGATCCGCCGGGTAGGCGAGGATCTCCCGCATGCAGGTTGGCTTGATAGTGATCTGTCGTTTGCTCATCCGCCTGTCCCCGAGTCCATGACCAGTCCCAGGCGCGCCTCCAACATGGCCAGCACCCCCGCCACTTGCTCCCTTGACAGTGACCAGCGGCTGCCGGAGCGTTCGATCTCGCGGTGCGTGGCGCAGACCGTCAAATAGCGGTACTCCGCTACCGGCAACCAGTGCGGGATCGTCAACACCGCCCGAGCGTCATCCTGGGTAACGACCAGGGTCAAGGGCGGACCCTGCACCCGCGCCAGGGCAAAAACGGTGCGGCTGCCCGCGTCAGCCCCGCAAGAGACAAAGGGCGAGGTCGAGGGTGGACCCTCCCGGCACCAGGCATGGCGCCAGTAACCGTAACGGGTTCGGGCACGCCACAGGCATGCGTCGACGGCGTGCGCCGAAGACTGCCAGCGGACGCCCTCCGCGGTCATTCGACATCCGCTCCAGGCAAGGGGCTCGTCATGCTCCAGGCTACCGGCTGGTTCGGGCGTGGCTCGCAGTCGGCGGTCAAGCCCATCCAACCAGGCTTGGTCCGCGGCCGGAACCCGGTCCAGGCACGCCCAGGCCGCCGGAGTGAGGACCTTGCCCCCCATTTCGGCCACCCGGGCACGGAAGTGCGCCGCATTCTCCGCCTGGCAGGTCCGCCCGATACCCACCAACCCCCAGGAGCCTGGCAGGAGGGTCTGTAGTCGCTGCGTGGTCAGGCTGGTCGCCAGACGAAAGCGGCCCTGCCCCAAATCGATCGCGCGTAAGGGGGGGGCCACCAGGAGGCCGGCATCCGCCATCAGGATGTCACCTTCACGTTCGAGTTGGGTACAGAGGTCGTTGACCATGGCCACGTCGAGGTTGACGACGGGGGCGGCGAAACGGCAGATACGGCGGACGGTCGTGGCCCGCTGACAGAACCCGCGCGCCGAAACCTCAGCCCGGATCAACTCCGCGATCGCGGTTTCCCGAGCAGGCTCAGCCCCCAGCAGGGCACGGAAAAATTCTAGGGCCTGGTCATCGTCGATTAACGCCAGTCGGGTCATACGCCCTCCGCCGCGACGTGCAGGAAGTCGAGGAGGACCTGGTGCTCCCTGACCACCTCACCCAGATCCCAGACCTGTAGGGCCAAGCGCGAGTTGCGGCGGTGAGCCGCCCAACGCAGCCCATCACTGACCAGAACGTCACGCAGACCCGCCGCGGCGCAGATGTCATCCAGCCAGCCAAGCAGGGGCTCGGTCAGGGGCTGAGAAAGGTCCTCGACCAGGAGCAGTAGCCGCACCGGTTGGCGGTGGATGCTCGTGCCCAGTCGCTCGGTATGCTGTAAAGGGTAAGCCACGACGTGGGCGGGTGCCGTGGACGCATCCCCGACCGGGGTTGGTTCCAGTTCGTAGCCCAGGGCGGTACAGATGCGCTCGAACCACAGGGGGCGGAGTTGGAGATAGGCCCCGGCCAGGCGCTGCACCATCTCGCCACGCTGGTTCACCAAGGTCTGGAGTTCTGCCTGGATGGCGGTCGGCGTGGCTCGCCGTTCATGCTGAAGCGTGGCGGCGCCAAGCTCCCCAAGATCGAGCACCAGATCCCCCATGGTATGCCGGCGCCGTCGTTCACGGCTCATCGCCAGGACCGCCGCCGCATCCACCCGCCCCGCCTGATCGGCATGGAGATCGCCCAGCAGGTCTTCGGCCAATTCCCGCCACAGGACGCGGACTGGCCAACCCGGCGGGGCCTCGATCTCCAGGGGGAGAGGAGCGGTGGGGGCCTCGGCCTCATCCCAAGCCGCCAGATCCTGAGGCGGCACCATGGCCAGGCCTTCCGCTCCCGGGGTGATGACCTGGTCTGCGAGCTTGAGGCGCCACTGAGCAGGTGGGGGAGCCGGTGGCGCGGCGATCACCTCGCACACCAGGCGCTCGGGGGCAATGCGGGTCCGGTCGTGCAGAATCTGGACGGCATGGGGTCCCAGGGAGAGGCTATCCAGACGGACTAGATGGCGCGATCCCAGCGGCAGCGGCAGAACCTGGTGGCCACTAGGGCCATGCACGAACAAAGTGGCCGTCCCGGGGGCCTCGATGTCCGGACCCTCAACCCGCACCACGGGGGCCTGATCGGCCAGAAAGCAGGGATAGACAAGCCCTTTGGGATTGAAGCGCCAGGCTACGGGGGGCACCAGCACCCAATCGAGCGCGGCCTGCGTTTCCCCCACCTCCAGCTCCAGGTCCCTGAGCAGGGTGGTTATCTCCGCGGGCAGGGTGGTTCGCACCTCTAACTCCCATAGCCACCATCCCGGCCCCAGGGGCGAGACGGCTGGCCGCTGCGCCAGGGTCGTGAGCAACTCCTCGGCCAGCAACAACCGGTAACCCTGACCCGGGGAGAGTGTCTGGCTGGATACCTGCCGGCCAATACCCTCCGCATCCACCCGGAACACCGTGACCCTGGTACTGGGGAGGGCGGGGGTGTCCAGGGCCGAAACATCCACATCGGGATCATCCTCGAAACCGGCCGCCGTCCAGGTCCAGGGCGCCGAGGCCGGCAGCACGGGGACCCGCACCGGCCGCATGCGGAGGTTCGCGGCCAGGAGCCCTTGGTCCAGGTTGGTACCCTTGAGCCGAAGTTGCTTAACGAAGCGCCATAAGCCCAACAGGGGGCCCACTTCGAGGTGTAAGCCACCTGCCTCGGCCGGCAGGCAGACCAGCTCCGCCCGCCACTCGGCTCGCGCGGCGGCCGCCGCTGCGGCATCCGCCTCGTCATCCAGGTCACCGGCAGGTACCGGGGCGAAGAAGCGGGCGAGGTGATCGGCCAAGGACTGGCTGATCTCGGCCAGGGCCTCCGGAGAGGACAGATCGCGCCGGCCGGGTCGTCGCGCGGGGCGGGGCCGACGGGCGAAATCTTCCAGCCGCAGGGCATCAACGACCTTGGCCACCACCGTGATCTGCGCCTCCTCGGCGACCTCCAAGGCGATGTCCGGAAAGCGCGCCTTGTCGGGATTTAGCGACACCAGGCTGATGCGCTGGTGCCGTCCCTCGGCGTCCCGCTGATCGGCGCGATACTTCTTGACCGCGTAATGGCCCGTCTCCGGGTCGGTGAAGGCCCCCCGCACCAGGACGTTGAGATTTTGTCGCGTCCCGGCGGGCCACCACTCAAAGATGGCATAGCCGCCATCCACC
The DNA here is from genome assembly GCA_937862735.1 of uncultured Gammaproteobacteria bacterium. Taxonomy (GTDB): domain Bacteria; phylum Pseudomonadota; class Gammaproteobacteria; order Chromatiales; family Chromatiaceae; genus M0108. The sequence goes on from CALMDH010000292.1 coordinate 16,197, forward strand.
AGGCCGCTGCGCCCGTCGTCCATGCTGTGCCCCTCGATTCGGGCGACGAACTGGCGTGGATTGAGCTTGTGACCGGTGGAGACCGCCAGCCAACCCAGGGGCTCGATCACCTCCTCCTGGGCGGCCCGGCCCCAGTCCCCGGCAGGCAGGGAGGCCGCCGCGGCCCGGAGACTGTAGACCGGCAGATGGGTTTGGTATTTCTCCAGATCCCCCACGTGATCCTCGATCAGGGGCGCCGTGCTCAGTTCCCGCGCCGCGAGGCGCAGCTTGCCACCGTCCAGCACAAAGCGGGGATCGGCGACGCAAAAGACGCAGTGGCGGTGAACCCCTGCCTCCAGCTCCTGGAGGGCCGCCTCCAGGTCAGGAGGGTGGCGGGGATCCTGGTGGAGTTGCTGGAACAGGGCATCATTGGCCAGAAAGCTCGTCGATACGATCCACTGCCCCCACGGGGTGGGACGAAAGCGCAGGTCCTCGCGGAGCCGGGCATCCTGGCCCAGGAGCCAGTGGCTGTCGCGAAGCAAAGCCTCTTCCGTCAGACTCAGACGCGTCGATAGGGCCCGCTCGACCAGGGGATCGAAGGAGGCACGCGTCGCCACCCAAGCGGGGAGCGATCGCGCGGCTGGCGTGACGGTGGCTGGCGTCATGTCGCCCTCCCGACGGCAACAGGATCGTTGAGGTCCATACCCAGGTTCAGCCCTTCGCGCAGAATGGCGGCCAATTCCCGGGCCAGGGAGGCGCGTTCGGCCTCCTGGTGCAGGTTGCGGTGCAAGCGCACATGGCGAATCGCCACCCGCTCCTGGCTGAGGCCCTGGGCGTCCAGGACATCGAAATCACGGGGTTCCAGGCCGGGGGAATGGGGATAGAGGAGCACGCTGCGCGCGCAGCCGTATCGCCGGGTATAGGCGTAGAGCTGATAGAGGTCGGCCTCGGCGACACCGCCGCGACCGCGCCGCCCGGGGGCGAGGAGTTTCCATTTGGTGTCCATGACCAGGCGCCGGCCACCGGGGCCAAGGACGAACAGGTCCGGCTCCAGGCGCAGCACCCCCAGGCCTTCACTCGTCATCAGATGACGCTTGTGTTGCCCCCCTTGGGGATGGACCTCCACCTCCGTCAACCCCGGGGCGACATGGCGGCGCAGAAAAGCGGCCACGAAACGCTCAAAGACCTTGTTCATGTCGAACAGCAGGGAAAAGGTCGGGGTGGCGCCGGCCTGGATGGTGGGGCTCCGACCGGCCAGCAGCAGGCGGCAGAAGCGCAAGACGTCCGCGAAGCGCTCGTTCTGACGGTTGATGGCGATGCGGCCAAAGTCCATTTCCTGGATGGGGGTATCCGGCACGCCATCGAGCAATAACAGGCACTGCCGCAGGGCATCCTGGGTGGCTGGGGAGCGCGTATAGTCGAGCAGCACCCGGCAAGAGGCCCGGAAAATCCGGTTCATCGGGGTATCTTCGGAAAACTCGTCGAAGCGGCAGTAAAAGCGTTCCCGATGAACCTGGTTGCGGAGAATCTGACGCGGGACGTGGAGCTTGCCCTTGAAACGCCGCAGATCGGCCTCCCGTTCCTGATAGGCACGTTCCGGCCCCCGGAGAAGTTCCCGCCGCAGGCGATCGGCGAAGATGGCGGCCAGGGTTTCCGACAAGGGGGCTTGACGGATGGCCAGACGGGCCACGTCGCGACTGCGCACGGGCACGTCCCCGCTGATGGCCAGCATGTAGAGCAGGTTCCGCCGTGCCGCGTACCGGGCCTCCTCGCCGTCAGGCACGGGCTGAAGCTCAGCCCCAGTGCCGGTCCCCACGGGATGGGCCGCATCGGCCAAGGCATCGATCTTGGGCAGGATCTCGATCTGCACCCCCGGTACCTGCACCACGCCGACCCATTGGGTGGTGCGGGCGTAGCCGTCGGACCAATCGAAGATGCGCTGGGCCGTCTCGCGCTGGGCGCAATCATAGGTGCGCAGGCGGTCGTACAGGTGACCCTCCAGGCTCCCGGCGCCCTCTGCGCCGCTGGTCGTCGCTGATTGGCGCTCGATGCGGCTGTGCTCGCTGACCACCAGGCGTCTCAAATGGTCACCCCCCGCTTTCGAGTTGCGCGGTGGTTGATGCGGGTGATCCCGAGGCAAGCAGCTCCGCCAGGCGATCTTGATAACTGGCGGCGTCAAGGGCCAGGACGCCGAGGAAGGTGCGATAGAGGTCTTCCGGGGACAGGCCACCGCGCTGGAAGGCCCCCCGCACCTGGTAATCCACCCGATCCTCGTAATCGTCATGGTCAAAGCCCAGGGTCGCCACTTCGGGGAAGGTCCTGGCGGTAATGATTGGGTGGGCATAAGCCTTGCCTGACGGGCCAGTAGCGAGCAGGTGGGGGTCCTTGTGCCTTTTGGGCATGCCCACTTCATCATAGGGACAGCCCAGGACGATACAGATCTTGTCCCAGGCGCCATAGAAATATTCCTGGAGCATGGGGATCAGGCGGTCCCGGAAGACCAGCCGCAGCGATTCGACGTCCGTTAGATCGAGGAAATAGGAATGCCCGAGCTGGTGGTCCCGGTCATACAAGAAGCGAATGCGATCGTTGAGGGTGACGAACAGGTCCGCCACCAGCGCGATGAAGGCCTTGTGGGGGATGCGCTCCCGCAGGATCTCACGGATGATACCGGCGTCGGGCATCAACTCCTCGAAGGTGAAGCGCCGACGGAGGGCCACATCCATCAGGGCGATGGACCGGTCGGCGGTGTTCATGGTCCCGAGGACGTGCAGGTTGGGCGGGACCGCGAACCGATGCTGCGGGGTGTAGGACAGCGGCAACTTCAGCTCGTTGCGGGCCGCCAGGCGCTTGTCAGGCTCCAGCAGGGTGATCAACTCGCCCAGGATCTTGCTCATGTTGCCGCGGTTGATCTCGTCGATGATCAGCACGTACTGCGGCGAGCGCGCCGAGAAGGAGAAGGTGGCCGAGGGCCCCGGCTTGTCCAGGGCCTGCTGGACCCGTCCCATACGGTCGATCAGTTCGGCCTTGCGCGCCCCGGCCGTCCGACTCAGGTCGAGGAGCTGGGTGTAGACGAGTAAGAGCGCGGTGTAGTGGTTGCCGCCGGTGCCGCCCTTCTCCCGGGCAAAGAGCAGGGTGGTCTTCTCGTAGGTGAACTGCTTGGGATCGGGCCCCAGCTCCTGGCGGTGTTTCCAGTAGAGAAAGGCATTCTCCCGCGAGGCCGTCTGGTGCCCCTCCTCCAGGGCGAGGAGATTGTTCTCCGCATCGACCTGGCAGGGCGTCGACCAGATGCTGCCCTGACTGCTCAGCGAGAGCTGATAGGTCTTGCCGCTCAGGGCCTTGACGATTCGCGTCCCCTCGCTGACCAGGTCGCGAACCAGTTGCTCCCACAGTTCGTCGAAGTCGGGCTGGGCGCTTTCGGTGCGCAGCCCCTCCGCCGCGGCGCGCAGGGCGATCCGCTTGAAGACCCCGTCATGGATCTCGTAGCGAACCTGGGCATCGGCTCCCTGATCCAGCACCGGACGGATGCCCTCCACGAACTCCTCGTAGCCATAGGCCTGGTGGAAGGTCACGAACTCGATCTGGCCGCGTGCCTGGTGCTCGCGAAACAGGGGTAGCAGCCCCTTGTCACTCAACCCTTCCAGCTTGTCGGGACCCAAGATCACCTCGAGCGCGCGCCGCACCGTCCGGTAGGTCTTGCCCGTGCCCGGTGGGCCGTAGAGGATGATATTGGACGGCTCGCAGGGCAGCGGGGGCGGCTCGGGCCGAGGCGGTATCACGGGGGCGGGTGGCGACGGACTGGGCTGTGGCGCGCTGGGCTTGACGGTCGCGGGCCTCCCCGCCCGGCGTGCCACTGGCGGTAGCTCCCCCCACATCTTTTGATGATCGGCGGCGTCCAGCAACATCACCTCGGTGGTCGGGTTGACCAGCAGCACCGAGGGGAAATTGACCGGCACTTGGTCCCAGGCAAACTGCCCCGGCTCGACGTTGGTGAACGTCCCCAGGGCGCGCACCTCGCCCTCGACCAGCAGGGCGATCTGATCCCCCTCCGTCAGGTCCGCCGCCCTGAGCAGGTTGTCGAGGAAGGGGTCCACGTCTTCCGGCTCGACCCGCCGTTGGTTGCACAGTGTCTCGATCGCCTCCGGGTCCTGGATGGTCCAGGCCAGGGGGACCGCCCAGGCGCGCGGGGCACGGTCGCGCGCGGCGATGTAGGCATCCCAGAGCAGCCGGCCGACTTCGAGCACGTCCCCGCCCGCCAGGTGGCGCTCCAGCAACGTCTCGTACATGACGTGGTAGGGGGTGCTGCCCAATCGGGCTGCCGGGTCGATGTCACGATAGTGGAAGAACAGGCTCTCCTTCTTGTAGATCGGGAGCAGCAGCGGCTGGGCCCGGTCCTGGTACAGGAAGGCAACCTTCCATTTCAGGACGGGGGCCAGGTCGATCTCCTCGATGCGCGCCAGCTTGCCTTCCTGGACCGCGTCAAGGACGCCGATCAGCCGGGCCCGGATGGTGGCGAAGGCTTCTTGCTCGGTCGCGCCGTACTTGCTGAGCCAGGCATAGCGCGTGCCCCACACCCGACCGCCGCTGGTTTCCTTGGCCTCGGTGTTGTCCCGGCAGTAGATGCCGAACTTGAACGCCGATCCTCCCCAGATGCTGCCCAGTTTGTCCAATCGCGCCTCAATCCAGTAGGTGAAGGCGTCGTCCCGGTCGGGGTTGGTGTAGTCCTCCAGCGTCATCTGGCGGACGCGCCCGGGGGGCCAGGCGATCAGGAAATCCGACCAGAGGGTATTTCGCTCGGCGCTATCGGTCATCGGCTGTCTCCCCTTACTGACCGTGCCGCCACCCAGGCCCGTCCTTTGGGCGTGATCCGATAGCGTTGCCGGCTACTGGTGGGCTTGTCGGGAATCGTCAGTTCTATCAGCTCAAGGTCTATAAGCCGCTGCAGGCCCTTCTTGAAGTTGCCGGTCCGGGACAGGTAGCCGGCGGCCAGGGCCAGTTCCTTGCCGCTGCGTTCGCCAGTGGCACAAGTCGTCAAAACCTCCCAATCCCGATCGGTCAGAGGGACTTGGGCCTCGACTTGGGCCTCGACTTGGGCCTTGACTTGGGCTGGCTTGCCCGTTCCTGGCTGAAGGGGGAAACGAAACTCGATCCACAGCCCCGTCGGTTCATCCCGGAATTCCGGTGGCGGGAGGCCCGCGCTGACGCAGGCCTCCACCATCCGCTCGATCCCCCGTCCCCAGGCCTCGATCAGGCCCGCGCGGAAGAAGGCGTTGGCCAGATCAGGATTGAAGGGCTGCGAAGAATGTTTTTGCAGCAATTTCTCGATGGTCCAGTTAGATGGCAACTGGCCGGGATTCCAGATCATCAAGCGGTCCGGATAGACGCTGATCTGAGTCGGAATACCGCTGCCGTAATCCTTGTGGACGATGGCGTTCAATACCGCTTCCCGCAGCGCGGCCAGCGGCACGGGCCAGCTCTCGACCCGCTGGAGCCCCTCGTAGCTGATCCAGGCATGGAGATACTTGGCCTTGAGGATCTCAACCGTCTGGCCCACCTGCCGGAGCAGATCACCTTGTACTTCATCCTGATAGCGAAGGTTGGCGTTATCCTGAAAATTGCCGATCTTGACGCTGGCGCCAGTGAAGAAGCGCTCCGGTTCGGGATGGAACAACAGCACCGCGGCACGGGTCAGATAGGCGCCTTCGAGCAGGTGCAGTTTTTCCAGCAGGGTATGATCGGTTTCGGCCAGCACGTTGTCGGACAAACGCTGGCTTTTGAGCGCTTGCTGGCGAAAGGCCTTGAGTGCCCCAGCGTCCAGGTCGCTCAGGGCGACACCCGGCAGCGGGACCCCATCCCAATGGCGACCATGTTTCCTCAGGAGAAAGCTGTCAAGTGCCGCACCCTTGAGGAGCTGGTTGGTGCTCCCGGTCCGCAAAAAATACTCGCCCCGGCAACTGATGGGATTGGGGTAAGGATCGACGACGATCTCCAAGTACTCGCGTCCCCCCTCCAACAGATTGATTTGCGTCAGAATCCCAAGAACATCCCTGATCTTGTTGGGTAGATCAACCAGCAGCCGGTGTGCATCCGGCAGACCGACCACCTCCCCCTTATCGTTGCGACCGATAACCAGAACCCCGCCCTCGGCATTGGCAAAGCCGGAAATCCATTTCAGGTATTCGTCCCGCCAGAGGGATTTCCACTCAGTGCGTTGGTGCTCGATCATGTCTATCTGATCCGTCAAAGGCGGTGTTACCGGATTGTCATATTTGATCATTCACCGTTGTTGACAGTGGAGGTCACGAAGGCACTCGGCCAGCCGCCATACTGGTTGATCACGTTGTCGACGTCCTCCATCAGCTTTGCCAGCCCAGCGAGGGTGGCGACAACGAGTTGGTAATGCTCGACGTCGTTCTTGGATAGCGATTTGCCCTTGCGAACCTTCAACCACTTCTCGCAGACCTGATAGCCGCCAACGAAGAACTTCCAGACGGCGGACTCTACCCCCTTGAGTCCCTTCGTCATTCGCCTGTCTATCCAAACGGTTTTGGCGGCCGCGTCGTAGACCACTTTCTCAACTTCGCTGCCCACCATCCCAACGGGGCTCGTGGCGCTGTGCTTCAAAGAGGATTCCATCATATAGAGCGACGCGATCTCCTCCCCGAGGTTGACGAGGCTGGTGAACAGCGCATCCTTTTCCGTGAGAGGCACACGCGGGAAGTCTTGCTTGATGAGTTCCCCGTAACGCTCGCGGTACTTCACGCTGTGAAATACGGCGAGCAGGTAGTGGAACACTTCTTGGGGCTTTGGATCTGTGCCGAGTGCAGCCTTCAGTGCTGCGGTGAATTTCGGAGCCAGATTCGGCCGGCGCTCGGGCTTTCCGCGCGACAGAAGATCCGTCTCGAAGGTGTAGAGCGGCGCCAAATAGTCCTGGCCCTTGTTCCCGAGGTAGAAGGTTCCGTGGCAGATGAGGTCTCTCGTCGCGCCAAAATGGGACACGCTGTTGCCGACGATCTGCCGATTGAAGATCAGAGCGAGATTCTCGCCGTCGGCCATGTGGCGCATCACTTCATAGCGAGGTCTCCCGAGAAACCCGCCGGACTTATTTGTGTAGTATGTGTATCTCCAGTCAAACGGACGATAGAGGATGCGCCTCACGTTCTTCTTCGCAACGCCGAAGCTGCGCAGGTCCTGCTTTGCAGCGGCTATTGACCAGACCCCATCACCCTTGATGCCCAGTTCACCCGCAGCTTGGGCTGCTGGAGTCTCGTCAAGGTAAGCAACACGCTCGTAGACCTCGCTTGCGGTCCAACCGATGCACACCGGATCATTCTTCGTCTGGATGCCAGACGAGTAGACGGGGAACACCTCGTTGAGGGGCGTCCATTGCCGGTATTCATCTTCCACATCACCAGTGTCGGCATCGCGGAACGGCACCCACCGGAAGTACGGCTCGGTCGGTACATGCGGCGTCAAGAGGGCGTCGACCTTCGCAGGTTCCGAAAGGAGCGCGTACTTCTCTTGCCTTGAGCCGACGATCGATGCGAAGCGTTGACCTTGCGTGCGCCCACCGTGGCAGGCGACAGTTACGCAGACACCCTGGATGATGTCGAAGACGTTTTCGTCGACGATGTTGCCTTTGACATCTCCGTTGAGGTCCACCACCACACGCGCTGGGTACGTAGTCTGGAGGCTCTCCCTCATACGGCGCTTGGCGATACCGTCGAGGAAGTCGCGGTTGACGATGTAGCCCCAGATGAAGCACGGCACACGCTCAGCGAGGAGCTGTGCGAAACGAACGAACTTCCACTCCTCGCGGTTTAGGTCGGTCTTTTGCTCGTTTAGCCCCTCCTTCCAGGACTCTAGCGCGCGCACGAGCCACGGCAGATCGGACACCGACGCCGAGTACGGCGGGTTCCCCATGAGCACCGTGAACCGCATGCTCCGCTTGATGGTGTCGACCACGATGGCTTGTTCTGCGAGGGTCATGAAGAGCTCCGCGAACTTGGGATTGGCCGAGGAAGATGGGGCCTCCAGAGTGTTGGTGAGGTGGACGTGCAGACGATCTGCCGCAGTCAGATGGTAGCCGGTCTCGCCGAGCTTGAACGAGAGCTTCAAATGCGCGATCGCGTAGGACGCCATCATGAGCTCGAAGCCATAGATCCGTGGCAGTAGGTGCTTTGGGACATACTCTCTCCACCGTGCTGCAATCGCCGGGTCCGTCCTACCCGTTTTTTTGAGTTCCCTGCACCATCGGTCCTTCATCGTGTGCTCGATGACCTCGATGCACTCGAAGAGGAACGTGCCGGTTCCTGTCGCGGGATCGAGGATGCAGACAAACGGGTCGGTGGCCTTCACTCCCTCGGGGAACTTGAGACCGACAATACGCTTAGCGACATCGCCCCAGGTGTCAGTAGATGCGAGGCCATCATCGAGGCCGAACTCCTTTTGGAGCAGCTCGTGTACGCTACGAACGATGTACGAGACGACAGGTCGCGGAGTAAAGAACACACCTCGCTTGTTCTTCAAATCGTTATCGTAGGCGGCCAGGAACGGCTCGTAAAAGTGGATAACCGGATCGGTCGCAGTGTCCGAACCGGCGTCGCCAGCACCGAAGACGTAGGCGACGTCAATTCGATCCAGAAGATCCGCGATATCATCAACAAGCCACAGGAGACGGCCGCGATGCTCGTCGAGGTCTACAGACAGCACAGACTTGAATAAGTCATTCAGAAATGGGTTCGCCACCCTTAGATGATCCAGAGCCGTCTGTCGCGTCAGTCGCTCGCCTTTGGTCACGAGTTGATCATTACCCGTCCATCGCGCAGTGAGAAGCCCGTATGTGATAGTTTGGGCGAAGGCATCGGCGAATTCGTCCTCGGTCTGATCATGGACCAGGGCTTCCTTGAAGGCGTTGTAAAGATTGCGCAGTGGCCCCTGTTCTCGCTCCTCTCTTAGCTGGTTGACCGCTAGTCGGCGCAGATAGCGCGCCCGGTAGGCCAACTCCTGGGCCAGTTCGGTGGGGTTTCTCACCTTGGCCTTGCTGACCACGAAGAAGCGTGACAGCAGGTTCACCACATCGGCGGCGTCCCTGTAACCCTGGCCTTTGCGGAGCTTGCCGGTGAGTTGCTCGCGTCCTTGCCAGAGCTCGAAGCTGGTCTGGTCCTGATCGGGGTACACCACCAGGACATTATGAAAACGGTTGTTTGCCTCCAGGTGCCGACGCAGACGAGCCCCGTCCGTCTTGCTCTTGAGGGGATAGATGATGTACCCCAGCAAGCGGCTGTGTTCGTCCCGCAGGGTGACGCCGCCAAAGGGGTTCTTGCCGCCGAAGGCGCTGTGCCGCTCCTCGGGGTCGATGCCGATGTCATGGTCTGACGGCAAGGCAAAGGCCTGGAGCCGGCGTGTGGTGTTGGGCTTGTTGCTCAGCCCAAAGCCTTTGGCGATGGTTTCAAGCAGGTCCAGGACGCCTGCCTGGATGTCAATCTCCCGCGGGGCCGCACGGGTGCAGATGTCGAGCAGCTTGCCGGCTTGCTTACGTTCTTCCGTGGTGGTGAAGGCCTCTTGCCAGTCCAGCCCCGCCAGTTTCCTGAATTGACGTTCGTAGACCAGGCCCAGGTGGTCACGCGCCAGTTGGGCATCCCAGAGACGGCATTGCTCGGTGATCTGAAAGGTCTCCAGCCCACCTTCTTCCTGGTTCTGGGTGCCGAAGCAGACGAGCCTAACCGCCTCCCCCTCCCGTTCGTCCATGATCGATACCAGGCACAGGGTCTCATCCATCCGGCCCTGGCGGACATCGGCGGTCACCCCTTCGCCCCGGCGCTGAAATCCGGCGAGGGCCTCGCTGACCAGGCGGGCCAGGGCGTCCTCGACTATATCGAGGTGGGCCAACCTGTGGGACTTGAAAGCGGGGATGGCCAGCAAGGCCTTATGATTCAGATCCGCCTCGAAGAGGAGCGTTTGATAGGGGCGGGATGGGGTCTTGGGCCAGACGGCGACCCGCTCGGGAAGATAGCGCCCCACGGCGTCACCGCTACGGATGATATTGTCACGTTGAACGAAGTCGGGATTACCAAAGCCGGAAGCCTCCAGCAAGCGGCGGGCGAAGCTGGACCCCGCCTGGGGGGCTGCGGTGGGGGCCGGCGTGGTCGCGAAACCCTCGAAGCCCTCAAAACCTTCCGGCAGGGATGGATCCACCGCAACCGTAGGCGTTGATTGCGCTGCCTGATGACCGCCGTTAAGGATGTAGTCGATGAATTCGGTTTTGCTCAGCATCGGGGGCTCTCTTAGGGCTGGCCTTGTTTGACGGCGGGGTCAAAAGACTGCAATTGCAGGATGAATACGCTGGGGATGCGGATGAGGTCGCGGTCCTCGCCGAATTTGGGGGCGGCGATGGCGCTGGCGCCTTGTAGCAACAGGCGGCCGACCCCCTTGTCGTGGCTGGACCAGTCCACGAGCGGTTCCTGGCCCAGGCGCTCGACGGCGGTAAGCAGGTGGCTGGCCTTGAGCGGCCCAGCCACTTCATCGTCCCAGGGCAGGTCCCGGCGGGGACTGGGCGGTGGCCAGGTCC
>CALMDH010000293.1:0-26730 GCA_937862735.1 uncultured Gammaproteobacteria bacterium
CTGGCCATAGGCCAGAAACGTTGAGTGTTAGACACGCCAGGGAATCCTCCTCACCGGGATCGCGTTGCCCAAAGCCCATCCTCGATGAATTCATCGCGTTCTCGCCGCCGTCAGCTCGCCTGGTTGCCTCTGCTGTGCCTTGTTGCGCTGGCGCTGTCCTTTTCGGTCTTTTCGTTCGCCGCGGAAGAAGCCCCAGCGGTACAGGCCTCATCAGCGATAGATGCCCCAGCGGGAGAGGCACCATGGCGGATTCTCAGCCAGGCCAGCCTTCTCAGTCAGCGTGGCGAGAATCCGGTCCAATTGCCCCATGTCCTCCAGCCGGGGGATATGCCGCTGGCGGGAGGCCGGGTCCACTATCGGCTGGTGCTCGATCTGCCAGCGGTGCCGCGGGAGCCCCTGGGGATCTACGTACCCAAGCTGAGCCTTTCCGGTCAGGTCAGCCTGAACGGCCACTGGGTGGGGGCCTGTGGCTTGGCCGCCCTGGAAGACCTCCGCTGCCTGCATCAACCCCATCTGTTCGTCCCGCCCCTGGGTCTCTGGCAGTCGGGGACCAATGTCATCGAGTTTGAGATTTACGCCAACCAGCGGCAGATGAATGGCCTTTCACCCGTCTGGATTGGCTCCGCCCAGGCCCTGGACCTGGGTCCTTATCTGCACCAGCGGCTCTGGCAGGTCGAACTGCTGCGCGGATTGACCTGGGTGGTCCTGTGTCTGGGGGGGCTGGCCCTGGTGGTGGCCTGGATCCTCCCCGGGGAGCGCATGTACCTCTGGTTTGGTCTATGCAGCATCGCCAATGCCCTGAGTAATCTCAACATCCTTGTCACCACCCCCCTAGTCGGGTTCGAGCTGTTCAGTTGGTACGTCTTCACCATCCGCTTGGTGAGCGCCCCCCTGTTTTTCCTGATGTTGCTGGCCTTTTTCGATCGCGCCCGGGGCTGGTCGCAGCGGTTGCTCCTGGCCTACGTCCTGATCATGCCCCTGGTCACCTGGGTCAGCGGCAACAATCGCTGGGTGGTGTTGGCCCTTTATCTGCCCGTGGTCGTGGGTGGGCTGGTCCTGGTCGTAGCCATGATCCGCTGGACCTGGCGTTCCCGGCAGGGCCTGCATGTCGTGGTGACCCTGGCCTCCCTGGGGGTGCTCGCCATCACTGTGCTGGATGTCATGCGTCTGGGCGGTCAGTCCGACTTTGAAGGCGTCTATTGGATCACCTATGCCCTCACCGGGGTCTTCCTGGTGTTCGGCGTCATGCTGATGTCCCGCCTGGCCGCGGCCTTGATCACGGAGCGTAAGCTCGCCGTCATTCTGAGGATCCTGGAGAACCTGCCGATTCCCATCACCGTCGCCCGGCTGGTGCCCAAGACCGCCTTCATGGTAGTAAACCGCAGTTTCACCGCGGCCTTTGGCTACAACCGGGAAAATCTGCCCCCCAGTACGCCCTGGGCCTTGGGTCACTGTCCGGAGGAGGCCGTAGCGCTGCCCCTGCTGGCAGCGGGGGAGGGGCCTTCTTCGGGAGGAGAGAGGCCCTCTTCCGGCGAGATCCAGCCGCCGCATGCAGGACAGGGGCCGTTCTTAGGACCGGCCCCGGATCCTGGCATCCCCCGGGAATGCCGGGTCTTATGCCAGGATGGCAGTCCGCGGGATGTCCTCCTCACCAGCCTCAGGCTGGACGATCTGGTCATCACGTCGCTGATCGACATCAGCCCCCGCAAGCGCGCCGAGGAGGTCCTCATCGAGGCCAAGCAGCGCGCTGAACGCCTGGAACGAGCCAAAAGCGAATTCCTGGCCAACATGAGCCACGAGATACGCACTCCCCTGGCGGGGATCATTGGTATGGCCCAGTTGTGCCTGCGCACCGCCCTCGACGCCCGGCAGCGGGACTACGTGCGCAAGATGGAATCCTCCGCCCAATCCCTGCGCGGGATTCTCAACGACATCCTCGATTTTTCGAAGATCGAGGCGGGCAAGCTGGGGATCGAGCGCACCCCCTTCGCCCTGCGTCCCCTGGTCGACAAGGCCCTGAGCCTGGTGGACATCCTGGCACGGGATAAGGGCCTGGCGCTGCGGGTCGAGGTCGAGCCCGACCTGCCAACCTACGTGGAGGGCGACCCCCTGCGCATCACCCAGGTGCTGACCAACCTGCTGGGCAACGCCGTCAAATTCACCGCGGCGGGTGAGGTCTGCCTGTCCCTCCAGTGGACCGCGCCCGGGCGCTTGCGCTTCGCGGTGCGGGATACCGGGATCGGCATGAACGCGGAGGAATGTCAGCGCCTGTTCGAGCCCTTCTCCCAGGCGGATACCAGCACCACGCGCCGCTATGGGGGTACCGGGCTGGGCCTGGCCATCAGCAAGCAACTGGTGGAGCTGATGGGAGGCAAAATCGAGGTGAGCAGCCAACCCGGCCTGGGGAGCTGCTTCAGCTTTGAGATCGACGCGCCCGTCAGCGGTCCGCCTCCCGGGGAGGTAACGACACCCGAGGCGATGACTTCGGCGGGAATCGCAATTGTCGGGGACCTTCCTGCCGACAATGCGGTTGCCGGGCCTGCTATTGCTGCCGCTGAGCCGGCGCCGACGGGCTCCGGAAAGCAACCCGCGCCTGGACCGGACCTGGCCGGCCGGCAAATCCTCCTCGTCGAGGATAACCCCATCAATCGCGAAATTGTGTTAGGCCTGCTGGAGGGCCAGGGCCTGACCATCACCATCGCCGAGGATGGTCGCCAGGCCGTCGACCGGTTCCGCCAGTCCCCCTGCGACTTGGTCCTGATGGACGTGCAGATGCCGGTCATGGATGGCCTGGAGGCCAGTCGCCAGATCCGGGAGCTGGATCCCGTCGTGCCCATCATCGCCCTGACCGCCAACGCCTTCCCGGAGGATGTGGTGAAGACCCGCGCCGCGGGCATGAACGCCCATCTCAGCAAACCGATCGACCTAGAGCAACTACTTCAGGTCCTGCAGCGGTTTCTGGCTTAAACGGGGATCTTTTCCTGGCGGAATCGTAGATCGTTCCCGGCGTCGGAGCTTGTGAAGAAATAAGAAATTTTTCACAGCCCAAGACTCGCTATCTCATTGTTAGAAAGAATCTTCGGATTCTGTGTGCGAGGTTTCTTCATAGCCACTCAGAGGAGGTCGATGGCGAGAGAGCCCGGGTAATCGTCGGGGTTTCAATTTCTCGACCATTTCCCGACCTTGACCAACCCAGGGGAAATCCTGTAGCTTTTCCGCCCTTTCAACCTGTTCATCTTCGTCGTCCCGACCTCCCGCATCCGGGGGCGGACGTCGGGGGCCGTTTTTGGGGCGGCGCGACCGAGGGAGGTCACCTGAATTGGAACTGAGTGGAGCCGAGATCATCGTTCAGGCGCTGATCGATGAGGGCGTGGAGTATGTCTTCGGGTATCCCGGAGGCGCGGTCCTTCATACCTACGACGCCTTGTTCAAGCAGGACAAGGTCAAGCACATCCTGGTCCGCCACGAGCAGGCCGCCACCCATGGCGCCGATGGCTATGCCCGGGCCACCGGCCGCTGCGGCGTCGCCCTGGTGACCTCGGGACCCGGGGCCACCAACGCCATCACCGGCATCGCCACCGCCTACATGGATTCCATCCCCATGGTGATCCTCTCCGGGCAGGTGCCGACCCCGGTCATCGGTAGCGACGCCTTCCAGGAGGTCGACACCGTCGGCATCTCCCGGCCCTGCGTCAAGCACAACTTCCTGGTGCGTGATGTCCATGACCTGGCCCTGACCATCCGCAAGGCCTTCTACATCGCCACCTCCGGCCGTCCCGGCCCGGTGTTAGTGGACATCCCCAAGGATGTCACCGACCCCAACATCAAGATCCCCTATCACTATCCCAAGGAGATCAAGCTCCGCTCCTACAACCCGGCGACCAAGGGCCACCCGGGGCAGATCCGCAAGGCGGTGGATGTCCTGCTCCAGGCCAAGCGCCCGGTGATCTACACCGGCGGCGGCGTCATCCTCGGCGAGGCCTCCAAGTCCCTGCGCGAGCTGATCGATCTCCTGGGTTACCCCATCACCAGCACCCTCATGGGCCTGGGCGCCTTCCCCATGACCGACCCGCGGTTTCTGGGCATGCTGGGCATGCATGGCACCTACGAGGCCAACATGGCGATGCACGAGACCGACGTGCTGGTCGCCGTGGGCGCCCGCTTCGACGACCGGGTCACCGGCAAGATCGAGCACTTCTGCCCCCACGCCACCATCATCCACATCGACGTGGACCCCTCGTCCATCTCTAAGAACGTGCGGGTGGACGTACCCATCGTCGGCCCCGTCGGCAGCGTCCTGGCCGACATGGTGCGCCTCATCCGCGAGGCCAAGGCTGGTCCCGACCCGGCGGCGCTGCAAGACTGGTGGCGGCAAATCGAGGTCTGGCGGGGGGTCAAGTGCCTGGCCTACGACCGCAACAGCCCGCTGATCAAGCCCCAATTCGCCGTCGAGACCCTGTACCAGGTCACCGGCGGTGACCTCTACCTGACCTCGGACGTCGGTCAGCACCAGATGTTCGCCGCCCAGTTTTACCCCTTCGATGAACCCCGGCGCTGGATCAACTCCGGCGGCCTGGGCACCATGGGTTTTGGCCTGCCGGCGGCCATGGGCGTGCAACTGGCCTTTCCCGAGGCCACCGTCGCCTGCATCTCCGGCGAGGCCAGCATCCTCATGTGCATCCAGGAGCTGGCGACCTGCAAGCAGTACGACCTGCCGGTCAAGATCATCCTGCTCAACAACGGTTACATGGGCATGGTGCGCCAGTGGCAGGAATTCTTCTACGAAAGCCGCTACGCCCACTCCTACGTCGACGCCCTGCCGGACTTCGTCAAGCTCACCGAGAGCTTCGGCCATGTCGGCATGCGCGTCGACCAGCCCGGCGACCTGGAGGGCGCCATGCGCGAGGCCTTCGCCATGAAGGACCGCCTGGTCTTCCTCGACATCGTCGTCGACCCTGCCGAGAACGTCTACCCCATGATCGAGGCGGGCAAGGGACACCATGAGATGCACCTCTCACCGGAACGGGAGCTGGCCTGACATGCGACACATCATTTCCGTCCTGCTGGAAAACGAGGCGGGCGCCCTGTCCCGCGTCGCCGGGCTCTTCTCCGCCCGGGGCTACAACATCGAGTCCCTCACCGTCGCCCCCACCGACGACCCCACCCTGTCGCGCATGACCCTGGTCACCGTCGGCAGCGAGGAGATCATCGAGCAGATCAAAAAGCAGCTCAACAAACTGGTCGACACCGTCAAGCTGCTGGATCTCACCGAGGGCCGCCACCTGGAACGGGAGCTGATGCTCATCAAGGTGCGGGCGCAGCGGGAGGACCGGGAAGAGCTCAAGCGCCTGACCGAGATCTTCCGCGCCAAGATCATCGATGTCACCGCCACCAGCTACGTGATCGAGCTCACCGGCACTTCGCAGAAGATCGACGCCTTCATCCAGGCCGTCCCCGAGGGGCTGATCATCGAGGTGGTGCGCTCCGGCCCCATCGGCATCGCCCGGGGCGAGAAGGGGCTGACGCTTTGAGCCTTTGGCTGGGCCCAAGGTCTTCGGGCCTACCGCCCCGATCCATTGCCTGACGAACTGAGCTGGAGGAGCTGACTCTTCTTAGGCGACGACGCCCTTTTTTGCCCCTCTCCCCTCGCGGGAGAGGGGTTGGGTAGAGGGGGGATGTCCCGCGCATCTGCCCCCTTTATTGCTTCGTCACCTTAACCAGTTGCTCTCCAAACAATCCGCTTATCACAGACTTATTCTGATTATCCCGTCCGGCTCAAACCGGCGCTTATCTAAGGTTACGACCATGGCCATCAACGTTTACTACGACAAAGACGCCGACCTCACCCTGATCCAGTCCCGCCAGGTTGCCATCATCGGCTACGGCTCCCAGGGCCACGCCCACGCCAACAACCTCAAGGACTCCGGCGTCAAGGTCACCGTCGGCCTGCGCCCCGGCTCCGCCTCCGCGGTCAAGGCCGCCCATGCCGGCCTGGACGTCAAGCCCATCGCCGAGGCCGTCGCCGCCGCCGACGTCGTCATGGTCTTGGCCCCGGACGAGCACCAGGCCCGCCTTTACCGCGAGGACATCGGCCCGCACATCAAGCCCGGCGCAGCCCTGGCCTTCGCCCACGGCTTCAACATCCACTTCGGCGCCATCGAGCCCCGTGAGGACCTGGACGTCATCATGATCGCCCCCAAGGGGCCGGGCCATCTGGTGCGCTCCACCTACACCCAGGGCGGCGGTGTCCCCAGCCTCATCGCCGTCCACCAGGACGCCAGCGGCCAGGCCCGCGACATCGCCCTGGCCTACGCCTCCGCCAACGGTGGCGGCCGCGCCGGCATCATTGAGACCAACTTCCGTGAGGAGTGCGAGACCGACCTCTTCGGTGAGCAGGTGGTCCTGTGCGGCGGTCTCACCGCCTTGATCCAGAACGGCTTCGAGACCCTGGTGGAGGCCGGCTACGCCCCGGAGATGGCCTACTTCGAGTGCCTGCACGAGGTCAAGCTCATCGTCGACCTCATCTACGAGGGCGGCATCGCCAACATGCGCTACTCCATCTCCAACACCGCCGAGTACGGCGATCTGACCCGCGGCCCGCGCATCGTCACCGCCGAGACCAAGGCCGAGATGAAGCGCTGCCTGGCCGAGATCCAGTCCGGGGACTTCGCCAAGGAATTCATCCTGGAAAACCAGGCGGGCGCCCCTAAGCTCAAGGCCCTGCGCCGCCTGGGGCAGGAGCATCCCATCGAGGCCGTCGGCGAGCGCCTGCGGGAGATGATGCCCTGGATCAAGGCGGGTAAGTTGGTGGATAAGAGTCGCAACTGATGGCCTCGGGGGGACCCGGGCGAGCGCTAGCCTCCTCGGGCATCCTCACCAGTCGCCAAGCACCTTGATCATCATCCCCGCCCGCAACGAGGGCGCCGCCATCGCCCAAGTCATTGCCGAGGCCAGACGCCACTTCACCACCCCGGTGGTCGTCATCGACGATGCCAGCGAGGACGACACCCTGGTCCAGGCCGTAAGGGCGGGAGCGACCGTCCTCCGACTCCCCTTGCATCTAGGGGCCTGGGGCGCGATGCAGACGGGAATGCGCTACGCCTATCGGCAAGGTTGGGAGCTGGTGGTGACCCTGGATGCCGACGGCCAGCACGATCCGGCGGATATCGCCCCCCTCATTGCCCCGTTGCGCGAGGGTGCGGCCGATGTGGTCATCGGTGCTTGTCCACTGCGGGTCAGCAAGGCCCGCCGACTAGCCTGGCATTATTTCCGCACCTTGTCCGGTATCGCCCTGGAGGACCTCACCTCGGGTTTTCGCGCCTATAATCGCCAGGCCATGGAACGTCTCATCTGCCCGGATGCCACCCTCCTTGATTATCAGGATGTGGGGGTATTGCTAATCCTGCGTCGTCAGGGGTTGCGGGTATTGGAAATCCCCGTGACCATGCGGGACCGTTACGATGGTAAATCCCGTATTTTCAACTCTTGGTGGACGGTGGGACATTACATGCTCAAGACCAGCATGCTCTGCCTGGCGGGAATTGGCGGTCAGCGTGGGCGCGCCTGTTCGGACCAAGATTAGTTTCCCCCCCTCATGACCTATCATCTGACCTCCTTGTTCATTGGCCTGGTCATGGCTGGTTCCATCCTCTGGCTGCTGCGGCGGGCGCATCTTCATGGCGCCCATGCCCTCTGGTGGATCACCCTCGCGATCGCCATCATCCTCCTCGGCAGTTGGCCTCGACTCACGGATCTGGTTGCCCGTTACCTGGGGGTCAGTTATCCGCCAATCATCGCCGTTCTGATCGCCTTTGCCCTCGTTCTGGTCAAGATGTTGACCATGGACCTGGAGCGTTCGCGTCTCGAACAGCGTCTGCGCCGTCTGGCCCAGCGGTTGGCCTTGCTGGAAGCACGCCTGGATGCCCTCACCCCAGCGGCCTATTCGAGCCTCGATCATCCCCAGGCGAATATCCTTACTGAGCCGCCGCGTGACGGCTTGCTTTCAAGCCGTGACCCATCCAGAGGGGAACGACCGGCGTAATCGGCGCGCCGTTGATCCCATGCGCGTGCTTCACGTCGGCAAGTTTTCTCCCCCCTTCGCGGGTGGGATGGAATATTTTCTTGCCGATCTGCTGGCGGCCCAAACGAAATTGGGCTTGCCAGTGGCCGCCCTGGTGCATGACGAGGGGCCTGGCTGGCAGGCCCGTACACCCCCGCTGGGCACCCCGCCGCCACTGATCTACCGCGCCCCCTGTCTAGGGCGTCTCCTCTACGCCCCCCTCAGCCCCAGTTTTCCCTACTGGCTGAATCGCGTGATTCGGGAGTTCGACCCGCAGCTACTGCACCTGCATTTGCCCAACACCTCGGCCTTTGCCGCCTTGGCGTTGCCTCGCGCCCGGCGCCTGCCTTGGGTGGTGCATTGGCACGCGGATGTGGTCGCGTCCACGATCGACCGCCGCCTGGCCTTGGCCTACCAACTGTACCGCCCTTTCGAACAGCGACTGCTGGGCCATAGCCAGGCCATCATCGCCACCTCGCCACCCTATCTGGACGCCAGCCTGGCCCTACGACCCTGGCGCGAGCGGTGCGAGGTCATCCCCTTGGGGCTGGACCCTAACCGCCTGCCGGTGCCGACGAACGCCAGTCTGGCCTGGGCCGAAGGTACCTGGGGCGGCCGGGGCCCGCGGGTCCTGACGATTGGTCGGCTCACCTATTACAAAGGCCACGAGGTGCTCATTCGCGCCCTGGCACGCCTGCCGCGGGTCCGGGGCCTCATCGTTGGCCAGGGGGAACACCAGATACGATTGCAAGGGTTGATCCAGGAATTAGCCTTGGGCGATCGCGTTCGCCTGCTGGGCTATCAGCACGAGGACCAGCTCGCCGCCCTGCTAGCAACCTGCGACCTTTTCTGCCTGCCCTCCCTGGAGCGTACCGAGGCCTTTGGACTGGTCCTGCTCGAGGCCATGCATTATGGCAAGCCGCTTCTGGTCAGTGACATCCCGGGATCAGGCGCCCCCTGGGTCGTGGGGCAGGCCGCCAATGGCCTCCGCGCCCCTCCGGGTGATGCCGAGGCGCTAGCGCATGCCTTGTCCGGAATGCTTGCCAATCCGGCGCGGATGCGGGCCTTGGGGGCGGCCGGAGCCAAGGCCCTGGAACATCAATTTGCGTTAGGCCCGATTGCCACGGCTATCCAGTCACTTTACCAACGACTCATCCCTCGGGCGAATTTCGACCCTCTGGCGAACCCTTAGGGATTCCGATGGCCGTGGGGGGTTGAGTCCATTCCAACCACACCATCAACAGCCAGAAGGTGAAGGCCGGCACAAAGTGCAATATCACGCGGTTAAGACTGGTGGCCTTGACCGCCCAGAGATAGGCCTCGGTCCAGAAAAAGAGCACGTAGAGGGCGGCCAGGGCCGTCAGGGTCCAGAGCAAACCCGCCTGGAACCAGGCAGCGGTTCCCCCCCGCCAGAACTTGACCCCGGCGGCGAACAAGGCCAGCACGATCAGATAGGGCAATAGATGCCATTGACTGTAAAGAAAGGTGTGCCGCAACAGGGGTTCCCAGGGCGATTCGCGGGTGAGCTTGATGACGCCGATGTGGGGGAGTTGGATCAGTTCTGAACTGAGTTGCAGGCGACCCAGTACCGGGATGTCCCAATCAATCCCCCCCGTGAACCACAGGCCCAGGCCAATCCCCACCACGCCGAGTCCCACCGCCAGCCACCCGAACCGGCTCAGCTTGGTGACCAGCAGGGCGGGGATGAACGGCAGGGCCCAGACCAGACCCTCGCGTTTGATCGCGGCGCAGGACAGAAGCAGGACCAGGGTCAGCATCCCCTGACGGGGGTCGCCATCCCTCAGCCACAACAGGAAGGACATAAAGGCCAGGCCCAAGGCATAAGCCAGCCAGAGATCGGCATAGCCCGCCAGGGCGATATGGGTATCCAGCAGGGGCAGGGAGAGCAACAGCCAGGTAAAGACCAGGGCCGTCAGCGGCGATGCCCCCCACCCGCGGGCGCCGCCATAAAAACCGAGCCCCAACCCCACCCCGGCACCCATCCAGGGGAGTTTTGCCAGGATCTCATCCCAGCCGCCAGAGACCAGACCGGGCCAGGCCATCACCAGGGAGAGGGTGGCGGGATAGTTCCAAGCCTCGATAGTATGGGCCGTTCCCCCAGGGTCGTTCAGCCAGGCTTGGGCGGAAACGAAGGGTGCGAGGCTACCCAATTCCGTCCAGACCCGGGCGCGCGCCCCCCAAGTGGTCCAGGCGTCCCAAGGAAAGAGGGGTTGCCACCAGATCTCCAGCCCCAGATCAATCAGGCGCATGGCCAACCAACCACCCACCGCCAGCCAGGCCAGCCATTGCCATCGAGATAGGGGGGGGCGCTGACCACCGGCGGCCGGGTGGCGCTTGTAGCGCCAGTAAAGAACCAGAACCCCAACTAGCAGCAGGCCGGCGAAGAGGACCAAGGTCAGGCGTGGCTCCAGCGGCCAGCCCAAGCCCCCTTGCAGGCGTAGCATCAGGGCCACCCCCAGGAGGCCAAGGAGATAACCATAGCCTAAGGATAGCGCCCAGCGCCCAGCGCCGGGGGCATCCCAGCGCAGCAGCCACCGGAGCCACAGGCTGGCTGCCAACCACGGGACCAGCAGGGCCGCCATCACCCACCAGATACTGATCATCCCTTACCCCCTCGAATCTGATAAAGGCTGCCCACGCCGGTCATCTCGCTCAGGTGCCTTGCCGGCAGGGAAACCCCTTTCCCGGACAACTGCTGTTTGGAGCCGTCGAACCGGATGTCTTCGGGCGCTCTAAACAAAAGAATGTAGTCACCCGCCTTGACCTGTTGGCGTCGAGGCAACCCTTGGCTGCTGAAGACCCGATGGGGCAGCAGGTGATAGCCCAGCCTTCCCGTCAGGTAGTCCCTTGGTTCCTTGCTCAACACGAAAAGGCGGCTCGGGCTGAGGGGCAGGCGTTGCTTTAGTTCTCCGGCGGCCTTCAGGAGTTGTTCATCTTGCGCACCTTGCGGCCTAGGGAAGGTAGAGAACTGTGCCGCCTGGGCCTGTGTGTCGAGGAGCCGGGTACCCAACAACCACTGCCACCGCGCGTCCAGCGCCAGCCAGCCTGCCAGGATCAAAATGGCCAGTGTCCAAGCAGAGGAGGGTCCCGGCCAGACCCGGCTCAATCCCCGGGCCAGGGTCCAGGCGAGCAACACCCACAGCGCCACCAAAAACACCGGGGCGAGGGCCAACGGGGGCTGACCGGTACCGGCGTGAAAATTAATCGCGCGTCCCGACCAGCCATCGACCTGGGTCCAGACCGCCGCCAGGGTCGGCGGGATGGACAGGAAGGTGGGCGCGCGGGGGACGAGAAGAAGCCGGCGCACCAGGATGGGCTCCGCCACCGGCCCCGAGAGCAACAGACCAAGCTGTTGAATTTGGCCCTCCCAACCCGGAGCGGAGCCCAGATCCACCCGGCTCGCCGCCACCTCCTCGGCCCGCAGTGGACGCCGCTGCCGCAGTTGTGGCTGGCTACTGCTGACCCAGGTCAGGGCCAGGATCGTGCCCGGCGGCGCCTCGATCTCCCAGCCCAGCCAGGCATACCGATCAGCCCGGAATGGGGGAACCCGGGCCACCAGCAGTCCCGGCTGGTCCCTGGGCAGATCGGTGATCACCATCTCCGCTGCCGCAGCTTCACTTCGACCGTTGATCAGGGCCAGCCGGTTCGCGCCCATGCCCATGGCACCAGCGCCCTCGTCACCGATAAACAATAAATAGAGCCAGCCACTCAGCCAGAGGATGCCGAGGGCTCCGGCCGCCGCCAACAGCAAGCCAGCCCCGTGTGCGAGGATGACCGACCAGGAAAATAGGGGGCGTATCATGGTTGCCATGCGATCCTTCCGCCTCAATTGGATAGGGGCAAACGGCCACCCCGGTAATCATGTTAGAATAATTAAATGATGTTTGATAGTTCACATTCGCCCAGGCGGAGTTCGTCCACGCCAAGCCCGACTGGCTTGGGGAGGGTTTTACGTTCCCCTGGAGCACCAAGCCGGCAAGGGACTGTTGCATCACGACAACAAAAATTGGTTTCTATGCAAGATCAGTTGATTGTTAAGGATTTATTTGTGTATCAAATGAGTACCAGTGGGCCAAAAAAGTTGCACCGCCCTATTGACAGTGCCTGGGAAGCTGGCTAACCTTACCTCTAACAAGATCGTTGGCACTGATCTTGACCTTTGAATGAACGCGAACGGCGCCGCCCTTACGCGGTGTGGTTCGTGATCAGGGATTTAAAGCCTGGATAATTTTCCATATGGTTAGCAAGAAGTTTTCCATTACTTTCCTCCTCGCCGTCGCCATTGTGGCCCAGGGTTTAGGCTGGACGAGTGTGGTAATGGCGGATACCGAGACGCCGGCGGTCCGAACCGCACCGGAGAGCGCTTCGCAGCAGCCTGCTTTCGCGACTACATCTGAACCTAATTTCCCGCAGCCGAAAATTAACGGCGACATAATTGCCCCCGAGGTTCTCGCGCGCCGGGTGGTGGAACGCTGGAGGGCGATGATCGACCGCAATTTCCACCTTGCCTATCAATTTTGCTCCCCCGCTTTCCGGGCTCTCTACACTCCCAAGGCGCACGCGGGTAGGTATGGTTCAGCGAAGATGGTGTGGGAGCGCGTGCAGGTTCAATCTATCGCTGCGGATGGTGCGGATGCGGCCAAGGTTTACGTCAAGATATTCTCCCGTGTCCCCTTACCGGATACCGAAAAGATGATTCCGCACGTAACGGTCGTAACTGAATCTTGGCTCCGGTCCGAGGGCGAGTGGTGGTATGTTCCGGACAATTAAGTTGTCCTGATTAACTGGACTTGGTCGCGATGATCAAGAATTTTTCAACAACAAACCCCTGCATGGGGAGGTAAACATGAAAACCCTGTCAAAGAAAAGTTTGGCTCTTTGCGTCGGTGCCATCCTTGGCGGCGCGGCCCTGGTGCCTACCGCCCACGCCGTGCATCAAGCCGCGGATGGCTTGGGCGACGTCATGACCAATTATTACACCACCAATAGTGGCAATAGCACCCTGATCAATTACACCAACACCAGCGATCGTACTATCGCCATGCGTGTGCGGGTTCATGAATACCGCAATTCCCGTTCTTGGGACTTTACGGTCATCCTTTCACCCTATGATGTTTGGAATGCCACGCTTGCCGATGGCGGCCCTGGCGTTGGTCCGGTTATCTTTACATCTGACGAAAGTTGCACCATCCCCGCCATTTCACGGGACGAAAACAATCCGACGGTGCTGGCGGACAACGGCTTCCTGGAGGCCCTTGAGAACCTGACCGTGCAAGATCCGATCGTGCGGATCGCGGAGGGTTATGTTAACGCGCTGGTCATGGGCTCCAAGACCGAACAAGCTTCGGATGCTGATCATCTCAACGGCGTGAATTGCGCTACGGAAACGGCACGATTTGTCAACTATGCTCCAGACGCGTGGAGTACCCTATTTGCTGCCTATCCTAATTATACAAACAATGCCATCAAGGGGGTTTTCAATGTCCTGAATACCGTCTTGGGACGTAACGCGGCCACAGGCATGGATACCCTGGCTGATTTCTTTGACGGATCCCTTGCAGCGGCACCTTTAGTTGGCGGCGGGGCACCAGCGTACCCCGCCTACATTCAAAATGCCGCCGGTGGTGCAAGTAACTTGATCACCCTGCAGATGCATCCGGACGATATCAATGTCGCTCTGGGTACCGTGCCAGTGCGCTTCTTGGCCAGCTTCTTCATGCCCAACATGGCCTCGGCCAACACCTTCGCCTACAAGCTGGTGGCGGACAACGTGGTGGGCAGTACCGATGCTCCTGTCAATCGGGTGGGTGCTCAGGCGGTCAGCTATATTTACAGCCACACCGACGTGATCAACATGTGGACGGCCCGCGTTAATCCCGCCTCCGGTTGGGCGACCGCCACCGATCTGGTTGTACATTCCCCCGTCAAGCAATTCTTTGTCGATTATCCCGTTGGCCAGAATGACTTTGCCGCGGGACGCTATGAAAACAAGCCGGGTGTGCCTCCCGTTAATGTTTTGGCCAATAATGTAGCCACCGGTCCCTTTAACGAGCCGTATAACCGCACCACCGGTTTGTCTTGCGATCCGGTGACGTGGGATATCTGGGACCGTGAAGAAAATCCCGATCCCAAGCCCATCAACTTCTCCCCGGCCAAGTGGGGTGCCAAGCTGTGCTTCGAGACCAATGTCATCACCTTTAATGGTGACAGTGCCCTGGAGTCACCGAACGGTTACAACATCGCCAGTACCTTCAATAACGGTTGGATTGATCTCAACCTGAGAAGCGAGGGTAACCGTTATGGCACTGGTACTCCTCAAAATGGGCCTGCTGATCCTTTCCATGGCCTGCCGGTCATGAGCTGGGCCTTCACCACCCGTGACGATGCGGCCACGGGTCTTAACGAGGCGATCTCCTATCCCAGTGCCTACCAGAGCAATCTGCCCACGCAATCCCTGGGGGCTGTTGTTCCATAATTTGAGAAACGTGCCCAAGGAAGGGCGACGTCCTCGGTTTAGCCGCATTAGCTAAAATATCATTCTATTACGCTGTTGAAGCCCGCCTTGCGCGGGCTTTTTTTGCCCATCAGACCCATGAAGCGCTCTCTGGGGTTCCGAATCAACCCGTCGTTGTTACCTGGGCGATCGAGCGCCCGCCAGTGCTGGTCTAGCGGCTATCAAGCGGTCGGGAGCCCTGGTGGCGCCCATGACCCGGTTGCTACTCATTACTGGCGGTCTCCCACTCATCCCCGCGCTTACGCGTCGTTGGCATGCGCCATTACCCCGGTATCCGCCCTCGGCCTTGATGACCTACCATCTGGTAACCACGCCCTATGAATACTTCACGCTTACCTCACATCCTCTATCTATTGCTCGGGCTGCCCTGGCTGCCCGCCGATGGCTGGGCGATGGAGGCCGATGCCGTGCTCCTGCGCGATCAGGGCCAAGAGGTCCGTGCCAGTGACTTCCGTCAGGCCTGGGCGGCTTTACCCCCCGCTGAACGGGTCCGCTACCAGGCGGAGGACCAGGCCAAGATCCTGTTGGCGGGCCTCCTGCGTGGCAAACTCATGACCGCCGAGGCGGAACGTCTGGGATTGGACCAACTTCCACAGGTCAAGGCGCGGCTGGCGGATGCCCGGCGGACGATCCTGAGCACGGCCTTGCGCGAGCATGTCGAGGCGACTATCCCTCTTCCCGATTTCATGCCCTTGGCGCGCGAACTTTATCTGACTCGCCAGTCCGAGCTGGCTACCCAGGGGGAATATCAGGCCGCACATATTCTGTTAAAGGTGGCGTGCGAGGCTGAGCGCGAGGGGCAATTGACCAAGATTACGGCACTTAAAGCCGAATTAGCCGCCGGAGCGGATTTCGCCGCCCTGGCCCGCGCCCACTCCCAGGATGCCAGCGCCGAGGCAGGCGGCAACCTGGGTGGCTGGCTTGACCCCCAGCATCTGGACCCCAATTTTGTCTCCGCCCTGGCGCAACTTCCCGATGGAGGGGTCAGTGAGCCAGTCCTCAGCCAATTTGGTTATCATCTGATCAAGCGGCTGGCCTTTCGTCCCGCCGCGCTCAAGCCCTTCGAAGAGGTCCAGGAGTCCCTGATCCGGGAGGTCCGGGCAACCTATCTGCGCAGCCAACTGGCCGAGGCGCAGCAAGCCTATAATCCCAGTGCCGGCGCGGAACTGGACCCGGTGGCCTGGCAAGCCATGCAAGCAGAGTTGACCGCCCCCCCGCCGGCCGCGGCCAAGCCCTAACCGCTAATCAGGGAAAGGTCGCCATGTTGCACTTTTTGGGGATTGGCGCGCAAAAGGCTGGCACCAGTTGGCTTTACGAGCAACTGCGTCAGCATCCGGAGTTGGAATTCCCCCTGGGTAAGGAGCCCCATTTTTGGAACTTCCCCCACGATGGCGCCGCGGTCGAAGCTTACTTGGCGACCTTTGATGCCATCCCGGCGTTGGCGGGGGAATTTACCCCCGCTTACGGTATTCTGCCGCCAGAGACCATCGCCGAGATTTACGCCAGGGTACCCAGGTTGCGGCTGATCTATCTGATTCGTAACCCGATCGAGCGGGCCTGGTCCGCGGCCAAGATGGATTGCCTGCTGGCGGGACTGGAGATCGCTACCGCCCCGGAGGCCTGGCTACTGGAACATATTCACTCCGCGGGCTCCCGCCGACGCGGTGATTATGTCACCAGTCTGTGTAACTGGCTGTCGGTCTATTCCGCCGAGCAACTGCTGGTACTCCGCTACGAACAGATCCAGACCGCGCCCGAGGCGTTGCTCAACCGCTGCTTTGCCCATCTGGGGGTCGCGACCCGCGATCCAGCGGAGCTACGCCGTGCTGGCAGCCGGGAGATGGTATTCGCGGGTGATCCCACCCCACCGCCGGCCCCGATTTTGGCGGAACTTCGCACCCTCTATGGCGATGCTATCCGCGAACTCGGGGCGAAGTTACACTGGGATCTGTCGGCGTGGTTGAGAGCCTAAGCCGACGACTAATGGGTTGGTGGGGCGCGCGGCATGAGCGGGGCCAAGGGACGGGGGTGCCAAATAAGCAGATCAGTGTATTATTTTACCGCGATTTTCAGTACTTTACTGGCGGACACCTCAAAGTGTGGCACTATTATGAGCATGTACGCCACACTCCGGGGTACCGGCCCCTGATTGCCTTTTCTCCCACCTCGCGCTGGGATGATACTAACCCCTGGCTGCCTCAGCGTGACCGGGTGTTGTCGCGTTGGGACCCGTGGCAGGCGGATCTCCTGTTCCTGGCGGGTATGGACTGGCTCATGTTGGGGGAAGAAGAGCGCCGCTCCCCCCCCCGACCGGTGATCAATCTCATCCAGCATGTGCGTCATGCAAACCCTGATGAGACCCTGTTTGGCTTTCTGTCATATCCGGCCCTGCGCATTTGCGTTAGCGCCGAGGTGGAACAGGCCCTGCGCGAGACGGGACGGATAAATGGACCCCTCATGACGATACCCAATGGCATCGCTCGCGACGACCTACCCCATGACCTGCCTTGGGCGGCGCGGGAAGTCGATGTCCTGGTCTTGGGTATCAAACAACCAGCCCTCGCCACTAAGCTAAGCCATGCGGTGAAGCAAGCGGGATGGCGTGTCGATGCTGTGCTGACACCCGTACCGCGACGGGAATTCCTGCGGCGCCTGGCCCGGTCACGGATGGCCCTGTTGTTGCCGAATCCCACGGAGGGCTTTTATCTGCCCGCCTTGGAGGGCATGGCCTTGGGTACCCTGGTCATCTGTCCGGATTGCGTGGGTAACCGTGCATTCTGTATCCCCGGCCACAACTGCCTGCAGCCGCCTTATCGGGCCGAAAAGTTATTAGATGGGATCAAAGAGGCCTTCTCCTGGGCGCCAGAATTCAGTGAGGCGGTCAGGGCACGGGGGCGTGACACCGCACTGAGGCACTCGCTGGACCGCGAACGGCAAGCCTTCGCTGTTGTAATTCAGCAATTCGTAACGACTGGGTCTGCTATGCTTGAAACAGTTGACAGCCATTAATGAGAAGCCTAGCATAAACTCGATCGTGGTGGTTGTAGCTAACATTACGGTCTTCCTCATCAAATCACTTCTTCCCACACAGCAAACTCCGCATTACACGGCAAGGTGAATGCAATATCTTTTAGTAAAGACTCTTGGGAGGTAATGATGTTAGATACCTAGCTTTCCATTATTCGTTCACCGCGCGAATATCTTTCAACTCTACCATTCATAAACCGGGTGACCCATCATGATCAAAACATCTCAATTTGGCATATCTCTCGCTGTGGCTGCCTGTCTATCGGCTGGTAGCTTACAAGCTGGTGCAGCAGCACCTGTGTTTCCTAACAACCAGCAGGATTGGAGCCAGGTACCTTTTTTTAAATATCCAAGTTCCTGTACTCAGACTAATGTTAAGGGAACTTACATTCTTAATGCGACTGAAGGGTCCCATGGTGGCAATTCAGATGCTATCTATGCAGGTACTAATGCTTTTAGTTTTGATTCTGGAGTGGGTTCTGGTACCCAAGAGGGAACAATAAGTACTTCTACGATGAGTGTTCCTGCTGTGCCGCTTGCCGGCATGATAGCCTTCGATGGGTTGGGTCGTTATCGGGCAATGTTGTCCGGGCCGTTTAGCTATGGTCCTGGATCTAATTATCCTAATATCATGGTGTTTGATGGCAACTATATGATGATGGGTTGTGTCTTATATATTTTAACGGAATTTGAGGCTTTGAGTGAAGATTACGATGCTTTTGAATTTTACGCCCACATTAATCCATTGCAGAATACTATGACATTTAGTGCCTATCTCGAAGACTGGTATCCCACGGGAGTTATTACTGCTAACTGGCAGGATGTCTTCTTTGGGGGTATGGGGGGTAAAGCGTCCTCCTCTGCCAGTTTAATTCCTTTCACCAGTCCTACTCAGCGTCCTACCATCGAATAGGGGGTAGGCGTGCTGGGTATCCTTGCGAATAATTAAAAATTTCTCTGCTCCCGTTCCACGGGAAAATACCACGTTTTTTATGAAGAAAATAAGCCATCTGGTTTTGCCAGGTGGCTTTTCTTTTGATTATTCCCTTTTCAAAATTATCGCTAATGCTGGTTACGATCAGGTCGTGTATCCTGAATGATACTGGGTTTTTTAATATGGTAAGAATCGCTCTTATAACGGCAACGCCTCCAAGCGTGAATCCTGGCATGCTTGCGTGTGAAGCAACCGCACGGTCTTTTCTTTATCAGGCTGATCTGCTCGGGCAAACTACATTCTTCCGAGTGCAAGGCTTGGAGGAGCGTTCGGGTTTATCCCCTCTCGATCCGCGATTGCAAGATATTGTTGCCCAATGCGATTTATCTATTACATTCGAGACATTGAAGGATGTATCGCAGTTAAATGGTCTTATTCCCATTTTTTGGGGTGATTTTTTGCATATGAATTTATACCTAAAATCATTTAAGCCCTCCTGGTCGACTGGTCTTGAGGATATACGACGATTGCTGCTGTTGGAAGATGCACCAATGAGTTTACTAAACAGTGCGATCAGCTATGGATCATCCTTCCTTTTCAATTCCACCACTGATTATTACGATCCGCTCTATGGCGCCGCGCTACGGCGCTTCATCAGTAATGCGCATCATATTCAGATGCGGGATGCCATCTCCGCGGCGGTGGTTTCTGGGCTAAGACTTTCGAATATGAACTGTTTTGGTCTAGATCCGGCGCAATTGTTGTCCATGCAAGCCTACCTGGAAGATATCCTTGGCTTGACGGAGATCCGGTCTCGTAGTAATTTCCAGCCACGCGCGCTGTTGTTCTTTGCCCGAGGAAAGCACGATTGGGAGGTTACTAGGCCCTTTGTCAATGACTTACTTAACAGTTTGGATATGAAACCCGAGTGGCTGGCATGGGGTGATCAAATTTCATTTCCCTATGGTGATGATATTTGGCTGGATCTACCACGTGTCCAGTGGCAAATAAGTCCAGGGACCTCTCATCTTCATAACCTTCTCGAAACCATTCGCAACTCTTCCGTCGTTATTACTGATACCTACCATCTGGGTGTCGTTAGTTGGTCTCTGGGAATACCGGCAATCTTGCTATCAGGTGATTATCACGACCAAGAGTTAATCGCTAAAGGAGTCAATGTGCGAGTGCGTCACGATAAGCGTAAAGTTCTGATGGGACAGGACGGTCTGCTGGACTTTTATATCGAGCCTTATCTCCTGAAAGCGGGCCATCAGGCTGAAATTGTCAAACGCCTGTGCAGGATTATTCTCGAAACGCCATTTGCAATGAATTTCCGAGAGCACCTGGCTGCTCGCGCGCAAGCAAGTGTAAGCCATCTTTTCCATGCCATCCAGACAATATCACCTATGTGACTATATGATTATCCGGAGCTTATCTCACTTTAGGATACATTCATTCGGCAGATAAGGAGGAGACATACCGAATGACTGTGGTTCAAACACTGTCGCCCTTAGTATTCCTGTGCGCTGGCGTGGTAGAATATCTGCGGAATGTCACAGGTAAGCAAAGAGATGAGCGGTGAACTAGGTGACACTGTCAACCAGGCGGGTCAAAATGATCGAGTCGCGCACCGAGATAATGTCTGGACCCGGGTGGGTCGGATTCTGGATCTGATCCTTTACAAAACCTATGCCGATCTGCGAGCCGAAGCAGCAAAGACCTACATCAATTTTCTTTGGTGGATCATTGACCCACTGCTAGGCATGCTGGTTTTCTACCTGGTCTTTGGCCTGCTGTTTCAACGCGGTGGTGACGGATTTGTGGCGTTTCTCTTGACGGGGCTAGTGATCTGGAACTGGTACCGGCAGAGCATCAGCCATGCGGGCAGCGCCATTCTCAATGGTAAGGGTCTAATGAATCAGGTGCATGTGCCAAAAATCGTGTTCCCCTTGGTGGTTCTGCTAACCGATCTGACTAAGTTCGTCGTGGTCTTTGTCCTGCTCCTGATTTTCCTTCTGCTCTCTGGACTCTGGCCTGGAATCTCGTATTTGGCCTTACCGCTTCTTGCGATGGTGCAGCTAATGCTAATCGCGTCTCTGTCGCTGGCGCTTGCAGGCCTCGTACCTTATTTACCGGATCTCCGCTTCCTGGCGGACAATCTGTTACAGTTGCAATTTTTTGTTACGGGCATTTTTTTCTCGGTACGGGATATTCCTGATCAGTATCAGGGCTGGTTCTATCTCAATCCCATGGCCGGCATGATCGAGGATTTCCGCGCCGTGTTGCTCCATCACGCCTGGCCTCACTGGGAGCGACTGGGTGCTGTGGCGGTTTTTTCCCTGTTACTTTTGATGCTGGCAGTTGGTTGGATCCACGCACACGACCGGGATTATCCCCGCACCCTCCGCTAGCAACATGAATACCCAGGATTCCCTGCCTCTGATATCGCTAAAAAATATTGGCTTGGCATTCCGCCAAGGCGGACTGAGTTTGACCCCCAAGCCTCTGTTCTGGGTCCTCAAGGATATAAGTTTCGATCTATATCCAGGTGAAACCTTGGGGGTAGTTGGGCGTAATGCCGCGGGTAAGAGCACCTTGATGCGCCTGCTGGCGGGGATTATCCGTCATGACCGCGGGTCTCTGATCAATCGTGCCAAAAGCATCGCCTTACTTTCATTACAGGCTGGCTTTGTGCCTTACCTGACGGGCCGCCAGAACGCGATCCTTAGTGGCCTCCTCTTAGGTCTGCGCCGGGCTGAGGTGGAAGCGCGCATGGCGGACATTATCGATTTCTCCGAACTTGGGAGCTTTATCGATCAACCGCTGTCCACCTACTCTGCGGGGATGCGTGCGCGCCTGGGTTTCTCCGTCGCCTATCAGGTTGAACCCGATGTTCTTTTAATCGACGAAACGCTGGGGGTCGGAGATGAGGAGTTCAAGGAAAAGTCCACCGCCGCGATGCATGCACGCATTCAGTCGGATAAGACGATTGTCTTGGTATCACATGTACCAGGTACGATTCGGAACTTGTGCAATCGGGCGATCTGGATCGAGGAAGGGATTACGCGCGCTCAGGGCGATGTGGTCGACGTGATTCAGGCCTATCAGGCCGAGATTAAGCGCCGCCATGGGGCCGCCTACGTATTACGATCCGCCGAGACCTAACCCTTCATGATTCAACTTTTTGACCTATCTATGTTTTTTAAAATCATTTCGGCCTTGCCGGCTTAGGGAGTATAGAGTTGCAAGTTTTCGTCCTCGGCATGCATCGCTCCGGTACATCCGCTGTTTCCCGTTTGATTAATATGATGGGGGCTTCATTGGGTCCGGCCCATTTAATTGGGGAGCCGGCCTTCGATAACGAGAAGGGATTTTGGGAAAGAACGGATGTTTCGAAACTAAATGATCAGTTGCTGCAACTTTGTGATTGCACCTGGGATGAGGTATCTAATTACAAACAAGCGCCTCTACCCAAGGAGTTGCCTACGGAGTTGCGGGAACAACTGCAACGGATCATCTTTCAGTTGGATACCCTCCGCCCCTGGGTATTGAAGGACCCGCGCCTCTGTCTCACCTTTCCGATGTGGCGGTCACAACTGGAGGTGCCAGTGTGTGTGTTGCCTTACCGGTCCCCTCATGCGATTGCGCAGTCCTTACAGTTCCGCAATGGCTTCGGTTTGCTTCACGGTCTTGCGCTTTGGGAACAGTACACATTGGCCGCATTGCACGCCACAAAGGATATTCCTCGGCTCATCGTTTGCTACGAAAAGTTAATCCTTGATCCTGTCGGTGTCGTTAGTGAACTGTACGAAGGCTTGTGCGCCGCGGATTTGGTTGGGTTGCGTAAGCCTTCCGCGCGTGAGATCACGGCTTTCGTCGAGACGAGGCTGCAACATCAGCATGGACTTCTCGCCGCATCCGAGGGACTTTTAAATTTTTCCCAACGCCATCTAGCGGCTGCCCTGGAAGATGGTACGGCGTTGGAATGGGATACCGTGCCGCCCTTGAGTGCGGGAGCAAGCGAAGTACTGGGGGATGTCCGGCGCCGTCTGAATCACGAAAGTGAATTTAGAATAACCCTTGATGGGGTGCGAGCGGAATTGGCCACTACGCAGGGTCTGCTGGCCAATATCCAGGAGGAAGCAGCGGTCCTGAAAGAGGATTTGGAGCGGGAGCGCGCCATGGCAGCCGAATTGACCCAAACACTTGATGGCGAGCAAGCTGAATTAACTAATACTCAGGGTATGCTGGCGAGATCCCAGCAGGAAGTGGCGACCCTAAGAAGGGATCTAGAGCGGGAACGTGCCACAGTATCTGAATTGAAGCTAAACCTTGTTGGCTTGCAAGCGGAATTGGACCATACACAGGGCCAGTGGTCGAATACTGTGGAGGAAGCTGCGACGCTGAAAGCGGAGTTGGAGCGTGAGCGTGCGACGGCAACCACTCGGGCTAATGAATTAAAAGAATTTCAAGCCCGGCATGCTGAGCAGGTGGGGCATCTCAATGCCCTTGAAGGGCAACTAGCCGCACTCAATGAGGAATTGACCTCAACCAAGGAAAAGCTCTTAGAAAGAGAGACCCGGCTGTGGGATGCCGCGGGGCAGATAGCGATACAGTCGCGGTGGTTGATAGACATCGATCAGGCGTTCACAGCGACATTGGCGTCCTGGCGTTGGCGTGTTGGCCATCATACCGTTCGCGGTGTTGAACGCCTATTGCTGAGGCCTAAACCGTTCTTGGCGGTCGACCACCTTGGCCAGATTTTGAGGCAATTTAAAGAGTGGCGACGGTCCCAGCCGGATGATACGAACTATCTAGTCGCTGATATGAATTGTGGGGCTAGGACCACGGCCTCTCAATCTGCCGCTGGGCAACCGGTGCAAGTTACCTCAGCCGCGCACCAACATTCAACCAACAACAACCCCGACAGCGCCCAGTCCGGAACTGGTTCGCTTGTAGGGATGCCGGATCTTGCAACGTTTCATTTGCTTGGGTATGAAGTGCTTTGTCTCCCCGTTATTGAATGGGGTTTTCGTTTTCAGCGTCCACAGCAAATGGCGCGACAATTTGTTCAAGGTGGTCATCAGGTTTATTACGTTAGCTTAACTTTCGCCACCCGACCTGAGATCCATGAGATTGAGCCGGGGGTGATTGGGGTCACCGTTCCTGGCAGATCCCAAGCTAATGTTTACAAGGACCTCCCGAAAGTCGCGGAGGTTGAAGCTCAGGTTGCGGCCTTAGTGGAACAGCTTAATAGCGCTGACCGCACCCTCTGGGTATGCATGGTGCAATTGCCATATTGGGTGGATGTTGCTGAGGCCCTGCGCCAGCGTACCGGTTGCATCCTGGTTTATGACTGCATGGATGACCATCACGGGTTCTCAACCAACCAGCCGCTCATGCTCGCGGCCGAAAGCCGACTCCTTGCGACGGCCGATCTGGTGGTGGTGTCATCTCAAGTCCTCATGGAGAAGGTGGCATCCCATGCCCGCAATGCAATTCTTGTGCGTAATGGCGTCGACTATCACCACTTCGCCGCCGTAGCGGCGATCCGACATCCGCCGGTTGCGCAATTGACGGTGGGATATTATGGTGCCATCGCTGATTGGTTTGATAGTGAGTTGGTTGGTATCCTCGCGACGTTACGACCGACCTGGCGTTTTGTCCTCATTGGCGATACCTTCAGCGCTGATCTTGTGCCCATCGCCCAGCCCAACATAGAGCTGGCCGGTGAACAACCGTATTCCCAACTTCCGCACCTTATGCGAGACTGGGATTGTTGCATTATACCTTTTAAGCGAGTACCCCTTACCGAGGCGACAAACCCCGTGAAGGTCTATGAGATGCTCGCCGCAGGGAAGCCAGTAGTGGCTGTCACTTTACCAGAACTGGTACCACTTTCCGATTTGAACCTTATCACCCTGGCGGATACAGCGGAGGCTTTTGCCGCCGCTATTGAGCATGAGGTGACTAATGACTCCCTCGCGCGCCAGGAAAGCCGCCGTACCTTTGCTTTAGCCAATACCTGGGAGGTTCGCTACCGGGATCTGGAAGCTGAAGTCCGCAAGCTCTTTCCATTGGTCTCGATCATGGTGGTGACATATAATAATCGTGATCTTAATCGACTTTGCATAGATAGCGTGCTCGGAGATACGGACTATCCCAACATTGAGTTGATCGTTGTGGACAATGCCTCCAGCGACGGAACCCCGGAGTTGCTACGAGGTTTCGCGTCCCGCGACTCGCGGATGACTCTCATTCGAAACCCGGACAACAAGGGTTATGCAGTAGCCAATAATCAAGCCTTAGCGATTGCGTCAGGCGAATATCTATGTTTGCTGAACAACGACACGGTTGTTTCGGGTGCTTGGTTAAGCACCTTGGTGCGGCATCTCCGCCGTGATCCGCAGTTGGGCTTGATCGGCCCGGTAACCAATGCCATTGGTAACGAGGCACAGATTCCTGTTGGCTATGATCTCCTGATTGATATGCCGGACTGGTCAGCCAAACATTGTCGCCAATATCGAGGGGAAATCGTCGAGATTGGTATGCTGGCCTTTTTCTGCGTTGTCATGCCCCGTGGGGTGTTCCAGGCTGTTGGACCACTGGATGAACGATTTGGAATTGGCATGTTTGAAGATGACGATTACAACCAGCGGGTGCGGGCGGCTGGATATAAAGTGAGGCTGGCACTTGATAGCTTTGTTCACCATTGGCAGCGGGCCTCTTTTAAGCTACTTGGTGAGGATGAGTATCTCAGGATTTATCATGAAAATAAGGAAATGTATCATGAGAAGCAAAGCCTGACGTCATCACGTCAATTGGCCCTGGAGGGGCTGCGGCAACGCTGCGAGACAGCGTCCATGGTATTTTTGTTTCCTCCCTCTATTGGCTGGAATGTACACCTCTTCCAGCGCCCCCACCATCTGGCCCGGGCTTTGGCCCAGGGCGGCGAAGTAGTGATCTTCGACTGCAGTGGTAGCACCGTTGATGAAATCGATCTGTTGCGGGAGGTGGAACCCGGGCTCTTCCTGTTCCAAGGGGACCCGCTTCTGCTGCGCGACATACCCAAGTTGATATTGTGGACATTTACCTACAATTATGGTTATCGCGATTATTTTTCTAATGGTGTTCGCGTCATTTATGACTGGATCGATGACCTGGCAGTTTTTCCCTATGATCAACAGTGGTTGAAAGCTTTGCATCAGCGTGCTGTAAAGGAAGCAGACCTGATTGTTGCCGTGGCTCGAACTCTTCATGGGGAATTAGTCGGCATTCGGCCGGATGCAATCTATCTACCAAACGCGGTAGATTCCGTGCATTTCAACCCCCCCCCTGAGCCTAATAATGCATCGAAAGACCAGGCGTTTTCACGGATTTTGTCCTCTGGGCGACCAATCGCGGGCTACTACGGCGCACTTGCGAAATGGTTTGATTATCAACTACTCAAGCAGGTAGCAAGCCTTCGCAAAGATTGGGAATTTGTCCTGATCGGCCCTGATCTTGACGGTAGTCTGCGACCATCCGGCATTACTGAGCAAGCAAATGTGCATTGGCTGGGTCCGCGTGACTATGCGGACCTGCCCAGTTATCTGTTCAGCTTCGACGTGGCCATGATTCCATTTAGGATCAATGAAATTACGCTGGCTACTTCACCATTGAAACTGTTTGAGTATTTCGCCGGTGGTCGCGGTGTCGTTACTACCCCAATGCCGGAGTGCGCGGCTTTTTCGGAAGTTTTAATCGGCCGTTCCGCCGAGGACTTTTCTCAGGGACTTGACCATGCCCGATTGCTGACCGGTGGACGGGAATACCTTGATCGCTTAGCCCCTATCATTAGTGACAATACATGGGCACGGCGTATTCACCAGGTAATGGAAAAGTTAAACGCCTGTATCCTGTAGTTTTTCTTAGTTAAGTAACTGGTTACAGGATCATTTTAATATTAACTGTGTGCTAAAGTTATCATATGTTCTTATCAATTATCGGCTACTACTTGTCAACTCGTAAAAATAAATGCATCATTTGACTTTGGCAATCCCTTATGACTGTATTATTCTCACCTGATCGCGAGCCGCAAAAAATTTTTATTCATGTGGGTGCGCACAAGACTGGTACGACCCTTAGAGGCTGTCTTGAATCTAACTGATTGAATATAATGATCATTTCATGGTA
>CALMDH010000294.1:0-20562 GCA_937862735.1 uncultured Gammaproteobacteria bacterium
CCCTGGTCAACCCAGCTCTTTCAAGCTCCGGCCTTCAGGCCGGGGTAGTTGACGGGGGGTGGCACGGGCAAGCAAAGACTCGGGCACGAAGCTGGCCAGGGTTTGATCCGCCCACTCGATGCCCAGCAGATCCGCCTGCTCGCGGATAACGTCGACGATGTCGTAATAGGCGAACGCCATGGCATCCCCGTGCGGGTCACTGCCGTCCGCGGCAGCGGCGCGGGCGCGGCGGGCGGCCGCGATGGCGTGGGCCATCACTTCCTCAAGAACGACTTGGGCCTTTTCCACTTTCGATCTCCTCCAGAAAACCAGCAACATGCCGTGCTGCCTTGTCTGGCACCGGATTATGCCCTGCCCGGCGGCGGCCGTCTGCGTGCGGGGGTAGCCACCCCCGAAAGTCCGCGCCAGCGCATCCCGGGGCGTTCGGCGCCAGCATGGCTACCACTCGCGCCGGATCGTGGCCCGTTCGCGTTTGTCGTCTGCGACCCAGCGACGGCCACTGCCTCGCCGTTGGCGCGGCACTGGCGCACTAATACTCTAAGGGCAGCAGAATGACCGAATCGTCCTCATCCCCCGGCCCGACGTAGAGCATCAATTCCGGCCAGGGGAAATCGGTGTAGGGAATCGCCTGGCGATGGATTACCCGCTCGTCCTGGCTATCGTCGCCGCCATCGCGGATCGTTATCACGGCGCTCGCCGCGGCGAGATCGGTTTTCAACTCGACGACGGCAAAGCCCCCGGCCCGGCGGATCTGGGGCAGGACGCTCCAGACGAGATCCAGCAGCCAGCAGCAGTTTAGTTCCCGGGCGAGGAAGTGCGTGCCGTCGGTGAGCAGCAGCCGGGGCCGGTAGCGATGCCAGTGGGTGGTGCCAGTGAACTGATTGAGATCGGCGGGGGTGATCATCAGCAGCCACCCGCGGCCGCCAGGGCCGCCGGTGCGGCACCGGTGGCGCGACCCGCCGCGGGGGCCAGGGGGGGCAGATAGCCGCAGCGGCGCAGATAGGGCAGCACCTGGGTCGCCAGTTCGTGCTGCTTGGCCTGGTCAAGCCGCGGGAACCGTTCCCCGTCGCTGGTCTGCCAGCGCTGGGCCTGGGTATTGCCCCAGGTAGTGCGAGTATCGGTCAGATAGCCGACGCTGATCTCGTGGCCCTCGGGGTCGTCCAGGCGGACCTGGAAGAACCCGGGGGTGAGCTTGACATAGCGCAGGGTGCGGGTGGTGGGTAGCGGCAGATAGGCTTCGTCGGGCATGAGAATTCTCCAGGGTCAGGGGGCGCCAGCGCCCGGTCAATACCAATCGGCTTCGACGGTGCCGGTGCGGCGCAACTCCGCCGCGCTCAGCCCGCTGTAGGGACCGCGGGGCGCCTGGGCCAGGGCGGCGGCGCGGTCGCGCAGGGCGCGCGTCTTGAGCCCGCGCAGGACCCGCGCGGCTTGCGCTTCCCGGGACGCTGGATAGTCGAAGATCCGCTGCCGTAGCCGGCGCAGGGCGCGGGCGCTGGCGCTGGCGCTGGCGCTGGCGAGGTAGTGTGCCGGCGACACGGGGAGCATGTTGTCCGCACCGAGCGGAGCGCTCATGCCGCCACCGCCAGCGCAGAGAGCGTGTAAGGGGCATAGCCGCGGATGCGGGAGGGCCGGTTGGCGACGTGTTCGCGCAGGGCGATGGGGATACCCTGTGCCGCCATGGCGCGACAGAACCGGGCATAGTCGCTATCTTCTTCCAGATAGGCCCAGTCCCCGCGCTGGTAACTATAGGGCGAGATCGCTGCGGCGATCCCCAGCGTCACCAGCAATTGCCGGGGCACCTTTAACCAGCCGTGGCCCGGGTCAGCGTAGAAATCGAAGTGCATGGGGCCTCCTGAGCGCGAGGGGCGGATGACGGGAACCCGCTGGCGCGGCGGGTATGCCGGCCAGTGGGGATATCCTACCGCAGGAGGTCGGTAATGACTAGCTTTTTTTTGGGGTGTGCGGTGCGTACCCCGTGACGCTCCGGGGTCGCCGGGGGGCACCGCGGGACGACGGGTTGACGCGGCGCGGCGCTGACTAGGGACTCACGGGCGGTGGCGGTGGCGGCGGCCGATCGTCATCGTCGTCGTCCAGGACTTGCATCAGCAGGACGCCCGCCGCCGCACCACCGGCGACCATGGCCACGGTCGTCCCGCTCACACCCGAGCCGGCCCCGGTCGCGGGCGCGTCACTCGCCGTCACCCCCGGGGTCCCGCCCGGCGGCGTGGCGGCCGGTTGATAGGCATACCCGCCCAGACCCGCGCCCGGCGCCGGCTGATAGGGCTGGCCGCCGCTGCTGTAGTGCCCGGTCACGGGGTCGGCGTACTGCCCGGTGGCGTTTTGCTGCAGCTGATTGATGTCCGCGGTTTTCTGGCCGGGGGCGCAGAAGTCGCCCGCGCCCACGGTGACCATTTCCAGCTCACCCATGGTGTGCATGCACCCGCCACCGAAATCGAGCGTCACCCGCCCGAGTTCGCTGGTCATGATCCGGTCGCCTTCGGTGAGGCGCAGTCCCGGATAGGCCTGGACATACTGCTCGTCCTGCGTGACGAGGGCCACGCCGTCGACCTGCTTAACCGTACCGACCGGCGGCGCGGCCCATGCCGAGAGCGGCAGTCCCAAGGCGCAGAGTAGCGCCATGGTTGAATGACAGAAAAGAGTGCGTTTCATTGAGTCTCCTGTAGCGAGATTTAGCACGTGCAGCGGTACGCTTTCACGGGTTGATTATCGGGCGCTTTGGGGTTGGCGTCCAGGCTTGTTACCACGCAGGGCTGCGCCCAGGCGGCGGGAAGAGGTGGGGCGGAACATGGCGCTAGCGCGGGGCGCGACCGGATGCCCGGGCGTCCGGGTCGTGAGCGCCCGCGCCGGCGGGCGCGTCGGGGGCGGGGGTGGACGGATCGCCCTCCTGCCCCGGCGCGGCGGTGGCCCGGCGCACGGCGAATTCATCGAACCAGAGGCCGCCTTCCAGCCGGTACTCGAAGGGCCGCGTGCCGGCGCTGACCAATTTCAGCACCTGCTGCGGGCACTCCGCCGGCACGGTAAACGGCAGGGCGAAGTCCCGCCACGGCGCGATACCGACCAACGGGGTGCTGGCGGCCAACACGCGCCCCGCGTCTGACGGCGTCCCGGCGGCACATTCCAGGCGCCACTGCAGCCCGGCCGGCGACTGAAGGGCGTCCAGCCGGACCCGGCCCTGCAGTTGATAGTCCCCGGGCGGCAACAGCAGCCGTTGCCGCAGATGGTCGAAGCGCGCGGTGAACTGACGGAATCGCAGTTCCAGCGCGCTGC
The DNA here is from genome assembly GCA_937862735.1 of uncultured Gammaproteobacteria bacterium. Lineage (GTDB taxonomy): Bacteria > Pseudomonadota > Gammaproteobacteria > Chromatiales > Chromatiaceae > M0108. The sequence goes on from CALMDH010000294.1 coordinate 3,289, forward strand.
CGCGGGCGCCGGCGGTGGTCCCGGTGCGCACGCGGAACGGCGCCGGCGTCTTGACCACCCAGCCAAACGGCTGGTTGTCCAGGGGCAGATCGAAACGGCCGTTGTACAGCAGGCCTAACTGCGCCCGCTCCGCCGTGGACAAGCCGCCCATCCAATGCAGATAAGCCCGGGTGGCGTCACCGTCGCGCAGCAGGCGATTGACGTACGCCGTGCGTTCCCCCGGGCTCAGCGGCGGGGCGCCGCTCTGGCGATGGAGCGCATACAGCGCGTCCAGGGCGGTGCGCGGCGCATGCCGGGCAGCGTGGCGGAAGAAGTCCGGCCACCAGGGCGGTCGCGTCCGGGCGTAGTCTGCCAGCGCGGCGGGCCGCTCCGGGTGGGCGAGGAGGTCCTGGAACATGGGAAAGAAGGTGTCCCGGGAGGCGGGGGCGAGGATCAGGGCCTGTGACGCGTGCGCAAGCAGGGCCGCGAGATCCCCGCGCGCCGCCCAATAGCCGGCCGCACGCTGGTGTGTGCGCGCATAGGCCGGGGCCAGGCGCACCGCGGCCGCGACCAGCTGATCGGCCGTGGCGCGGTCGCCGCGCACGCGCCGCCCCTCGGCGAGGCGGAACAGGGGGTCGGGATCGTGCGGCTGGGCGCGATGCGCCGCCAGCCACGCCGCTTCGTAGGCGGCCGGATCACCCGGAGCGGCGGCCTGCGCCTGCAGGAGCCGGGCGCGGGGGGTGAGTGGCAGCCAGGGGACGCTGGGGCGCCAGGCCGCGCGCGCCACGGCGGGCAGCGCGGCCAGCTGCGTCTCGTCCTGCAGCACCACCCACCGCGCCACGACGGCTGCCAAGAGCGCCCCGCCGAGCAGCACCAGACTCCCGCGGCGGATCATGGCGGCGGCGTCGCGGCGGGCGGGGCGTGGCCGGGGCGGGGGCGGAGGGGCGTCGGGGCGTGCTGGAGCGCCAGCAGGGCGCTGCAGATCAGCGCGAGGAGAAGGACGATCCAGGCGCGCCGGGAGCGGCGGCCACGCGACCGGCGCCAGGAGCCCGGCGCGCGGCGTTTCCACGGCGCGCAATAGGTCGCCAGGGACAGGGCGTCGCGGCCAGCGGGGCGTGTGGCATCGTAGGCCGCTCGCGACGCGGGCTGGCGTAACTGCTGGTAGGCTTCGTTGAGGCGGGCGGTCATGTGGTCATCCGCCGCGGGCAGTCGGTCGGGGTGGTCGGGATGGCACAGACGGATCAGCAGGGCGTAATGCGCCCGGATGTCCGCGGGGCGGGCGGCCGGCGTCAACCCCAGACAGCGGTAGTGATCGCCGCCAGGCGCCAGCAGCACGTCACGCAGGAAGCGGCAGGCCGCCGTTTGCAACTCCGCCACGCTGATCGCGGCCAGGCGCGCGGTGCGCGTCTGTGCCCGCCGGGTCAGCGCGACGCAAAAGGGCGGGATCAGCGCGGCGAAGTCGTGGGGCAACGGGGTATGGCCGTCCCTTAGGTGGCGATACGCCAGGGGCTGCCGGTGATACGCGACCGCGATCTCGACCAGGGCGGGCAGCATGCGCACCGCTCACGCCGGGCTGAGGTGGAGCCGCGGCGTGGCGCCGGGCGCGCCGGCCGCCGCCGGGGGCGCGGCCGGGCTTCGCCCCGCCCCATCGCCTTCCCCGTAGCCATAGCCATAGCCATAGCCATAACCATAGCCATAGCCGTACTCGCCCGGCGTGCCATTACGCCCCAGATTTTGCAGCACCACGCCCAGGGGCTGGATGCCGGCCTGGCGCAAGCGCTCGCCGGCGGCCTTCACGGCGCGACTGCGGCTGCGTTCGGCGTCGATGACAAACAGCGAGGCGCGCGCCAGGGTGGCGAGGACGATGGCGTCGGCGAGGGCCATGACCGGTGGGCCATCGAGCAGCACCAGGTCATACGCCTGAGCGACCTCGGTGATGAGGTCAAGCATGCGCGCGCCACTGAGCAGATCCACCGGGTTGGGCGTGGCCGGGCCGGCGGGAATGACCTCCAGGCGCTCGACCAGGGTCGGCTGGGTCACCGCCGACGCCGGCAGGCCGCCGGTGAGGTAGTTGGTCAGGCCGGTGTGATTGGACAGGCCGAAGGTCTCATGAACCGAGGGGCTGCGCAGATCGCCGTCGATCACCAGCACCCGCGCGCCGGACTGGGCAAAGGCGATGGCCAGGTTGGTGGCGGCGGTGGTTTTGCCCTCATGCGCGGCGGCGCTGGTGACGTGCAGCACGCGCGGCACCCCCTCGGCGGAGGCGAACAGCAGTTGCGTGCGCAGCGAGCGCACCGCCTCGGCCAGCGGGCTCTTGGGATTGGCATGGGTGCGCAGCCCGGGGGTCGCCGGCGCGCCGCGGCAGCGCTCGCGCCCGACGTGCGGCAGCATGGCCAGCACCGCGGCGCCGGTCAGGGCGCGGATCTGGTCCGCCGAGCGCACGCTGTCGTCGCCGATCTCGAGGATGACCGCCAACAGGACGCCGCCACCCAGCCCCAGCACCAGCGCCAGCGCCAGATTGAGGCCAAGGTTGGGCCGGTGGGGGGCGATCGGCGGCCGCGCCTGATCGACGATGGCGATATTGTTTTCGCCCACCCCGGCGGTGACCCCGACCTCCTTCATGCGCTGCAGCAGGCCGTTATAAATTTCGCGGTTGGTCGCCACTTCGCGGCGCAGGGTGTCGAAATCGGTGCTGCGGTCCTGCAGGGCCAGCGCCTCTTCCTTCACCGCGGCGATGCGTTTTTGCAGCTCCGCCTCCTCCAGGGCCTTGGCCTCGAAGCGGCGCTTGATCCCGGCGGCAATGGCTGCGATCTCGGTGGCGATCTGCTGGTCGAGTTCGTCGATCTGCGCCTTGAGTTGCAGCATGCTCGGATACTGCGGCTTGACCACGCGCAGCTGCTCGCGGTATTCCGCCTTAAGCTTGCTGGCCTGCTCCTTGAGGCCCTGGACCACGCCGCTGGTCGCCACCTGCTCCAGACTGTCCGCGCCGGACTGCTGGACGCTCTGGTAGGCGGCTTCGGCGGCGATGCGCTCCGCCTCGACCCCCACCAGCCGGGTGCTCATCTCCCGCAGCTGGGTGCGGGTGATTTCCAGGCGGTCCTCGGTATTGACGATCTCGCGTTCACGGGCATAGGCGGCGAGCTTGCGTTCCGCCGTTTCCAGGGCGGCGCGCGCCCGGTCCATCTGCTCCTGCAGGAATTGCTTGGCGTAGGCGGAGGCGTCGAGGCGCAGGGCGCGATTGAGCGCCATGTAGTTGGCGGCGAGGGAGTTGGCGACCTCGGCGGCGCGCGCCGCATCCTGACTGGTGTAGTGCACGCGCACCAGGCGCGAGTCCCGCACCGGCTCCACGGTCAACCGTTCGAGAAACAGGTCCTCGGCGCGATGCTCGGCCTGATTGAGGGCCGCCTCGGGCGCGAGCGCGGGCGCGGCCGCCCCGCCGAGCAGGGCCTGCGCCTGGTCGCGCAGGGCCTGCCAGGGCGTGGGGGGCGGCGCGAGGTCCGCCTCCGCCGCGAGCGCCAGCTCGTCGATCACGCGCCGCGCCAGCGTCCGACTGGCGAGCAACTCGTACTGGGTCTTGTAAAAATCGCGATTGGCCTGGTATCCCGCCGGCTCGTCGCGGGTGACGTTCCCGTAGTCGACGATCTGCGTGCCGGCGGTCTCGATCTTCATCAGCAGGGTGGCGCGGTACTCCGGCACGGTGAGGGCGGTCACCACCAGCCCCGCGGCCAGGGCCAGGGCGGTCGTGGTGAGCAAGACCCCGCGGCGGCGGACCAGCAGCGCCCACAGGGCGCGCAGATCAATCACATCCGGGTCAGGCGGCGGCGCGGCGGCCGGGGTGGCGGGGCCGGCAAGCGGCAGCGGCTGCAGGGCGGTGTCGGGGCGGCGCACGGCCAGGGCCGTCTCGGTCGGGTACGGGGGCGACATGGGCAGGCTCCTGGCGGTGATTACAGCGGCGAGACGAAGCCGCGCAACGTCCCGGTCACCGTCTGCAACAACACGGCGGCGCCGGATTCGGGCACCCGCACCTTGTCGTTCGCCGTCAGCAGGGGATCGCGCAGCTTGCCGGCCTCGATGGCGGCCATGTCGACGATATACGCCTGGACCTGATCCGCCGATTGTTCACGAAACAGCACCACTTCGTCGGTGTTGGCCAGGCGCGTGGCGCCCCCGGACAGCGCGACGGCTTCCAGCAGCGTGATCTTGCCGACCAGCGGGAAGACGCCGGGTTTGGCTACCGCGCCGCTGACGGTAATGGAGAGATTGGCATAGGTCTCGATAAAGACGTTGACCTGGGGATTCTGCACATAGTCCTTGGCCAGGCCGGCGGCGATGCGCGCCTCGATTTGCGCCGCGGTCAGGCCCTGGACCGGCACTTCGCCCAGCAGCGGCAGGGTGAGATAGCCCTGTTCGTTGACGCGGACCTTGCTGGTCAGTTCGGGGAGTTTGAACACCTCGATGCGCAACACGTCATCGGGGCCGACCCGATAGGCCGCCTCGCGGGTGATCTCCGGGGGCAGGCCGACGACGGCGGGAATCAGATCGCCCGGCGCCGTGGCGAGCGCCGCCGGTGCGGCGGCGGAATCGTGGGCCGTCGCGGTGGCGGGTTCGTGGTCCTTTGCAGACCAGGTGGCCTGACAGCCGGCGAGGATGAGCGCCGGCAGCAGGGCACCCCACTGCCGGACCTGGCGCCCGCGGGTTGACAGGGAAGAAGGCCCACTCGGCTGGCCGGGGTAACGCATGTGAATCCTCCGCAAGTAGTGGCCACCGTCCAGCCCGCAGGCGGGGGCGCCTCCGGGTGACGCGAATGGCAGGGACTGCACGGTGCCGGGCGCGCCCGCCCGCGGGTGACCGTGACGCTGAGCGGGCACTATACGCGACTTACCGGGGGAAATTTCTGACCGATTCTGACCGACGCCGCGCGGGCCGTGCCCGCGGGTAGCGCCGGGCGCCTCCGGGCGGGGAACGCCCTGCCACCGGACGGCTGTGCGGTGGGCGGCTTGCCGGGGCGCGCCACGGATTGGCGCCGGTCTTGCGGTGCCCCGACGTGCGGTTTTTTGTTAGTTCTGTTTGCCATTACCGACCTTTTTTGATATGCTATTTTCCAACGTCAGGGGCCAACCCTGACGGGCATTTCCCCTTATCGCTCTCCGCCGGAGGATTCGCACATGGCCAACAATTACACTGATTTCTCCTTTATGTTGCCGCTGCCTGAGGGCCAATACCGCGCCGAGCTGGCGGCGTTTGTCGCGGCGTACGAGGCGGAGAAAGCCACGGCGGGGAAAGGGCTGTTTGGGGCAGATGATGCCGAGGAGGCAACGCGGGTGGCGACAAGTGAGGTGGCGCCAGAGGGGATGAATGAGGACGACTGGTATTTGCAGTATGCGGGGGTTGATTATCAGGTCGAAGAGCACGGTCTCTGGGTCAGCGCCCAGAACAGCGAGGGCAACGTGGATGCGGCGGTGCTCCTCGCCCGCCGGTTCCTGACGCACTTTGGCCTGGATAACCACGGCGTCGTGATCGAATGGGCCTGCACCTGCTCGAAGCCGCGGCTGGGGGAGTTCTATGGCGGCGCCGTGCTGGTGACAACCGAGGATGAATACGTCGTCAACCCCGGTGACTTTTGCGCACAGGAAGCCCAGCGCCGCCAGGTGCCCCTGCTGAAGACCTGCTGAAGGACGCCGTATCCGCCGCCCCGCCCCCCTCGCCCCGGAGACCGCCACATGGCCGATTATCCCGTTAATTTTTATCTCTACCTGCCCTGGCCCGCGGGGGTCGACGCCGCCGACCAGGCGGCCTTTGCCGCCGCTTATGACGCCCATTGCGCGGCGTTGGCGTCCCGCGCGTCCAGCGAGGAGGATTACGACCTGCTTTGCCTGGGGGTCCAGGTCGAGTGCCAGCCCCACGGCTGGCAGATTCAGGACGATGGCGGGGAGGGCCAGATCACCGCCGCCGTGTATGCCATCCAGTTCTTTCTCCGCCATTTCCACCTGGAACAGGCGGTGGTGCTGGAGTGGTCCTGCGGGGCGGTCAAGCCCGAGCCGGGCGCCTTCCACGGCGGCGCGGTGCTGGTGACCGCGCAGGAGGAGCACTGGTTTGACCCCGGACGGCTGGCCTGCCTGCTGGCGAAAACGCGCGGGTGGGCGGAGCTATAAGCCCGCCGTGACTGTCCGCCGGCGCCGTGCTGGCGGCTCCTACCCCTCTACTCAAGGAATCCCTCATGGCTAATGTCAATGTCCTGGCGGGCATGCGCTGCCCCAACAGCGCCTGTCGATCAGACGGTCCCTTTCGCATCGAATGCACCACGGTTTTCCTGGTCTTCGACGATGGTACCGACGAGCATGGCGATACCGCATGGCGCGGCGATTCCTATTGTGCGTGTCCTGACTGCGGCGCCGAAGGGACTGTGACTGATTTCAGGTGCGCGGAAGACGCGGATGACGCCGATGCCTGATCGCGTCCCGCAACCGGAGCGTCGTGCGTCCTGCGCGTTAGGGAAGGTCTCGCGTTATCCCTCGTCGGGGCCGCTCCTACTTTCCCGCCCCTGGAGACGAACCATGCCGAACACGAACTGGCTTCTGGGCCTGGCTTGTCCACGCTGCGGCAGCCAGGGACCGCTGCAGATCGACACGTTGCTGACGCTGACCGTGACGGACGCGGGGCCGGTGGCCTTTGACGCGGACAACGCCGCCTGGACCCCGCACGCCGGGTGTATTTGCCCCGCGTGCGGCCAGTCGGGTTGCGTGGCCGACTTCACCCTGAAGACCCGCGCCGGACGGCCGGGCGGGTCCCTTTCCCCCGGAGTTACCGATGCCTGACACCTTGATCTATGTCGCTTTGTACGAGCACGAATACGGTACGGATACCTTTGTCTGCGCCAGCGAGGCCGAGGCGCTGGCGCTGCGCGAGGACCTGGCGCGCGAGAACTGGGCGCAGGAATTGCCCGACACCCCGCCGCCGGAGACGGACATCGGGCAGGCTTACTTCGATGCGCTGGCCGAACGCTGGGGGGATAACGAGTATTTTGCGATTCATCGCCTGGCCTGCGATCTGTCGCGCTTTCGCGAGGTGGGGCCGCCGCCGACCACCCGGCTGTATATCGCGCGCTACGAGCACCCGCACGGCACCGATGTGTTTGCCTGCGCCAGCGAGGCCGAGGCGCTGGCGCTGCGCGAGGACCTGGCGCGCGAGAACTGGGCGCAGGAATTGCCCGACACCCCGCTGCCGGTGACGGACATCGGGCAGGCCTACTTCGACGCGCTGGCCGAACGCTGGGGGGATAACGAGTATTTCGCGGTCACCCCGGTTGACTGTGATCTGGCGCGCTTTACCGAGGCGGCGCGGCCGGCGCCCCCGCCGGAGAGCGAGCCGGATGGCGCGGAACTGGCGGCGCTCAAGGCGCAGTATGCCGCACGGGGGCTGTTGCTGTTTCGTCCGGGGGACGCCGGGACGCCCGGCGGGGCGCGGTGGGCGCTGACGCGGACGGAGCGGCTGAGCGGCCTGCTGTATCGCGATTTCGCCACCTTTCGTGACGTGGACTTCGGCGTGCGGCTGTTTGCCGACCAGGAGCGCCTGGCGGTCCCGCCAGCCTGAGACGGGGCGGCGCGCCCCACCCCGCGGCCGCGCCATCGGGCGCGGCGCCTCCCCCACTCTACCTGCCCCACGGAGACCCCAATGGCCGAGACCCTGATTTTCGTCGCTTTTTACCAACATGCGTACGGCACCGAGGTGTTTGTCTACCCGTCGGAGGCCGAAGCGCGGGCGCAGCGCGACGCGATCGCGCGCGAGAACTGGCCGGGCGCGTTTCCCCGCGAACCCATGCCGGAGCAGGTGGGCGAGGTGTATTTTGAACGCCTGCGCGCGGTGGGTAATGAGGTCGAGTTCTACGCTATCCACCCCACCTGGTGCGATCTGGCGCGCTTCGCCACCGGGGGCGGCGGCGCACTGACGGCGCCGTAGGCCCGCCCGGCGTTCCGCGCGGCCGCACGGCGGCCGGGCTGGCGGGGCGGCGCCGTCAGCGTGCCCCGCCACCGCGCGCGGCGGGCCTGCGGTAGACTGCACGCCCGGTTAGCCTGTGGAGATACTTCGCACAGGGGAGCGTCGGCCCAGGAACCCACCGCAGCGACTATTCGCGAGCTTGCTTGCGCGTAGCGCCTTAGGAATCGCCGTCCTGCCGGGCGGTGAGGCTGTCAACCTGAAGGCCCGCGCCGGACCGCCGGACGGGTCCCTTACCCCCGGAGCTACCGATGCCTGACACAACGATCTACGTCGCTGTTTACCAACACAAGTACGGTACGGATACCTATGTCTGCGCCAGCGAGACCGAGGCGCTGGACCTGCGCGACTACCTGGCGCGCGCGAACTGGGCAGAGGAAATGCCCGACACCCCGCTGCCGGTAAACGCTGTTGGAGATGCCTACTTCGCCGCGCTGGCCAACCGCGGGAGGCGTAACGAGTATTTTGAGATTCATCGCCTGGCCTGCGATCTGTCGCGTTTTCGCGAGGCGGGGCCGCCGCCCACCACCTGGCTGCATATCGCGCGCTACGAGCACCCGCAGGGCACCGAGGTGTTTGCCTGCGCCAGCGAGGCCGAGGCGCTGGCGCTGCGCGATGACCTGGCGCGCGCGCACTGGGCGCGGGAATTACCGGACACCCCGCCGCCGGCGACGGACATCGGAAAAGCCTATTTCACGGCGCTGGCCGCCCGCGCAGGGGATAACGAGTATTTTGAAATCGACGCGGAAGCCTGTGATCTGGCGCGCTTTACCGAGGCGGCGCCGCCGACGCGCCCGCCGCAGGTCGCGCCGGATGGCGCGGAACTGGTGGCGATCAAGGCGCAGTATGCCGCGCGGGCGCGGTTGCGCGGGTCGCCGCCGCCGGGGCGCCCGGCGGGGCGCGGTGGGCGCTGACGCCACGGCGGCGCGACGGCGGACGGCGCCCGCGGCGCGAAGGGCCTGCGGTGGGGGCCTCAATAGACGGGGTGATACAGGGCCGGGCGGGCGCTCAGGGCGGGCAGCGGACACCAGCGGCGGCCGTTGACCACGGTGCAGGGGGGCGCGCCGACCGTGGGGACCGCGGGCGGGGGGCTGAGCGCGGCGCAGCCGCTCAGCAGGCCCGCGAGCGCCAGCACGGCCAGAACCCGCGGCGGTCGGCCGGGGACAGACCCTGAGCGGGGGGCGACCGGGGGGGCGAGGACGATCGGCATGGCAGCATTCACCTGCGGGGGGCGATAAAAACCCTGGCGTTGTCGCCGGGCGGCGCGCGCCGCGCGCGGCCCTTAAGACCGAATGGAGAGATCGGCGTCACCGCCGCGCCCGCGCGACGCCGCGGCCGTGTGTTGCCCGTATTGTGCACTGATTCGGCGGCGGATGCCGGCGCCACGGGCCGCGGTCCGGTCGGGTTATCATCGATGACTGCCGGCGCCGGTTCCCGGTTGCGCGCCGGGGCCTGACGCCGGTTATGAGCGGATCGCCAGGCCAGAAATGGTCAGCCAATTGCCGCCGCGCTTCGCGTACCATCGCCCGGTCTTTTTTACCGGATGTTGCTGATGACTGCTACGCGCCGCTCCTCGCTGGATGGTTCCCACCGCCGGGTGTCCGCCGTCCGTTTCCTGGCTCTCCTGCCCTGCTGTTTACTCTCCGCCTGTCTGACGCTCCCGGCGCCGGATGCGGCACCCTCCCCTCCCGACGGCCCGGTGACGGTCGCCGCGGACCCCGCCCCTTCCCCGCCGCCCAGTCGGGCGCCTTCCCCCCCGCCGGCCGCCGCCCATCGCGGCAGCCAGCGGCCCTATACCGTGCGCGGCGTGACCTACCACCCCCAGGCCGACAGTCGGGGTTACACGGCGGTGGGCACCGCCAGTTGGTACGGCCAAGCGTTTCACGGCCGGCGCACCGCCACGGGGGAACCTTTCGACATGCACGCCCTCACGGCGGCGCATAAGACGCTGCCCCTGCCCAGTTACGTCCTGGTGCGCAACCTCGCCAATCAGCGCTCGGCCCTGGTCAAGGTCAATGATCGCGGTCCCTTTGTCGGTGATCGCCTGATCGACCTGTCGTATGCCGCCGCGCAGCACCTGGGACTGCACCAGCGGGGCCTCGGCGCCGTGGAGGTGGTGGCGGTTCCGGCGCCGGAACCCGCGTCCGCGGGGGCCGCGACACCGGCTGACGTGCCGTGGGTGGAACCCGTGCCCGCGCGACGCACGGCGCAGACGCGCCGCTATCGGGCGCCGGATGCCTGATGCGCGCGCCGGATAGCGCGGGGGGGGCCATGTCGCTGTTCCAGGCCCTGGGCCTGGACGCGAACGATCGGCCGGCGGTGGCGGCGTGGGTCGCGCGCTGCGGCGTGCCCGTGGCCCGGCTGCGCCATTACCATACGGCGCAGATCCTGCCCTGCGGCGTGGATCTGGAGCGTATCCTGGCGACCAGTGGCCTGAGCGAGCTGGCGTTGATGCTGCGCCTGGGGCGGCCGTCACGCGCGGCGCTGGCGGGCGCAGCGGACCGCCGGCCGCTGCCGGCCCCGCCCCCGCTAGCCAGCCTGCCGCCGCCGGTGCTGGCCACCGCGTACGGCCAGTTCTATCAGGGCGATTGCCTGGCGATCATGGCGGCCCTGGCGAGCGATTCGCTCGACCTGATTTTCGCCGATCCACCGCAGAATCTGGGCAAGTGGTATCCCTCGGGGATCGACGACCGGCTGGCGGTGGGTCACTACCTGGCGTGGTGTGAGCGCTGGCTGCTGGAGTGCATCCGCGTGCTGAAGCCCGGCGGGGCGCTGTTCGTCTGGAATCTGCCGCGCTGGAATGCCGAACTGGCCGGCTTTCTCGCCGGGCGGCTGGCCCTGCTGCACTGGATCGCCGTGGAAATGAAGTTCCCCACCGCTAAAGCCGTTGGCTTGTAGCGGGGGTTTCCTGCTTCATCGAACGCCGCGCGGACGTGTTGCCACGGCCGCGTCTGAGCGCGTTCTCCACAGGCGTTCGCGGGATCAATCCCGCCGGTTCGGCCTCTCCCGGACCTACCGTCGTGCGCTTGAGCGCACAGCGTTTCTTCGGCTTCTCGACCACGTGTCCGTCTGCCACCCAGCGTGCGCCGCGTGCCGCGATGACCTGCGCGGCGTTGTGATCGGCATGGGCGTGATGGCCGCAGGCTTGGCAGACAAACCGCGCCTGACGGGGGCGGTTGTCCGGGTGAATGTGCCCGCAACGGGCGCATTCCTGCGAGGAATAGGCGGCCGGCACCTCCACCACCAGCTTGCCGGCACGGGCCGCCTTGTCGTGGAGGATCGTTTTGAACTGCCCCCAGCCGGAGGCGAGGATCGAGCGGTTGAGGCCGGACTTGGCCTTGGCGCGGTTAGGCAGGTAGTGCCCCGGGCGTTCGGGATCGGGCTTGGGCGTGGGGCGCCGGGTCATCGCCGGAACACGCAGCGCCTCGAGGGCGTAGACCTGATGGCGCGGCTCATCGACCAGGATGCGAGCGGCCTTGTGCGCCAGATCCCGACGCACCTCCGTGGCGTAGCGGTAGGTCCGCGCGACCTGCGCGCGGACCTTGGCACGGTTCTGTCCGCCTTTGCCGCGCCGGGCGCACGTGCGCTGCCAGCGCTTGCGCCGGCGTTCCTGTTGGGCCAGGCGCTGTTGCTGCACCGGGGAGGCGACGATGCGCTGCCCGTCGCTGGTCATCACCGGCGTGGCGACACCGCGATCCAGGCCCAGGGTCGCCGCCTCGAGCGGCGCGAGCGGCAACGGCCGCAGGCGCGCGGCGATGGCCGTCGCGCTCAGCGTCTCGGTGGCGGTCTCGTTGGAGAAGCTGACATGCCAGCGCCCGGCCTCGAGGCTGAGATGCAGCGATGCCGGCGGCGCAAACGCACGATGCGCGGTGAAGGCGAGCTCGCCGACGGGGAATTTGCGCGTCCCGATGTGCAGCCGGTAGGTGCCGGGGGCATGCCCGATCGGCTCGAACTGGAACAACTCGCGCGTGATCCACACCGCCTGACGACCATGGCGCGTCTTGATCGTCGGGCGACCGCCAAGCCCGGCAAAGTAGCGCCGGTAAGCCTGCTTCCAGCGCACCGCCCCGTTGCGCAAGACCACCGCTGGCACGTCGGCCAGAAAGGGGGTCAGGTCGGTCTTGAACGGGGCGTAGGTCTGATCGATCGGGATCGGCGTGCCGGTGAGCGCGAGCGCCGACTTGGCAAAGCGCCGGAAGTAGCGGTCCTCGCCCACCTTCGCGTTGTAGATGAAGCGCTGGCAGCCGATCCACTGGCGCAAGGTCCGCGCCTGATCGTCGGTGGGATAGCAGCGAAAGCGATAACCGTCCATGCGTGCTACGCTACCCGCAAAACCTTTAGGCCGCAAGATGGATAACGCCAACAGATCTAGCTCTCACGCCGTCTACAACATTAAGCTGCATATCGTGTTCGTGACCAAGTACCGCCGCAAAACGCTCACCCCGGAGCTGCTGGCGTACCTGGAAACGGCTTTTGCGGAGATCCTCACCGCCTGGCGCTGCCGGCTGATCGCGTTCGGCGGCGAGCCCGATCACGTCCACCTGCTGATCGATATCCACCCGGCCCTCGACCTCTCGGTGCTGATCAACAACCTCAAGACCGCCAGCGCCCGGCGCGCACGCAACCGCTTCGTCGCGCATTTGGCCGCCTTCTACAGCCAGCCGCTGTTCTGGCACCGGGCCTACTTCGTGGGCAGTGTCGGTGGCGTGACGCTGGAGACGGTGCGCGACTACGTGCAAGCTCAAGGCACCAGGGAGCAGGGGCGATCACCCGCCAAGCACGCTTGACCCCCTCCTGGCTTCGCCTAGCAGGGGGAATGCGCGTGCAATTCGTTCAAGTGCGGGTTGCCGCGGCCGGGGCGCCTCTACCCCGCCCACTACGCCCTGCTCTACCTGGTCAAGGGCCCGCGGCCGCGGGTGCTCCATCCCGACCGGCTGCCGCTGGCGGTGTGCCGTCCTTGCGCGGGGGAATTGGGCGATTATGGCGGCCATGCCCGGGCGAGGAATCCCGCCGGGGTCAACCTGAGCGATGTCTGGCACGACATCCATCCGGTACGCCATGCCAAACACAAGCATCGCGCCGGGGCCAATGAGCTGCCGCTGCGGCTGCTGGACCGGATTATCGAGCTGGCGTCCGACCCCGGCGATACGGTACTGGACCCCTTTGGCGGCGCGGGGACGACCTATGTCGCCGCCGAGGTGAAACAGCGGCGCTGGCTGGGGGTGGAAATCGGCCCGCCCGACGATATCCAGCGGCGTTTTGCCGCGCTGGAGCGCGAACGGCGCATGCTGGCGACCGGCCGCCAGGGGCTTAACGCGTTGTTCCCCCCGGCGGTCAAGGCGCGCCGGGCGCTGGACCTGAGAGACCCGCCCGGTGGCGCCGCCACCCTCGCCCGCGGGCAAGGGAGTCCCCTTTCCACGCCCCCCGGTACCGTGGGCGGGCAAAAACCCCGCGGCCGGTACAACCCTAGCGAGGGCCTCCTCGAAAGGGTCGGCCGTCGCTGGGCCGTGTTGGGGGGACAGACTACCCGGCGGGGGCCTTGTATTCAATCGTGATCCGCAGGCCGGGCCGGGCCGCCCGTGCGACCAGAGCGTCCAGGCTGAAGTGGTGGTAGCGCCCCTGCACCAGCACGTCCAGCCGGGGCAGGGTGATGCCCAGGCGGCGGGCCTGTTCCGTCGGGATCGCTCCCAGCTGGAGGAGGTGTTGCGCGATGGCCCGCATGAACGCGGCGCGAAGTCGCAGGCGTTCCGCCTCCTCCGGGCTAGCCGCGAGGGCGTCCCAGGCGCTGGCATAGGTGGCGGTCACTGATTGCCTCCCGTGCGGGCGATCGCGCCCGCTCAAGGTTACCGGGTGCGGGGCGTGCGTGTGTCCTGGCAGCGGACCGCGGAACAAGATCATCCTGGTGCGCGGCGATCGGCTAGCCATCACGCCCGCGGCGGCGGATTGGTTTCAGCCGCCCGCCGAGACCACGCGGGTGGTGCCCGCAGCCTTCCGCCCTGACCACCGGCCTGCTCGCCGTCCCGCCAACAGCGTTGGCCCACGGTCAAGAACGGCAGGAACAGGACCAGCAGTTGCAGGATCTCCCACCCGGCCAGCTCCGTCGCCGCGTGCGCGCCGTAAGCCCAGAACCCCCACCCCACAATGGCGCTTGCCGCCAGTGACCTGCGCGCGCCTAAGCGCCGACGCCGAGGTACGCGATGTCTTCGCCCGCGCCGCCCACCCCCCCATCGTCGGTTATGCCCTGACCGCGGCGGAGGTCGGGGCCTGGCCGACGCCGGCGGTCGTCCTGGCCGGGGTTCCCGCAGTGCAGGCCAAGCTCCTGCACAGCCTCGCCGCGATCTACCAGGTGCCCTGGAACCGGCGTCAGGTCGCCGAGTTTCTCGGCTTTCTCGGCACCGGGATTGGGATCGGTTACCTGAGCCGCCTGCTTGGGCGGGAGTTGTTGAAGGGGGTGCCCGTTCTCGGCCAGACCTTGGGGGTGGCTTACGGGGCTTCGGCCAGTGGCGTGACCACCTTTGCCGTGGGCAAGGCGGCCGGCTACTACTTGCGTACCGTCCGTCGCGGCGAGCGGCTCGATAGCGCCACCCTGCGCGCCATTTATGGCCAGGCCATCACCACCGGCCTGGCCCTGCTCCAGCGGGAGGGGAAGGCAGCGCCGCGCGCAACCATGATCAACCTCAGGCTCAAGCCTCGCGACTGGCAGTACCTCATCGCCCCGTTGCTCTGGCTGGTGCCGGTGGTAGCGCTGTTGCCGCTCGGTGCCTGGTGGCTCTGGCAGAGCGGTTACGTCTTCGGGTGGCGGGGCGCGTTGCTGGGATGCACCGCCCTGGGTCTGGAGCTCCAGACCTGGCTGCGCCGACGCGGCCGGCACCTGCTGGCCGCACATCAAACCCAACCCGGACTGGACCCCCCGCGACCAGGCCGCCGGGGAGGCCCTTGAGGCCCTGGCCGCGACCCTCAAACCGGAGGACTGGCCCCTGGATGAAAGCCTCTGGCGCCTGGGCAACCAGGCCCTGGAACGGGTGGCGTGGATCTACCACCCGGAGCGGGCGCAGCCCCTGCTGGAGCTGACCCTGCCCCATGGCCTGCTGATCATCGAACGGGCCTTTCACGAGCTGCGCGTCGACCTGGCCGACAACATCCCTCTCAGTCACCGCCTGACCCTCGGCGACCTGGCGCGCCTCAACCGCTGGAAGCGGACCGCGGAGCGCCTCTACCCCCTCTATCGCGCCGGCCGACTGGTCGTGAACCCCGCCAGCGCCCTCCTGGCCGAGGCCAAGTCCGCCCTGGGTAACCGTGCCTTCGCGGTGGCCTGGACCGACCTGCGGCGCTGGTTGCTCCAGGAGTATGTCCGCAACATCGGGCACTACGCCATCGCGCTCTACAGTGGCCGGCTGGTGCTGGACGCGCCAGCGGCCAACACCACGACCGCCGCCACCGCCCAGTCACGCCAAGATCTGGAACGAGCAGGGGCCGCCGCGGCGCAACGGACGGAAGAACCCCTGCGCATCCTGATCCTGGGCCGGTCCAATGCCGGCAAATCCAGCCTGATCAACGCCCTCTTCGACCAGCTGCTGGCGGCCACCGACTGTCTACCGGACCTGGCGACCGGGGTGACGCCCTACCGTCTCGCCCGCGACGGCCTGACGCCGGCCCTGATCTTCGATGCCCCCGGCCTCGATACCGCGGGACTGCCCCCCAAGGCGTTGGACGCCCTGGTCGACCGCGCGGACCTGATCCTCTGGGTCACCCCCGCCCAGCGGCCGGATCGGGATCAGGAGACCGCGACCCTGAACCGGCTGCGCCAGCGCTGGGCGGCCCATCCCGCACGCCATCCGCCCACCCTGCTGGTCGCGGTCAGCCACATCGACCTGCTGCGCCCACGCCAGGAGGGGCAGCCACCCTATGACCTCAACGCCCCCACCAGCGACAAGGCCAGGAACATCCGCGCCGCGGTGGAGGCCGTGGCCCAGGACCTCGCGGTGCCGCTTGCCAGCGTCATTCCCGTCTGTCTGGCCGCAGGACGCGGCTACAACGTGACCGATAGCCTGTGGGCGGCCATCCTCGACCACCAGCCAGACGCTGACCGCCGCCGGCTCCTGCGCCTGCGGGAGGCCCAGAAAAAAAGTTCAGGACTGGGCCCTGCTGCGGCGACAGTTGTTAAGCACCGGGCGCTTTCTGAAGGGACTGCCGGGCCGCCTGCTGGGCTGAAGGGTCAGCCGCAACCGAACGCTTGCGGTCTGCTGATCGTGCAGCGGCACCGTCGTCCGCCAGCCATCTTTGCCCAACTGGACGTGACGGCTTTCCTGAAGCACGATGACCCCTCCGGCCTCCTGAGGGATAGCGATGACTTGCTTGCCGTGCAGCGTCTCCCTGACAGATCACAATGGATAGCCTCTCAACCCCGCGCTTACCCAATGGACATGACCGCTGCAACCAGCCTGTTCCTGACCATCCTGGCCGCCGTTTTGCTCTACGGCCTCCCCTGGTGATGAAAAGCGGGGTCCCGGTCAATGGCAGGAGGCCAAGGGGGTACGCTGCTATCTCGCCCTGCCCGATGAGCGCATCATCCAGATCGCCAGCTGGCATCAGATCCAGG
Organism: uncultured Gammaproteobacteria bacterium; assembly: GCA_937862735.1. Lineage (GTDB taxonomy): Bacteria > Pseudomonadota > Gammaproteobacteria > Chromatiales > Chromatiaceae > M0108. The sequence continues at coordinate 19,859 of CALMDH010000294.1, forward strand.
ATGCCGAGGCGATGCGCCGCGATCTCGCCGTCATGGCCCGGCTCATCCCACAAGCGCAGGTGCGTATCGCCCTCCTGGGCGACGGCGCACCCTGGGTCTGGAACAGCCTCACCGCCGCCTTCCCCACGGGGTGCCCGATCCTCGATGACTACCACGGCAAGGAGCACCGCTATCAGGTCGCCGACGTTCGCGATCGCGATCCCGTACCGGCGGTCCACTGGGTCGAAGCGTCCCTGGCGCGACTCGGCGAGGACCGCCTCAGCCATATCATCGCCGGGCGGCGACGAATGAAACCCGCGACCCAGGCCGCCCGCGCGGCCATCGATGGCCTGATCACTTACCTCGGCAACCAGCAGGATCGCTTCGGCTACGACGCCTGCAAGGCCGAGGGGATGCCCATCGGTTGCGGCGGCATCGAATCCGCCAACCAGTTCATCGGCCACGTACGCCTCAAACGTTCCGGCACTTGGTGGGTGGTCGAGAACGGCAATGGCATGCTGCGCCCACGCTGTGTTCTCTAAAAATGGTATCTTCCCGCGGGTGTTCGAGCATTATGTCAGAGCCGAATTGGCCGGTAAGGGTTGGACAAACCGGTAATGCTCCCGCCCTAAATGATTCCCCGATGTTACCCCCTCCACCGCCCGCCCTGCTGATTCTCGGCACAGATGCCGCCGGCAAAGATTACGTCGCCGAGTTCCTGATCC
>CALMDH010000295.1:0-1590 GCA_937862735.1 uncultured Gammaproteobacteria bacterium
GCGGGGCGCAACTTCACGCACCGCCAGATGATCAAGCGCAAGGCCCAGGGCTGGGGGCAACGCTACCAGGCCATGCCTCCGGCCGAGCGGTTGGCCGTGCTCTCCGCGATCATGGCTGTCGAGGCCGGAGAATCGTTCGAGCCGCCCGCACGATGACCCTCGACCACATTCCGGTCGAACAGACCCTCGCAAAGGTCAGGCAGCACATGGCCGAAGAAACCGGCCTCTCACCCGCCCTGCGTGCCTCCCTGGAACTGCTCCTGACCCTGTTCACGCTCCTGCTGAACCGGCTGGGGCTCAACAGCCGCAACAGCAGCAAGTCGCCGTCCATGGATCCCAATCGCGACAAAAAGGGGCACAAAGGCAAGAGCAACCACAAGCCGGGCGCGCAGAATGGACATGAGGGCAACCATCTGGAACTGGTCGATGCCCCGGACCATATCGAGTCGATCAAGGTCGATCGTGCCACGCTGCCCAGCGACGGCACCTTCCGCTGTATTGGTTACGAGCGCCGTCAGGTGTTCGACATCCAGATTTCCAGGGTGGTGACGGAGTATCAGGCCGAAATCCTGGAGGATGAGCGGGGACGGCGCGTGGTGGCCCCCTTCCCGGATGCCGTGAGGGTCAAGACCCAGTACGCCTCCGGGGTCAAGATCCACGCCGTCTACATGTCCAACTACCAGTTGCTCCCCTATCAGCGCATTGAGGAGCACTTTGCCGACCAGTTCGACCTGCCCTTGAGTGCCGGCAGCATCTACAACTTCAACCTGGATGCCTACGCGCGGCTGGCCCCGTTTGAAGAGTGGGCCAAGCGGGAGCTCGCGCAGGCGCGGGTACTCCACGCCGACGAGACCGGCATCAATATCGGCGGCAAACGCCAATGGCTGCATGTCGTCTGCAGTGCCACCCTGACCCTGATGGCGCCCCATGACAAGCGCGGCGGTGAAGCCCTGGCGGCGATGGGCATACTGCCCGACTATACCGCCACCCTGGTACATGACCATTGGAAGCCCTACTACCAGCTTTCTTGTCGTCACGCCTTGTGCAACGCCCACCACCTGCGGGAACTGGAGCGCGCCTGGGAGCAGGACAAGCAGCAGTGGGCCAAACAGATGCAGAAGCTGTTGCTGGAGATCAACGTGGCCGTCGATGTGGCAGGCGGCGTGCTGGAGACCACGCCGGCCGAAGCCTTCAGAGAACGGTATCGGCACATCACTCACGAGGCGCAAATCGAATGCCCGCCACCGGATGAGTCACAGCGGAAACAGGGACAGCGAGGCCGGCTGAAACGATCCAAAGCCAGAAACCTGCTGGAACGGTTGATTAAGTTCGAAGGCGACGTGCTGCGCTTCATGGTGGAACCGGAGGTGCCATTTACCAACAACGAAGCGGAGCAAAATCTGCGTATGGCCAAGGTACAGCAGAAGATCTCCGGTTGCTTCCGGTCCGAACAGGGGGCAAAAATGTTTGCCCGCATCCGCAGCTATCTCATCACCTGCCGGAAAAATGGGGTGTCCTCCGCAGATGCCTTGCGCTTCCTCTACGAGGGACGGTGGCCGGAGTTTATGCGGATGACCTCTGAATAGTTAC
>CALMDH010000296.1:0-2365 GCA_937862735.1 uncultured Gammaproteobacteria bacterium
ATAGAGCGCTTAGTTGAACTCAACGGCGCGGAAGGCGTAGAAGAGACTGTGTTGGCTATCCCCGGTCCATGCCAAATAGGCCTTGAATTGTTCCTCCATTTCCTGCGTGGGGAAACGGCCCGACAGGGAACCCTGGCCGGCGGGGAAATCGCGCACTACTGGTTCAAACGCGGCTAACCGGCTCAAGCCCTGCTCGCGGGTCCAGACCAGGTAGTCATTGAAGGCATCTTCCATGGCCTGGGTCGGGAAAAGACCCGTGGCCGAGACTTCGCCATTCAGTGCAGGTTCGAGTTGACGGGCACTGGATTCGTCCAGGGCCGCGGCCTGGGAACTGGTACTGATGAGGAGCAGGGCGAGACCGCCGGCGATGAATTTAGATTTGAGCATCTTGGCTCTCCAATAAGGTGTGAAGTTAGGTATATTATGAATAACTAATATACTTATGTCAATCCCTAGCTTTTCACTCGGCGATTTCATCCCCGCCTGGTACCTGGCGACCGGAAAAGTTGCTCCCATCCGCCGGGGTTCTGTTACCAGCAAGTTCAACATGTTACGACTCGGTGGCGGCTTGGGGCTAGGACTCCGTTAATCCAAGAACCCAGGATTGCAGATGTCGATGACCACAAAAAACCCGCGCCGAAGCGCGGGTTCCAGGGGTGTCAGGCGCCGGGGCGCCTGAGCAACGGCGGTTACTTGAAGGGATCGGGCCGCGGGGTCTTGTCGGACGAGGGCGGCAGGATCGGCAATTGGAAGTTGGGCTGATCGCCGGTCAGGGTCTTGAGGAAGGCAACGATCTGGGCGTTCTCCTCCTGGGAGAACTTTTTGCCGAGCTGGATGCGGCCCATGATCTCCACGGCCTCGCCCAGGGTATTGGCGGCGCCGTCATGGAAGTAGGGATAGGTCAGGGCGACGTTACGCAGGGTCGGGACCTTGAAGTTGAAGCGGTCCGCGTCCTTGCCGGTGACGGCGGCGCGGCCCTCCATCCCCTCGGCGCCCTTGTAGGGCTCGACCACGCCCATCTTCTGGAAGGAATTGCCGCCCACGGCCTCGCCATTGTGGCAGGCGACGCAGCCGCTGGTCTTGAAGAGCTCATAGCCCTTGAGCTCCTGGGCGGTCAGGGCGTCGTCCTTACCCAGCAGCCAGAGGTCGAAACGGGAATTGGGCGTGACCAGGGTCTTCTCGAACTCGGCGATGGCTTCGGTGACCTGATCGATGGTCAGCTTATCGGTGCCGAAGACCTGGCGGAACTCCACCACATACTCGGGGATGGACTCCAGCATGCCGATGGCCAGGGTATGGGAGAAGGCCATCTCCCCGGGATTGGCGATGGGGCCCCCGGCCTGCTCCTTGAGGTCCGCGGCGCGGCCATCCCAGAACTGGGCGACGTTGAGGCTGGAGTTGAGCACCGTCGGCGAGTTGATCGGGCCCTGCTGCCACTTATCGCCGATGGAGGTCTTGATATTGTCCGTGCCACCCATGGACAGGTTATGGCAGGAGTTACAGGAGATGAAACCGGAGTTGGAGAGACGCGGATCGAAGTAGAGCTTCTTGCCCAGCTCGACCATGCCCAGGTTGATGGACTGCGGCGGACGGATCGGGGTGATGGGCTCGTCCTTGATGGCACCGGCGGTGGCGCTCAGGCTGATGGCGGCGGCGAGGGTGGAGAGCGTGAACTTCGTAAGCGCTGTCATTGAGGTTGTCTCCAGAGAGCGAGGGAATGGCCGAAGGATTTGGCGTAAGGGGTGAAGGAGTGGCGAACTCCCGCAAGATGCCGGAGGCAATCGTCATGACCCTGCCCGTCAACCAGGGTCTCGCCAGGGCTGAGGTGGGTGCTCGCATCCGGCCGGTCAGCCCCTGACAGGCGAGTATTTTCATCGGCCTAAGGCTCGCTTTGCATTGATTTTTCACAAGTAGCCTTGAAATGGCGGGCACTGCCCCAGTCCCAGTCCACCTGCTGGCGACGTCATTTTGCGAAACAAAGCCATTTTTTTGATCTGCCAAAAGGGGCATTTTGCGAAACAAAGCCATTTAGCCGGATCAGGCTAAAGGGTCATTTTGCGAAACAACCCATTTTGCCGAACTGGCCAAGCGGCCCTGAGCGGCCCTGAGTTTCCCAGGGTTCAGCCAGTTTTTAGGGGGTGGGAATATCCGCCAGGTCCCATTGCCGCCCGGCGCCACCCTCTAAACAGCGGGCGCCGTAGGCACGGCGAAAGGCCGCCTTGGCCAGATCCCCGGTGCAGTGGGTCGGAATGACCGCCCGCACGTCCAGTGCCCGCAGCGCCTTGATCGTCTCCTCGATCTGGGGTGTGTCGGCGTTCATGAGGTGGAAGCCGCCGATGGCCCAATCCATCGGTTTGCCCAGAAA
>CALMDH010000297.1:0-7932 GCA_937862735.1 uncultured Gammaproteobacteria bacterium
TAGCTCCCGAAGAGCCCACACCAGAATCGTTCTCGCCTGCCATGGGCCTGCCGCACACCCCCCTGCTTGCGGCACCCCCCCTCCGCCCACCCCTCTCAACCCCTTGTGCAGCAACAAAAAAAGCTGTACGCATCCCTTGCTATGTGTGCGCGTCTAAGCGTTACTGTGGTCGACGGCCGGGCAAAAGCCCTAACCAAACAACCACCTGACGGAGACGAGCATGAACCTGCAAGACCTCAAATTCGGCATCGAGATCGAGACCATCGGCCGCAACCGCGCCACCGTCGCCCAGGCCATCCACGCGGTGGTCGGTGGTGCCCTCGGTCACAGCGCCAGCGGCCATGACCATTGGAAGGTCACCGACCTGCAGGGGCGCGCCTGGCGGGTGGTCCATGACGCCAGCCTGAGCAACGTTCCCAGCCACCTGCGCGCCGAGGTGGTCAGCCCGGTCCTGACCTACGCCGACCTCGACACCCTGCAGCAGGTGGTGCGCGCTATCCGTCGCTGCGGCGCCAAGGTCGACGCCAAGTGCGGTATCCACATCCACGTCGACGCCGCGCCCTTCGCGGCCAAGCAGATCGCCAACCTGGCCAAGCTGGTCTACAAGCAGGAACCCCTGATCCTGCACGCCCTGGGCATCACCCCGGCGCGCCTGACCCAATACACCAAGCCCATCGACCCGGCCTTCATCGCCAAGCTGGAGCAGCAGCGCCCGCGCACCAAGGAGCAGCTCAACCACCTCTGGTACGGCCGCAGCAACCCCCACCCGACCCATTACGACAGCACGCGCTACCATGGCGTCAACCTGCACAACATCTGGTACCGGGGCACCATCGAGTTTCGCTGGTTCGAGGCCACCCTGCATGCCGGCAAGATCAAGTCCTACGTCCAACTGTGCCTGGCCATCGCCACCAAGGCCCTCAACGCCCGCTCGGCGGCCAGCGCCAAACGCGACTTTGACCCGACCAGTGCCAAGTACGACTTCCGGGTGTTCCTGCTGCGCCTGGGCATGATCGGCGACGAGTTCAAAACCGCGCGCAAGTTCCTGCTGGAGACCATGCCCGGGAACGGCGCCTGGAAACGCGGCCGCCCCCAGGCCGCTCCGGTGCAGGCCCTGGCGGCTTAAGGAGGACGCCCCGATGAAAGTGGTGATTCACGACACGACCCTCGACGGTCAGCCCCTGGACGCCGCCGGCACGGTGTTCTGGGGGCGCGACAGCCTGACCATCGCCGAGGCGATGCGCGAGCAGACGCCCTTCACCGCCGCCCTGGCCCCGCGCGTCTACATGACCGCGGTGCTGGCGAGCTTCGAAGGCGACGACCTCAAACCCCTGCCCGAGGCCCTCGATCAGGCCGCCGACGCGTTCCTGATGCGCCTGGCCAGCCGGGGGCTGGTGACCTTTTTGCCCGATGATCTACCCCTGGATCTCAAGGGCGGACCGGAGGACGGGCCATGTGCGGACAAGTAGGGCTGATTATCGGGCGCAAACGCCGCACCCAGGCGGACCTCGCCGACCTGCGCCTCCTGTTCGAGTTGCTGCTGCTGCACAGCGAGGTGCGCGGTCCCCATGCCACCGGCCTGGCCTGGCTCAAGGTCAACGGCGACTACCGGATCTTCAAGGAGCCGCGTCCGGCCCATGACCTGGTGGACCGGGGTCCGTTCCGCCAGGCCCTGGCCGAGGTGGACGCCCAGACCACGGTGCTGATGGGCCACACCCGCTGGAGCACGCGCGGCGACCCGGCCAACAACCGCAACAACCACCCCCTGCGCGCCGGGGTGGTCATCGGCACCCACAACGGCACCCTGTACAACGCCGACCACCTGTTCCGCCGCTTCGGCCTGCCCCGGCACGCCGAGGTGGACAGCGAACTGCTGTTCCGTCTGGCCGACCGCCACACCCCGGAGGACGCCATCGACCCGGCGGGGCTGACCCAGGCCCTGCGCCTGTGTCGGGGGCAGATGAGCGCGGTGATGGCGTCGATCCTCGACCCGGCGACCATCCTGGTGCTCAAGGGCAACAAACCGCTGGCCCTGTGGCTGCACCGCCACCGGCGGGTGGTGGCCTACGCCAGCGAGGCGCGGTTCCTCATGGATGCCCTGGGCGACGCCCCCGGCTGGCGCCCGCTCAACGTGCCGACGATGACCCTGCTGACCCTGCGCCACGACGGCGAGTGGGCGGTGGCCCTGCGGCCCCTCGACTTTGTCGCCCAGGAGCGGCCGGGGACCTTGCCGCTGGGGGTGGCGGCGTGAAGGTTCTACCTAATTCCCCGGTTTTACCGCCCATCACACCCCTCCGCCTGTTCGTCTATGGCACCCTCAAGCGCGGCTTTCACAACCATCGCTACGTGGCCCAGGCCACCGCCATCCAGCCGGCCTGGACCTGGGGGCGGTTGTGGCATTTGCAGGCGGGGTTCCCGGCCCTGGAGGTTCCAAACCGCCTGATCCTCGCATCAGGGACCGCCCATCCCTGGCGCGATGCCCGCACTCAGGAGGTAACCCCGCCGTTTGCCGTCGGCAAGCCAGCGGGCGATTGGGACTGGGTCAGCGGCGAGCTGGTGACCTTGGACGATCCGGAAGCCGACCTGCCGCCCATTGACCGGCTGGAGGGCTTCCGGGCCACCGGCGGACCCAACCTGTACGACCGGGTGTTGGTAACAGTCTGGGTCGGTGGTTGGGGGTTGGTGCCGGTCACCGCCTGGACCTATGACGTGCGGCGGATTACGGGGCGCCAAGCGCGGTGTACCGTTTGGCCGCTTACCTGAATACCCCGGGCTCCACTGTCACCCGAAAAGAGCGCCACATATTGACAGCGCCACTGTACGATGTATATTAAAGCCATGCCTGAGACTTTCGACATCAACGAACTCGCCCAACAGACCGGCATCTCGGTGCGGACCGTCCGCTACTGGGTCGCCGAGGGCATCCTGCCGCCCCCCAGTGGCCGGGGACCGGCGGCGGTTTATGGCCCCGGACACCGTGACCGCATCACCCTGATCCGGCGCCTGCAGGACGGCCATCTGCCCCTGGCGGCGATCCGGGCGCAACTGGAGGCCCTGGACGACGCCGGGGTCGCGGCGGCCTTGACCGCCCCTGCGGTGGCGGAGCCGGCGGTGACCGCCTTCGACTATGTGCGTCAGGTTCTGGGCAAGCGACAAGTGCTGTCGGAGCCCGCGGCTAAGCTGTCGACATCCGCCGAGCCCCCGGCCACGCGGACCAAGTCGACCTGGGAGCGGATCACCCTGCACCCGGATATCGAGCTGCATGTGCGCCGCCCCCTGGCCCGCGCCGATCAACGCCGGCTGGAGACCCTGTTGGCCACCGCCGAGCGGCTGTTCTCCGCCGACGGCTAAGCCCCGGCCGGGTGACGGTGGTCATCTTTGCCTTAACAACAACCAAGAAGAAGGAACCGACCATGACCGAAGTGACCCTGCGCCTTGATACCGACCGCCGCCTGATCCGTGCCGCGGGCTTGAGCGTGCGCTACCTGCACATTGCCTTGCAGGCGCCCATGGCGACCCAGGCCCGTGCCCCGGTCGACCTGGCCCTGGCGCTGGACCGTTCGGGGTCCATGAACGGTGCCAAGTGGCATCAGGCGCGCCAGGCGGCCCTGCAGGCCCTGGGGCAGTTAACCGCCCAGGATCGCGCGGCGGTGGTGGTGTTCGACGATCAGATTGACACCCTGCTGCCCTTGGCCCCGGTCATGCCCATGACCCGGCAGATCGTAGAACAGGCCCTGCTGGGCATTGACCCGCGGGGAAGCACCGACCTGGGCGGGGGCTGGCTAACGGGCTGCGGCCTCATTGGCCAGGAGGCTCCGGGGGAGCGCTTGCGCCGCTGTTTTTTGGTCAGCGACGGCGAGGCCAATGCCGGCATCACTGATGCGAGCGAACTGGGCCAGCACGCCCACCAGCTCCGTCAACTGGGGGTGGTCACCAGTACTTTTGGCGTGGGTGACCATTACAACGAAGAATTATTGGGTCTGCTGGCCGATGCGGGGGGCGGGGCCTTCCATGACATCGCCCAGGCCGAGGGCATCCCGGCCCTCATCGCCCGCGAGTTGGGCGATGCCTTGGACGTGGTCTGCGCCGACGCCCGGGTGCGTTTGACCTGGGAGGCCCCCCTCAAGGTCGAGGTGCTGGGTTCCTGGCCGGTGGAGACCGGGGTGGGTGCCCTGACCATCGGCCTCGGTGACCTGGTCAGTCGCCAGACCCTGGACCTGCTGGTGGCCATCCACTTCCCGTCGGGAGCGGTTGATCAGGACTGTGCCCTGAGCGTCTTGGTATCCAACCAGGAGGAACCGCTGGCAGAAGACACGTTCCGCTGGACCTGGGTCGAGAGCACGCGGCGGAAGACGCAGCCGCGTCAAGCCGCGGTGGAGCAGCGGGTGGCGGCGTTCTGGGCCGCGGAGGCCCGCCGGGAAGCGACGCTGCGCAATCGCCGCGATGACCTGGAGGGTGCCCGCGCCGCGCTGGTCCAGGCCGCGGGGAAGATTCGGGGCTATGGCAAGGACAACCCGGACCTCATCAACCAGGCCGCTCTGCTGCTGGGTGAGGTGCACACTTACCAGGAAAAGCTCGACCCGCGGGCCTTGAAGGCGCGGTTCTTTGCCACGAGCAGTACCTTGAAAGGACGCCAGGCGGACGGCAGCCGCTCAAGAGGCGGCGCGGACGCCTAGACGGGAGGAGAGCGCCATGTTTCACCCCCAACGTCAGCCCGACGGTACGCGGGTGACGATTCAGCACCCGACCATCCCCACGCCGCCGGCCACCTGGGATGACTGGCAGGCGGTGGCGACCTTTGTCCCCGGGAGCGCGGTGCCGGAGCGTCTCTACGACCTCCCGGTCACCGCCGTGCCACCGGACGACGCGACACGCTTGGCCCTGCTTGAGCTGGATGAGCCACCCTTCACCCCGCCGCCGGGCCTGGCGCCCGCGGCCGGGGCGGTGGTGGTGGAACCTCAGGGGCGGGTGTGGCTGGTGCATCCGACCAACGGCTTCGGGGGCTATCAGGCGACCTTTCCCAAGGGCCGGGTTGACCGCAGCACCTCGCTCCACGTGACGGCAGTAGGGGAGGTCTATGAGGAAACCGGCCTGCAGGTCGCGCCCTTTGCTTTTCTGGCCGATTCCCGGCGCTCCACCACCTACACTCGCTATTACCTGGCCAAACGCATCGGCGGCTCCCCAGCGGCGATGGGCTGGGAGAGCCAGGCGGTATCCCTGGTGCCCCTCCAGCAGCTCAAGGCCTTCCTCAATCGCGCGGTGGACCAGGCCCTGGTCGCAGCGCTCCTGGCCCGGGAGGGCGAATGGGGGCAATGGTTCTCGGGGACGGGCATCCTCGTCGCGGGCCATCGCGTGGCGACACGCTATTCCTGGGTCCGGCAGCCCCTGCCCCCGCAGCAGCGTACCCTGGCCATCGACGTGCGGCTGGACGCCAACCAGGCGGAACGCCTGCGGCGGGGCTTCATCCCGGTGGCCATGGAGCAAAAATGGTTCGCTTATTATGAGGATGACGTCCTCTACCAGCACCGCAGTTGGACCGGCATGCTGATTTTCGTCACCCCCTTTCGCCCCGACGGCACGGGCCTGCGCGCCACCCAGACCCTGGTCAATCAGGACCCGGAGCAGTACAGCGTGACGGATGAACGGGAGCTGCGCCAGACGGTGGAAGGACTCATTCGCGATCTGGTCACCGCCCCGGAAAATGAGGCCCTGACCGATCCCTTCGTCGCGACCCTGGCCAAGGCCCTGGGGCCGAAGTATCTGGGTTCACAAGAGGTGGTGCGGCAGGAGGTCGAGGCGTACCTCAACCTCTTGGTCCAGTACTGGCTGACCATCTCTCGCCAGGTGCAGGGGCCAGGCGTCAGTGCCGAGGAGGTTTATCTGGCCAATGCCCGGCTGGCGCGCATCTTTGCCGGCGAAGACCCCGAGTACACCGTCATCGGCGCCTGGAACTCGGTCGAGCAGTTGGGCGCTGCCCTGGTGGGGGCCTTGGGCCTAAATGCGGACTACTGCGCCGGGGAAAACCTGGGGTTCTTGCTCAGCGAGGGACTGGCGGCGGTGTCGATTGCCGTTAGCTCCCTGTTGCGGGAGATGAGGACGCAAGCGCTGGACTGGGACTCTGACATGCAACCCCGGCTCCAGGCTCTGGGTCAGTTCGTGGTCAGCGTGCTGCTGGGGACCCACGAGATCCTTTATCCCGGACAGACCCTCAAGGACTTCGCCGGGTCGGCCCCGTTATGAGGCGCGCGGTCATGAGGCGCCACGCAACCTTGCTCGTCATCCTGGTGGGACTGGCCCCCATTGGCCAGTCTTCTGCCCAGGATTGGGTCGGCAGCGGCACTGACTGGGGCGGCGGTTACCGCCCCGATGGTCGGGGCGGTTGGATTGGCTGGGGTAACCGTTATGGTCAGGATTGGCGCCCCGACGGCCAGGGCGGGCTGGTGGGGGCCGGGGACAATTGGGGCCAGTTCTATACCCCCGATGCGCGGAGCGGCTTGAGGGGGGCGGGTGACGCCTGGGGGCGGGACTGGCGGGGCGGCCCGGACGGTTGGGTCACCGGCGCCGGCCGCAATTTTGGTCGAGGTTGGCAACCGGACGGTCACGGAGGCTACCAAGGAACAGGAAAGAACTGGGGCTCAGCTTGGCGGCGGCCCTAATGCCGGCGAGATGGGTCGGGCTATTCTCCTCCTGCCCGGGCTGAAAACATGCTTTCAACCCTCTTCTGGAGACTTCACCATGTGGATCTTTCTCTCCAATGCCATGCTCTCCATCGTCGACAAGAATGGCGATGGCTCGACGTTGCTGGTGCGCGCCCGGCGCCGGGAGGACCTCACCCGGGTCTTCCCCAAAGCCAAGGTGCAGACGGGGGGCGGAACGGATTACCCCTTCCGTGCCCGTATCGACCGCGAAGAGGTGGCCATGAGGGTGGCGGAGGCGGTACGGGACATTCGTTACGCCAATTTTAAGTCCTCTGTGGAGGAGGACGACCGGCACGGGGCCTATCTGCGTGTGTGGGCGGATATGGCGGCCTTTGCGGACAAGCCTCGGTAATCAAACCGGGGGGAGGAAGTACCCTTCCCTTCCCAGACCCTTGGGCGGGTGGTGTCTGAGCTTGCCAGCCGTCCGGGCCAGAAGCTGGAGCAGGGAGAACAGACAGCCTTGTCCTAACCATCTGTTCACGATAAGAAATACTGTTGACTGCGGTATCCCTGCAGAGCGTACATAGCGCCGTCCGCCGCGGCGGTTGCGTCGCCACGGCGGTAAAGCCTCCGACCGACATCGGCGGCACCGGCCTGGGGATGATAGCTGTCCCTTGACCCGCCTGCCCGGTCCGACGCGGTCGGTTCTGCCACGCTCACCGGGAGACCGACATGACCCGCACCGCTTTCACCCTCGCCATTCATCGTCTCAACACCGAGATCAGCGCCGCGCTGAAACGCGGCGATCAGCGCACCCTCCAGGACATCCACGCCATCGCCACCTGGGTCGCTCACCAGTGGCCGACCTGCCAGCACCGCGCCCTCCAGGCCCGCGCGGCAGCGGTCTTACGCTACCTAACCGCCGACCACGCCTGATCGTGTCCTGGCCCACCACCGGGGTGGGCCACCCTTCCCCGCCAACTCCCCTGCCCCCGTTGACCCCTCGTCGGCACTCGCCAGCCCTTGATCCCAAGGCGCGCGCATGGGCGCTGGGATTCCTCCATTCTTCTCAACCTGTTGAATTATCTTCATTTATGACTTGCTAGGCGCAGCACCTTCGCCATACTGTCACCTACGGGACGCGCACCGGGCGCAACCCACGGGCCAGACAGGAGATTTCCGATGGCAGCCCTGATCGACCTCAGCAACAACCGCGCCAACCTCGCCTACATCGGCGCTACCCCCTGGCACGGCCTGGGCAAGCAGCTCACCCCCAACACCCCCCTGGAGACCT
>CALMDH010000298.1:0-6458 GCA_937862735.1 uncultured Gammaproteobacteria bacterium
CTGTCCAGCTACGACCTGGCCCGGGAGGAGATCGCCAAGGGCCGTGTCTATCGCGGTGCCGATGTCTACCGCCACCGCTACCGCATCGCCCGCTTCGAGCGCCAGCCTGACAAGACCCGCGATCTGCTCGACTGGCTGCGCCTGCTCATCCAGGCCAGCCGGCGCCTGGGCCGACCCCTGCATCTCTTCCGGGGTTTGCCGGTGCCGGAGAAGGCATTCTTTGCCGCCGATGCCCTACCCGAACGCTTAGCCGACCTCCTGGGTGGCGCCCGGTTACGCCTGGAACAGCTCCCCGCCGCCCTGGAGCGGCTCAACACCGCCCTCTTGATCCTGGATGCCAATGGCCTGGGCTACGAGGTGCTGAACCGCTACGCCCATCCGGACACCCGGCTGGGGGCCATCTGCCTGGCCTGGTCCCATTTCCAGGACGCCCCGCGCACCGGCTCATCCGCCCGTTCGTACAACCCCGCATCCCGCTTTCGCCGTGAATTTGCCCAACTGCTAGAGGAGAACGCCATGAGTACCACGGAGGCCCCCCTGGTGGCCCTCGGTCGCGCCGCCAGCCGCATCCAGCGCTTTCCGGGCTACGATGCCTCGCGCAATGAAGAGCTGTTGACCTTCAACCTGAGCCTGGATACCGCCATCGGGGCCTGGCGCTTGGGTCAGGGTGACCCCGCATCCCTGGCGATGGCCATCGCTGGGGAACTGGAGGTCAATCTGGCCCGCAAGGACCTCTTCGCCAGTGGTAAACGACGTGCGGAGGGCGAGAACCTCGGCCAGGCCCTGACCACCTTCGCCCAGCAGTTCGTCGCCGACGTCTGGTTCGGCGTCCTTAAGGGTCGCCCCCCGGCCCAGGCCAGCCGCCGGATTCTCGCCAGCATCTATCGCCTGTCCTTCCTCACCGCCGCGCGGCCCCAGAGCAAAGGGGTGGCGGATCTTGCCAACGACTGATCACGGAGCCTAACCATGGAACGTCTCAACGACTATCTTCCCCCCTTGTCCGGTCTGCTCGAAACCGCTCAGGGTAATGACGGCGCCTACCTGCTGCCCAAACGCAAAAATCTTGGCTGCCTGTCCCTGGTGCTGCTGCGTGAGGCCATCGCCCCCCTGGTGATCCGCAATGCCGAGCAGGAGATCACCGATATCGAGTTCAACGACGAAACCTACATCCGCGCCGTCCCCAACAAGTTCAAATACCCGGAGCGCGGCCGCGCCTTACAAATCCTGCGCGCCATGGACGCCGGGGGGCGCTTCCCCCAGAACCGTACCGTCATCCCCAAGGGGGCCAAGGTGTCCGAGGCCTTCGACCTCAACACCCTGGTCTTCGGCGATTCGGCGAACAAGGACAACAAGGTCCTGCCGGTGCGCGCGGCGGTGAGCTACTCCGACGGCCTCAGCCTGCGTCCCAAGTACTTCTGTATCGATGAGAGCTTCCACATCCGGGGCGGTGAGGAGGGTACCCTCTGGGACCAAGAGGCGAAGAAAAACACCGACAACCTCTTCAGTCGTCACTTCATCAAGCCCGGCACCCTCCTGGTGCAGGTCCTCTCCACCCGGGGTAAGGTCCTGCCCCTGATCGGCCTCAAACACCTGCTGCTCTCAGTGGGCCTGGCGGGTACCTACGGTGGCCAGACCGCAGTAACGGGGACCAATGTCCGCACCCATTTCGTCGGCTTATATGGCGACTGGTTCGAACAAGCCGAGACCTCCCCCTACGAACTGGTGCGACTGGCCGGGTCCAACGAGGCCCAGTCCGTCAGCGCCACCCTGGACCGGCTGCATGGCCTCCTCGCCCCGCGCCATCGCACCGCCATTGCCGGCGCGGAGGTCCAAGAGTGGGTGAACGGGCTCATCGCCGCCTTCAACCAGCCCGGGGGCGCCTTGGAGCAGGAATATCACACAGCCGCCCAGGCCATTGGCGCCCTCTTCGAGGGCTGGTTCGAGAAATGACCCCCGTGGTCGGCCTGCGCGCCGAAACCCTGACGCCCTTCGCCTATCACTCCCTGGCGGTCCAGGGTGGCACCGCCACCCTGCCCGAACTGATCGGCGATATGGCCCTGACCTTTGGCCTGGCCACGACCCTGGGCTACGCGCGCAACTGGGTGGCCCTGCCCGCCAAGGACTACCGACGGGATCTGGCGGCCTTGCCCTGGCGGGCCTCGGTGCTGGTCACGGCGACCCCGCGCCTGCTACCGCCCCTGGCACGCCGCCTCAACCTGGAGGAGGAAGGGGGTTTCCCGAAAAAACTGCATGAGGTGACCGCCAAGGGTAACCTCAAGCAGTACTGGACCACCCAGGAGGTCCCGCCCTACACGGTGTTCCGGGGGGCGCTGTTCGGCATCGACCCCTTCCGGGAGACGGGGCGGGACAGCCTGCTGATCCGCATCGGTTTGCATCGCAACGGCATGGTGCGGCTGACCCGCGACGCGGAGGTCAAGGCGGTACGCCTCAATGCCGCCACCGCTGCCCTCTTCGGCCGCCCGCTTCCGGTCGAGCGCTTCCTGCTCTACCAACTGCAACTCACGCCGACGATGGCCTTGGACGAGGCGGCGGTGGAGGTCGGGCAATGGACCGAACACTGACCGTCGCCCGTCATGCCGTCCCCGCCGGACCGGACGGCCTGTCCCCCCTCCAGCGGGCGCTGATCGACGATCCTGCCCGGGTGCGCATCGCCGAGGCGCCCACCGGGGCGGGTAAGAGCTACGCCTTTCAGCGTGCCTTGCGCGATCAGGGCCAACGCATCCTGTTCATCGTCCCCACCCGCCGCCTGGCCCAGAATCTGGCCACGGGTCTGATTCAGGACCTGATCCAGACCGACAACTGGACATCGACCCGGGCGGAAGGGGTCGTGGCCCTGTGGAGCGCCGACCAGACCGCCCTGCTCAAGGAACAGGGCATCACCCAGATCAGCGGGCTACGCCTGCGGCAAATGGCGGCCCTACAACTGGGCAGCGACGACGGGGAGATGATTATCGCCGTCCCGGAGGTGGTCAGCGCCTTGCTGACCCGCCGGCCCTTGTTACCCGGCCAAGCGGCCACCGGCATCTTGGACCTGCTGGAGGCCTTCGATCACATCGTCTTCGACGAATTTCACAGTATCGAAGCCCGGGGCTTCGGTCTTGCCGCCCTTTTCGCCCGTCTGGTCACCGCCCCCCGCGCGGAGGGGGTAGGCTTCGGTCGGGCCAAGGTCAGCTTCCTGTCCGCGACCCCACTGGACCTGTTGCCCACCCTGGTGCAGGTTGGCGTGCCGGAAGGCCAGATCAGCCGGCTAAGGGAAGAGGTCCAGACGCAGGGGCGTTTTGTCCATGGCGATGTGCGCCTCACCCTCACTGAAGATGAGCGTCTTTACGACCTGCTGCTGCGCCAACTGCCGGCCGTGACCGCCGAATTGGCCGCGGGACGCCAGGTAGTGGTCATCTACAACGCCCTGGTGGACCTGGAACGGGACCTGCCCGCGCTGGCGCAACGCCTCCCCGCCGCCGGGATCGACCCCCGCCGGGTCCTCGTGGTCAACAGTGTGCGCGACAGCATCGCCGAGGGTCTCCACCAGGGCGGTTTCGCCACCGGCCGCCGGCGTGATCCCTTGGCTTATGACCTCATCCTGGCCACTGCCAGCGTCGAGATGGGCGTGACATTCCGCAATGCCAACCTCATGCTGATGGAACCGGGCTTCGAGCCCATGAACTTCCTGCAACGCTATGGCCGTGCCGCCCGGCGCGGGGCGGACGGTCAGGTCTTCGTCCGCGTCGATGCCGCGGAACAGGGCCGCAAGCCGTGGCTGCGGGAACTGAGCCGGTGGGTTGAGCAGCGCGTGGACAGCGTCGTGGAGATCCAGGAGCTGACCCAGGTCCTAAGCCGCTCCGTCCAGCAAAGCTTCATCAGCCCACCCCAGGATCATAACCTCGTCACCTTCGGTCAATTGCCCCACCAGGCCGTCGCCTGCGCCGGACTCTACTGGAATCTCCTGCTGGACCACCCCAGCAACAAGGAACCGCGCCGCGGCCACCTCCTGGTCCATCGTCCGTCCAGTTCCAAGCACATCTATGCCCTGGAACAGGAGGTGCGTGAACTGGCCACGGAGCCTGAACTGGCGGCTTGCGTGCAGCGTTGGCTGGCCTTGTTCCATGCCCAGGGCTTCGATCTACGGGGCATCGAGCCCAAGGTGCGGGTCGTCTCCGACACGGGTGAGGCGCTGGACTATCCTCGGCTATGGCTCCAGCGGGAAACCGAGGTCTTCGAGCGCGGCATCCAGAGCGGAGATGCCATCCACATTCAGGGTCGGGTGGAGGATTACTGGCGCGAGGCGCGGGATCACCAGGCCAAGCGCTACTGGGTCTGCTATTTCCCCCATACCATCGAGACCCGCCGCTTGGTCTGGGACCCCACCCTGAGCAAGTCCTGGTGTAAGGCACTGGAGGATGTCGCTCCCTACGCCGTGGACTGGGACGATTATCCCCAAGCCCTGCAAGCCGCCAAGACCCTCATCCGCCTTACCGGCCTGGTGCCCGGTCATGACCCGGAACTTTCTCTGGACGCGCTCCACGGCGTTCTGTGAGCGCGTCACCCGGCTGGAACTGCATGGCCTGCATTTCCAGCACCTCAACCTGTGTGAGCGGCGGGCCTGGATGTATCTGCACTGCATCAACTTCGCGCAATGGCACCGCCGTGTCGCCACGGGGTTGGCGCGCCAGGGGACCCACTACACCCGCGACCATTCCACGGTAGGTCTCTTCGGCCTGGCGCCGGACCGGCTCGACTGGGACGCGCATCTCGTGTTTGAACATAAGGGCACGGGCGGGGCGCCGACCGCCGTTGACCGTCAGGTCGCCTTCTACGCCGCCATGCTGTCCATCGCCACGGGTTATACCTGGCATGGGCGCGTCTCGATCCTGGCCAACCGACGCTGGCGGGAAGTGAACCTGGGCGCAACCCTATTGGACAACCTGTGGCGCGATAGCGAGCGGCTGGAGGCCTTGCTCCGGTTGGACAAGGTCCCCCAAGCCCCCCGGATCGGCCTCTGCGCCACCTGTTCCCTGGCCCCCTTTTGTGGCTACGATTGATGGAAACCCTGTTCGTCACCCGTGACGCCACCTTGCGTCAAAAGGAGAACACCCTCGCCGTCACCCTGGAAGGGAACACGCGCTTCCTGCCCATCGAAGCCGTCGGCCATCTGGTCCTGTTGGGCGAGACCCGCCTCAATACCCGGCTGCTGACCCTGTGCGGCAAACACGGGGTCCGGATCTCCGTCTTCGATTATTACGGCTATTGCAAGGGCTGTTTCGAGCCGATCGACCGCAATCCCGCGGGGCTGGTCAAACTCCAGCTGGCGCAGGTGCTCCTCAACGAGGGCAAGCGCCTGGCCCTGGCCCGGGAGATCGTGCGCGGCGCCGCCCACAACAAGCTGGCGAATCTGCGCTATTACCACTTCCGGGGACTAGGTGAGCTGGAGCCGGTCATCAGCCATCTGCATGCCCTGACGCACAAGATCGCTACCGCGGACAGCACGGCGGCGCTGATGGGTATCGAGGGTAACCTGAGCGCGGGCTATTTCGCCGCCTGGAAGCAGATTGATGCGGCGCTGGATTTTGCTCCCCGCGTCCGGCGACCACCCAACAACCCACTGAATTGTCTGATTTCCTTTCTCAACCAGTTGGTCTATACGGTGTGCCGACACGAGCTCAGCAAGACCCACTTGGAGGAGACCTTTGGCCTCCTCCATAGTCCGTGTCAGGGCCGTGCCTCCTTGAGCCTCGATCTGGCCGAACCCTTCAAGCCGGTCCTGGCCGACCAACTCATCTTTCGCCTGGTGCGGCGCCACATGCTCGCGGAGTCGTGGTTCGATCAACAGGAGGGGGTCTGCCTGCTGACCGAGGTGGGCCGGCGGCATGTCAGCGAACAGTTTGCCCTGCGCCTGGAGGAAAAACACGCGGGCAGGAGTTATCGGGAATGGATTTACCGCGAGGCCCTGGCCCTGGAGCGGCATGTGCTCGACGTGGCCGAATACGAGTCCTTCAAGCGCCGGCCCTGACCATGTTCATGCTCATGACCTATGACGTTGAAGCCAAGCGTACCCAACGTTTTCGCAAAATCCTGCGTCGCTACCTCAACCATGAACAATACTCGGTCTTTACCGGCGAGATCACCGAGGCGGAGGCGATCCGCCTGCGTCATGAATTGAGCCAGGTGATGATCCCGACCGATCGCTTGACGGAAGTGACAGCCGAGAACCGCAAGAATGTCACCATTACTCATCTGGTCAAGCCAGCGTCCGGCAAAGGCGACATCAGCCGGCAGGAGGATGGGCGCCACAAACACGATTTTGGGGTACTCTAGGCCCTAGTCACCGACTTCGACCTCCACTGAAGCAACAAGTGTTCTTCATCGACGCAACGTTGATTGGGCCTGATGGGCGATCCTTTGGGCCTATTCTTTCAGTTGGTGACCACTTACCTTGGTTT
>CALMDH010000299.1:0-43315 GCA_937862735.1 uncultured Gammaproteobacteria bacterium
GTACTGGAGTTTCCAGGGCCAGGTATCCCCGGGGCGGAGGCTCGCGGACGGGGGGTTTTCGTGCTGGGGGCGCCCCAACCGAACCGGCCGAGACCCCGGGGACGCCCGTCTGGACTTGGCCGTGGGGTCGCCGCCGGCTTGGCGCCCCCAGCCTCTTGAGACGGCTTAACCCGGGCCAGGAAGGTCGCGGACTTGGGCTTGGGTGCGACGGGCGACCGGACCTGGCGGGTCCGATAAGCCGCGACCAGTGCCTCGGGGTTCAGATCCATCAGGCGGGCGTAGTTCTTGAGGTAGCCGACGACGAAGACGGGATCGGGCAGGGCCGCATAATCGTCCTCCTCGATGGCCTGGACCCGTTCCACGGTCAGGCGCAATTCCCGGGCGACCTGACGCAGTTCCAAACCCCGATGTAGCCGGGCCTGGCGCAGGCGCTGGCCAGGACCGGGTGGCAGATCGGCATCGCTGGCCGCGCCTGGCGCGATGGGCGGCAGCGCTGCAATGCCGGGGGCGCGGCCGGCACGGCCGGGGGCGCGGCCAGGATCGAAGGTATCAGACATCTTGGCTCTCAGAGAGACTGGATTTCCGGGGCATCCGGATAATTCTGGCGCAGGAGTTTCTCGTAGCGCGCGGCCCCCGGACGGGAACCCAGGGCACGCTCGATGCGCACCCCCAACAGCAGGGGCCGGGCACCCCGCCCCCCGGCGGCGAGATAACGTTCGAGATAGCCCTTGGCGGAGCGCTGGCGGCCTTGGTCGTACTCCAGTTCCGCCATCTCCAGCAAGGCGGGGACATAGCCCGGATTGGCGGACAGGGCCCGGCGCAGGGCCTGCTCGGCGGTCGCGGCCTGGCCGGCGCGGCGCGCGCAGATCCCGGCGCGGGTCTCGGCCACCCAGGGGGCGTTGAAGAGGGGGTTGTTCAGCGCCTGCTGGTACTGGGCCGCCGCGCCGGCGAAATCGTTCCGGTCGCAGAGAAAATTACCCCAGGCCATGAGTAGGTAGGGGTCATTGGGGGTCAGGCCCAGGGCGATGCGGAAATGCCGTTCCGCCTCGTCATATTGCCGCAGTTGCTGATGGATGGTGGCGATGACGTTGTGGGCCTGGGCATGATCCGGGTCCTCCGCCAAGGCCTTCTGGGCATTGTTTAGGGCCGGCTCGATCTCCCCCAATCGGTAATACTCGGCGGCGATCTGGACGTAGAGGTCGCCAGGCCGGCCCTGGGGGTTATCCGACCGGACCCCCTTGTCGCCAGCGCAGGCGACCAGCAGCAGGCTGGCGATCAGGGC
This sequence comes from uncultured Gammaproteobacteria bacterium, assembly GCA_937862735.1. GTDB lineage: Bacteria > Pseudomonadota > Gammaproteobacteria > Chromatiales > Chromatiaceae > M0108. The sequence continues at coordinate 1,283 of CALMDH010000299.1, forward strand.
GGACAGGCCGCCAGCCCGGCGGCCAGGCCGCGTCACGTGGCGACCACCGGCTGGGGCCAGCCCGCGAAGGCCGGGGCACGCCCGGCCCGGTCGCGCACCCGCCCCACTAACTGACCACAGGCGGCGGCGATCTCGTCCCCCCGGGTCTTGCGCGTGGTGGTGAAGATGCCGGAACGGATCAGGCGGTCACGGAAGGCCTCGATCCGGTCCAGGGGCGAGGTGCGGAAGTCGCTGCCCGGGAAGGGATTGAAGGGGATGAGGTTGACCTTGGAGCGGGTCCCCTCCAGCAGCCGGATCAATTGCCGGGCGTGGGTCAGGCTGTCGTTGATGCCGTCGAGCATGACGTACTCCCAGGTCACCCGCCGGCGGGGGTTGTCGCCGATGTAGGCGCGACAGGCCGGAATCAGGGTCTCCAGGGGATACTTGCGATTGATGGGCACCAATTGGTCGCGCAGGGCATCGGTGGGGGCGTGGAGGGACACGGCCAGGGAGACGTCGCTGACCTCCGCCAGGCGGTAGATGTTCGGCACGATGCCGGAGGTGCTCACCGTCAGGCGCTGCTTGGCCACCATGTAGGCCAGGTCGTCCTGCATGATGGCCAGGGCCTTGACGAGGTTGTCGAAATTGGCCAGGGGCTCGCCCATGCCCATCATGACGATGTTGGAGGGCGCCTCGCCCAGCCAGCGGGCGGCATGCCAGACCTGAGCGATGATCTCACCCGGGGTGAGGTTGCGGTTGAAGCCCTGACGGGCCGTGGCGCAGAAGGCGCAGTCCAGGGCGCAGCCGACCTGGGAGGAGACGCACAGGGTATGACGCCGCTCCTGGGGGATCAGGACGGGGATGTAGACGCTCTCCACCCGCTGGCCATCGGCCAACTCCAGGACCCACTTGCGGGTGCCATCAGCGGAGGGGAACTCCTCCACCAGGTGGGGCGTGCGTACCTCGGCAATCTCCTGGAGTTGGGACCTGAGCTTGAGCGACAGGTCGGTCATGGCGCCGAAATCCGTGACGCCATGCTTGTGGATCCATTTGAAGAGGTTGCGGCCATGGAAGGGCTTGTGGCCCAGATCCGTCACCAGCCGCTCGCAGCCCTGGAGGTCAAGGTCCAGCAGGTTAATGCGTGCCGGTGCCGACAGGGCAGGCCGGGCATGATCTGGTGGCGTCAGGGACACGGAAACGTCGGCCATGAGGATGGTGGCGCAATCTTTAGCTAATAAGAATGAAGGGGGGGAAGGCGGCCCGTCGCCCGCGACAGGGGATGGTGTGCCACCGGGAATCAGTAAGCGCTGGCACCCGCCCCGGATGGCAACCCTGAGTACTGAGGCGCGGAAGTTTACCCAGTAGCCGGACGGGTGGCAAACCGCCCCCCCGGGAGAAATGGCTCAAGGAGCGGCGCCCTAGGCGGAATGGCGCGCAGTGCATGGCCGCCTAGCTGCCTGATACCACCTCTCACGCGCCAACCCCCTTAGCACCCAGTGGTGCAAACACCGCGAGCACCCGCCTTGGGACCCAAGCCTGGCGGAACTCGGGCAGGCCCCGCGCGCGCCTTGCGGACCCGCCACCGCCCCCCTAGACTCCCGGCCCTTGACCGCCCTACCCAGCCCGGGGAAACCGAATGATCCGCTATTACGTATTCAATGGCGATGCCGATGGCCTTTGCGCCCTCCAACAACTCCATCTGGCGGACCCAGGGGAGGCGATCCTGGTCACCGGCGTCAAGCGGGACATCGGGCTGTTGTACCGGGTGGAGGCCCAGGCTGGAGACCTGGTCACCGTTCTTGACCTGTCCCTGGACAAGAATCGCCCCGCCCTGGAGCGAGTCCTGGCGGCGGGGGCGCGGGTGCGGTATTTCGATCACCACTTTCCCGGGGAGATCCCCCGGCACCCAAGGCTGGAGGCCCACATCGACACCACCGCCGACCGGGGCACCAGCCTGTTGGTGGACGACTACCTGGGTGGGCGCTTTCGTGCCTGGGCGGTGGTCGGTACCTTCGGCGACAACTTCGACGAGTCGGCGCGGCGCGCCGCCCAGCCCCTGGGCCTGACCGAGGCCCAGCTCATCGCCCTGCGGGACCTGGGCATCTACCTCAATTACAATAGCTATGGCGCCGAGGTGGCCGACCTGCACTTTCCCCCGGATGCCCTCTTCCGCCGGCTTCAACCCTACGCCGACCCCCTGGAATTCATCGGCCGGGACCCGGCCTTCCACCAGTTGCGGAACGGCTTCGCCGACGACATGGCCAAGGCCCGGGCCGTGAAGGCCACGCTGGACCAGCCCGGTCATCGCCTGCACATCCTGCCGGCGGCGCCCTGGGCGCGCCGCGCCGGTGGCGTTCTGGCCAACGAACTGGCGCGCGCCGCCCCGGACCAGGCCCATGCCCTGCTCACCCGGCTCCCCGCCGGCGGTTTCGTCGTCAGCCTGCGCGCGCCCCTGACCCGTCGGCAGGGGGCGGACGAGCTTTGCCGGCGTTTCCCCACTGGTGGCGGTCGCCCGGCCGCGGCGGGCATCAACCAGTTACCGGAGGAGGCTTACGAGGACTTCGTCACCGCGTTCCTCGCCGCCTTCTAAACCTTGAATTCTTAACCCCGCCAGCCCGCCAGGATCTCCAGGCACTGGCGATTCATCTCCCAGGCCCGTTCCAGACTGTCCGCCTCGGTATAGGCCCGCAGCTCCGGGGCATTGCCCGAGGGACGTAGGTGGGCGATCTCCTCCGTGGCGAAGGTCAGGCGTACCCCGTCGGTGGTGTCGATGGCCGCCACCGGGCCAAAGCAGGCCCCGAACAGTTCCTCCGCCGCCGCCAGGTCGCTGACGCCATCCCCGACGCTGAGGGGGTGCAGACGCGCCTGGCTTAGCGCCGTGGGAAAGTCCTTGAGCCGATCGCTGGCGGTGAAGCGGGGTGGCAGGCTGGACGCCAGGGCGGAGAGGCTCAGGCCCTGGTCCCGGGCCGCGAGCAGCAGGGCGATCGGTACCAGGAGGGCATCCCGGGTCGGCAGAGCCGGCAGGCGGCGACCGTCACTGACCAGATCGGTGGCGGTGAGGAAGCCGCCATTGGCCTCGTAGCCAACCACCGGGGCTAGCCCCGCGGCCTTGAGCGCCGTCATGCCCTCGATGACGTAGGGGGAGCCGATCCGGGTGCGGCGTACGGCCCGGAACCAGCCGGTCTTTTCCAGGGCGGTGTTGCAGCTCACCGGCGTCGCCACCCCTTGCGCGCCGAGGTGGCGGGCGCAGAGGATGCCGGTGATATCACCACGCAGCCATTCGCCCCGCTCGTCGCTGATCAGGGGCCGGTCACCATCGCCATCGGCGGAGACCAGGGCCTGATAACATCCGGTCGCCGCCCATTCCCGGCCCAGGCGCGCGTCTTCGGGGCGGATGGCCTCGGTATCCACGGGGATGAAGACCTCCGACCGGCCTAGCCGCTCGACCCTGGCGCCGAGTCCGGTCAGCACCTCGTACAGGGCCTCCCGGGCCACGCTGGAGTGCTCGTAGAGCCCGATGCTCATCCCCGCCAGGCAACCGGCGGGAAAGAAGTCCAGATAGCGGGCCACGTAGGCCCGGTAACCCGCGGGGTCCTCCGCCGGCAGGGGGCGGGCGGCAGCGGGCATCAGGTCCCCCTCCGGGGTAAAGAGGCCCGGGGGAAGCGCGACGGTTTGAGCGCGAATCCCGGCCTCGTCGGCCTTGAGGATCTCGCCCCCGGGCAGGTTGAACTTGATGCCATTGCGATCATCGGGGATATGGCTGCCGGTGACCATGAGGCTCGGCAGGCCCTGGCCCAAACCAAAGGCGGCCAGCGCCGGGCTGGGGATCCGGCCGAGATACCGCGGCCGATGACCAGCGTCCGCCACCGCCTGGGCGCAAGCCTGGAGGATACGGCCGGTACTGGGCCGATAATCACCCGCCAGGGCCACCTCACCCCCCGCCTGCAGCACGCCAATCGCCACGCAGTAACGCAGGAACCCCAGGGTGTAGGCGTAACATACCCGGTCGGTCATGTCCTCCACCCGGCCCCGGGCCCCGCTGGTGCCGAACTGCACGCCGCTTTCCATCATCAGATCACCGATCTGCATCCCCTGTCTCCTGGCAGTGAAGTGGTTGTGGTCCTGGCCAGCCAGGCCGGGACTCCCGTCGCTACCCTTTGGATTGTATACGTAACGCCTAGCGATTTTCAGGCGGACGAGGGCAGGTCCGGTGGCGAGGGGCAAAGCCGGTGGCACAGCCGGGGGACGACAAGCCGCGCAACGGATACTAGAATGCAGGTGACCTCCACCCGTCCTCCGCGGATTGGTCGATCGGTCGGGTGCCCAAGAATTTCTTCACCCCACAATCAACGCCATCAAGTAGGAGTCCCCCATGCTTGACAAGAGCCCCTACCAGCTTTTCGCCTCGGCGGCGGCTTTGAGCCTGGCCCTCAGCCAGGCCGCTCTGGCACAGACCGAGGCCTTACCAGCGGCTCAGGCGGCCGCCATCCCGCCCCCACCCGCACCGCTGGTCTCGCCCCCACCCGCCCCAGCCGCGCCTCAGGTTCCCGCGGTCACCCCCCCGTTAGCCGCCGAGGCACCGGCGACCCCCGCCCCCGTTCAGGCGCAGGCGCCCGCCGCCCCCGTCACGGCCCAGACGCCCGCGGTTCCCGCCGCCGAGGCACCCGCGGCCCCAGCGGCGGCCCCCAGCCCGGCCGAGAAGGCGCACGCGGCTCATGCCGCCCATGCCGAGGCCGCCATGAAGCGCATGGAGGAGCGCCAGGCCGAGATGCTGGCCAAGCGCAAGCAACGCTACGAGGAACTGCGCAAGCGCGCCGAGGCCGCCGGCCTGACCCTGCCCGAGACCCCGCCTTGGGAGGAGGCCGGTTTCACCCCACCGGAGATGCCGGCCATGCCGGAGATGCCCAGCATGCCGGAAATGCCCGCCTGGCCCGACCAGGCGGGCATGGGCGGCATGAGTGGTATGGAAGGCATGGGTGGTCCCCAGGGTCAGGATTGGCAGGCGCGGCGTGAACAGGCCTGGCAGGCCATGCGCGACCGGGCCGCCCAGCGCGGGGTGGACATGCCCGAGCAGGCCCCCTGGAGCCTGCTGACCCCCGAGGAGCATCGCGCCCACCTGGAGCAGATGCGCCAGGCCGCCACCCCCGAGGAACGGGCCGCCCTGCGTGATCAGCACTGGGCCGAGATGCGTGAACGCGCCGCCGCCAAGGGGACGACCCTGCCCGAAACCCCGCCCTGGAAGGAGGCCGAACAGCGCCGCGAGGCCATGAAGGCCCGGTGGGAGAACTATCGCAAGCTGATTGACCAGATGTCCGCCGAGGAACGTGAGGCGGCCGAGGCCATCTTCGGCCAGATGCCCCAGCCCCCCGAGATGCCGGCCATGCCCGTCATGCCGGAGATGGGCCGGGACATGATGCCCAACCTGCCTTATGGTGGGAATTTTGGCGCTCAGGCCCCCCGCGGCTATCCGCCGGTCGCGCCCGGCTATGGCGGTCCTGACTTCAGTGGGCCCGGATACGGTGGTGGCCCCGGTTATGGCGCGGGACCCGGTTACGCCAATCCCGGCTATGGCGGACCTAGCTATGGAGGTCCCGGCCCTGGTGGCTACGATCAACCCCGTCCCTGGTCGGGCGCCAACCCTGGTCAGATGCCGGCACCCATGATGATGCCCAACAGCGGCTATAACCGCTGGTAGCCCGGCTCCCGGGCCACTCGCCGGGTGCGCGCCTGCCCCCTGAAAGGGCTCGCGCACCCGGCGCTCACTACAACGATAACGGGGACACCACTAGGGGGAGCTTCCACCCATGAAACTTATTCGCAACCTGCTGGCCATCATCGGACTCGTCAGCCTCATCGCCGCGGGCTATGCCTATGTCCGCCTGGCCCCGACCCTGGCGGAGTTCGACAGCGAATTCCCGCGTGTCTATGGCGATCTGGCCCAGCGTCTGCTGGAGACCGGCGATCCGGGCGTGGCCATGATGTGGGCCGTGGAGGTCGAGGAGGGCCTGACCCCGGAGGATGTCATCCAATCCCTCAAGAGTCTCGCCACCAGCCGCAATTTCCTCTTCGTCGGCGAATCGCCTTTCTACAAGCAGATCAAGGCCATCACCGGGGAAGACTATCGCTACGTCAACTTCCTGTCCTTCTGTGACGCCAAGGTCGGCAAGATCATGCTGGAGTACCGGGACCAGTACAGTGGCTTCATGCCCTGCCGCATCGCCCTGGTGGAAAACAAGCAAGGGCGCCTGTGGCTCTATTCCCTCAATCTGGAACTGATGATTCACGGCGGCAAGGCCCTGCCGACCGAGCTGAAGGAATCCGCCCAGCGGGTCAGCCAGACCATCCAGGAAATCATGCAGGGGGCTGCCAAGGGCGAGTTCTGAACCACCCTCCCGATTCGGGCGGTTCCCTAACCGCCCGCACCCGCCTGAATCCTTCCCGTCCGTCCGGAAGCCCCCCGACACCCCTCACTCCTTACCCCTCCTCCCTCATTACTCATCACTCGAATTAAGCTCGCCGCCAGACACCGGCCTGGCTGCGCGTCACCCCGTACCGGGAGTGACCCTTGGGCACGAGCGGGGAGTCTCCTCAGCCCGCCAACTCCAGCCACTCATCCAAGAGATCATGGACCGGCGCGACGCCTTGGCGGTCCAGGGCGGAGAAGCCCGCGACGCGGACGCGTTCGCCCTCCCCCGCCAGCGCCCGCCGCACCTGGGCCAGTTGCGCCAGGGCCGCGCCGCGCTTGAGCTTATCCTGCTTGGTCAACAGCAGGAGCACGGGGCGCTGGACCTCACGACTCCATGCCAGCATGCGCTGATCGAAATCCGTGAGGGGGTGGCGGATATCCATCACGATCACCAGCCCCACCAGTGATCGGCGCTGATAGAGATACTCAGCCATCAGGTCCTGCCATTGAAACTTCACCGCCTCGGCGACCCGGGCATAGCCGTAGCCCGGCAGATCGACCAGGCGCCGATCCTCCTGACCGGCCGCGAAGAAGACGATCTGCTGGGTGCGTCCCGGGGTCTTGCTGGTGCGGGCCAACTGGCGCTGATCACAGATCAGGTTGATGGCGCTGGACTTACCGGCATTGGAGCGACCGGCGAAGGCCACCTCGCGCCCCTCATCGGCGGGGGCCTGGTCCAGGCGGGCCGCGGCGCGGAGAAAATAGGTTTGCCGGTAGCGGGGATTCATGGGGTGGGTACCCCGGGATGGACCATCCGGGCTGGGTTCGTCTTCGCTGTGGTGCCGGTGTCGGCAACCTTATCGGCATCGGCATCGGCATCGGCTTTGGCATTGGCTTTGGCATTGGCTTTGGCAATGGCAATGGCATCGTCATCGGCATTGGTGCTGGCATTCGCGTCCGCACGCCGCCAAGGCCCCGACTTGCCGCCGGCCTTCTCCACCAGGCGCACCGCCTCGATGCTCATGCCCCGATCCACCGCCTTGCACATGTCGTAGATGGTCAGGAGGGCCACCTGTACTGCGCACAGGGCCTCCATCTCCACCCCCGTCTGGCCCTGGGTCTCCACCCGGGCCTGGCAGACCACCCGGGAGCCGGCAAGGTCGGGCTCCAGATCGAGGCGGATATGGGTCAGGGCCAGCGGGTGGCAGAGGGGGATGAGGTCGGCGGTACGCTTGGCCCCCATGATGCCGGCGATCCGGGCGATGCCCAGGACATCCCCCTTGCGATGGCCACCGGCCAGGATCAGGTCCAGGGTAGCCGGCTCCATGCGAATCCAGCCCGCGGCAAGGGCATGACGCCGACTGATGGCCTTGCCCCCCACATCCACCATCTGGGCCTCGCCACCGGGGGTGAAGTGGGTCAGCGTCGGATTTGCCTCTGTCACCGCGGGGCCTGGGCCCGCCGCTCCCGGGCCTTGTCGAGTTCATGGGTCTCGCAGGCCAGGGAGGCCAGATCGACCAGAAACCAGGTCGCCGGGGCCTGACCGACCCCGCCGACCGTGCCCGGATTCAGCAACAGGGTCTGCCCGCCGCGGATATTGGGCACCCATTGCTGCTTGGGCAGGTGACTATGACCACAGCAAACCAGATCCCAATCGCCGGTAGCCGCCATGGCGTTGGCATAGTGCGGGTAATGGACCATGAAGATCCGCCGCCCGGCCAGTTCGATGCCGGCATCCATGCCGTGATACTGGATCACGCTGCTTGGATCGGCGGCCAGCCGACCAAGGGTGAACATGTCCCCGGTGTTGTTGCCGTGGATGACATGCACCGGCAGGCCATACTTTTCCAGGCAGCGCAAGGTACTGGGCGCCACGACATCGCCACAGTGCAGCACCGCCTCGGCCCCCAGGGTCTTGGCCTCCGCCACCGCGGCATCCAGGAGCGGAATATGGTCGTGACTATCGGACAGGAGGCAAACTTTCATGCGGGAATAGGGGCGATAAGCGGCCTAAGCAAATTTCCAGTTTCCGGTTACCGACTTGTCCCCGGAGAGACTCGCTCAATTAGGTAACCAATGGACGAACGGTTTCTCAAGCCGGGGACCGGAAGGCCGAAGAAGGGTCAGAAATTGGGCTTTTCCGGCGCGTCTTCGAACATCTTCACGCTGGCCAGGATCTCGGCCTTGGCCTCGTCGGCGCCACCCCAACCGGCGATGCGCACCCATTTGCCCTCGTCCAGGTCCTTGTAATGCTCAAAGAAGTGGGAAATCTGATCAAGCATGACATCGGGCAGGTCCCGGAAGTCCTGAACAGAGCGGTACTGGCGGGACAGCTTGTCGGTGGGCACGGCCAAGATCTTGGCGTCGTCGCCAGACTCGTCGGTCATCTTCAGCACCCCCACCGGACGGCACTTGATCACCGAACCGGGGATCAGAGGATAGGTGGTGAGGACCATCACGTCCACCGGGTCGCCGTCGTTGGACAGGGTGTGGGGCACATAGCCATAGTTGCAGGGGTAGTGCATGGCGGTGTTCATGAAGCGATCCACGAACATGGCGCCGGTCTTCTTGTCCAGCTCGTACTTGACGGGGTCCGAATGGGAGGGGATCTCGATGATGACGTTGATCTCGTTGGGGACGTTATCGCCCGAGCTGACTCGGTCCAGATTCATGAAGGTTCTCCGCGGGCGTCGCCAGGGCGCCTACAACTACAGAAAAAAAAAGAGGCCGGCGCACCCGCGCCGGCCTAACGAATTCTCCTCCTTCCCCGCGCCGGGCGCAAACCCGGCGGGGGAGGCGGTGAGCGGCGGTGGGGGAACTCAGCCCCCCACCGCCCCAACCCCAAGCAAAGCCCGGGGTGAACGCCTGGGCATCAGAGCACCGGCACGATCAAGAGGGCGACGATGTTGATGATCTTGATCAGCGGGTTGACCGCGGGACCGGCGGTGTCCTTGTAGGGATCACCGACGGTGTCGCCGGTCACGGCCGCCTTGTGGGCATCGGAACCCTTGCCACCCAGGTTGCCGTCCTCGATGTACTTCTTGGCGTTGTCCCAGGCGCCGCCGCCAGTGGTCATGGAGATGGCGACGAACAGACCGGTGACGATGGTGCCGATAAGCAGACCGCCCAGGGCCTCCTTACCCAGGGTCAGACCGACCACCACCGGGACCAGGACCGGCAACAGAGAGGGGACGATCATCTCGCGGATGGCGGACTTGGTGAGCATGTCCACCGCCTTGGAATAGTCCGGCTTTTGCTTGTAGGTCATGATGCCCGGCATCTCGCGGAACTGGCGCCGTACCTCGTTAACGATCCCGCCGGCGGCGCGTCCCACCGCCTCCATGGCCATGGCGCCGAAGAGGTAGGGCACCAGCCCACCGATCAGCAGACCGATGATGACCATGTGGTTGTCGAGGCTGAAGTTGAGGTTGGTATTACCCGCCGCGCTCAGGGCGTGGGTATAGTCGGCAAAGAGCACCAGGGCGGCCAGGCCGGCGGAGCCGATGGCATAGCCCTTGGTCACGGCCTTGGTGGTGTTGCCGACGGCGTCCAGGGGGTCGGTGATGTTGCGGATCTTCTCGTCCAGCTCGGCCATCTCGGCGATGCCGCCGGCGTTGTCGGTGATGGGGCCGTAGGCGTCCAGGGCGACGATGATGCCGGTCATGGAGAGCATGGAGGTGGCGGCGATGGCGATGCCATAGAGGCCGGCCAGCTCATAGGCGGCCCAAATGCTGGCGCAGACCGCCAGCACCGGGGCGGCGGTAGACTTCATGGACACGCCCAGGCCAGCGATGATGTTGGTGGCATGGCCGGTCTGGGAGGCCTCGGCGACATGGCGCACCGGGGCATACTCGGTGGCGGTGTAGTACTCGGTGATGATGACCATGAGGGCGGTCAGGATCAGGCCGATGACCGAGGCGCCATAAATGGCCCCGTTGGAGTAGGCGGCGTTGGTGCCGGCGGGGTCGACCATCCAGGTGACCGGAATGAACAGCACCAGGGCGATGGCACCGGCCACGCCCAGGCCCTTGTAGAGGGCGATCATGATCTTGGTGTCACCCTCCTTCGCCTTGACGAAGAAGGTACCGACGATGGAGGCGATGATGGCGACGCCACCCAGGGCCAGGGGATAGACCACGGCGGAGGAGAGGCCGACCATCAGGGAGCCGAGCAGCATGGTGGCGACCACGGTGACGGCATAGGTCTCGAACAGGTCGGCGGCCATGCCGGCGCAGTCGCCGACGTTGTCGCCCACGTTGTCGGCGATGACCGCCGGGTTGCGGGGGTCGTCCTCGGGTATACCGGCCTCGACCTTACCCACCAGGTCGGCGCCCACATCGGCGCCCTTGGTGAAGATACCGCCGCCCAGTCGGGCGAAGATGGAGATCAGGGAGCCACCGAAGCCCAGGCCCACCAGGGCATGGAGGATCTTGTCCTGGGGCACGCCCATGCCGGAGAGGATCACATAGTAGCCGGCCACGCCGAGCAGACCCAGGCCGACCACGAGCAGGCCGGTGATGGCGCCGCCACGGAAGGCGACCTGCAGGGCGGCATCCAGACCGTTATTGGCCGCCTGGGCGGTGCGGACGTTGGCGCGCACCGAGATGTTCATGCCGATGTAGCCGGCCGCCCCGGACAAGACCGCGCCGATGACGAAACCGATGGCGGTGTAGGAATCAAGGACGAAGAAGAGGATGGCGGCCAGGACCACGCCGACGAGGCCGATGGTGGTGTACTGGCGGTTGAGATAGGCCTTGGCGCCCTCCTGCACGGCCGCCGCGATCTCGCGCATGCGATCGTTGCCGTCGGGGAGGGCCAGGATCCACTTCACGGACCAGACGCCGTAGGCCAGCGCCAGGAAACCGCAAAGCAGCGCAAAGATCGAACCTGCTGTCATTCGGGTTAACTCCTCTCTGATGGGTGAATCGTCGTTTGTAGCCGCTCGGAATGTTGGCGCCCATAAGGCGCCCCATCCCTTCCGCGCCACGATTCAATCACAGAAAGCGGCAGCCGTCACGAAGCAGTCACAATTTTCGGCTGATAGCCACCGTTGTCGGTCGAATCCGGCCGGTTAGCGACCAACCCGGCTGAAGTCCATGCCCGGCCGCAGCCCAAAGCGGGCCTCAAGGGCAAACTCCCGGATCAGATCGTCGGCGGCCGTCAGGCCATGTTCGCGTTGGATCTCCCCCAGCAGCAACCTGACGGCGTTACGGTTGTAACCGCCGCCGAAGGCCAATTGCTCGGCGATGATCTCGCGGGCGCGATCCAAGGTCATGGCCAAAGCTCCTGGGTGAGGGAAGAGGGGACGCCGGGATGGTTGGCCCTGACGCCAGCAGCGCCGGCGTCAGGGCCAGCAAGCTCAGAGCGCGAAGGGCGCCAGTTTCTTCGGCACCGCCACATTTTCCAGGGTGACGTACTTGGGCATGCCCTTTTCATAAGGGGGATAGTCCTCCCCCTCGATCAGGGGATAGAGGTAGTCGCGGCATTTATCGGTGATACCGAAACCATCCGCAGAGATGAAGTCCTTGGGCATGAACTTTTCGACGTTGGCCACCTCGGACAGGGGCGCCATGCCGATCTCCCAGACGTAGGGGCTGGTGGACTTGCGCACCACCGTGGGCATGATGGAGTTGTGGCCGGCGATGGCGTACTCGACCGCCGCCTTGCCCAGGGCATAGGCCTGCTCCACGTCGGACCTGGACGCCAGGTGGCGCGCGGCGCGCTGCAGATAGTCGGCCACCGCCCAGTGGAACTTATAGCCCAGGGCATCCTTGACCATATTGGCCACCACCGGGGCGGCACCGCCGAGCTGGGCGTGGCCGAAGGCGTCGCGGGTGCCCTGCTCGGCCAGGAAGCGGCCATCCGGCCAGTGGCAACCCTCAGAGACGCAGACGGTGCAGTAGCCATACTCCTCGACCTTGGCCTTGACCGCCGCCAGGAATTTCTCCTGATTGAACTCCACCTCGGGGAAGAGGGTGATGACCGGGATACCCTGATCCGCCACCAGCGCGCCGGCGGCGGCGATCCAGCCGGCGTGGCGGCCCATGACCTCGATGACAAAGATCTTGGTCGAGGTGGCGCACATGGAGCGGACGTCGAAGCTGGCCTCCAGGGTGGAGGTGGCGATGTACTTGGCCACGGAGCCAAAGCCGGGGCAGTTGTCGGTAATGGGCAGGTCGTTGTCCACCGTCTTGGGCACATGGACGGCCTGGACCGGGTAGCCCATCTTCTCGGAGAGCTGGGAGACCTTGTAGCAGGTATCGGCGGAGTCCCCGCCACCGTTATAGAAGAAATAGCCGATGTCGTGGCCCTTGAAGACCTCGATCAGGCGCTCGTACTCCCGCTGGTTGGCCTCCAGGCTCTTAAGCTTGTAGCGGCAGGAGCCGAAGCCACCGGAGGGGGTATGACGCAGGGCGGCGATGGCCGCGGCCGACTCCTTACTGGTGTCGATCAGATCCTCGGTAAGGGCGCCGATGATGCCGTTGCGGCCGGCGTAGACGTTGGCGATCTGGTCGGTATGCTGGCGGGCGGTCTCGATGACGCCGCAGGCGGAGGCATTGATCACGGCGGTGACGCCACCGGACTGGGCATAGAAGGCATTCTTCACGGACATGGTTTCCCCTCGTTACTTCTTGGTCTGCTGATTGTGGTCTGCTGATCGCCTGGCCCTCAGGGAGGTGAGGGACCAGGACTGGTTGCGGGGCCCGTGGAAGCTTCTACCATTACGGAGCGCCCTCCATTTCCCGACTCGGTGTCTCATAAGCTCACAACGCTGAGGCTTGGCTTTTTTGTGTCGGAAGCCAATGGGCTGGAACCCGGGTGGTCACCGGCCCGGCATCAGGGGCGACGATGCTTGGGTTTGGGCAAATCCCCGCGTTCCTGGGCGACATGATCCGCCTGGGCCTGGAGCAGGGAGACGGCGCACTCCGCCAGGTCGTCATACTCGTCCACGCCGGTGCCCATTTGCTGATGAACCCGGTAAAAGAACTGGCAGCGGTAGCGCCGGTCACCGGTCTTGAAGATGACGAAATTACACCCCTCGTCATCGTTCCAGAATATCACCGGGCAGGAGCTGAGTTCCCGGTCCGAGGGATGGAGACGGATCTCGGCATCGGCCAGCTTGATCTCCACGTCGCGGCCATAGCGCTCCTTGAGCGTGGTCTGGACGATCCAGCGTTCGGATTCGGTGATGTCGGCGATGTCAGCCATGTGTTTGTATATCCTGCGCGGGCGTTACTGCGGATAGGAACGGTAGTTGGTGCCGCTCGCATGTTATCGGTGCCGGTGGCGATGCTCCCTGACTGAGATGAGGGCCAACCACACCCCATAAAATGCCAGGCTCCGCTGAGGTATTTAAGGCTGAGCCTCATGAGGAGGCGGAATACTCCCATGATAATAAAATAATTTTCACTAACTTGGGCGCTTATCAATATGGGAGGCACCCAGCCACGAGGGCCCAAGTCCCTTTCCCGAACCGTGCCCGCCCTTACGTAGGTTAGCGTGAAAGTCACGGGAATGTCTTTCATGATCAGGGGTGTGGCTCTGCCCCCTCATGACAGTTATTGCAAATAGACCAAGGGTAGCCAAAACACGGACCGGCGCCCAATCCAAAACTTGGATATGGGGATGGAATTTGTTGATCGGGGCGCGCGCCGGCTTGAACTTGATCGCGCAAGACGCGGCGCGGCACGGCACGGCACGGCACGGCACGGCACGGCACGGCACGGCACGGAAAAGTCTAATTTTTCAGCATGGTGGCACGCACCCTCATGCCCGTGAACTTCGCCCTCAGCGTCGCGCCAGGCTGGGCAGATCCGCGCCCTGGCCCAGGGCTTCCGCCATGAGCAGGCGCTTGAGGGGCGGCAACCGGTCCGCGACCGCCAGGCCGGTGTTGCGCGCCGCCACCAGCAGGGGATTGGCATTGCTGAACAGCCGCTTGAACCCATCCATCGCCCCCAGCATGCGCAGATTATCCCCGCGGCGGGCGCGTTCATAGCGGCGCAGGGTCCAAAGACCGCCCAGATCCCGTCCGCGCTCCAGGGCGGTGGCAAGATCGTCCGCCAGTTGGGCGGCGTCGAGCAGGCCCAGATTCACGCCCTGACCCGCCAGCGGGTGCACGGCGTGGGCCGCGTCGCCGATCAGGGCTAGCCGGGGCTGCACATAGGGATCGGCGTGCTGGAGGCGCAGGGGCAGGGCGACCCGCCGGCCGACGGCGGTCACCGATCCCAGGCGGCGTTCGCTGGCCTCCTCCACTTCCCCACGAAAGGCGGCATCGTCCAGGGCCAGGAGGGCGCGCGCCCGGTCCTCGGTCACCGACCAGACGATGGAGCAGCGGCCATCCGCCAGGGGCAGGAAGGCCAGGGGGCCGGTGGTCAGGAAGCGTTGCCAGGCGGTCTCCCGGTGGGGCTCGCTGGTCTGGACGTGGGCGACGATCGCCTGCTGGTCATAGTCCCAGCCGGAGGTGGCGATCCCCGCCTGCGCCCGCACCCAGGAATCGCGGCCATCGGCCCCGACCAGCAGGCGGGCGCTGAGGCAGCGGCCATCATTGAGGGTGAGCCGGGCCCAGTCCGAACGCACCTCTCCCTTCAGCGGGACCGGCAAGGTCAGCGCCGCCCCCCGGGCCGGGCAGAGCAGGGTCACGTCCGGCGCCGCCTCCAGGTACTCCCAGAGAGCCAGCTGGGTGACGCGGTTCTCAACAATATGACCCAGATCCGGCTCGCCCAGATCGGCGCTGTCGAAGTGGATGCTGGCGCGACCGACGGCGTCCCAGACCCGCATCTCACGGTAGGGGCTGACGCCCAGTTGCACCATGCGCTCCCAGACGCTGGGCCCCCGCGCCGGGCGGAGACGTTCCAGCAGCCGCTGGCTGGCGCGACTGAGGGCGGAGATGCGCAGATCGATCTCCCCCTGGGGCCAGTCGCGCTGGGGCTCCCGGGCCTCGGTCACCGCGATGCGCAGCCCCCGGCCAGAGCAGGCCGCGGCCAGGGCTGCACCGACCATGCCGCCGCCCACGATCAGGAGATCAAACGGGGGCTCGGTGTCTGAGATCTTCATCGCTTATGCCTCAGCGTGATCGTGGGGATACGGCGAGATGAGGATCGGGTTGACTCCTGGCAAGAGAGAAGGCTGAGGTGGATATGGCCATGCCCAATCAATTTCGATTGTTCCGGGTCGGGTAGTCTCGGGTGGGGGACGCCGTTAATACGTCCCTGTAGGCTTGACGACAGCATCCTTGCTGTCGACACCCCCGCCCGAGACCACCAGACCCTCCCTAGTGAAGCCAGATCTCGCGCAACGCCTTGATTCGTAGTGCGATCAGCGTCCGCGCCGGGATCAACCACCACGATCGTCATAGGGGTAGCCCCCGCGCCAGTCGCGGCAGGTGGCCGGCGACCCCCATGAACCTGGCCGCCAGGGCATGGCGGAGCGGAGGCAGCAGGTCCAGCCCCAACAGCCCAAGGTTACGCCCCAGGCGCAAGGGCGGCCAGGGGTTAATGAAAAGGTGAGCGAGCAGGTCCGTGGCCAGCCCGGTCCGGTCCTGATCACCGCCGCGGAGACGACGATATTCCACCAGGGCGGCTGCGTCGCCCGGATCGGCCCCGGCGCGGACCCGATCGACCAGGACCTGGGCCAGGGCGGCCAGGTCGCGCAGGCCCAGGTTGAGCCCCTGACCCGCCACGGGGTGCAGGGTATGAGCGGCATTGCCAATCAGGACCAGGCGCGGGCGCACCGGCTCCCGGGTCAAGAGCAGCTTGAGAGGCCAGGCCAGGCGCCGGCCCGGGCGGGACAGGGCGCCGAGACGATAACCGAAGCGCGCCTGGAGGCGGGCGAGGAAGGCGCGGTCGTCGAGGGCGAGGATGCCCGCCGTTTCTTCCTCCCGGGCGGTCCAGACCAGGGAATAACGCCCCGCGGTCATGGGCAGCATGGCGAGGGGGCCGGTATCGGTGAAGCGCTCGAAGGCCACCCCGGGCTGGGGCCGATCCGCGGTGAGGGTGGTGATGATGGCGTCATGGCCATAGCTCCGTTCCAGCACTTGGAAACCCAGCCGCTTGCGGATGGCCGAGTCCCCGCCATCCGCTGCCACCAGGAGGGACGCGCTGAGCAGCCGGGAGGCGTTGCCACTGGCCACCTCGACGTCCACCCGGTCCGCCCCCAGGTGAAAGCCGACCAGTCGCGCCGGGCAGAAGATCTCGACGGCCCCGAGCCGGGCCTGGATGGCCTGGCCGATGAGCCGCGCCGGGGCCACGTAGCCCAGGGCCGGGACCCCCTCCTCCGCGCAGTCCAGGTGGGCGAGGCCGAAGTGGCCCCGCTCCGACACATGGATCCGCTGGATGGGTTCGGCATCGCCGGCGAGGTCCTCCCATAGCCCGATTCCCGCCAGGATGTGGCGACTGCCCCAGGACAGGGCGATGACCCGCTCATCGTAGCTCGGCTCGGCCCGGATGGTCGGGGGCACCGATTCCACCAGGGCGACGCGCAGGCCAGCCGCCCCCAGGGCGCAGGCCAGGCTGCCACCGACCAGGCCGCCGCCAACAATGATCAGGTCATAGCGGGTTCCTGACATCCTGACGTCTCCTCCCGTCTCAGGCGCTCATCCAGGCCTCGATCTCGGCCACCGTCTTGGGGGCCTGGTGGCTCAGGACCTCATGGCCGTCCGCCGTCACCACCAGGTCGTCCTCGATGCGGATGCCGATACCGCGGAAGCGCTCGGGGACCTCCTCGCGCTCCGGGGCCAGATAAAGACCGGGCTCCACGGTCAGGGCCATGCCCGGTTCGAAGCGGCGCCAGTCGCCGCGGCGCTTGTAGTCGCCGACATCATGGACGTCCATCCCCAGCCAGTGGCCGGTGCGGTGCATGAAATAGGGTTTGTAGGCCTCGTCGCGGATCAGCTTGGGTAGCGCCTTGCGCCCCCCCGGCAGGAGGCCCAGTTCCACCAGGCCGCGAGTCAGGGTCTTGACGGCGGCCTCGTGGGGCTCGATCCAGCGGTTGCCCGGGACGACCTTGGCGATGGCGGCCGCCTGGGCCGCCAGGACCAGCTCGTAGAGTTCCCGCTGAGGGGGCGTGAAGCGGCCGTTGACCGGATAGGTGCGGGTGATGTCGGCGGCATACCCTTCCAACTCGCCCCCGGCATCGATGAGCACCAGGTCCCCGTCCTTTAGGCGTTGGTCATTGGCGGCATAGTGGAGGATGCAGCCATTGGCCCCCCCGCCGACGATGGGGGGATAGGCATGAAAGCGTGACCCGCACGCGGCGCAGGCCCGGGCGAATTCGGCCTCCAGTTCATACTCCCAACGCCCCGGTTGGCAAAAACGCATGACCTGGCGATGGGCCGCGGCAGAGACCCGCGCCGCGCGGCGCATGAGCCTGACCTCGGCCTTGGACTTGAACAGCCGCGCCTCGTGAAGCAGGGCGTCGAGATTGACCAGCGCGGTCGGGGCACGAACCCCGGCGCGGGCCTGGGCCCGCACCGCCCGGATCCAGGTCATGACGCGGGCGTCCAGGTCGGGGTCCTGGCCGAAGGGGTAGTGGAGCTGATCGCGATCGCGCAGCAGCTTGGGCAGTTCCTCATCCAGGGCGACGATCGGGAAGGCCTGGTCCGCGCCGTAGCGCTCGACGACGCCCTCGACGCCAGCGCGGTGTCCCTCCCAACGCTCGCGCTCCGGGTCCCGGGGGCGACAGAAAAACACCACCTCGCCCTCCTGGCGGCCGGGCACTAGGACCAGCAGGGCCTCCGGCTCGGGGAAGCCGGTGAGGTAGCTGAAGTCGCTGGACTGGCGATAGGGGTAGTGGGTGTGGCCGTTGCGCACCCGCTCGGGGGCCGTGGCCAGGAGCGCGACCCCGGTCTCGCCGAGGGCGGCCAAGAGGTGGCGCCGGCGGCGACGGTATTCGGCGGGGGTGATCGCGGCGGCGGGGGACGAGGGGATGGGTGGCAGGGTGGCGTGGTTGGCGGCCATGGTTTCAACTCCGGGCCCGGCCCGTCTCTTCATGCAGGAGCCGGACGGCGACCCACAGGAATTCTTGCAACTCCACGAGGGCGGACTCTTCTTCCTCGTCTATCTCTTCTTCCTTTTCGCCTTCGCCCTCACCGTCCCCCGCGATGCCAGGGACCAGGCTATCCAGATCCAGGCGGGTGATGGCCAGCAGGTCATCGAGCAGTTCACGGCCCTGGTCCGAGAGGGCCTCGGCCTTGAGTCCCGCCAGCCCGAGACCGAGGAGCAGGCCGCGGGTCCAGTCGTAGATCCCCTCCGCCCGCTCCCGCAAGGAGGCCTCCTCCGTGGGAAGGACCAGGGACAAGGCTAGATCGTCGGCCGCGAATTGGGCGCGTGTCTCCCGGGCGAGAAGCCGCAGGGAGTGTGGTAGGTCTTCCAATCCCCATTCGTCGTCATCGGCGACCGGGTCGGGCCTGGCCTCTGCCCCCAGGACCTCCCGAGCCCAGCGCGCCTCGGCGTCCGGGACGCCGAGGCACAGCAGACCACAGAGCAGACCATGGGCCTCGGCCGGGGAGGCATTCAGGGGCGAGTCCTGAAGTCCCTGGGCGAGTCGGGCGTAGGCGGTATCCATGGCGACGGTCATGAGGGTTTTCTGGCGCTCTGAATGTCGAGGCAATTTAAGTGGGGTCGAATCATAGCATGCCCGGCAAGGCGCAACGGTCGCGCCCCTGGCCGAGGGTTGCGGCCACGGGATGCGACCGATTGACCCCGAAGGTTGGCCCTTTTATAGTGGCCTATCGTAACTTTGGAAGCGATACCGTGAGCCATTTCGATATTCAGGTCCTTGAACAACAGGTGGATGAGCTCATCCAGATCTGTAGCCGCCTGCGCGAGGAGAATACCTGGCTGCGCGCCAGGCAGGCGACCCTCGCGGACGATCGCGCCCAGCTTGTCGAGAAGACCGAACTCGCCCGCAGCAAGGTCGAGTCCATGATCACCCGCCTCAAATCCATGGAGGAAGACCTGTGAAGCAAGAACAGATCCCCGTCACGGTACGCATTCTGGACAAGGAGTACCGTGTCGCCTGCGGCCCCCAGGAACAGGAGGGCCTGCTGGAATCCGCCCGCCTGGTGGACCGGCGCATGCGCGAAATGCGCCAATCGGGGCGCATCATCGGCGCCGACCGGATCGCCGTCATGGCGGCCCTCAACATCGCCCACGAGCTTATCCAGTTGCGCCAGCATCAGGGCACGGGGGGGGAGAACGCCGACACGGGCCGGCTCAGCGTGCTGCAAAGGCGGATCGCGGGCGCCCTGGACACGCAAAGAGAACTGGACCAGAAGACGGAAACCGTATAGTCTTTAGCTCAGACATTCCCTGCGGTGTTCGATGATGGCCTGGGTATTTTCTTGAGCCTAATCAATGCCCTGGGGGCACGACCGTCGAGCCGTTGCGCATGTCCGCCTCCGAGCGGGAAGCCTGAAGCAAAACCAACTGTCCCCACTTGAACCCTCCGGTTCAAGAACAAAGGTCTTGACGGCACAGGTGGGGGATGTCCCCTCTTTCTCCTTCTTGTGAAGCACCCTTCCGTACTGCGGTCTGAATTACGTGCCCGGCGGCGCGCCCTGCCACCCAGCGTGCAACGGAGCCATGCCGCCAGCGTGGCCCGCACATTGGGGAGCCTTTCAGTCTTTCTGCGAGCGCGGCGCCTAGGTGCCTACCTGGCCGCCGATGGGGAGCTTGACCCGGCTCCCTTACTTGAACTGGCTCGGCAACGTTACAAAGAATGCCATCTGCCGGTCCTGCGCCCGCACCCCCGGCGCAAGCTGTGGTTCGTCCGCCACCGTCCCGGCGAGCCGCTGACGCTCAATCGCTTCCAGATCCCCGAGCCCAGTCTGCGTCAGGCCCGCATCCGCCTGGCCTGGGCCTTGGATCTGTTACTGCTGCCCCTGGTGGGTTTCGACGCCGACTGTAACCGTCTGGGCATGGGGGGTGGCTTCTACGACCAGACCCTGGCCTACCTGAGGGACCGCCAACACTGGCGTCGCCCCCTGCTGATCGGCCTGGCCCACGAATGCCAGCGGGTGGAACGACTGGCGATCCGTCCCTGGGACATCCCCCTCGACATGGTCGTCACCGAAGCGCGCATCTACTTGCCGCCCCGCCCGCTAGCAGCTCAGGATGCGCCTAGGATCGCCACCTCGGACCTTGATGTTCCCTGATCCTGATCCTCCCCCTGACCCTGCCCGGAATTTGCGCTGAGTCGACACAAAACCTGGCCGCGCCGGGACTCAGCCCCGACCATGCCCGGCCCGGCTGACGACATCCCAATCCCAGTTCTGACATCCCCTTCAGTCCCCCACCGCCCCGGCGAAGATACGGCAGGCGGGATTCGCGGTCTCGTCCCAGTAGCGATAGCCCAGCTGATCCAGACGCTGGGTTAAATCCGGCCGCTCCCCAGCGGGTACCTGCAACCCCATCAGCACCCGCCCATAGGCGGCGCCATGGTTGCGGTAATGGAACAGACTGATATTCCAGCGCCGCCCCAGACCAGTGAGGAAGTTGAGCAGGGCCCCGGGGCGTTCCGGAAACTCGAAGCGTACCAGCATTTCGTCACTGATCCCCCGGGCATGCCCACCCACCATATAGCGGATATGCAGCTTGGCGGTCTCGTTGTCGGACATGTCCAGGACGCCAAAGCCCTTGGCCTCCAGCCGGGCGATGAGCTCGCGGCGCTCCTCATCGCCCCGCCCCAACTCCACGCCGACGAAGACCTGGGCGCGACGCTCGTCGGCGTAGCGGTAGTTGAACTCCGTGATCTGCCGCTTGCCCAGGGCGCGACAAAACTCCAGGAAGCTACCCGGACGTTCCGGGATCTCCACCGCCAGCAGGCCCTCGCGCCGCTCACCCAGCTCCGCCCGTTCGGCGACGTGCCGCAGCCGGTCGAAGTTGATGTTGGCCCCGCTCTCGATGGCCACCAGGTTCTTGCCCTGCATGCCTGTGGCCTGGACATGGCGCTTGAGCCCCGCCAGGGCCAGGGCACCCGCCGGTTCGGCGATCCCGCGGGTGTCGTCGAAGATGTCCTTGATGGCGGCGCAGATCTCATCGGTGCTGACCAGGATGACCTCGTCCACCCGCTCGCGGGCGACGCGAAAGGTCTCCTCCCCAATCAGCCGCACCGCCACGCCATCGGCGAAGAGACCCACCTGCGCCAGTTCCACCCGCCGCCCCGCCGCCAAGGCGCTGTGGAGGGTGGGTGCATCCTCCGGCTCCACGCCGATGACCTTCACCTCTGGTCGGACGTATTTGACGTAGGCGGCTACCCCGGCGATTAGCCCCCCGCCCCCCACCGGGACGTAGATGGCATGCAGGGGCTGGGGGTGCTGGCGCAGGATCTCCATGCCGATGGTGCCCTGGCCGGCGATGACCTCCGGGTCGTCGAAGGGGTGGATGAAGGTCAGGCCCCGCTCCGCCACCCAGTCCATGGCCTGGGCATAGGCCTCATCATAGGAATCGCCATGCAGCACGGCCTTGGCGCCGAAGCCGCGCACCGCCTGGACCTTGATGGCCGGCGTAGTCCGCGGCATGACAATGGTGGCCTGGACCCCCAGTCGCGCCGCCCCCATGGCCACCCCTTGGGCATGATTGCCGGCGGAAGCGGCGATGACCCCGCGCTCCAGCGCCGCTGGGCTGAGATGGACAAGCTTGTTATAGGCGCCGCGCAGCTTGAAGGAGAAGACCGGCTGCAGGTCCTCGCGTTTGAGCAGTACCTGGTTGCCCAGACGGCGTGACAGACCTTGCGCGCGGGTCAGGGGGGTCTCCTGGGCCAGGTCGTAGACCCGGGCGCGGAGGATACGTTCGATGTAGCTTTCTGGCATGGCGGACATTTTATACCTTTGCCCCGGCGCCCAAGAGTATCGAGAGGCGATGCAATGCCCTTCGTGGTCGAGACGTTACCCCGGGGTCGGGGGGCGCCTTTGCTATGATGCGCGCACTTAATTAACCGGACGAGGAGCCACCATGACTCAAGACGAAATGAAACGCCAGGCCGCGGAGGCCGCCCTGGCCTATGTACAGGGGGGGGTGATCGGCGTCGGGACGGGCAGCACGGTCAATCACTTCATCGACTTCCTGGGACGGATCAAGGGGCGGATTGACGGTGCCGTCTCCAGTTCCGAAGCCTCCACCCAACGCCTGCAGGCCCAGGGTATCCCGGTTTTCGATCTCAACAGCGTCGGCGGCCTTTCGCTCTATGTCGATGGGGCCGACGAGTCCAATCATCGGCTGGAGTTGATCAAGGGCGGCGGCGGGGCCTTGACCCGGGAGAAGATCGTCGCGGCGGCGAGCGAACAGTTCGTCTGCATCGCCGACGAGAGCAAACTGGTGGAGGTGCTGGGGCGCTTTCCCTTGCCGGTGGAGGTCATCCCCATGGCCCGGAGCTATGTCGCCCGGGAATTGGCCAAGCTGGGTGGCAATCCCGTCTGGCGGGAGAATGTCGTCACCGACAATGGGAATGTCATCCTCGACGTGGAAGGCCTAGCCATCCATCAGCCCAAGGAATTGGAGCAGAGGATCAACAACATCGCCGGGGTGGTCACCGTAGGACTCTTTGCCTTGCGGGGGGCTAATGTTCTGGTCCTGGGCAACGCAATGGGTGCCCGCGAGGTATTACCAGAAAGCTGAACGTTATAAAGGGTTCTTTACAATAGTTTCCCTATCCCTCAATGCGAAAACGGGGCCCAAAGGCCCCGTTCATCTGTCTCAGACTGAGACGAGCTAAGCTTAGAAGTTGTGCATCATGCCCAACTGGAAGCCGTTCCAGTCAATGCCCTGGGTTTCCGGGGCGTAGAGACCGGTCGACGCATTAATCAGGTCGAGCTCATCGGCATCGTTAGCAGTGTAGAGCAAGAAGGCCTTGGTGCGCTTGCTCATGTTGTAATCGACGCCGAAGGACCAAGACTTGTAGTTAAAGTCTTCACGGCATCCAGCGCAAGCAGCATAATCAGCAAGCGGGGTTTCAACGAAACCGGCCGGGCTGGCAATGTCTTTCTGGGTATTGCTACCGTACATGGCCTTAATCATGAAGTTACCAAAGGTGTAACCGGCCTGGACGTTCCACAGATCGGCTTTGGCTTCATCGGCCCAGTAACCATTGTCCCAACCTTCATAGATACCGGTCAGGGTAAAGCCATTCCAGTCAAGAATACCCAAGCCGACACGCCACTTACCCCAGGTCTCAGCATCACAGAAATCAGTATTGCAGGCCAGGTCTCCATTCAAACCTTCATAGGCCAAACTGGCGTACCAAGGACCGTTCTTGTAGATACCAGCGAAGGAATAGCCTTCAGCCAAGCTGTCGGAATTCGGATTCCAGCCTGCAGCAGCATCTTTTCCACCGAGGGCGGTAGCACCACCACCCGCATGGACAGCCGCGGCGAAGGTGAAGCCGGAGAAGCTGGGGCTGATGTAGGCGACGGCATTGTCAACCCGAAGATCCATGAAGCCAACGGTGTTGTTGTAGTCGGCCATGGTATCGGCGAAGAGATCCAGGGGACCCGTGGAAATCTTCAGGGGGGTGTCATGACGACCAGCCAGCACGGTACCCCAACCGCCGGCCAAGCCAGCGAAGGTGTTACGCATGGTGATGGCTTCGTTGCCAACGGCACCGTTGTTGTTGCTGTCGGAAAGGCTGAAGCCCAATTCGATCTGGTAGATTGCCTTCAGACCATTACCAAGGTCCTCAGAACCCTTCACGCCAATCCGGTTGGCGGGACCCTGCGGAGTCACCACAAAGGGGTTCTTAACTTGGACGTACTTCGAACCCTCAAGAGTTCCTTGGTTGACCCAACCCGACTTAATGGCTTGGTTGTCGCTCAGACCCCAGCCCTTGAAGCCGTCTTCCTGATCCATGTAGGAAATGCCGACGTTCAACTTGCCGTAGAGGGTGGCATCGGCCATGGCGGCCGCGGGCGCGGCCATGGCGGCGGCGACGGCCAGGGTAACGAGTTTCTTGTTCATGGTTTTCTCCACTGTTGCTGATTTGCCAGTATGGACTGCTGAAAAGCTATACGCGATATGCGTGTGAGGAGAATGATAGACCAGCAAGGGGGATGACGCAACAGTTTTTTCTAAAAAAGATACAGTTTGCGCAACTGTTGCGGATACCCAACATTGGACACTTAACCATGTCGTAACCATTTGTTATGATTAGCTTTTGATTGTCCTGACCCAAGGATGAACCACGGCAAACTCGGCTCAAAAAGCCTGCTTGTCGCTACCGAGACGGTGTTTTAGGAGGTTCAAGGCCAGTAAGGAAGCTCCAATACGTTGCATGCACGCCACGTCAGAACCTTGTCCCGACGGAGGGCACATCCTGAGCCTGACCTTGCCGGATTGGCATGGAGTTCGAGGGTTTGCTCGGTAACCGGGCAAAGCAAGGCCCGCACGTGGCGGGCCTGAAGTTGGCTGGGGGACGTGGATTCGAACCACGGTTAACGGAGTCAGAGTCCGCTGTCCTGCCGCTAGACGATCCCCCAATGTGCTATAGCGTTAAGGAGTGCGGTAGCAGTTCTTAAAAAGATTATGATTAACGCGAATACCAGACCGTAAACAACGCGGTAAGCACCAAAGACTAA
Source organism: uncultured Gammaproteobacteria bacterium (assembly GCA_937862735.1). Classification (GTDB taxonomy): domain Bacteria; phylum Pseudomonadota; class Gammaproteobacteria; order Chromatiales; family Chromatiaceae; genus M0108. The sequence goes on from CALMDH010000299.1 coordinate 26,233, forward strand.
GCTTAACGCTTGCTGTACTGCGGACGCTTGCGCGCCTTGTGGAGACCGACCTTCTTACGTTCGACCTCACGGGCGTCGCGGGTAAGGAAGCCCGCCTGACGCAAGGGGCGGCGCATGGCCTCATCATACTCAACGAGGGCCCGGGCGATACCATGACGGATGGCGCCCGCCTGACCCGTGGTACCACCACCCGTGACGCTGACCTTGACGTCCACCCGATTCAGCATGTCGACCGTTTCGAGGGGCTGACGGACGACCATCCGTGCCGTCTCGCGACCGAAGAAGTTGTCGAGGGGACGGTCATTGACAACAATCTTGCCAGAACCGGTCGTCAGATAGACACGGGCCGCGGAGCTTTTGCGGCGACCAGTGGCGTAGTGAATTTGCGACATGAGAGATTACCTGATCCTAGAAATCCAGCGGCTTGGGCTGCTGGGCGGCGTGGGCATGTTCGGGGCCGGCGTAGACCCGCAACTTGGAGAGCATGGCACGGCCCAGGGGACCACGGGGCATCATGCCCTTGACGGCATGATTGATCACCCGCTCCGGGGCCTTGGCCAACAGCTTCTCCAGCGAGATGGACTTGAGGCTGCCTATGTAACCAGTGTGATGGTAGTAAATTTTGTCGGCGAGCTTGTTGCCGGTCACGCGCACCTTGTCCGCGTTGACGACCACCAGGAAGTCACCCGTATCCACGTGGGGCGTGTAGCAGGGCTTGTGCTTACCGCGCAAACGGCGCGCCAACTCGGTGGCAAGACGCCCGAGGGTCTTGCCTTCGGCGTCGATCAAATACCACTCGCGGCGGACCTCCGCGGGTTTGGCACTCACAGTCGTCATGTCCGTTGCTCCAGGGCCTGGAAAGTGTCGAAATGGGAAAGACGGCGGATTCTATAGGAGGGCCTTCCGGAAGGCAACATTTTCGCCCACGACACCTTTTCGCCCCCGGCAAAGATGACGCCTGAATCCTCTTTCACCCGCGGCTTTTGGCGCAAAACCAGGGTGGTGGCAGAAAGGTAGCAGGAAGAATCGCCTCGATGATCGGTGTCAAGGCCGACCATGCAATCGCCGCCACCCCGGACCTGGGTCAGCCCGGCAGCCGCAAGCGCTCGACGGCCTGGCCTTGCAGCAGGTGCTGTTGCAGAATTTCCTCCAGGTCCTCACGGTCGACATAGGTATACCAGACGCCCTCCGGATAGACGACTAGGACCGGGCCCTCATCGCAACGCGCCAGACAACCGGCGCTATTGATGCGCACGCCCCCCTCCCCGGCAATGCTCAGTTCCTTGGTCCGCCCCTTAAGATAGTGCCGCAGCTCGTCGGCGCCGTACTGGGCGCAGCACTGGCTGCCATCCTCGCGCCGGTTGGCGCACATGAAAACGTGATAACGGTAATAGGCCACGATGGATCTCCCCTCGCCAAATGAACCCGAAATCGCGGGACAGGGTACCATTAGCGGCCAGGAATGAAACCTGCAAGCCACCGCGCCGAGGGTGGCGCGGCCAGCACAACCCCCCAGGGCCTGGCCCCGGATTCGCGACCAGTCCCCAGCCAACAGACCCGTCCTCATTACCCAACCCCCAGCATTGACTGCCATTCCCACCGCCAAAGACCTGGCAACGGTCGCCGATCGCTGCGTCCGCTGCGGCCTTTGTCTACCGCACTGCCCGACCTACCGCCTGGCGCGTCAGGAAGCCGAGTCCCCCCGCGGACGTATCGCCCTGATCCAGGCCTGGGCGGAGGGGGAGCTGAACGACACCCCCGCCCTGCGGCAGCATCTGGATTCTTGTCTGGAATGTCTGGCCTGCGAGCGGGCCTGCCCGACACTGGTGCCCTTCGCCAGCCTGATGGATGGCGCCCGGGCGGCGCACTGGCGCCATCAGCCCGCCTGGCGCCGAAGCCTGCGCCAGGCCTGGCTTGCGCTCCTTGCCAGTTCGGGCGCGGCCGCCGTGCTCGGGGCGGTGGGCCAGCTCTACCGTGGGCTCGGCCTGGCACGTCTGGTGTCCGGGAGTGGTCTGACTCGTTGGCCGGGAATCAGGGCCTTGCACCGCCTGGCCCTGCAATTGGAAGCGCTGCCCCGCATCCCTCCGGCTACGGCGGCGCGTGAGGCAACCCGTGGCCCTATTGGCCTTTTCCTCGGTTGCATCGCCCGTACCGCCCAGCCAGGGGCCATCGCGGCCAGCGTCCTGGTCCTGCGCCGGCTGGGCTATTTGGTCGTCATGCCGCCCGGGCAGACCTGCTGTGGTGGCATGCATCGCCATAATGGCCTGCCAGGGTCCGCCGATGATTATTTGGATACCAACGCGAGAGCATTCACCGATCTTCCCGTGGTGGGCCTGGCCAGCGCCTGCGTCGCGGAACTGCGCGCTCAGCCACATCTGGCCGCCACCCAGGAGATTTGCCGCCTGCTCGCCGATCTGGACTGGCCAGCGACCGTCCCCCTGCGGCCCCTGCTGGGGCGGATCGCCATCCATGTGCCCTGTTCCCACCGCAACCGATTGCGCGATGCCCAAGCGGCCCGCGACCTGCTGCGACGGATTCCCGACGTTGAACTCATCGACTTGCCGGAGAATGACCTTTGCTGTGGCGCGGCGGGGACCTATCTCCTGCTGCAACCCAGCCTGTCGCACGCCCTAGTGCGACCCAAGCTAGCCCACCTGGCCGCATCGGGGGCGCGGCTCCTCGTCACCACCAACACCGGCTGCGCCCTGCACCTGGCCGCCGGGGTCCGGGAAGCGGGTCTGGCGGTAGAGGTCCTGCATCCGGTTGAGGTCATTGCCCGGCAACTTGCAGGCACGGAACCTGCGTTTGACGAGGAGGAGCATGCCCTGCCCTGATCTCGTCCTGAGCCACCCAATCCTGTTCTGCGCTAACTGGCATGAGGCGGAAAGCCACACCCCTGATAATGAAAGATATTCCCGTGACTTTCACGCTAACTGATTTTGTCCTGCGCTACCTGATCTCGCCCGCCGCTTCCAGATATTGCCCCATGCCACCCTTTCCTTAAAGATCGACCCTTACCTGAAGCCCTGCTGAACAACCTCATCCCGGCTTTTTGCCATGCGCCCAGGGCCGAAAAGGACACCCTCATCACCTCGGAATACCTTCCATCACCATGATAAATCGCGATTTAACCCCCGCGGACCAGTTGCTGATCGGCGTCGACCAGGTCCTTCGCACCCTGTTTGGGCCGCCCCAGGTCACCGAGCGCCCCAATCCGGCCACCGGACTGGCGGACACGGAACTCGACGAACAGCAACGTCGCCATGTCGCTCGCCTCATGCGCATCAACCATACCGGCGAGGTCTGCGCCCAAGGGCTCTACCAGGGGCAGGCCCTGACGGCGAAGCTGCCGGAGACCCGCCACAAGATGGAGCGCTCGGCCCAGGAGGAAAACGATCACCTGGCCTGGTGCGCGCAACGCATCGAGGAACTGGGCGACCGCAAAAGCCTCCTCAATCCCCTCTGGTACGCGGGATCCTTCACCATCGGCGCCACCGCCGGCCTGGCGGGGGACAAGTGGAGCCTGGGCTTCGTGGTGGAGACGGAACGTCAGGTGGAGGACCACCTGGACGAACATTTGGCGCAGGTGCCCGCCGAGGACCTCAAGACCCGGGCCATCCTGGAGCGGATGAAGGCGGACGAGATCCACCATGCCGACCTGGCCCAGGCCGCTGGTGGGGCTGACCTCCCCACGCCCATCAGGCTGGCCATGCGGCTGATGTCGAAGGTGATGACCCGAACCGTCTATTGGGTCTGATCAGCCTCTTGCCGGCACTCGCCCTTAGCCCTCGCGAATTTCGTAATCGTGAGTGATTTGGGCAGTGGCCCCGAGCATGATGGAGGCGGAGCAATACTTCTCGGCGCTGAGGGCGATGGCCCGCTCCACGTGTTTCTCGCTCAGATTGCGTCCGGTGAGGATGAAGTGCGCATGGATGCGGGTGAAGACCTTGGGGTCCTCGGCGGCCCGCTCCGCCTCCAGTTCCACCTCGCAGCCGGTGACCTCCTGGCGGGCCTTGCGCAGGATCGTCAGGACGTCGAACTCGGTACAGCCCCCCATGCCCAGCAACAACAGTTCCATGGGCCGGGGGCCCAGGTTGCGCCCGCCAAAATCCGGGGGGCCGTCCATCACCAGGGCATGCCCACTGGGGGACTCGCCAACCATGGTCACGCCTTCCAGCCATTTGACACGCGCCTTCATGGGTTACCTCGCTGTACACATCCAATGGAGTGAGTGCTCATGCCGGGCTGAAAGTCAGCTCAGCCGCCGCCGAAAAAGAGTTGCCCCAGGGCCGCGCCCGGATCCGCGGCGCGCATAAAGGCTTCCCCGACCAGGAAGGCATGGACGCCGTGGGCACGCATCAGGGCCACATCATCCATGGTCAGTATCCCGCTCTCGGTGACCAGCAGCCGGTCTGGGGGGATGGCGTCCAGCAGGCCCAGGGTGGTGTCCAGGCTGACCTGGAAGCTGCGCAGGTCGCGGTTGTTGATGCCGATGAGCTGGCCCGGCAGGGACAGGGCCCGTTCCAGTTCCGCCCGGTCGTGGACCTCGATCAGGACATCCATCCCCAGTTCCAGGGCCTGAACGTTCAGCTCCGCCATCCGGCTGTCGTCGAGACAGGCGGCGATGAGGAGGATGCAGTCCGCCCCCAGCAGGCGGGCCTCCAGCACTTGGTAGGGATCGAGGATAAAGTCCTTGCGGATCACCGGCAGACGGCAGGCGGCCCGGGCCTCTTGCAGGTATTCATCGCAGCCCTGGAAGAAGTCCCGGTCCGTGAGGACCGACAGACAGGCCGCCCCGCCGCGCTCATAACTTCGGGCGATATCCGCCGGGTGGAAGTCCTCGCGCAGCACGCCCTTGCTGGGCGAGGCCTTCTTGATCTCGGCGATCACCGCCGGCCGACCGGCGGCCACCCTGGCCTGCAAGGCGGCGGCGAAGCCTCGGCGGACGAGGGAGATCTGATCCGTGGCGAGCGGCGCGGGAGCGGACTGAGCCGGGTCGGCCTGAGCCGCCATGGGCGAGGCTAAGGCATCCAAAGCTGGGTCGGTCGAAGACGGCCCCCCATGCGTCGCGCCTTGGACCAATGGCTGAACCGCCCCTTGGCCCCTCCCTTGGGCGGCCCCCAGGACCGTATCTTGCCCCCCCGGCCTGAGCGACCGCAGCTCCGCTTCAAGCGTCGCATAGGGCCGGCTCTGGCGCCGCTCGGCCATCTCCGCTACCTTGCGGTCCATGATCTTGCGCAGGATGTCGGGGATCTCGGCTATGGTCATGGCGGGCACCGCTCAGCCGAAGCTCTGGGTCAGGGCCACCAGCCGCTCGAAGCGCCGCCGGGCCTCGCCGCTGTCAATGGCCGCCGCCGCCCAGCGCACCCCTTCGCCCAGGCTGGGGGTGAGGCCCGAGACGTAGATGGCCGCGCCGGCATTGAGCAGGACGATATCCCGGGCCGGACTGGGAACACCATCGAGTACGGACTTAACCAGGGCCAGGCTATCTTTCGGTCCGGACACCCGGATGGCGTCCAGGGGCGCGCGGGCCAGGCCATAGTCCTCGGGACGCAGGGTGTAGCGCTGGATCTCGCCGTCCTTGAGCTCCGCCACCTCGGTGTTGTCACCGATGCTGATCTCATCCAGGCCGTCCCGGGCATGGACCACCAGGACATGGCGGCTGCCCAGGCGTTGGAGCACCTCCGCCAGGGGCACCAGCAGGTCCTCGCTGAAGACGCCCAGGACCTGATTGGGCACCCCGGCGGGATTGGTGAGGGGGCCGAGGATGTTGAACAGGGTGCGCACCCCTAGCTCCCGGCGGGGGCCGATGGCGTGCTTCATGGCGCTGTGATGCCCGGGGGCGAACATGAAACCCACGCCCACCTCATGGACGCAGCGGGAGACCTGCGCCGGGGTCAGGTCCAGTCGCACCCCCGCCGCCTCCAGGACATCGGCGCTGCCAGAGCGGCTGGAGACGGAGCGGTTGCCGTGCTTGGCGACGTGACAGCCCGCCGCCGCCGCCACGAACATGCTGGCGGTGGAAACATTGAAGGTACCTGAGGCATCGCCCCCGGTCCCGACGATGTCCACCGGCCCTTGAGGACTGGTAGCGCCCGCCGCGAGGGGCGGCAGGTCCAGGGTGCCGTCGACGATGTCCACCGCGTCCCCCAGGTCACTCACGTCCACCGGCGTCGCCAATTCCCGCATCACGGCGGCTGCGGCGGTGATTTCCGTCACCGTCTCGCCCTTCATGCGCAAAGCGATGAGAAACCCCGCGATCTGGGCCGGGGAGGCCCCACCCGTCATGATCAGCCGCATGGCGGCCGTCATCTCCTCGCTGGTCAGATCGTGACGGTCAACGACCTTGGCGATGGCCTCTTTGATATCCACGGTGCGGATCCTCATGGTCTTGACCCTCGGCCTCGTCGGGAAGCGAGACCCGGTCTGGTCTTGTTAATGGCGATGGGGAACGGGCCCCTCAGCGGTCTTCAAGGAAATTGCGCAGCAACTCGTGACCCTGGCGGGTCAGGATGGATTCCGGATGGAACTGCACCCCCTGGACCGGCAGTCCCCGGTGGCGCAGACCCATGATCTCGTCACGCTCGCCCTCGTGCGTGCAGGTCCAGGCCGTAATCTCCAGGCAAGCGGGCAGGCTGGCCTCCTCCACCACCAGGGAGTGGTAACGGGTCGCCTGGAAGGGCCGGTCGAGGCCGGAAAAGACCCCCGTGTCGGCGTGATAGATCGGGGAGGTCTTGCCATGCATGACCTGGCGGGCCTTGACGACGCGGCCGCCGAAGGCCTGACCGATGGACTGATGGCCGAGGCAGACGCCAAGGATAGGCACCCGCCCGGCGAACTCCTGGATCAGGGGCACGGAGATTCCCGCCTCCAGGGGCGTGCAGGGCCCCGGCGAGACCACAATCCGTTCTGGTGCCAGGGCCGCCACCCCTGCCAGATCGATCTCGTCGTTGCGGTAGACCCGTACCTCCGCCCCCAACTCGCCCAGGTATTGGACCAGGTTGTAGGTAAAGGAATCGTAGTTGTCGATCATCAGGAGCATGGCGCGACTCGGTTACCGGATACTCATCAACGATGTCAATAGGCCCGCGATTATATAGACATCGCCCATCCATGTTCGGGTTTACCGACGCCTCCCCCTGGCCTGACCGAAGATAGTGATAGCACCTGACAGAGCCATTTTGCCCCGGATCATGCCCGACACACGCTTCGGCACCCGAAGCCACAACTGGGCCCCGCTGGTCGGCACGAGGCGGAGCGAAGATCATGGCCTCACCGCAACCCTTCGCGCAAAGCCTGTTGCTCAAGGGGAATCCCAGGCGCGATCATAGCGACTCCAGCGCGGCCGGATCGTCCGGCGGCCAGGGGCCAGGGCCCGGTTGACCGGGTGAGAAGGGGACGCTGATCGATGACCGAATTCATTCAGGACATGCTCGCCTGGATCGCGGCCAATCCACACTGGGCGTACCTGCTCATCTTCGGCGTGGCCATGTTCGAGTCCCTGGCCCTGGTGGGCATGCTGGTCCCGGGGGCGGTGATGATGATCGGCGCCGGTCCCCCCATCGCGGCGGGGGTCCTGAGCTTCTGGCCAGTGATGGGCTGGGCGGTGGCGGGGGCTATCGTCGGCGACGGCGTCAGTTACTGGCTGGGGCACCATTACCGGGAACGGCTGAAGGAGATGTGGCCCTTCTCCCGCTATCCGGACAGCATGGCTCGGGGGGAGAAGTTCTTCCGCGAATACGGGGGTAAGAGCGTCGCCTTCGGCCGCTTCGTCGGCCCGGTGCGGGCGGTGATCCCGGTGGTGGCGGGGATGATGGGCATGGAGCCCAAGAAGTTCTACCTCGCCAACGTCCTCTCCGCCCTGGCCTGGGCCCCGGCCTACATCGTCCCCGGCATCGTCCTGGGGGCCTCCCTGGAACTGGCCTCCGAGGCCACGGCCCGCCTGGGCATCCTCGCCCTGGCCCTGATCCTGACCCTCTGGCTGGTCGGCTGGGGGGTGCATCGCCTCTTTCTCTTCTATAGCCCCCGGGCCGGGCGCTGGGTGCAGGGCCTGCTCCACTGGGCGGACGTCCATCCGCGCCTGGGCGAGATCGCCCGGGCCCTGGCGGACCCCCATCACCCCGATGCCCGCGCCCTGGCCAGCCTGGCGGGCTTCCTGCTGTTGGGCGCCCTGGCCTTCGCCCTCATGCTGGGACTGGCGATCGCCGAGGCCCCGGACTGGCCGCTCAACCAGTTGGTCCTCAATCTGGCCCTGAGCCTGCACAGCCCTGGCGCCAGCCACCTGATGGCCGCCCTCAGCCGCCTGGGGGACGTCGCCGTGATCCTGCCCCTGGGGATCGCGGTCCTGATCTGGTTGCTGGCCCGCGGCCAACGGCGTCAGGCCGGCTACTGGCTGGCCGCCTTGGCCTTCGGCCTGCTGGCGGCGCCGCTACTCAAGTGGCTGCTCCAGGTACCGCGGCCGGACATCGGTCTGGAAGGTCTATCCCCCTGGGCCTTCCCCAGCAGCCACGTCTTGCGCGCCACCGTCGTCTATGGCTTTCTGGCCGTCTGTCTGGCCGGCGCCGGGGCCATGAACCTGGCCTGGCGCTGGCTGCCCTACGCCAGCGCCGCCCTGCTGATCACCGCGGTAGCCATCGCCCGGCTCTATTTTGGCGTCCACTGGCTTACGGACGTCCTCGGCGGGCTGGGGCTGGGCCTGGTCTGGGTGGCCGCCCTGGGGCTGTCCTTCCGTCGCCACACCCGGCCGGCCCCCTCCTGGCATGGCCTGGCGGCCGTCTCCAGCCTGGCCCTGGTCCTGGCCTATGGCCTGGCGAGCCTGACCTTCCATCGCTCGGATCTGGTCCTCTACGAGCCCAAGCGCGCGCGCATCGACCTAACCGCGGCTGCCTGGCAGGCCCAGGATTGGGCCCGGTTGCCCCAGTGGCGGACCGACCTGCGGGGGGTCAATGGCCAGCCCCTCAACCTGCAATACGCGGGCGAGCCCCAGACCCTGATCCAGGCCCTGCAGAGCCAGGGCTGGCAAGTCGCCGATACCCTCTCCCCGGAAAACGCCATTCGGCTCCTTTCCCCGTCCCTGCCCTTGGCGGAACTGCCCCTCATCCCTCACGTCCACGACGGCCATCACGAGGACCTGGCCCTGATTAAGCCCGAGGGGGAGGACAACCGCCTGGTGCTGCGCCTCTGGGCCACGCCCTATTGGATCGATGGCCGCGCGCCCCTGTGGATCGGCAATGTCACCGCCCAGCACCGCCGGATGATCCTCAACCTGGTGGCCCTGCCGGCGACGGGCACGGACACCGCTCAGCCCCTGGCCAAGGTCCTACCGGACTTGGGGGCCCTGGCGCCACGGCAGTCGGCCGCCGAGGGTCCCTGGCTGCTTGGCGGCGCGGAGTGAGGCTTGCTGGCGATCTCAATCCCTTGAAGCCGCCCAAAGCCTGAGCCGCAACCCGGGCTCCGTGCTCAGGCCCACCGTGGTGGAGACGATCTGACCATCACCAGAGAGGATGAAGCTCGCGGGCACCCCCCGTACCCCCCAGCGGGAGGCGATGGCGCCATCGGGATCGGGGATGACCGGGAAGCTTAGGCCGGCCTGTTGCAGGTAGGCGGCGATCTCCGCCGGCTCACCGGACTGGAGGGCGACGGTCAGCACCCGGTGATCCGCAACGATGGCGTCGACGCTACCCTCCATGACCCGACAGATCGGGCACCAGCTTCCCCAGAAGTGCACCAGCACCGGTTCGCCCCGCCAGTCCCCCAGATCCCGCCACTGGCCGTGGAGATCGAGGCCCGCCAGGGGCGGGGCCGCGCCCTGGGCCAGGGGCCGGCTCTTCCACCAATCCACCCCGACGATGACCAGCACCACCAGGGCGATGTTGATCAGCCAGCCCCGCCAGCGTGGCGGCCGGGAACGGGGAGTGGCCGGCGGCGTTTGACCCGAAACGGGCGGGTTAGGACCTGATTCTGGTGGGGAGGGACCCGTTCCGGGAAGTGAAAAGCCGACACCCGGTGGGTTGACGCCGGGGCCAGGCGCAGAGACCTCGGTAGCCGGCGGCGGTGGCGCGGCTGTCATCGGGGGCTCATCCCTCCGGACCGGCCGCGGCCAGGGCCGCCAGCAGGCGTTCGTGGATGCCCTGGAAACCGCCGTTGCTCATCACCAGCACCTGATCGCTCCTCCGGGCCTCCCGGGCGACCTGCTCCACGATCTCCTCCACCCGAGAGCAGATGGTGGCCCGCGGCCCCAGAGGAGCGAAGACCCGGGCGGCATCCCAGCCGAGATCCGGCGGGGCATGGACGTAGATGCGGTGGGCCAGGGAGAGGGAGGCCGCCAGGCTAGCGTTGTGAACCCCCAGGCGCATGGTGTTGGACCGAGGTTCCAATACGGCCAGGATGCGGCCGATGCCCCTGCCGCCGACCATTCCCGCCGTGCCGGCGGTCAGGGCGGTACCGGCCTCCTCCGCTGTGGCGGGCTCGGCGTCGGGTAAAAAGAGCTGCCGTCGCTCCGCCTGCCGGCGCAGGCCCTCCAGGGTGGTGGCGATGGCGGTGGGGTGATGGGCGAAGTCGTCATAGACCCGAATGCCCCGGACCTCGCCCCGCAACTCCAGCCGGCGCTTAACCCCCTGGAAGCGGCCAAGGGCGGCCAGGCCCTGGGCCAGGGGCACCCCGGCATGGCGGGCGGCGGCGAGGACGGCGAGGGCGTTGGCGACGTTGTGGCGCCCGGTCAGTTCCCACTGGACCTCCCCCACCGGCTCGCCCTTTTGAAACACGGCAAAGCGGGAGCCATCCGCCGCCAGCAACTCCGCGGACCAGTCACCCCCATCACCCACCGACTCCCGGGGCGTCCAGCAGCCCATGGCCAGGACCTGATCCAGGGCCGCCTCGCCCTCGGGATGGATGATGAGGCCGCTGCCCGGTACCGTCCGCACCAGGTGATGGAACTGGCGCTGGATCATGCCCAGGTCGTCGAAGATGTCGGCGTGGTCGAACTCCAGGTTGTTGAGGATCAGGGTGCGCGGCAGGTAGTGGACGAACTTGGAGCGCTTGTCGAAGAAGGCGGTGTCGTATTCATCCGCCTCCACCACGAAGAAGGGCGCCGCCCCCAGCCGGGCGGAGATGCCGAAGTCCCGCGGCACCCCGCCGATCAGGAAGCCCGGCTGGAGCCCGGCGTCCTCCAGCACCCAGGCGAGCATGCTGGCGGCGGTGGTCTTGCCATGGGTCCCGGCCACCGCCAGGACCCAGCGATCGCGCAGCAGGTGCTGCTTGAGCCACTCGGGGCCGGAGACATAGGGCAGGCCCTGGTCCAGCAGGTATTCGACCACCGGCAGGCCGCGCTTCATGGCGTTGCCCACCACCACCAGGTCCGGGGCCGGGTCCAGGTGGCTGGCGTCATAGCCCTCCATGAGGCCGATACCCGCCTCCGCGAGCTGGGTGCTCATGGGGGGATAGACGTTGGCGTCGGAACCGGTCACGGTGTGGCCGAGGGCGCGCGCCAGCAGGGCGATGCCGCCCATGAAGGTACCGCAGATACCGAGGATATGGAGGTGCATGTCAGGAACCGGGGAAGAGGGTGTTGATGAGGGTCGAGGCGAGGAGATTGTAGGCCACCGCGATCAGGACCCCTTGCCCCAGGCGCAGATCGAAGCCATGGCGCAGGATGTGGCCGGTGACCAGCAGGCTCCAGACGAGCAGGAAGAGCAGGGGCAGCCCCGCCAGGGAGGTCTCGCCCCGGGACTCGGCGCCGGAGACCAGCAGCAAGGGGGCCACGGCGATCAGGCTGAGCAGGGCCCCGGCCCCGAGCAGGGCGGTGGCGAGCTGGAGGAAGCGGGCCGGGCGCCGGGTCAGACTCAGGGCCAGGTGCAGCAGGGCCAGGGTCAGAAGGGCATCCGCCAGCCCCTGGCCCAGGGCGACGGGGGCGGAGAGGCCTGCCGCCAGCCCCACCAGCCAGGAGGCTACCAGGTTGACCACCAGGATGAGGCCCATCAGCGCGCTGGACCCCGGCAGATCCTGGGGGGCGCGGCGCAGCAGGCAGAGTTCGACGAAGAAACGGATCAAGGCCGCCATGGGCGTCACCTCCACCCAGGAAGAATGGATCGCCAGCCCGCCAGCAGGGCTGCCCCCAGCATGGCCAGGGCCAGACCAATGGGCAGGGCGTTGCCGAAACGGGCGAAGGGGGTCGCGCCGGCGCGGGGCTGGACCAGGGCGCTGAACAGGCCCCGCTGGAAGGCCGGCACCGTGCCCCGGACCTGGCCGCGGTGGTCGATGAGAGCGGAGATCCCGGTGTTGGTGGCGCGCACCAGCCAGCGGCCGGTCTCCAGGGCGCGCATGCGAGCGATGCCCAGGTGCTGGTGGGGGGCCAGGGAATCCCCAAACCAGGCGTCATTGCTGACATTGATCAGATAGGCCGCCTCAGGCAGGGCCTGGATCACCTCGGCGGAAAAGGCATCCTCATAGCAGATGGAGGCCCCGACCTGGTGAGGTCCGACCCGCAGCAGGGGGCGCGCGGCGTCCCCGGCGCTGAAGTCCGACATGGGCACCGCGAAAGCCTGGGCCAGGGGACCCAACAGCGAGCGCCAGGGCATGAACTCGCCGAAAGGCACCAGATGGCGCTTGCGGTACAGGTCCTCCCCCGCGGCCCCCAGGCTGATCAGGCCGTTGAAATAGGTTTGTGCCTCATAGTCCAGCACCGGCAGACCGATGACGAGTTGTGCGCCCGCCTCCCCGGCCTCCGCGGCCAGGGGTTCCAGCAGCGGTTCGCGCACCCGGTCGAGGAACTCGGGGATGGCCGTCTCGGGCCAGACGATGACCTGGGCCTGCTGGTCGAAGGCCTCCCGGGTCAGTTCCACGTAGGCCCTGAGGGTGGGGTAGAGGGACTCCTCGTTCCACTTAAGGGACTGGGGAATGTTGGCCTGGAGCACCGCGGCGCGGAAGGGCTCCCCCACGGCCTGGGTCCACTCCAGTCGCCCCAGGCCCAGGCCCGCCAACCAGATCAGGGCCAGCACCCCGGCCAGACCCCAACGCTCGCGGGAACGGCGGGGGCTGGAGGCCGGACCAGGAGTAGGCGGAAGCCCCCGATGAGCACCCAGGACCCGCCCGGCCACCAGGCGCCAGAGAAGACCGGCGGACAGGGCGACCAGCAGGCTCACGCCATAGACGCCGAGGAGGGGGACATAGCCGGCCAGGGGCCCCTCCACCTGGGAGTCACCAGCATTGAGCCAGGGGAAACCAGTGAGGAACCAGCCCCGCAGCCACTCAAGCAGGACCCAAAGGGCGGGGAAGAGCAGGAGCGGACTAGCCCATCCCGCCAGGCATCCTCCCGGACCTCCCGGCAGGCGGCCCGTCAGCCAGGCCGTCAGCGCACCGAGCAGGCCGTAGTAGAGGGCCATGGCGAGGATGAAAATGAGGGTCAGGCCATGGGCCAGCCAGACCCCCATGTTGCCAAACTCGTTGAGGCTGACGCGGATCCAGAAGATACCGAAACCCAACAGGCCGATACCGAAACTCCAACCGACGAGGAAGCCCTCCCCGGTTCGCCGGCCCACCAGCAGACCATGGAGGACCGCCAAAGACACCACCAGCACAGGGGACAGGCCAAAGGGCGGAAAGGCTAGAACGGCCAGGGCACCCGCCGCCGCGGCGAGGAGGGCCGCCCAAGGCAAGGCCGACCGCGAACCCGCGGTCGGTTTGAGCGACGGGGGGGTCATGGGGTCTGCCCCCGGGTTTCCGGCAGCCACCCCCCTCCGCCACCACTGGTCAGTGGGCTCAAGCACCAGCGCCCCAGTTGCACGCTTCTACAGCCGGTCAGAACAGGGTACATCAGGCGCTTTCCGTCCGGGCGGCCGGGTCGTCCAGGCCACCCGTTCCGTCCGCGCCAGACACGCCATGTTCGCCAACCGCCCCCGTGGCCGGCTCAAAGTCCAGCGAGGCCGAGTTGATGCAGTAGCGCAGGCCTGTCGGCCGGGGGCCGTCGTCGAAGACATGGCCCAGATGGGACCCGCAGCGCTCACAATGCACCTCGATGCGGATCATGCCCAGACTGGTATCCCGCTCGCTGGCCACCGGGGCCCCGTCCAGGGGCTGCCAGAAACTTGGCCAGCCACTACCCGAGTCGTACTTGTGGGCGCCATCGAAGAGGGGAGCGCCGCAGCCGGCGCAACGATAGACCCCGGGGGCCTTGAGGGCATGGTAGCGGCCGGTAAAGGCCCGCTCGGTACCCTTTTCACGGCAGACGCGGTACTGCTCGGGGGTCAGCCGGGCCCGCCACTGCGCCTCGGTCAGTTCGATGTCCTTACTCATGTTCGTTCTCTCGCCTTCAAGATCCAGATTCCAGGAAAAATAGGGGAACCCGAGCCGTACCCCCGCCCAGCGCCTTCGCTTAGGGTAGTATTTTGCCAGCAACCGTGCCCGCCAGCCCGGAACCTTTGCGCCCCTCATGTCCAGCCACCGGAGCCCGCCAGCCTCATGCCGCCCCCTCCCCCGCCCCCCGGGTCCAGCCGGTCGCGCCGGCCACTGCCCCGTGGGCCCCTGGTCCGCCTGATCCTCATGGTCTGCGCCATCGGGCTGTTCCTCATCGGCTATCAGTGGGGCAATCAGCGCCGCTTCGGCCAGCCCCCGGCCATTAGTGGCGTGCTCGTCACCCCCCCCATGGCCCTGCCCGCCTTTACCCTGGCGGACGGCACCGGACAGGCCTTCGGTCGCGCCCAACTGGAGGAGCGCTGGACCCTGCTGGCCTTCGGTGACCTCGGTCAGGCCCGGGGTCAGTTGGCGATCCAACGCCTCCTGGACGTCTACCACCACCTGCCCGCCACCGCCGAGCCCCGCCAGCGCCTGCAACTGGTCCTCGCCACGCCGATCCAGCGCGACGAACTGGCCCAGGACTTCAGCCGGCTCTCCCCGGCCTTGCGGCTGGTGGCTGGGGAGGCCGGCGATTTGGGCAAGCTCGCCACCCTGCTGGGGGAACCAGCGAACCCCGCGCCCCAGGATCGCTCCGTGCTTTATCTCATCACCCCCGACGCCAGGCTGCTGGCCTTTTTCACCCCCAGCCAGTCCACCCAAGAGGTGGCCGCTGACCTGACCCTCCTCGCCGACTGGCCCCTGGAGGCCCTGGAGAACCAGAACCGTGACTAAACCCATCCGCGTTCCCGCCCCCGCTCCCGCTCGGGCACCCGCGCATACACCCCACGAATCGCCCGACACCAGACCCGGCTGGGCCGACCGCCTGTTCGTCGGCATGCAGTATCTGCTGCCTCAACACCTGCTCGCGGCCCTCATGTACCGCTTCGCCCGGCTGCGCTGGCGGCCCCTGAGCGCGGCCCTCATCCGCGCCTTCGCCCGCCACTTCCGGGTCGATATGCGCGAGGCCCTGGAGTCCGACCTGGGGGCCTATGCGAGCTTTAATGCCTTCTTCACCCGCGCCCTCAAGCCCGACGCCCGGCCCCTGCCCGCCAGCCCCACCGCCATCGCCTGTCCGGCGGATGGTGCCTTGAGCCAGCATGGGGACATCGACGCGGATCGCCTCTTTCAGGCCAAGGGGCTGGACTATGGTCTGGAGGAACTGGTTGGCGACGCCGACTGGGCCCGCCGTTTCCAGGGCGGCAGCTTCGCCACCATCTACCTCTCCCCCCGGGACTATCACCGGGTCCACATGCCCTTGGCTGGCCGGCTATGGGAGATGATCCATGTCCCCGGGCGCCTGTTCAGCGTCAACGGCGCCACCGTCCGCCTGGTGCCCCGGCTGTTCGCCCGCAACGAGCGCGTCGTCTGCCTCTTCGAGGGCGAGGCCGGACCCTTCGCCCTCATCCTGGTGGGGGCCATCTTCGTCGGCGGCATGGAAACGGTGTGGGCCGGCGAGGTGACCCCCGCCCGGGGCCAGTCGCCCCGCCACCACTATGGGGACGATGAGCCCGTGGACCTGGCGCGGGGGGCGGAGATGGGGCGCTTCAACATGGGCTCCACCGTGATCCTGCTCTTTCCCCCCGGGGCGGTGACCTGGGAGGCCACCCTGGCTCCCGGTGTCCCATTGCGGATGGGGCAGACGCTCGGTGAACTGAAACTGGCCGACACCCCCTGACGGGGGTTTCCCCGCGGGAACTTCCCCGGAACGAGACGCTTCGCGCAAGGCATCTGTATGGACTTAGATGCCAGTCGGGAACAATGCGGGGCGATGAACAACGAGGCACCCAGGTAAGGTGTTCACCCTGTGCCTTTGTCACGGTCTCTCAGTGCGGTAGCAGCGAAGGCTGCTTACCCGCGGCCTGGAGCACCTCGAAGGGGTCCGGCCCCCGCCGCTCGCGCCCCGCGTCGCGCAGCCGGGACAGGTAGTCCAGCCAGAGCGGCTGCCAGCCGCGGCCGAGCTTGTAGAGATAGCCCCAGTCGTAGAGCCCGGACTTGTGACCGTCGTCGAAGAAGATCTTCAGGGCATAGCGGCCGATGGGCTGGAGATCCCGGATGTTGACCTGCTCCTTGCCCACCTGGAGCACCGCCTCATCCGGGCTATGGCCCCGCACCTCCGCCGAGGGCGAATAGACGCGCAGGTACTCGGTGGGTAGGTGAAAGCGGGCGCCGTCGTCAAAGGCGATCTCCAGCACCCGCGATTGCTGGTGGAGTTGGATGTCGGTCGGGAGGGGATGGGATTCCATGGGGTCGAGGCTCGATCTCAGGTATAGACGCGCAATACAGCTTTCTTTTCGGCATCCGATGGGTCGGGTCGGGTAGCCTCCGGCGGGGGACGCCGTGAATACGTCCCTGTAGGCTTGGCACCCGCATCCATGCGGGTGACACCCCCGCCGGAGGCCACCCGACCCGTGCTGACCCAGGCCGTCCCTGCCGACACATGCCAACCCGTGCCGACCTGGGTTACCGAAAATGCATTGGCGATGGGTAGCGGCGTCGTTGTCAAATGGGGGCAGCCCGGGGCGCGGATCAAGCCCAAGCGGGCCCAGCCACCATTGCCGGCACCAGAATCAGATCTGGGCGATGCCTGGCACCATCTCTTGCACCAGAATCCAAGGCCTGACGACCAGGGTCCAGAGATGAGCGTCGGCGGCCAGCCAGTCCCGCGCCTGCCGGTCGCTGACCAGGGCGGCTCGGC
>CALMDH010000300.1:0-8364 GCA_937862735.1 uncultured Gammaproteobacteria bacterium
AAATCCGGGGATTTTGGCCTGGAGGGCGGGGCAGAATGACAAAGATGGGCTAATGTCTTTCAACTGCCCAAAGGTGATGGGCGTATTCTCAACTTTCACCGCTGTATCAATTGGAATCCTTCGGTTAGTATTTCTTGTAATGGGGGTGAGTGTTGGGCTGATCCAGTGCAAGTGATCAGTACCGGGCAGGGGCGTACTCGGCCTTACATGAGGCTATCTTCAAGGCCGGACGGGAGGGTCGACATGGTCTATACAGACCATCATCCGAATAGCGCCCCCACCTCGGTCTATCATCTCTATTTCAAGGACAATGCATTTTATCGCTCTGATGGTACCTTGTTGAAGGTTTTTGAAGAATTGCCGCTATTTCATGACATGGGTGAGAGGGGTTCCCGTATTTATTCTTACTCTGAAGCTGTATGGCCAGAGAGCTTTTGTATTGACGACTATATTCCGTTTGGGCGCGCCTGGGTGTGGGATGTTGCGAGTGATGTGGATGGAGTCCCCTATTGTGTTTTTTCAGTGTGTCGTAGAGATCTCGGCGGTAATGGCTGGGGCTATGATCGCATCTGGTATTACTGGGCCAAATGGTCTGGTACTGGGTGGGAGCGTAAATGCATCGCAAGGGCGGGACGTCCTTTGTATGATAAGGAACGGGACTATGCGGGTGGGGTGGCACTCGATCCAGCAAATCCTTTTTGTGTGGTGATGAGTTCTAACGCTCATGAACCATTTGTTTGTAGGCGTGCAAATGGTGCCATGGAACTGTGCAACTATCCCTTACGTGAGGATGGAGCCCATTCGCTGTTCGAGTTGACCCTTGCGGAGGACGGCACGGTTCAGTCTGTTCGCGAGATGGCTGCGGGAACTGGCGCTATTCGTCCCATTGTGGCGCGAGGTGCGGATGGTCGCAGAGGGATGCTCTGGCTTGAAGGGGACTATAAGAGCTACAGAGATTTTCAGACCCAAATCATGGCCGAGTTCATTGATTGACCATAATCAGTTAATCTCGCCAGTATGAAGATCCTGGAAAACTGCAGTGTCCAGTATGGGTGCTAAAAATTAGCGTCTTAAACAATAATAATTATCTAAAATCATCCCCTTAGTTAAATACATCGCTGATCATGAATTACCGAGTAGAAATTGATGGGTTGCGTGCGTTTGCTATAATTCCGGTATTAATATTTCATGCGGCCCCATCGCTTCTTCCGGGTGGTTTTACGGGCGTAGATGTATTTTTTGTTATAAGTGGATACCTAATTACAAATATACTCATTGAGGATTTGGACCGAGGAGATTATTCGATTATTCGATTTTACGAAAGACGCGCAAGAAGAATACTACCTGCCTTGATCTTCATGTTGCTGATTATATTGCCGGCAGCCTGGCTTTTGTTAAGTAACGAAGAGTTGGACCAATTTTTTGCTTCACTTAGCGGAACGGCCGGTTTCTATGCTAATTTTGTCTTTTGGGGAGAAAGTGGTTATTTTGAGCTAGACGCTCAGGTGTAGCCGCTTTTGCATATGTGGAGTCTCTCGGTAGAAGAGCAGTATTATCTTGTTACGCCGCTCCTTATATATTATTCCTGGAAGGTGGGGGAAAAGTTTCTCACGGTGGTCCTTTTTGTTTTGACTCTTTTTAGTCTTGGTTTGTCAGTTTACTTCTCATCGCGCTATCCCGATGCTTCCTTTTTTTTAATACATACCCGATTTTGGGAACTTGGGATTGGCGCGCTTGTAGCTGTATACTTGAAAAGTAATTCGCACATTCCAGGCATATTTTCATTATTTGGGTTTTTCCTTATTGCTGCTTCTTTTGTTTTTTTGAACGAGGAACTACATTATCCTGGGGCATATGCTCTTCTGCCTACCATTGGCACGGCTTTAGTAATTATAAGCGTTCATAATCAAAAGATTGTATCCGGGTTTTTATCTGTAAAAGTCCTGCAATTTGCAGGACTTTTAAGTTACAGTGCCTACCTGTGGCATCAGCCGCTTTTGGTTTTTGCGCGTAAATTAACGCTTCATGATTTGCCGGTATTTGTTGCGATACTGGTTTCACTTTCAAGTTTTATTATTGCATATTTTTCTTGGCGTTACATCGAATCGCCGTTTCGAAATAAGGCGTTTCTTGGGCGTCCGCAGATTTTTTTGTTATCTATTTTTTCTTTGGTGATCATGTTTGTACTGGGGTTTACGCTTCAAGACTCTTCGTTAGTAAAGGATCGGCATACTTTGTCAGGGTTGCCTTCATCTTTTTTTGATGATTTTACAAAAATTAATCATGGAATTGGTAAATGCGATGAAATTGATCGAATTAAATCTCCAAAATGTGTGAGTGGTGGCGATCCTGTTGCTATTCTTTGGGGTGATAGCTATGCCATGCATTTGGCTCAAGCAATACAGAACAGTCAAACCAAAATGGGGTTTGTTCAGGCTACGAGAAGCGCATGCGCCCCCATTGCTGGTGTGGCCTTTCAAGGTGGACGTTACGGACTAGATTGGGGCCAACGTTGCATAAAGCATAATTCGGCTGTTCTTGAATTTATCGAGCGGAGTGATGTTGACTTGGTTATTATGTCCTCTCCGTTTGGCCAACTCCTTCCTCAAACGGCATTGCTTCTTGATAATGGTGACCTTGCAAGTCCAAATAATGGTCTTGGACTAGAAAAGTTTATTGAAACAATAGTTAAAATTAAATCTTTTGGAAAAACCCCCATTATTGTTTCACCAATGCCAAGGCCAACGTTTTCAATATCAGAATGTATTACTAGAGCTGGCTATGCTGGGGTTCCATTTGAAAAATGTAATTTCCCTCCATCGTCCGATAGTCGCACAGAAATTTATAAAGTTCTTAAGTCTATCGAAGAAATGGCTGACGTTAGAGTTGTTTATCTTAAGGATTTTATCTGCAATGAGATCGTATGCAAGGTAACGATAGATGAATACCCCCTTTATCGAGACAGTAGTCACCTTTCTCGGATGGGATCTGCAAAATTGGGGCAGGCTCATGATTTTGCTAGTAAAATTATCGAAAACTCCGTGGTGGACTGACCTTTTAATTATGTAGTTTCCTTTCACGTATTTGAACTTACATGATGCGACTCAGTTAGGCTTTTTTTCACCTGATTTTGATCAACATCGGGCCTACATGGCGGCCAAAATGACTTGGTTGAAAGTGTTTTGCAGGAGAGGATTATAGGCCTGCTGTAGGTTGGCCTTCTTGCCGGTGCTGGGTTCGGAATGGGCGGAATGCGTAATACAAGTGTGCTTAAAGGTTGAGAGAATGCAAATCGCGGGGATTGGAAAGGGCTTGTTGCGATGCTTCCCCGGCCATGGCGCCTTATATCGCCTGCTCCTGCGGATCGGCCCGCTACGTTCAGCTCCTACCCGACCCTTGGATCGTGGTATCTGCCCGCACCATCATCCTCAAGCCCTCGCGGCCGCTTACCACTTGACGCCCCTGGCGGCTGAACCGGAACGCTTCGTTTTATATCGGATCCTGGGCAATGACTTGCCGCCCCGCCATCGGCTGGGCCAAACCCAGGATAATCTGCGCTTCATCCTGGAGCATGAGCCAGAGCTTGATAGCTGCGAAAAGCGGTTTGTAGTGAACCGAATCGTCCTTCCCAGGGAAGAGAATGCCATCCTGCGCCTATTGGAAGATGCAGGGCGGCCGTATTTGCATATTCCCTTCAACGGGGATGAATATCGCTGCCTGCATTGGGACCGGGAGGGGGTACCGGAGGCGTATCTGCCCGATGGCAGCGGCTTCGCGGCGCTCGCCCCTGCGGAGCGCTGGCGTGTGTTGATGAGACTCTATCGCCATAAAAATATTTATGTTATGCATAATAACGGGGCACGCAATGCCGCCTTGCAAGAGGGACGTAGGTTGGCCAAATGGGTGCTACCCTGGGATGGCAGTTGCTTCGTCACCGCCGCGGGGTGGAAGTCATTGCTCTTGGCGGTCCAACAGCAACCGGCTATTCCCTATTTCATCGTTCCCATGGCGCGGGCATTGGATAATTCCTCGTTGCTGAACCGGGATGTGCAGTTCGATGCGAGAGAAGAACCTCAGGTAGTCTTCCGTCGGGATGCCTTGCAGGCATTCGATGAAGATTATTACTACGGTCGCCGCTCCAAGGTGGAGTTGCTGTGGCGCTTGGGGGTTCCAGGGGAATGGGACAACTGGCGACTCGAGCCCTGGGATTTGCCTGCTCCCGCTTATGCCGAGGATGCGGGGCAGTTTGCATGGGCGGGCTGGGTTGCCCGTTTGAATTCCGGTCACCCGCAATTGGAAAAGAATTCCGCGCTAAGCAGATTTCATCGTCCTCTGGCCCGCATGACCGCGGTGATCGGCCTGTTGGATGCCCTGGATGCTTCGTTGGGGGCGGCCTGCCCACGGCTTGGAACCTCATGGGCGGAAGTCGTCTGAGCGTTTCCCCAGCCGTGGGGAATGGCCTGCCCGGTGCGCCGCTGTGGTGTTGAAGGATGCAGGTCGGTCAGGTTGTCGTGGGCCCGTCACACCTGGGGTAGTCACCCGGGATAATGGGCGGCATTCTGCTTTCACTCGTGGATAGGACTGACAACATGTCTCTCCCTGCAGCCAGGACGCTGGTGTGGGTCGCGCAAGTGCTGGCGGTCTACCTGCGCTTTCAACCCCTGGTCACCGTGGCGCTCATTCTCTGCCTGGCGATTAAAGAAATCGCCCAGGTGTTGGTCTTCTTTGTCCCGATCAAGGTCATCATCCTGGCCGGTTCCGACCATCTTCCGCCCTATCTGGTGAAATTTATCGGGCCGGAACATCGGGAGTCATTGATACTCGCTCTGGCCATTGGCACCGTGATGCTCTTCGTGGTGACCTTTCTCTTGGATGCCTTGGCCGGTTCCTTGGCGAATGCCGGCGGACTACGCGCCCTAAATCGGGCCAATCTGCTGGCTCGCGCCAGCCGCGAACAGGTGGAGGCGCCTCGCTACTACACACAGTTTTGCCGGGTGGCCGCCAATCTGATCTTTGTGCTGGTTGCTTTTGCGATCTTGGGCGTACTTCAAGCGCATGTGCTCCTGGTACTTGTTGGCTTGATCGGTCTGCAGTATGGCCTGACCGTTTTACTCTTCTACCCTAGCAATCCTATCTTGCCACACACGGCCGCTTACTGGGTTAAGCATAACCTCGGTAATTATCTGGGGCTGCTATCCTCGATCAATTTATTGGCCGGATTTTTGGTGCTGCTCGCACCTTTCTTGAGCGGTAGCGGAGCCAATATTCTGATTGCACTCCTGTCCTTCTTGCTCTTGCGCCAAAGCTTGAATGGTCTCAAGAAATGTGTCGGTGAGATCGTGTCCCTGGCAGCGAAGCGGTACCTCATCGACCCCCTGGTATTTCGCAAGCATCAAGCAGCGTTGGCACCCGAACTGCCTCATAAGCAGGCATTTCGGAACCTGTTTCTGAAATCCGCCAGAGAGGAATTGGCCCAACGTGCGCTTCGCTGGGAGCCGGGGCCTGAACGTTCCCTGCAAGTTCATTGGATGAATACTGCCGTCCCTGGGATATACCTGTTCAAAATCACGGATAGCGATTCGCGCCTTCCGGCCAGGGTTGTCTATCAGCAACAGATCTTTCTCCCGGAACAACTCTCGTTACTTGAGCATGAGGAGTTTTTGTTTCGCCATGTTGAACGCGAGGTCCTTCTTGCACCGCCCGTGATTGCGCGATCCCAGGAAGCTATCTTCCACTATCAGATATGCGCTGCGGGCTTGGGCAAACACCTTACGGGAAATGACTGGACAAAGACTCAACCGGACATACTGCCCAGACTCTGGTCCGTCGAACCTCCACGGTCCCTGGTCAAGGCCTTCCTCAGTTCCAGGCGGATACTGTCCAGGAGACTGACCGATGATTTTGTCGGCAGGGCATCTATTGCCGTGGATGAAACCGAGGAAGCCCAGACGCTGAACCTTCTCCTTGCGGCATTACCACAAATCCGTGAGCGGTTAGAGGCATTACCGCTCATTATTCATAACCCGCATTTTTCAGCCCGCGCCACCCTGGCAAGGCAGAATGGACTACCTTACATCATGCACTGGGTGAACTGGTCCTTAGAGCCAATCGGCTATGGATTGCCGTTGGCCTGGAAGGACGCGGAATTGATGGCTCTTCAGGGGCAATTATCGCGTTGCCACCGGCGCTTGAGTAAAGTCCCGACGGTGCATGAGTTGCGCTTGGTCGCTGAATGCCAGCGACTAGAAAGTGCTATAAGCCTGGAATCCTACAAGGATGCCCTTACCCAAGTGAAAAAAATTCATGGCCTATTGAGACATTGGTATCAGGATTGACCCACAGGCTTTAAGCAGGAAGTCTAACCGATGTTCCATAAACTTTTAGGCGCAATTGCACGAGTGGCCTTTCGTGCCAGTCCGCGGGCCCTCCACTTCGCGGTTCGTGATCGCCTTCCACCTCATGCCCAAAAGTGGCTACTTTCGCTGCTGGGTGACAGGGACATTCGCCAGTTCCAGTCATACCTGACTGCTCAGTCCCTCGAAAGAAAACTTTGGGGCGGATTCTCTGAGACGGCATTGACAGCCTTGGAGGCGATGAAGCGCCATCCAGCAACCCGACACCGGGAAGTGCATGAGGCTGCCTGGGCCTTGGCCCGCTGGTATAGTGTTCAAGAAGACATCCGCCAGGCATACGAGAATGTGGTTCTGATGCGTCTCCTCGCCGGGGTGGGCAAACTGGATCTCCGGCAAATCCTCCTGGAAGTGGAATGTTTGCGTCAACTGGGCCAGAGCGATCTTGCCCGGTCGATCCTTAAACCCTTGCTAAGAAAACATCCCCACAACCCTGAACTTGTTTTGGCCATGGCGAATTCTTATGCCCCCATCCTTGGTGAAGACCATCCAGACTATGACGATATCCGCCTTGATTTCATCAACGCCCTGTATCGGGCGGCTGGGTTGGTTCCAATCCAAAAGCTCGATTCTTCAAAGCCATTGTCCATTACTAATCTGACGACTCCGGTTACACCGGCCTCCATTTTAGGTCTGGCCCAGCCGCGGGTTTCGGTGATCATCACTGCCTTCAATGCCAGCGATTCTTTGCCCACCGCGCTGGACAGTTTGCTGCGCCAGAGTTGGGGCAATCTGGAATTGATTGTTGTGGACGATGATAGTACGGATGAGACCTTTTCTATTGCGCAGCGTTATGCCCGCCATGACTCAAGGGTCAGGGTATTGCGGCAGAAGACGAATCGCGGCACTTACGCGGCCAGGAATCTTGGACTAGCGCATGCAAGGGGAGAATTCATAACAACCCATGATGCGGATGACTGGTCACACCCGGAAAAGATTGCGGCCCAAGCCCAAGCCTTGATGAAACGGCCGTCATGCCCTGGCAACACTTCCCAATGTGTACGCGTTGACGATAGCTTTTGTTTTTTTGGTACCTTTCGCCCTTCAGGACGGATGATGATAAGGAATGTCTCGTCCTTGATGTTGCGCAGGAAGACGTTCGAGCATCTGGGAGGCTGGGATGAGGTGAGAGTATCGGCCGATACGGAATTGTACAATCGCCTAGAATATCACTATGGAGGAAGAAGGATTAATCAGGTTCATATAAGAGTACCCATGTCTTTTGTGCGCAAGAATCAATCATCTCTCACCGGCCAATCAAGGACGCATATTCGCACTCTATATCACGGGGTTCGCAGAGACTACCAAGCCGCAGCAAGAAACTGGTTGATGCGGAGGAATCCGTTGGATGTCAATATCCATCCTGACTCCGGAAAGCGTTTGTTTCCCGCGCCGGGCTTAATCCGTGCAATCAAGGAGGAGATGCTCCAGTTCGATCTCGTATTTGTGATGGATTTCAGCGTGATCGGTGATGCCTATTTTTCAACCTTGAATTATGTAGATGCGGCTGTAGCCCATGGTTTGCGCGTAGGACTTTTTCATTGGCAGGGCTTTGACATCGATGTGATGCAGGCATTGCGCCCTGAAATCTTGCAAATGGCACAGAAGGGGACGGTCAAGCTGATCGCGCCGGGTGAAGTGGTGAGGGTTGATGCGGTTATTGTTGGATATCCCGTCATTCTCAAGCATCCGATCGATCTTGCGCCCAGGTTTGAAGCGGATAAATTTTTTATAATCGTCAATCAGATGGCCTCTCGCCTTTATAGTGGCGGTGACGTACAGTACGATCCGGACTTGGTTGAACGCAACGTGCGGCGACTCTTTGGTATGACGCCACGGTGGATACCTATTTCAGGTCTGGTGCGCCGGTTGATGCTGGCGGATGGGCGTTATCAATCCGTACAACGGTGTCCGGTTAAAGTCATAGGTAGGCCCTCAACATAGGCGCTAGCTC
>CALMDH010000301.1:0-4111 GCA_937862735.1 uncultured Gammaproteobacteria bacterium
GGCGGTGTCGGCCAAGTCGTGACCCATAAATGCGCCCAGGTGCCGGAGGTGTTCAGCGACATTCTCCTGGCGAGCCGCACCCTGGCCAAATGCGAGCGCATCGCCGCCCAGATCGACCGCCCCATCCGCGTGGCCCAGGTCGACGCCGACGACCGCGCCGCCATGACCGCCCTGCTCGAACGGGAGCGCCCGGACCTGGTAATCAACGTCGCCCTGCCCTACCAGGACCTGCCGATCATGGATGCCTGCCTGGCCGCCGGGGTCCATTATCTGGACACCGCCAACTACGAGCCCCCCGAGGAGGCCAAGTTTGAATATAGCTGGCAATGGGCCTACCAGGACCGTTTCCGCGACCGGGGCCTCATCGCCCTCCTCGGCAGCGGCTTCGACCCGGGCGTGACCAACGTCTACACCGCCTATCTCCGCAAGCATCTGCTGGATGAGATCCATGAACTGGACATCATCGACTGCAACGCCGGCGACCATGGCCAGCCCTTCGCCACCAACTTCAACCCGGAGATCAACATCCGCGAGGTGACCGCCGCGGGCCGCTACTGGCAGGACGGTGACTGGGTCAGCACCCCGCCCCTGAGCCATAAACGCAGCTTCGACTTCCCCGAAGGCATCGGGCCGCGCCAGATCTATCTGATGTACCACGAGGAGCTCGAATCCCTGGTCAAGCACTTCCCCGAGATCCGCCGGGCCCGCTTCTGGATGACCTTCTCCGACAACTATCTCAAGCACCTGGAAGTGCTCCAGAACGTCGGCCTGACGCGCATCGATCCGGTGCTCTACGAGGGCCACGAGGTCGTGCCCCTGAAATTCCTCAAGGCCCTGCTCCCGGACCCGGCCAGCCTGGGGCCCCTGACCAAGGGCCGCACCTGCATCGGCTGCCTGGCCCGCGGGGTCAAGGACGGGGCGGAGCGGATCTTTTACCTTTACAACATCTGCGACCACGAGGCCTGCTACCGGGAGGTCCAGTCCCAGGCCATCTCCTACACCACTGGGGTCCCGGCGATGATCGGCGCCAAGCAGATCCTCACCGGCACCTGGCGGGGCGCCGGGGTCTTCAATATGGAGCAATTCGACCCGGACCCCTTCATGGCCGATCTGAATCGCCATGGCCTACCCTGGACCGTGCGGGAAGTGGCGCAAGGTCTGGACTGAATTGAATTGAATTGCATTGATTTGGTTGCGGGCATCCGCGGGGGCAAATTGCTATCATGACGGCCGGCTATCAACCCAACCTTAGAGGAACCCATTGTGGATTATGAGAATATGACTCACGACGAGATCCACCAGCATCTCGCCGATCTGGAGCAACAGCGGTTACAGGCTCTCAACGCCCTGGATCAACTCCAGAAAAGAGGCAAATACGATCTGGCGGACACCATCAGGGAGATGATTGCCGAACAGGGCTTTAGCGTGGGGGAAATCCTGCCATTGCTCACCAGCGGCAGACGTCGCTCGCAACGCGCCAAGACCCAGGTCACCACGCCCCAGCCGGTTAACCCACCCGCGGGCGCTTACTATGTCGATCCCGAGGATGCCGGCAATATCTATTTCCGCGGGGCGATCCCGAACTGGATGAAGGTCAAGATGCAAGGCCAGGGCCTCGATCCCAATAACAAGGAAGATCGCAATACCTTCAAGGCGAATTATCTGCGGCGCGTTGGCGCCTGAGGCCCTCCCGCGACCCGCGAGGGGCTTGGGGACCCGCGGCGGATGCCCTTCGGCCGCGGCATATACCCTCTCCACCGTCATGAGACGGCCCGCCCTATCCCCGCTGATGAAAGGCCCTCCCCGCGATATTCACGCCAACAAAGGTCGTCACGGCCAGCGGCGGCGGGCTGACAGGGGTACCCGGGAACAGCGCTCGCCCGCCTTTCTGGGCACCGAGATCCCGCCGTTACCGCCGGAACAGGCCCTCTTCCACGTTCTGCCCGTCCCCTGGGAACGAACCGTCTCCTATGGCCGCGGCACTGCCCGGGGTCCGGCGGCCATCCTGAAAGCCTCCGGCCAGCTCGAACTCTGGGACGGTCAAGGCGTTCCCGCCGCGGCGGGGATCTTCACCCACCCGCCCCTGGATGTGCGCGGCACACCCGAGGCCGTCATCGCCCGGATCGCCCAAGCGGTGGCCGGCATCCTCGCCCTGGGCAAGATTCCGGTGGTGTTGGGCGGCGAACACACCGTCACCCCTGGCGTGATCCAGGGCTATCGGCAGGCCGGCTACCGGGATTTCGGCGTGGTGCAACTGGACGCCCATGCCGACCTGCGCGACCGCTACCACGACGACCCCTTCAGCCACGCCTGCGCCATGCGCCGGGTGGTGGAGACGGGCATCCCCCTGTTCCAGCTCGGCGTCCGCGCCCTCAGCGAGGAAGAGGTGGCGGCGCGGCGGCGCCATGGGGTGGGCTTCATCGACGCCGAGACCCTGGTCCCGGCCCGGCTGGAGACCCTGACCCTGCCGGCGGATTTCCCCCCGCAGGTCTTCTTCACCCTCGACGTGGACGGCCTGGACCCGAGCCTCATGCCCGCCACCGGCACGCCGGTCCCCGGGGGCACGGACTGGTATCAGACCCTCAGGCTGTTCGACTCTCTTGCCGCCCAGCGCCAGATCATCGGCCTGGATCTGGTGGAATTCGCCCCCATCCCCGGGTTTCACGCCCCGGACTTCACCGCCGCCCTGCTGGTTTATCGGCTGATGGGGAGTCTCACGCGCCTTTCACGGGATCGTTTATGATGCCCGGCGACGAACCGCCTGGTCCTCATCGCCGGCCGTTCACCCTGGCGGCAATGACCGCCAGTCCCGCACCTCTCTCACCCCGATACGAGAAACAAAACCCGATGTGCAGATTCCCCTCTCGCGCTCACGCCCGGACTCGCCTGGCGACCCTGACCACCGCTTGCCTGGCCACCGGCCTCTTGTTCAACCTCCCCGCCGAGGCGCGCGGCTTCGGCGGCGGTGGCTTCCACGGCTTTGGTGGCGACGGTCTTGAGCATGGTGGTTTCCATTTTGGTGGCGACGAGATGGCCGGTTACCGTGGCAGCCATCCCCTGTTCGGTGACGACGCGCGCCCGGCCTGGGGTGGCGACCGCCCCCTGGATCGTCCCGACGGCGACCGCCCCATCAACGTCGACAGTCAGCACATCATCAACAATCAGCACAACGTCAATATCCAGAACAACTTCTACAACCGGCCCTTCAACGGCTGGCACCCCAACTGGGCCAATGGCGGCTACTGGAACCACCGGCCCTGGAATGCCGGCTGGTACCGCTGGCAACCCAACTATTGGGGCTGGTGGAACGCCAACGCCGCCGCCTGGGGCATCGCCGGTCTGGCGACCGGGGTGGCTATCGCCGAACTGGTGAACAATGCCGCCGCCCAGCAATCGACGGTCATCATCGTGCCCGAGACCCAATATCAGCTCAACTACGCCTCCGTCGACGCGGTCGGGACCCAGGGCGCCAGCTTCTCTTACACCTTGTCCGGCGGCGCGACCCTGCAAGGCGCGGTCAACTGCAAACAGGGCCTCCTCAACGGCCAGGTTCCCCAGACCGCCGCCAACGCCCAACTGGTGAACGCCGTCTGTCAGGTGGCCTTCGGCTCCGCCGGCTGAGCTGTCTCCGTCGCGGGCGGGCGACCGAGGTCGATGCCCTGCATGCCACCCGCGGCATTCCTCGATATCGGCGGCTTTTCAACCAAATACAACGATCCGCCACGATCTGGATTGTGGACTGGCTCACCAGGGCAACCTGAGCGGCGCCCCACTATAGCCATCTCCCATCCCTGGCAACCCCTGGCCATGACGGAGCCTCCGCCAGCAGTGGAAGAACTGTGGACGGGGAACTGTACCGCGGCGCTGTAGTCTATCGGGAGCCGAAAGCGACGCGCTTCGCTGCCGGGGGACCTGAACCAAGATACCCTTCCCCGGCGGTCACCGGCACCGCATAAAACGTTACAAGTCAGACCATTGCGACAGAAAACGCCGGCCACGCGGACGTTGCCGCCGGCAGCGTCCGCGTGGCCGGCGGCTAATTGGAGATAAGATGATGTCGAGCTTTTACGGACCCCGCGCCGAGATTAAGTGCGCGGCGACCGCCAATTCC
>CALMDH010000302.1:0-55453 GCA_937862735.1 uncultured Gammaproteobacteria bacterium
GGCGGCGCATCAGCCTGGTCAAGCGCAAGGTGGTGGACAGCGGTCAGTTGCAGCAAGCCCGCCAGTTGGCCAAGGAGGTCTTCGCTACCCTCGCCCCGGACGGCGAGGACGCCCTCGACGCCCATCTGCGTGAGCAACTAGGACGCTGGCGCGGCGACCTCAGCCAGTACCAGACCCTGGCCGCTACCGGCAACTATCCGGGCGGTCAGTCGATTGCCGACGCCCTTGGCGTCATCAACAAACTGCTCGCCGAGACCCGGAGCGTCGGCCTGATCGAACAGTTCCTCACCCGCAAGGCCGACCTGCTCGACCTCGCCGACGACATCCATGAGCTGCGCAACTTTTATGACAACCAGCGCCCGAGCTGGGACAAGCTGCGCCAGGCCAGGACCCGCTTCCAGCCTAACCGCGGCTGGCTGGAGCAGGACGCCAGCGCGGCCGCGGCGCTTCAGCGCATCCAGGTGATCCTTCAGGCGCCGGCACCCTATGGGATGATCAAAGAGGCCGCCGGCCTGATCCACCAGATCGAGCAGGTCAATGATGCCCTGATCGCCGAGCACAGCGCCCGGGTGCTGCCCGAGGTCGACAAACAACTCGCCAAGGTCCAGGTCGAGCTGGACGACGCCAAGGCCGACAACACCCTGCGCAACCGCTGCCTTTATCCATTGCAGCAGCTCAAAAGCCAGGTCGAGACGCAGACCAGCATCGCCCATATCGGCCAGGCCGCCACCACCGCCGTCGATCTGGCCGACGCGGCCTTCGCGGAGATCGAAGCCGCGCTCAAGCCGAAAGATCTGCCTCCCGGCGAGGTGAAGGAGAAATCGCCCATGAGCTACGTCAAGCCACGGCGTGTGATCAAGGCCGCCGCGCTGACGCCCAAGCCCTACCTGGAGACCAAGGACGATATAGACGCCTACCTCAACAAGCTGCGTGACGCCTTGGAGCAGATTATCGCCGCGGGGGATCGCATCGAGATCCGGTGAGTCCAAGATTCTTCCGGTGACCGATTGATCCACTGCCCATTGAAGGGACGTTGACCCCCATGCAGACCAACAAACTCAAGACCTACGCCCCCAAGGCCCGCCGCGACTTCATCGCCGCCGTTACCCGCCGTGCCGCGAGCTTTGGGCTCAGCGCCAAGGGCATTTCCCCGGTACGCGAGGAGGGCGAGGTCGTCGTCATCGAAGGACAGGCGTATCCCAAGCGCGTCGGCGCCCAGCGTGCCCGACTCGCCGGGCGGATCCGGCGCCAAGGCTTCGAGCAGGTCATGGAGGCCGCCGCCTATACCTGGTTCAACCGCTTCGCCGCCATCCGCTTCATGGAACTGCACGGCTATCTGGACCACAGCTTCCGGGTGCTGAGTCACCCCGCCGGCGGCGCTCTGCCGGAGATCCTGGAACAGGCCCAGCATGTCGATCTGCCGGGGCTGGACCGCCAACGGATCATCGCCCAGAAGATGGACGGCACCCAGGACGAAGCCCTGTACCGCGACCTGCTGCTCGCCCAATGTCGCGCCCTGCACCGGGCCATGACCTTCCTGTTCGAGCGCGTGGACGACGAGACCGAGCTATTGCTGCCGGATAGCCTGCTGCAGACCGATTCCCTGATCCGCGAACTGGTTACCGCCATCCCGGAGGAGGACTGGCAAGCGATCGAGATCATCGGCTGGTTGTACCAGTTCTACATCTCCGAGAAGAAGGACCAGGTCATCGGCAAGGTGGTCAAGAGCGAGGACATCCCCGCCGCCACCCAGCTATTCACGCCCAACTGGATCGTGCAGTACCTGGTGCAGAACAGCGTGGGTCGCCTGTGGCTGATGGCCAACCCGACCAGCACGCTAGCCAGCGAATGGCCCTATTACATCCAGCCCGCCGAGCAGACGCCCGAGGTGCAGGCCCAGCTCGACGCGCTAATCCAGACCCGTATCCGCGAAGACGGCGACGCCCTCAATCCCGAGTCCATCACCGTGCTCGACCCGGCCTGCGGCTCCGGACATATCCTGGTGGTGGCCTACGACGTGCTCAAGGCCATCTACCTGGAGCGCGGCTACAGAGTGCGGGATATTCCGCGCCTGATCCTGGAAAAGAACCTCTATGGCCTGGAAATCGACGACCGCGCTGCCCAGATGGCCGGCTTTGCGCTGCTGATGAAGGCCCGAGCCGACGACCGCCGCCTGCTCAATTACCCCGAGAACCCGCCCAAGCTTAACGTCCTGAGCCTGCAGGACAGCAAGGGCCTTAATGTCGAAGAGCTGAGCACCCACCTGGCACCTTTCAGTGTGCAGCGCGCCACCATCTTGGGGCTGATCAAGGTCTTCGAGCACATCAAAATCTTCGGTTCGCTGATCCAGATCCCATACCAGATTAAGACGCAACTGGCGGTGTTGCCGAAGGTGCTGACCTTGGTGAAGCAAAGTGGGGACATGTACGCCAGTTCAGCTGCGGATGACTTGCTGCCGTTGGTGCAACAGGCGCAGTTGCTGGCGATGCAGTTTGATGCGGTGGTGGCGAACCCACCGTATATGGGTGGAAAGTATCTGACTCCAATTTTGAAGTCTTATCTCAAAGACAACTTCAAGGGATTTGAGAAAGACTTGTTTTCCGCGTTCATGATCCGCAACTTAAATTTTACAAAATCGTCAGGCCAGTTAGGGTTCATGTCACCATTTGTGTGGATGTTTATTTCATCCTACGAAGAACTGCGACGCAACCTGATTGATAACGCGACCCTGACCAGCTTAGTTCAACTTGAATACTCTGGTTTTGATGGTGCGACAGTGCCGATTTGTACTTTTACCATCGCAAAGCAGCATTTTTCAAAATTTTTAGGGTCCTATATTCGACTTTCCGATTTCCGTGGTTCAGACTTGCAAGGACCAAAGACATTAGAGGCGATAAAAAATCCTGAGTGTGGCTGGTTTCATTCAGCGAAGCCTGATGATTTCAAGAAAATACCGGGAAGTCCTATAGCTTATTGGATTTCTAATAGGGCAAGAGAAAATTATTTAGGTTGCAAATTGCTTGGTGACATAAGTCAACCGCGGCAAGGGATGGCCACAACTGACAACAAGAGATATTTGCGTCTTTGGCATGAAGTGCCCAACCAAAAAATTGCTTTCGGTTGCCATAGCGCTGCTGAAGGCAATAATATTGGGAGGAATTGGTTCCCCTATAACAAAGGTGGTGAGTTCAGAAAATGGTATGGCAATAATGATTTCGTGATTTATTACGAAAAGGGTGGCGAAGCACTAATTGATATGGTGCGCGAGAAATATCCGAGAATTAGCGATCCAGAATTTGTAATAAAAAATAGAAAATATTATTTCAAACCATCTGTAACTTGGTCATACATAAGCTCTGCTTACTTTGGGGTACGAGTATCAGATGCTGGGTTCATTTTCGACGTCGCTGGATCATCAATTTTTCCTGACGAAGATCAGCGGTTTTGGATTGCTTCATTAATGGTTAGCAAGGTTGCTAGTTATTACTTAAAGGCTATAAATCCAACATTAAATTTTCAGGTAGAAAATATTTCAGCTATCCCTGTTCTTGATTCGGAGCTTGATCCATTTAAGCCCGAGCTTACTACTTTGGCAAAGTCAGCCGTATCTATCGCTAGGTCCGACTGGGATTCAGAAGAAACCAGTTGGGACTTTTTGGTGGATCCCTTGGTCGCATTAGGCGTCCAAGCAACTCAATTGGAATCAAGCTGGTACAAACGCCAAGCAGGTCTATTGCAGGCATTCAAAAACTTGAAAGACATTGAGGAAAACAGTAATCAAATTTTCATCGACGTCTACGGCCTTCAATCCGAAATCTCGCCCGAAGTCCCCGAAGACCAGATCACCCTGACCCGTGCCGACCGGGAGAAGGACTGCCAGCGCCTGATCTCCTACTCTATAGGCTGCATGATGGGCCGCTACAGCCTGGATGAGCCGGGGCTGATCTACGCCCACGCCGGTAACGTCGGCTTCGACCCCAGCCGCTACTCCCACTTCCCTGCGGACGCCGATGGCATCCTGCCCATCACCCACGCACACTGGTTTGAGGACGATGCGCCGGCGCGCATCCGCGAGTTCCTGCAAGCCGTCTGGGGGCCCGACACCCTGGCCGAAAACCTGGCCTGGTTGGCCGAGAGCTTGGGTAGCAAAGGCAGCGAGACGCCAGAGGAAACCATCCGCCGCTACATCGCTGACAAGTTCTACAAGGACCACCTGCAGACCTACAAGAAGCGCCCGATCTACTGGTGCTTCTCCAGCGGCAGGCAGAAGGCCTTTCAGTGCCTGGTCTATCTGCACCGTTACCACGCCGGCACCCTGGCGCGGATGCGCATGGAATACGTGGTGCCGCTGCAGAGCAAGATGGCCGCGCGCATCGACAGCCTCGCCGACGACATCCAGGCCGCCACCAGCTCGGCCCAGGCCAAGCGCCTGCAGAAGGAGAGCGACACTCTGACCAAAAAGCTCGAAGAGTTGCGCCGCTTCGACGAGCAACTGCGCCACTACGCCGACCAGCGCATCGCGCTGGACCTGGACGACGGCGTGAAGGTCAATTACGGCAAGTTCGGCGACCTGCTCGCCGAGGTCAAGGCCGTGACCGGCACGAGCGCGGATTAGCCGTCCCCCATCACCCCTCATTGCGACTCCCTGACCATGTCTATCGCAGAGATCATCTATGCCCATAGCCGGCGGCTTCCCGACCAAGCAGCCCGCGAGGTGCTGAGCTACATCGAGTTCCTGGAATATCGCTATGGTGTCCGATTGCCCAAAGGTGCCGAGCAGGACGATACCGAGGCGTTCCTGGCCACTGTCGCTGGCGGAATGAGTGCCGACTTCCCGGACGATATCACCGACGCAGATTTGGGCGCGGACAGCCCCCGCCAGGACCTCGATTTCTGTACTTTGCTCCAATCGAAGGTGCGCGAAACCCTGACCAAACAGCTCTAAAAGCTGCGCCACTACGCCGACCAGCGCATCACCCTGGATGCCTGGCAAGCCTGGTGGTAAACCTTGCATACGGGTGAAGAAGTGAAGAAGAAGCATAGCCCGACTTCTTGACTTCTTGACTTCCCAACTTACTGACCAACCACTCACCACTAAAATGCAACCCATCAGAATCATCTACGATGACACGCCGGATTCGATCCCGATTCCGAAGGAGCTGCGCCACGGCAAAACTGAGATCATTCTGTGGCCGATGGATGGGCCGTCGTCGGCAGAATCGGTCACTGCCACGAAGGACGGACGGCGCCGACCTGGCGCTTGGGCACACCTGAACGAGCCGGCCGAAGACTGGGATAGCCCGGAGGTGAATCGGGAGATCGCCCGCTCTCTGCTCGGCGATGACGACTGATGGGCAAGCCGAAATACCTCATCGACACCCATCTCCTGTACTGGTGGATGACTGGCTCTCCGAAGCTGGGCGTCGATACCGCCAAGCTCATAGAGGATTCGGAAATCGTCGTCAGCGCCGTCAGCCTGTGGGAGATGATCCTTAAGAACCGCAAGGGTAAGCTGCCGCTACCTGATGCGCCTCTCGATGTCGCCGTGTCCGGGCAAGGATTCCGACTGCTTCCGATCACAGGTACCCATCTCGAAGCCCTACGGTGCCTCGACGTGCCGCATGAAGATCCGTTTGATCGTCTGCTGTTGGCAACGGCCATCGCTGAGCAGTGCATCTTTCTGACTCGGGATGCACCAATTCGCTCGCTTGGTCTGTCGTTCGTTGAGTCTGGCTGAGTGCGTGCGGTGGGAGATCCGATGGTTCCAGAACTTCTCATCCTAAAAGACCAAAACCCAGCGATGAGCAATCCCGATCAGTTAACAGGATATGTGGTCTGTATCGATAACTCCGGCTATCCCGCAGTGGTAAACCTTGCATACGGGGCTTGCGGATCACGGTCCAAGACGTTTTGGACCTGCTCGCGGCTGGGCTGACCATCGAGGAGATCATCG
Source organism: uncultured Gammaproteobacteria bacterium (assembly GCA_937862735.1). Classification (GTDB taxonomy): domain Bacteria; phylum Pseudomonadota; class Gammaproteobacteria; order Chromatiales; family Chromatiaceae; genus M0108. The sequence continues at coordinate 5,954 of CALMDH010000302.1, forward strand.
CCGACTTCCCGGAGCTGGAACCTGATGACATCCTGGCCTGCCTACAGTTTGGCGCTGACCAGGCTGACTGGGAGGAAAGCGAATTACATCAAAATGTAGAGTGCAATCATGACCATCGCTGAACAGATCTATGAGGAAGTCCGGACACTGCCAGAGGAGCTTGCGCGTGAAGTCCTCGATTTCGTCGGCTTCATTGAAGACAGATATGCCCTAAGGTCAGCATCCGATAAGGATTTGCAGCAAGCTCAAGCGCCAGTGATGTCCCACGTTTGGGACAATCCAACCGATGATGAGGTCTGGAATGATTTGTAGTCCTGGTGATCTGGTGCTGGCCTTGTCGCTGATGTGAATCTGTACCCAGCCCCTGTCGTTCGTTAAGCAACCAATGGATACCCAACGCATCCAGCAAGCCCTCGATGACCGTTTTGGCCGGGACGGGCACCGCATCGTCTTCTGGAACGACCCGGATCAGGCGTTCAGCGAGACGCTCGATGCCCTGAACCTGGTCGATGTCACCACGCTGCGCCTCGACCAGCATCCAGCGCTGGCCCTCAAGGCGCGCCTGGAGTTGGAGGACACCAACGGGCGCTACCTGCTCTATGCCCCCTTCGCGCCGCCCCCGCCGGAGCAGGACTGGCTGCTGGACATCCGCCTCTACAGCGGCAGCTTCAGCGCCGATCGTGCCTCGATGTTGCTGGCGGATCTCGGGCTGATCCAGCAGTCCTTGCGCGGCCATCTGGCCGAGCGGTCCAGGTTCTTCGCCAGCCGTGACCGGCTGGAGCGGCTGCTACGGCTGATCAGCTCCGATGACGAGGCGCTGGACATCGACCGCAAGATCATCGCCGTGCTGGTCAAGGCCGATCAGGCCGAGCCGTTCAGCGTGCTGATCGCCCTGTTCGATGGCATGCTCGATGTCAGCGGGGACGCCTTGGCCGATGACGGCGGCGAGGCTGATCTGGACCGGCTGCCCCCGGTCTGGGCGGAGCTGGAGCGCTTCGGGGTCCAGGAGGCCTTCTGGGCGCTGATCGCGCGGCACTTTGGCTGGCGCGAGGAGGCACCGACGCTGAAGAACCTGCTGCTGCGGCTGCTGGTGTCGGACTTCGCCCATGCCTGTCGCGCGGCGCTGCCGGAGGGACTGGCGCCTCTGGTGCTGCCCCGGCAGGGTCAGGCGAATGCCGTGGTGTGCCTGGCGCAATGGCGCGACAGCAGCGCCCGTGGCGCCTCCTACGAGCGGCTGTCCGCGGCCGTGGCGGAGGCGATCAGGCTCGATCAGGTGCTGGCCAGGCTGGAGATGGAGGACCTCTCGGAGGTGAAGACCTTCCTGCGCGTGGAGCAGGTCATCGCCAGCCGGCTGCGCGACCGCGTGCTGGAGACGGAGCGGACCATCAAGCCGCGCGCGATCCGCGACCTGGCCGCGCGCCGCCAGGACGGCTACTGGGTCACCCCCGCGCTACCCGACCGCCCGGCCGCGCCGCGCCCGGCGCTGCACGCGGTCTATCAGGCCCTGCGGGAGGCCGCCGAGCTGTTCGACCAGTGCAATGCCCTGGCCGGCACCCTGACGCGGATGGACGCGGCGACGCTCTTTGCCGCCTACACCGAGCGGCTTTACCGCGTCGATCAGGGCTATCGGCACTTCCGGGAGGCCGCCGACGAGGCCGAGTCCCGCGGCTGGGACATTCTCAAGCAGTTGTGCGAGCGGGTCGAGCAGGTCTATGGCACCGGCTTCATCGCCGAGCTGGGGCTGGCCTGGAACCAGGTCCTGGCGAACGGGCTGCTGGCGCGCTGGCGCCTCGACGGGGTCGGCAATCAGCCGCGTTTCTTCGACACCGAGGTGGCGCCCCTGCTGGCCAAGGGCGGTGACCGGCGGGTGTTCGTCATCATCAGCGACGCCTTCCGCTACGAGGCCGCCCGGGAGTTGACCGAACAGCTTAACGGCCGCTATCGCATCGATGCCCGGCTGTCCGCCCTGATCGGCGTGCTGCCGTCCCATACCGGGCTCGGCATGGCGGCGCTGCTGCCGCATCGCAACCTGGAGTACGACGCTGGCGGCGTGTTGCGCGTCGATGGCCAGCCCTGTGGTTCGTTGGAGCAGCGCGGCAAGGTGCTGGCCGCGGTGCAGGGCGTGGCCATAAAGGCCGACGCCTTCATGGCCATGAAGAAGGACGAGGGCCGCGCCTTCGTCAAGCCCTATCGGGTGGTCTACATCTATCACGACCCGGTGGATGCCATCGGCGACAAGCTCGCCACCGAGGCGCGGACCTTCCAGGCCGTGCGCCAGGCTATCGACGAGCTGGCCGATCTGACCCTGAAGATCATCAACAGCCTGAACGGCAGCCAGGTGCTGATCACGGCCGATCATGGCTTCCTGTTCCAGCACAGCCCGCCGGGGGCGACCGACAAGAACAGCCTGGACGAGAAGCCGCCCGGCACCCTGATCGCGAAGAAGCGCTACCTGCTTGGCCGCGCCCTCGGCGACCACGATAAGGCCTTCCATGGCTCGACCGCGGTCACCGCCGGTGCCGGCGGGGATATGGAGTTCTGGGTGCCCAAGGGCGCCAACCGCTTCCATTTTGTGGGCGGCGCGCGCTTCGTCCATGGCGGGGCCATGCCGCAGGAGATCACGGTACCCCTGATCCGCGTGCAGCACCTGCGCGACGAGAAGGCCATCGTCACCAGGACCCGCCAGGTGCGGGTCAGCGTGCTCGGCACCAACTTCAAGGTCACCACCAACCGCCACCGCTTTCAGCTCATCCAGACCGAGCCGGTCGGGGAGCGGGTCAAGCCGACGACGCTCAGGATCGCCCTCTACGACGGCGCCGAGCCGGTGACCAATGTCGAGACGCTGACCTTCGACAGCACCTCCCCGGACATGAACCAGTGGCAGAAGACGGTCAGCCTGACCCTGCTCGGGCGCCAGTTCGACCGTAAGCGGGTCTATCAGTTGATTCTGCGCGATGCCGAGACCGGCGTGGAGGACGCGCGCTTTGATGTCACCATCGACCTGGCCTTCACCAATGACTTCTGACCCCAGCCTCGACGCCCTGCTGACCCGCCACTTTGCTGGCAAGGTCGTCCGTAAGGACCTGACCAAGCTGATCAAGGAAGGCGCCAATGTGCCGGTGTACGTGCTGGAGTATCTGCTCGGCATGTACTGCGCCTCCGACGACGAGGAGACCATCCGCGACGGCCTGGAGACGGTAAAGACCATCCTGACCGAGAACTACGTGCGCCCGGACGAGGCGGAGAAGGTCAAGTCCAAGATCAAGGAGCGCGGCAGCTACAAGGTCATCGACAAGGTGACGGTGCGGCTCAATGAGCGCCGCGACCTTTACGAGGCCCTGATCTCCAACCTGGGGATCAAGGACGCGGAGATCCCCGGGAGCTATGTCAAGCAGTTCGAAAAGCTGCTGGTGGGTGGCATCTGGTGCATCGTCACCCTGCATTATTTCTTCGAGGAGGGTAGCAAGGGCTCGCCCTTCACTATCAGTGACCTCAAGCCCATCCAGATGCCAAACATGGATCTGGAGGCCCTGTTCGAGGGCCGGCGTGGCTTTAGCGAGGGGCAATGGCTGGACGTGCTGTGCCGCTCTACCGGCATGGAGCCGGCCAATCTGGACGAGCGCGTGAAGTGGCATCTGCTGGCGCGCATGGTGCCCTTCGTCGAGAACAACTACAACGCCTGCGAACTGGGCCCCCGCGGCACCGGCAAGAGCCACATCTACAAGGAGATCAGCCCGAACAGCATCCTGATCTCCGGCGGCCAGACCACGGTGGCCAATCTCTTTTACAACATGGCCCGGCGGACGGTGGGACTGGTCGGCCTCTGGGATCTGGTGGCCTTCGACGAGGTGGCCGGCATCTCCTTCAAGGACAAGGACGGCGTGCAGATCATGAAGGACTTCATGGCCTCGGGCTCCTTCGCCCGCGGCAAGGACGCAATCCAGGCCTCGGCCAGCATGGTCTTCGTCGGCAATATCAACCAGCCCGTGGACACCCTGGTGAAGACCAGCCATCTGCTGGCCCCCTTCCCGGAGACCATGATCGATTCGGCCTTCTTCGATCGCTTCCATGCCTATATCCCGGGCTGGGAAGTGCCCAAGATGCGCCCGGAGTTCTTCACCAACCAGTATGGGCTGATCACCGATTATCTCGCCGAGTTCATGCGCGAGATGCGCAAGCGCAACTTTTCCGACGCCATCGATCGCTGGTTCAAGCTCGGCCGGGATCTGAACCAGCGCGATACCATCGCCGTGCGCCGGACCGTCTCCGGGTTGCTGAAGCTGCTCTATCCGGCCGGCGACTTTGATAAGGAGGCCACGCGCCGCTGCCTGAACTATGCGTTGGAGACCCGCCGCCGGGTGAAGGAGCAGCTCAAGAAGATCGGCGGCATGGAGTTCTTCGACGTGCACTTCTCCTATATCGATCAGGAGACCCTGGAGGAGACCTTCGTCAGCGTCCCGGAACAGGGCGGTGACAAGCTGATTCCCAGCGGGCCCTTGAATCCCGGCGTGCTCCACACCGTTGCCACTGGCAGCGGTGGGCACCTGGGGTTGTATCGGCTGGAGACCCAGACGACGGCGGGTAATGGCCGGTTCAACGCCTCGGGGCTGGGGACCAACAGCACCGCCAAGGAATCCGTCAAGGTCGCTTTCGACTACTTCAAGGCCAACCTGAGTCGCGTCAGCGGGCTAGCCAAGGCCGGCGACCATGACTACCACCTGCACACGGTCGAACTGCACAACACCGGGGCCACTAAGGCCATGACGCTGCCGAGCTTCGTCGCCCTCTGCTCCGGCGTGCTGGGGAAACCCGCCCAGGCCCAGCTCGTGGTGCTCGGCGACATGAGCCTTGGCGGCAGCGTGATCCCGGTCGAGAACCTGGCCGGGTGCCTGCAGGTGGCCTTCGACTCCGGTGCCAAGCGCATCCTGCTGCCAATGGCGAGCGTTGGCGATATCCCCAGTATCCCCGGCGAGCTGTTCGCCAAGTTCCAGACCTCCTTCTATGCCGACCCGGTGGATGCCGTGTTCAAGGCGCTGGGGGTGGAGTAAGGGTTTGCCCCATCGCTGCCCTGGATGGCATGGGTGGCGGCAACCGCGGATTGCCAAAATTGCAAGTGCCTAGCAAGAATAAAGAAAACAGCAAGACACCGTGCCTGGGGCCGTTGACCCCCTGGCATTGACGGCCTAATTTCTGACTCAGCCATCGCACTGGTCACGCACCAAGGCAACCGTGCCGAGATGGCTTCACCCATTCAGAAGGAGGCAGAGATGCAGAGCAAATTCAAAGCGGTCCTGGTGGCTTTCGGGCTGACGATCTCCAGTACCAGCATGGCAACCCTGATTGATCCGTCGGCGTCCCCTACCTGGGCACCATCCGCCGCCGGCACGAGTCCGGCCAACCTCCTCGCCCATTGGGACGGCGACCGATGGGATCGCCACAGGCACTACGAGCCCTGGTGGAAACGGGACCACCATCGCCACTGGCATGATCGGGACTGGCGGCGCTGGGATCATAACCCCTCCCCGCCCCCACGCCACAAGCCACCGCGCGTGCACTGGCAGGATGGTCCGGGGCGTGATAAACCCAGCTACCGCTGGTAAGGGCCAGGCTCGCGCTGGCAAATGCCACGCTGACACACCCCTTGGCCCGTCTCACCACGCCCTCGGTGGCGAGGCGGGCCTACGACAGTTCAGGCAGCAGGGAGTGTCAACGCCTACCGCTCAGTTCAGGAGGAACGCCTCACGATGGCAGCAGCCTTGCCCGCTCATTTCACGGCAAAGGCCTTCTCCACCGCGGCGAGATCGAGCGCCTTGAGATAGGCCTCCGCATCGGCCTTGGTGATGCCCGTGCCCTCGATCTGGATCAGCAGGTTTCCCTCGCCCATCAGACTGATCTCCACCTGCTTGGCGGCCGGATCTTCCTTGAGGATGCCGCGCCGTCCGGCATGGGTGTAGATCCGGGTGTTGGGCTCGCTCTGTAACAGCATCGGGTTGGAGAACATCATCGTCATCATGGGCATGAAGGGGGAATTGGCGGTGAACCTGATCTCCAGGCTGGCGTCATCCGGCCGCTGATATTTCCGCGAGAGTTGGGTACCGACGATCATCGTCGCCACACCGCCGGAGACGACCTCGGGTTCCTCCGCCGTCCAGCCGGCGAGGGCCTCCGGCAGCAGTTTCACCAGGGACGCATTGACGCGTTCCTGAATGGCGGCGATGACAAATTGCAGCCCCTGAATACTGGCCTGGAATTCACCGCGTTCATAGGCGCCGCGGGCGGTGTCGATTTGGTCGGTGATATCGTCAGCGCGAAGGGCGCTGACCTGACTCAGGGACAAGGCCAGGGTGGTGAGCAGGGGAACCAGGTGTTTTTGGGGCTTCATGGGCTTCAGGCTCGTGCGGTAAGGGAAATCAGTAACGATCGTAAGAGAAAACTGGCAGGAACCAGAAATGGGGTGAGGAAAGGACGGCAGAAAGAAACGGAATCGGCAATTAGCCCCTGCATGAATCCGCTAGAGCTGGCTTGATTCGGACCAACCCCTCAATCCATCACCTCATTGGGCTCCAGGGTGTGCCGCCAGCGGTGCTCCTCCTTGTCGAACAGGCGCCGGGACTCCCTGGGCCCCCAACTGCCGGCTTGGTAGGTCGGGATGTACTCCCGCTCCACGGCCCAGACGTCCAGGACCGGCTCCACCACCCGCCAGGCGTGCTCGACCTCGTCGTAGCGCAGGAAGAGGGAGCGGTCGCCGCGGATGACGTCCAGCAGCAGGTCCTCGTAGGCCTCGGTCATCTCCGCCTGGCCGCCGCGGAACTGGGCGTCGAGGCTGATCTGGCGGGTGCGCATCTCCAGGCCCGGCTGCTTGGCGGTGAGCTGGATGCGCAGGCTCTCCTCGGGCTGGATGCCGAGCAGGACCCAGTTGGGATCCATGCACTCCACCGGCGTGCCGCGGAAGAGTTGCATGGGCGGGTGACGAAAGCGGATGGCGACCATGGAGCGCGCCTCGGCCATGCGCTTGCCGGTGCGCAGATAGAAGGGCACGCCGCGCCAGCGCCAGTTGTCGACATAGAGCTTGAGGGCGGCGTAGGTCTCGGTGACGCTGCGCGGGGCGACGCGCTCCTCCTGGACGTAGGCGGGCACCGGCTGGCCACCGACGGTGCCGGCGGCGTACTGGGCGCGGAAGGCCTGGGCGTGGACGGCGGACTTGGTGATGGGCCGTACCGACTTGAGCACCTTAACCTTTTCGTCGCGCAGGGCCTCGGCCTCCATGGAGACCGGCGGCTCCATGGCCACCAGGGTCATGAGCTGGAGCAGGTGGCTCTGGATCATGTCGCGCAGGGCGCCAGTGGTGTCGTAGAAGCCGCCCCGGCTGCCGACCCCCAGGGTCTCGGAGTGGGTGATCTGGACATGGTCGATGTGGTGGCGGTTCCACACCGGCTCCAGCAGCAGGTTGGCGAAACGGAACACCAATACGTTCTGCACCGTCGCCTTGCCCAGGTAATGATCGATGCGGTAGATCTGCCGCTCCTGGAGGTGGCGGCCAATGCGCCGTTGCAGGTCGGCGGCGCTGGACAGGTCATGGCCGAAGGGCTTTTCAATGACCACCCGCCGCCAGCCGGCGGCTTCGTCGAGGAGGCCGGCCTCGCCCAGCCGGGTGATGACCGGGCCATAGTGCTCGGGACCGACGGACATGTAGAAGGCGACATTGCCCGGTCCCTCCAGCGTCAGTTTGTCGCCCAGCCGGCGGTACAGCTCGGCATCCTCCAGGTCGCCGCGCAGGTACTCGATGCGCCGGGTGAAGCGGTCGAAGAGGGCTGGGTCCAGACCACCGCGGGCCTTGGCGGCGAGGGCCTCGCGCACCTGGCCCCGCCAGTCCTCGTCGGTGAAGGGCCGGCGGCCGGAGCAGAGGATGCGCAGGCCCGCCGCCAGGCGCCCGGCCTGGTCAAGGTGGTACAGGGCCGGCAGCAGCTTGGTCAGGGCCAGGTTGCCGGTGGCCCCGAAGATGACGAAGGCGCAGTCCTCACTCATCGAGGGTACGCTCCTGGCGGTCACCCGCCCAGTCGGTATGGAAGCGCTGGCCGGCGGGGGCATCGAGGCGGCCATAGCCATGGGCGCCAAAATAATCGCGCTGGGCCTGAAGCAGGTTGGCCGGCAGGCGGGCGCGACGGTAGCCGTCGAAGAAGGCCAGGGCGGCGGAGCAGGCCGGCAGGGGGATGCCGTGCTGGACGCCCAGGGCGACCGCCCGGCGCCAGCCAGGCTCGGCCCGGCGGATGGCGGCGGCGAAGAAGTCGTCGAGGAGCAGGTTCTCCAGGTCCGGGTTACACTCGAAGGCGCGCTTGATGTCCCCCAGGAAGCGACTGCGGATGATGCAGCCGCCGCGCCATAGGAGGGCGATGTCGCCGTAGGCCAGGTTCCAGCCAAAGCGCTGGCTGGCGGCGCGCAGCAGCATGAAGCCCTGGGCGTAGGAGACCAGCTTGGCGGCGTAGAGGGCGTCGTGGACGTCCAGGACCCTGGAGTCTTCCGGGGGAGTCGAGGGGGCGCCGGAGACCGCCTCGCCGGCGGACCCTGCCCCGGAGACGGTCTCCTGGCCAGGGGTCATGCCTGCCGAGGTCATGGCCCCTGAGGTCATGACGGCAGCCGGGGGCATTTCTTCCGCCGGGATCATTCCGGACGTCGGGGTCGTTCCGCCCGCTGAAGTTGTTCCCGCCGCCGGGATCACTCCGGCCGCTGAAGTCGTTCCCGCCGCCGGGATCGCTCCGGCCGCTGAAGTCGTTCCCGCCGCCGGGATCGCTCCGGCCGCTGAAGTCGTTCCCACCGCCGGGATCGCTCCGGCCGGGTCCGCCGTCCCGGTGCGGCTGGCGGGGAAGACCGCCGCCGCTCGCTCGCGCTCCTCCTTGAGGGCGGAGAGGTAGCGGGCATTGACGGCCTCGCCGATCAGGGTCAGGGGCACGCCCAGCTCCAGGGCGGCCACCGCCGTCCACTGGCCGGTGCCCTTCTGACCGGCGCTGTCGCGGATGCGCTCGACCCGGGGGATGCCATCCGCGTCGCGCACGGCGAGGATGGCGGCGGTGATCTCGATCAGGTAGGACGCCAACACCCCCTGGTTCCAGCGGGCAAAGGTGGCGGCGAGCTGACCGGCGTCCAGACCCAGGCCCGGGCCGAGCAGGTCATAGGCCTCGGCGATGAGCTGCATGTCCCCGTACTCGATGCCGTTGTGGACCATCTTGACGTAGTGGCCGGCACCGCCCTCCCCCACCCACTGGCAGCAAGGCTGGCCCTCGACCTGGGCGGCGATGGGCTGGAGGAGGCCGCGAATCAGGGGCCAGGCAGTTGGATCGCCGCCGGGCATCAGGGAGGGCCCGTGGCGCGCCCCCTCCTCGCCCCCGGAGACGCCCAGGCCGACGAAGTGCAGGCCGGCGTCCTGGAGCTGGGCATGGCGCCGGGCGCTGTCGGCGTAATGGGAGTTGCCCCCGTCCATGATGACATCGCCAGGCGCCAGGAGCGGCAGGAGCTGATCGATGACCGCGTCCACCCCGGCCCCGGCCTTGACCATCAGCAGCACCACCCGTGGGTGACGCAGGGCCGCGACCAGCTCCGCCAGGGTCGGACAGCCCTGGATATCCCGCCCCGCCGCCTCGCCGACCAGGAAGTCCCGCGTCCGCTCCCAGGTGCGGTTGTAGACCGCGACCGGATTGCCATGATCGCTGAGGTTGAGCACCAGATTGCGGCCCATGACCGCCAGCCCGATGACGCCGATGTGCGCCTTACCCATGAACACCTCCTCAAATGCGATACGGGAATCCCGCCGGCCCGATAGAGTGCGCGGCGACCCGTCGTTCAGCCTCCGGTGCGGTAACCGTTCAGCCCCCTCGCCCCAACCCTCCCCCATCAGAGGGGAGGGAGCATGAACATCATGGGCTTGCGCTAGCTATGCCAGCATAGGCAGAAGAGAGCGTGAACGGATACCCGGTGCGAACCTGACGCATCGCCAGTGTCACATGCTCGGGAATAGCCAGAACCTGGGCGCCAGGGTTAACTGTCAGGCGTTAAGCATATACCAGACGCCCCTTGGTTTTGGGGCGGCGGAGGAGGGACCCATCTTTCAGCCGGAGAGAAACGCTCAGCCGGTGTATTCGCTCAGCCCCCTCGCGCCCCAGGATGGCTTTAGCGGCACAAGGTGCTGATTCTCTTACTCCCTCCCCCCTGGTGGGGGAGGGTTGGGGAGAGGGGGGTCTAAATGGTTACCGGCCGGTCTGATTCTGGACGAAGAGGCGACGGAAGAGCAAGGCGAACCAGGGGGTGAAGGCCTGGGGCCGGCGTCGCAGCAGGCGCTCGACCCGGGCCAGGGGCACCCAGCGCCAGGCACTGATCTCCTCCGGATTGGGGAGCGGGGCCCCGGGGTAGCGGCCACGAAAGACGTGCAGGTATTCGTGCTCCGTGAGCCCCGACGCTGGATCACGGGCCTCATAGGTCAGTTGGGCGAATTCCTCCAGGGCGGTGGCGAAACCGAATTCCTCCGCCAGCCGGCGCTGGGCGGCATCCCGGCTAGCCTCCCCCGGGCGGGGATGACCACAGCAGGTGTTCGACCAGAGCCGGGCGAAGTGATACTTGCCATCGGCACGCCGCTGGAGCAGTAGCCGCTCCCGGTCATCGAAGACGAAGATGGAAAAGGCCCGATGCAATAGACCCTGCTGGTGGACGGCCAACTTACCGCCCGTGCCGCATGGTCGATCCTGGTGATCGACCAGGATGAGTTGCTCTTCCAGGGGCTGTTGGTCTTCCGGCGGAGATTGCTCCTCCGCCGAGACGGGTTCCGTGGCAGCCAGGGGACCAAAGGCGGCGATGGCCGCCGCCAGTTCGGGATGATCCAGGGCCTGGCGTTCCAGCGGAATGCCGCGGGCGATCGCCTCCCAGGCCTGGCGGATGCTGCGGGCGCCCGCTTCCGGCCCCTGGGGATGGGCGAAGACCCCGCGCCCGGGGACGAAGCCGAAGTCCACACCCCCGATCAGGCGGTGGACCTCCCCCAGGGTACCGGCCCAGTCGCTCCCGCCGGGCACCGGCAGGCTGGGCTTGATGGGTCCCAGAGGTTCCAGGCAGGCACGCACGTTGTCCAGGACCTCGGCCGCGCTGGTCATCATGCGCGGGCCGAAGCCGGGCATGATGATGGCGTCGAACCCCGCCAGGCGTTGCAGCCGGGTCATCACCCGCGTGTGGATACCGTAGTGGGGCAGCCGGCTCAGGGCGGCGGTCAGGGGGAAATGGGCGATGAGGGGCACCCGGGCATGGCGGCGCAGCATGCGCACGGCGCTCAGGCCCACCGGCAGGGCGTTGACGAGGACGGCATTGGCCCCGTGGCTCACCGCCAGGTCGTGGAGATCACGGAGGCGGTCCACCTCGTCGGTGATATTGGCCAGGTAGATCTTGGCCTGCCCCGTCCGGGCCTCCGCCCGCCGCCGCGCCGCGCCCAGGAGGGCGGAACGTTCGGCCAGGGGGCACCAGTCCATGTCCGCCAGCATCTCGTCATCCTTGGCGATATCCAGCCCCCCCAGCCAGCCCTGGTAGCCCGCCTCGGCGAAGGCCTCGGGCGGCAGGCCGAGATTCGGCTTGATGACCCCAAAAAAGAGCGGGCGGTCATGGACGCCCAGCAGGTCACGTAACCCAGCCACCCCGAAGCGGGGCCCCTCGAAACCCGCCAGGTAAGTGGCGGGGAAATGGATGTCCAGCAGCTTGACGAGGGGGATTCCCGGGGAAAAGAAGGTCCCCTCGCCACAGATGGCGCTGAGCAGGTTGGGCAGCCGGGGCCCAAAATTGCCGTGGGGGTGGGCGATCCTTACCCGGCAGGCATGGACGGGACCCGGCGCCGGACAGTCCACCGGATAACTGAACCCGGACTGGGTGGCCTCGACCTGGAGATCGACGACCTTGGCCGCGAAGCGCGGTCGCAGGTCCTCATCGACCCCCTGGCGGCGCCATTGGGCGGTGGATTGCTCGCTGCAGAAATGGGCGGCGGCCTGCCGCGGATCACCGCCGCATTCGAGGTAATAATCGAGTAACAGGTACTCCTCCGGATTCAGGGCGCCCCAATCGGCGAAGAATCCGGCGACATCGACGGCGTTCAACCTTCAGCCGGCTCCCAGTATCTGGATCTGTAAGGTACGGCAGGCCCGGGGGCCGTCGAGTTCGATGAAGAGGATGGCCTGCCAGCCGCCGAGCAGCAATTCACCCGCCACGATGGGGATGCTCTGGGAGGCGGTCATGAACAGGCCCAGCAGGTGCGAGTGGGCATTGTGTCGATCATCGACGGGGCTGACATCATGCCGGTAGCCCGCCTCGCGGGGGGCGATGCGGGTCAGAAAATCGACCATGTCCTCATGCAGCCGCGGTTCGCTCTCGTTGAGGCTGACAAAGGCCGTGGTGTGACTGGAGATGAGGGTGAGGAGGCCGTCCCTGATGCCACTCTCCTGGAGCAGCGCCCTGACCTGGGCACTGATGTCGATCACCTGAATCGGGGCGGATGTCCCGATCCGGATTTCCCTGAGCGCGGTCTGCATTCAGGTCGTTCGCTGGCCAAGGCGGCGGTTTGGCCCTGAGGAATCAGGCCCGCCCCGCCGCGCCTGGAACCAGGCTATCGCTACTTGCCCGCGGGCAAGGGCGCCATCTGCTGGGCAGCGGCGGGGGCCGCGGTCGCACCTTCCAGCCAGTTGTACTTGGCGGTGCTCAGCAGGATGAAGTGAATCAGAATAGCCAGGGTGAAGAGGAAAGCGAACAGCGCAATCAAGGTTCTACGCGGATCGAAGATCTGCCAGATGCGGTACATGCTTGGAACTCCTATTGAAGGATGGGAATGGGTTCTGCCGCTGTAATCAGAGCCAGGGGCGCCATGCCCAGACCAAGATATGGGCAACGACCGCGATGGCCGTGAACCCCAGGAAGCTAGACACGAAGATGCTGTGGAACTCTTTTGCCTCTTGTTCCGTCAGCCCAGACAGGCTGGTTTTTTTCTCTTCCGCCATGGGATTACCCTCCGGATTTTAAGTTAGCCAAAGTGGCCGTTACCGCGCCAATCCCGCGCGGCGGGGATGCCGTGAACAGGGTCGCGGCGTCAGACTGCCCGCAATACATCCGGGCCTCGAAACTCCTTTTCCTGCGCGGCTGGGGACTGGCCGGTTATCCAGCGGGGGTTTGATGCTCCCGCCGTCATGTCCGGCCAGCCAGGCCCTGCCGCCCAACTCCTTGACAGGAAATCCCTTTCCTGTGCAACAGCTCACGCCGTTTCCCAAAAGTGCTTGAACATCGGTCAATTCATGCCAGGCCCCGGGGGGGGCATCATCGGCTGCGGCATCGGTGCCAGCCGGGGAGCCGGCGGCGGTGCGATGGCCGAGGTCGACGGGGCCGGCGCCGGTGCCGGTGGCGCGGCCACCACCGGTGCCGGTGGGGGCGCGATGGCCGGCGCGGGCGGGGCCGCGACCGGGGCGGGCGCTGGCGCCGTAACGGGAGCCGGAGCCACCGGAGCCGGCGCGGGGGCCGGAGCCGGAGCTGGCGCCACAACCGGCGCAGGTGCAGGAGCGGCCACCGGAGCGGGGGCAGGGGCTGGGATTGGCGCCGACATGGGAGCCGCAACCGGGGCCGGGGCGGGAACCGCAACGGGGGCGGGTGCCGGAGCCGCCATTTGCGCTGGCGCGGGAGCCGCTACCGGCGCGGGTGCGGGAGCCGGTACCGCAACCGGTGCGGGCGCCATCACGGGCGCCGGGGCAGGTTGAACGACCGGGGTCACCGGGGCCGCCGGCATCACGGGTGCCGCCACCGGGGCAGTGACGGGCGCTGGGGCGACTGCCGGTGACGACGAGGCCTTAACCGGAGCCGGGGCCGGAGCGGCCACGGGGGCTGGCGCCGCGGGCGCCGGAGCAGGAGCCGCCGCGGGAGCCGGGGCAACCACTGGGGCCGCCGCTGGCGCTGGGGCCGGCGCCGCCGCCACGTGGGTCTTGGGCATCAACTCCGGATAATCCTTGAGCATGCTCGCGCCAAACAAGGGCTTGTAGGCACCCTGGTGGCAGGTGGCGCAGCCGACCTTCAGCGGATCGCCCAAGGGTCCCTTGCGATTGTCGGGCAGGATATCCTTGAGGGGCAGGATATAGTTGTTGTTCATATCCCGCACATGGCGGATGGCATACCAGGCCGTGGTCCGTTGCTGGGGACTCTGCTCCCAATCGAAGAAGGAGCGGCTGTTATGGCAGAAGGTGCAGTTTTGCCCCAACGAGTCGGAGAGGTACATCATCAGGCCATAGGTCCATTCGGCCTGCTTGATCGACTTACGTTCCACCGGCCCGCCCGGGGGCAAGGCCGCCGTGGAGATAACGCTGATCGGATGATCCTGGAGCAGGAAGGGCGTCAGCGGATCATAGGGCAGCGAGGTCGAGGCCACCGTCTCCGAATAGGCGTTCTGCCCGGAGGCAACCGTCAGATCGGGGAGCTTGGGACCGGGATCGGTGTACCAGACGTTGGCGGGGATGGGCTGACCCCGGTGGCAGGTGTAGCAGGTGACCCCGGTGGCGGCGACATGGGTCTTCCAGGCCGCGTTGGTCTCCAGGGTCATCTTGAGCATGTTCCTGGCCACTTGCTTCTGGTACTTGTCGTCCAGGGCGCGGTTCTCGGAGGCATGGCAATAGTTGCAGCGCTCCGCCTCTGGCCAGTCTGCCGCGATCCACTTGGACATGGCCAGCATCAGGCGGTTGAACTCCGTGATGCTCAGATCACCCAGGACCTGGACGTTCTGGTACACATCCTTGGCCTTGGCGGGGATGTCCGCGGCCGGGGGCTCGGGTGCCGGGGGAATATTCGCGGCGACCTTGGCGGCGTTGATACGGGGGTTGATCACCGACTCCATGCCGACGCCCCGGTAGCCCAGTTGCACCACGTCCTGCGGGGGGCGCTCGCAGCCGGCGAGGCCGATCAGGGCGGCGGCACCGGCCACGGCCAGGGGCAAGGACTTGCGAGTGAATATGGCGCTCTTCATTGTGCACCTCCCGGCAGCAAGGATGGATCCGGCAGGGTATTCGCAGGCAGGGGGTAGGCCGGGGCGACGCCGTGCTTGACCGCCCAGAGATACCAGTTGTCGACGACGGTGCCAGTCAGCAGGATGCCGATGCCACCGGTGATGACCGTCAGGACCGCGAACCAGTAGGCCCAGCGATGGATGGATTCCATGGTGGCGTTGAAGCCCATGGTCCAGCGCCAGAAGAGGGCCGCGCGCTCCGAGGCCGTGCCACGATCGACGATCTGGTCGATCTCACGGTCGCCACCAAAGCGGCTCACCGCCAGCACCGTCGCGCCATGCATGGCGAACAGCAGGGTGGAGCCGTAGAGGAAGGCGATGGAGAGCATGTGGAAGGGGTTATAGAACAGGTTGCCGTAACGAATCGAGAAGGCCGCCGTCCAGTCCAGGTGGGGGAAGATACCGAAGGGCACCGCTTCCGCCCAGCTACCCATCCGGAGCCGCCATTTGCGCTGGCGCGGGAGCCGCTACCGGCGCGGGTGCGGGAGCCGGTACCGCAACCGGTGCGGGCGCCATCACGGGCGCCGGGGCAGGTTGAACGACCGGGGTCACCGGGGCCGCCGGCATCACGGGTGCCGCCACCGGGGCAGTGACGGGCGCTGGGGCGACTGCCGGTGACGACGAGGCCTTAACCGGAGCCGGGGCCGGAGCGGCCACGGGGGCTGGCGCCGCGGGCGCCGGAGCAGGAGCCGCCGCGGGAGCCGGGGCAACCACTGGGGCCGCCGCTGGCGCTGGGGCCGGCGCCGCCGCCACGTGGGTCTTGGGCATCAACTCCGGATAATCCTTGAGCATGCTCGCGCCAAACAAGGGCTTGTAGGCACCCTGGTGGCAGGTGGCGCAGCCGACCTTCAGCGGATCGCCCAAGGGTCCCTTGCGATTGTCGGGCAGGATATCCTTGAGGGGCAGGATATAGTTGTTGTTCATATCCCGCACATGGCGGATGGCATACCAGGCCGTGGTCCGTTGCTGGGGACTCTGCTCCCAATCGAAGAAGGAGCGGCTGTTATGGCAGAAGGTGCAGTTTTGCCCCAACGAGTCGGAGAGGTACATCATCAGGCCATAGGTCCATTCGGCCTGCTTGATCGACTTACGTTCCACCGGCCCGCCCGGGGGCAAGGCCGCCGTGGAGATAACGCTGATCGGATGATCCTGGAGCAGGAAGGGCGTCAGCGGATCATAGGGCAGCGAGGTCGAGGCCACCGTCTCCGAATAGGCGTTCTGCCCGGAGGCAACCGTCAGATCGGGGAGCTTGGGACCGGGATCGGTGTACCAGACGTTGGCGGGGATGGGCTGACCCCGGTGGCAGGTGTAGCAGGTGACCCCGGTGGCGGCGACATGGGTCTTCCAGGCCGCGTTGGTCTCCAGGGTCATCTTGAGCATGTTCCTGGCCACTTGCTTCTGGTACTTGTCGTCCAGGGCGCGGTTCTCGGAGGCATGGCAATAGTTGCAGCGCTCCGCCTCTGGCCAGTCTGCCGCGATCCACTTGGACATGGCCAGCATCAGGCGGTTGAACTCCGTGATGCTCAGATCACCCAGGACCTGGACGTTCTGGTACACATCCTTGGCCTTGGCGGGGATGTCCGCGGCCGGGGGCTCGGGTGCCGGGGGAATATTCGCGGCGACCTTGGCGGCGTTGATACGGGGGTTGATCACCGACTCCATGCCGACGCCCCGGTAGCCCAGTTGCACCACGTCCTGCGGGGGGCGCTCGCAGCCGGCGAGGCCGATCAGGGCGGCGGCACCGGCCACGGCCAGGGGCAAGGACTTGCGAGTGAATATGGCGCTCTTCATTGTGCACCTCCCGGCAGCAAGGATGGATCCGGCAGGGTATTCGCAGGCAGGGGGTAGGCCGGGGCGACGCCGTGCTTGACCGCCCAGAGATACCAGTTGTCGACGACGGTGCCAGTCAGCAGGATGCCGATGCCACCGGTGATGACCGTCAGGACCGCGAACCAGTAGGCCCAGCGATGGATGGATTCCATGGTGGCGTTGAAGCCCATGGTCCAGCGCCAGAAGAGGGCCGCGCGCTCCGAGGCCGTGCCACGATCGACGATCTGGTCGATCTCACGGTCGCCACCAAAGCGGCTCACCGCCAGCACCGTCGCGCCATGCATGGCGAACAGCAGGGTGGAGCCGTAGAGGAAGGCGATGGAGAGCATGTGGAAGGGGTTATAGAACAGGTTGCCGTAACGAATCGAGAAGGCCGCCGTCCAGTCCAGGTGGGGGAAGATACCGAAGGGCACCGCTTCCGCCCAGCTACCCATCAGGACCGGGCGAATCAGGCCCAGTACCAGATAGAGCCAGATCGCCGCGGCGAAGGCCCAGGCCATGTGGGTGCCGATACCCAGGGCCACGGCCCGCCGGTAGGTGCGGATCCACCAGAGGATGATGGAGGCCGTGAGGAAGAAGCCGGCCATCAACCACCAGCCACCGTCATGCAGGGGCGGGATGCTCAGGCCATACTGGGGCGGTGGCGGCTCCAGGGCCAGCCAGAAGAGCTGCCGGACGAACTCGATGGGGTCCCAGTTGACGGAGGCCCACATGTTGAGGCCGATGATCTCGAAGGCGATGAAGCCGCAAATCAACGACAGGACCCCAGTAGCCCCCAGATAGATGGGACCGATCTGGGCATCGCCGAGCTTGCCGGCCCAGTAGAGATGGAAGGGCTTGATCTGCCGTTCCCAATGACCCGGTTCCATGGGTACGCCCGGGTAGGAGGGGCCATGTACCTGGATCTGCGTGAAGATGTTTTGATATTCAGCCATGACGATAACCCCGCGTTAGGACCAGACCGGCAGGTTCAGCCACCAGTTCCACCACTCGGGCCAGCCGCGGGTCCAGAAGGGGCCGCTGAGGACGATACAGACGGCGCTCCAGAAGGCGGCGGACAGGGCCAGGAAGAGACCGAGGCGATGGATGCCCAGGGCGCCGATGGAATAGCCGACCTCATCGCGGAAGAAGGTGTTCTCATGCTCGGCGGTCTTCACCGGCTCGCCCTTGCGCGGATTGGTCATCGACAGGATGAGGGAACCGTGCATGGACAGGGCCAGGGTCGTGGTGAAGAAGAAGGTGATGGCGAGCATGTGCGCCGGGTTGTAATGGAAGTGCAGGAACTGGTAGCCGACGTTGGACACCCAGTCGAGGTGGCTCATGATGCCGTAGGGGAAGCCATGGCCCCAGGCACCCAGCAGCAGGGGCCGGAAGACGACCAGGGTCACGTAGGCGAGGATGGCGAAGCTGAAGGCGAAGGGGACGTGGTAGCCCATGCCCAGCTTGCGCGAGATCTCCACCTGCCGCAGCGCCCAGGAACTGAAGGCGCCGATGGCGCAGATGGTGATGACCTGCCAGAGCCCGCCCTCCTTGAGGGGCGCCAGGCCCAGCCCGTAGCTGAGGTCCGGCGGGGCGATATTGATCTGCCACAGGTTCCAGGTCGGCCCGATGGCCGCGCCATAGACAATCAACAGCGTGCCGAGAAGGGTGAAGAAGATCGTCGTGACCCCGAAAAAGCCGACATAAAAAGGCCCAATCCAGAAGTCGAAAAGATCTCCCCCGATCAGCGTTCCGCCACGAACGCGGTATTTTCGTTCAAAGCTCAACATAGCCATGGTTCAACCCTCTGATCGGGAGGCGCCGGGCGGGGTGCCTCCGGTTAGCGGCCTCGGGTCGTGGATCAGGCGCGATGGCAGGCGCCTGACTCCCCCACCCTTGGCAACGAAACTACCTGGCCTTGGGGGCCACGTAGTGGGTGACGGGAACCTCGCCCTTGGTGCCGACCCCCTGTAGCCAGTTAAACCGGTCCGTGCTGAGCAAGATCATGTGGATCACCACGGCAAGCACGATCAGAAAAGCGGCCAGGCCCACCAGCACCAGTCGCGGATCGAAAATCATCCAAACTTTATGGATACCTTTGGTCAGGGCGTCGATCATGTTTCTGCTCCCCTAGATTGTTGAATGAATCAGCGCGGCCCAGCCGTGACCTCAGAACCAGGGACGCCACATCCAGACGAGAATGTGCGCCACCGCGGCGATCGCCGTAAAAGCGAGGAAGCTGGATACGAAAATGCCGTGGAATTCCTTTGCCTCGCCATCCGTCAGCCCCGACAGACTGGTTTTCTCTTCGCTCATGATGTCTCCTCTGGATTACAGACGACCTTGCGGCCGGAATCTTGCGCATCCCGCCCGGCCAGGAGAAGTTCCACCTGACCCTGCGCGGTCCTGGGACCCCACCCCTGGTTAGGGTGACCGGTCCCGCCGCCGCCATCCGCCGATGGCCAACGGCGAAAAGTTGTCAGTGTCCTGGGCTTCCCGTACCTAAGCCGTGAAATCCAGGCTGCCCGCCGACCCGGAGACCCGCGCCACGCTCACCCGGCGCTCACCGGCGGCGCGCGCGGCGCGCTCGACCGTCTCACGCAGGCGTTGGGCGGCGGAGATGCGGATCAACAGGGGCTGGGCCTGAACCAGTTGGTCGAGCAGCGCCTTGGCGTCCGCCTCCCAGGGCAGTTCCTCGTGCAGCCGCGACGGCGTGGCATCCACCTTGTCCAACTCGCTGCCCAGGGGCAGGATGTGGAACAGGGCGTCGAATAGGGCGTTGCAGACCTCCTGCACCAGGTAGGTCGCCCCGCTGTAACCCATGAAGGGCGTGCCGGTGTGGCGGCGGATCAGGGTGCCGGGGAAGGAGGCCGGGATGTAGGTGGTCCGGGCCCCGGCCTCGGCCAGGTACATGCGCTCGTTGAAGCTGCCGAAGAGGATCAGCGGCGCCTGCTCGCGCGTGGCGCGGCGCACAGCCTCGTTGTCGGTCTTGGCGCCGGGACGGCGGGCGATGGCGAAGGTGCAGGGCATCCCCAGCTCATCCCCCAGGAAGCGTTGCAGGCCCCGGACATAGGTCTCGGTGGCGACCACGGCGAAGCTGGCGGTGGCGAGAAAGTCCTGGGTGACAGAGCGCCACAGGTCCCAGATGGGCCTCAGGGTGGTGCGTTTTTCCCGCTCGATGAAGGGCTCGGGGTCGAGGCCCAGACGCTCACCCAAGGCGCGCAGGAAACGGGTGGTGCCTTGCATGCCGATGGGGGCCTGCAGCCAGGGTTTGCCGAGTTCCTCACAGAGGGTGCGCCCAAACTCCCGGTAGAGGGAGATATTGACCTGGGCCTCCGCCAGCCGCGGGATCTCCTCCAGCCTTGTCCCCAAGGGGAAGACCAGATTGACCTCGGCCCCGATCCCCTCCACCAGGCGGCGGATCTCGGCGACGTCGGACCAGGAATTGAAGCAGCCGTAGCTATGGCCGATGAGGTTGACCAGGGGGCGATCAGCCGCCGGGGTGGACTTCGCGTTGACCAGTGAACTGGTCGCGACCGAGGCTGTGGCAGGTGTCCCTTGGACCTGCCCGGCGGCCGTGATCCCTGAACTCACACGGGTACCCGTGCGAGACCCGGTCCGGGTACCGAACTGATTCCACAGCCAGAAGAGGGCGCGGTCGGCGCTCTGCCACTGGTCCTCGTCGATCGTCCGCGGCAGGAAGCGGTGGATATGGCGCCCTTCGGGGATGACGCCGCCGCCGATCATCTCGGCGATGGAGCCGGTGACCACCACCGCGGGCCGACTCGGGTCCAGGGCGGCGTGAGCGCGGGCCATGGCCGCCTCGGTGCCGGTGCGGCCCAGCTCGACCTCGCTCAGGCCGGTGACGACGATGGGCCGCTCGTGGGGCGGCAGGGCATCGGTGTAATGCAGGACGGCCGTGACCGGCAGGTTCTCGCAGCCCACGGGGCCGTCGATGATCACCTGCAGCCCCTCGATGGCGCTGAAGCAGTAGACGGCACCCCAATAGCCACCGGCCCGGTCGAGGTCACGGATCAGCATGCCACCGCCCTCCCCTCCTGGCGTGGCGCCGGGGTCAGGGCAGCCCGACCGGCGGGCATTTCGACGCGGCCCGCGTGGCCAGACGATACCTGGGATGAAACCTGGCCAGATGACATCTGATTGGCGGTGATCAGACTGGGGGAAGCCCGGTCTTGGCCTCCGGCTTGGCCTTGGGCGCGGGCCAGATCCGGGGTAATCGTCAAGCTTCCCGCCACAGGGGCGAAGAAGTCACGCATGGCGCTGAATCGCGCGCGGTTGGCCAGGGCGGTATTGACCACCTGGGCCAGGGCGCCGGCGCCGGCGGGACCCATCAGGGGCCGGGCGGAGATCAGGTTGGTGAAATAGAGGGCCGGGATGGTCGCCTCCTTGGCCTTCTGCACCACCGGGGTGGTACCGATGGCCAGGTCGGGCTGAAATTCCGCGACCGCCGCCAGGTCCTGCTCCAGGGTGGCACGGTACTGGACCCGGACACCCCGGGCCTCAAGCCAGTCGCGATCGGCGGCGGACCAGGGGGTCGCGCCGGTGGCGGTGCCCACGTAGCGCAGATCCGCCCCGCTTTCGACCAGCAGCCGGCCAACGATCAGCTCGGAGCCCTCGTAGCCACTGAGGGTGATGCGACCCTTGATGGGATTCTGGGCCAGGGCCCCGGCGATGGCGGGGAGGATGCGATTCTTGGCCGCGTCGGCCTGGTCCTGAGGAAGACCGCAGGCCCGGGCGACCTCATCCAGCCAGGCGGCGGTGCCCTCGCACCCCACGGGGGCCAAGCCGATGACCGGGCGGCCAGCGGCCTGCATCTCGGCGGCGACGGCGCTGTACTGGGGATGGATCAGGGCGGCGGCGGCACAGTCCAGGGCGGCATAGAGCTCGCGCCACTCGCGGGTCGGCACCGTGGGACCGACCGCCAGGCCCAGGGGCTCCAGCAGCATGCCGATGCCGACCGGATCGGCGGGGAACATCTCCCCCACCAGGGTCAGGGTCGGCCGGCTGCTCCGCCCACCGCGGGGGGCCTGGACCGGACCCGTCTCCGCCTCGGCGCGGGCATAGGCGAGCATGGCGCCGGCCAGCAGGTCCTTGGCCTCGGCATGGGTGGGCACGCCGAATCCTGGCACGTCCAGGCCAAGGACGCGCACGCCCTTGACCTGGCGCGGCAGCAGCCGCAAGGGCACGCCGGAGGCGGCGGGCACGCAGAGATTGATGACCACCAGGGCGTCGATCTGGTCCGGATCAGCCAGTTCAAAGACCGCCGCCTTGAGATCCTCGAACAGCTTGCCGGTGACCAGGGACTCGGAGTCGAAGGGGACATAGCCCACCGAGCGCCGCGCCCCATAGAAGTGGCCGGTGAAGCTGAGGCCATAGACACAGCAGGCGGAGCCACACAGCACCGTGGCCGTGCGCCGCATGCGCAGACCCACCCGCAGCGCGCCGAAGGCCGGGCACATGGTTTGGGGCTGGTCGTGGGGACCCGGTGCCGGGGCGTCCAGCGCTTGGGTGGTCGGGTTCGGCACGGCGGGGTTCGACGGGCAGGTCGCGGCGGTCATGGCGGCGTCACGCGGCAAGTCACTCAGGACTCGTCGTAGATGACCTCCAGGGACGGCTTGGGCGCGGGGGCCTGGGCACGCATGTCGGCAGGGGTGGCCGGTTCCATGACCACGCCCTGACCGGCGCCCTGGCCGCTGAACAGCCCGAGCAGGGCCTCGCCCCCCAGGGGCTTGGGTTGGAGCGGCGCCGCCAGGGACAGGTTGTTTGCCAGTTCCTCGAACAAGGGGGCCCAGGTGTCACCGGGGCGGGCGACGATCTGATAACTCGCGCTCTTGCGGCGGATCTCGTCGTGGGCGGGGATGGTGGCCAGGACCGGGATGCCGACGCCCTCGGCGAAGCGCCGGGCCTCCCCGGTGCCGTCGTCCTTGTTGATGACCATGCCGGCGACGCCGACGTTGCCCCCCAGGCGGCGGAAGTACTCCACCGCGGAGCAGACGTTGTTGGCCACGTAGAGGGACTGGAGGTCGTTGGCGCCGACCACCACCACCTTCTGGCACAGATCCCGGGCGATGGGCAGGCCAAACCCGCCGCAGACCACGTCACCCAAGAAGTCGAGCAGCACGTAGTCGAAGTCCCAGTCGTGGAAGCCCAGGCGCTCCAGGATCTCGAAGCCGTGGATGATGCCCCGCCCGCCGCAACCGCGGCCGACCTCGGGCCCGCCCAGTTCCATGGCGAAGACGCCGTCGCGCTTGAAGCAGACGTCGCCGATCTCGACCTGCTCGCCGGCGGCCTTCTTGCGCGCCGAGGTCTCGATGATGGTCGGACAGGCCCGCCCGCCGAACAGCAGGGTGGTGGTGTCACTCTTGGGGTCGCAGCCCAGCAGCAGGACCTTGCGCCCCTGCTGGGCGAGCATGTAGGAGAGATTGGCCAGGGTGAAGCTCTTGCCGATGCCCCCCTTGCCATAGATGGCGATGATCTGGGTCTGCCCAGGCACGGTGGCCCCAACCGGGGCGGTCGGGTCCGGCTGGGGGCTGGACCAGCCCGACGCCAGACCCGCGTCGTGGGCCATGGCCGGGGCCGGCTTGAGGGGGCTGTGGTGCAGGCCGGTCGTGGTCATGCCAGGCCCCGCCAGTCGAGGACCATTTTGAGACAATCCGGGTCGGTGAAGGCGGTGCGATAGGCCGCCTCGGCCTCGCCCGCTGGACGGCGATGGGTGATGAGCCCGTCGAGGGACAGGCGGCCCGCGGCGATCAGGGCGGTGACGGCCTGCATGTCGGGTTCCTTCCACTCCGCGGCGACCCGCAGGCGGGCCTCGCGCATGAAGGCGGGGGGGAAGCTGAAGGACAGGGGGTCGTGATAGAAGCCGGCCAGTACGATCTCCCCGCCCGGGGCCAGCCGGGCGATGAGCCGGTCGAGGATCTGACTGTCGCCGCTCACGTCGCAGATGACCGGGTAATCGCGGCGCTCGTCCGCCGCCGGGTCCCGGACCTCATAGCCCTGGGCGCCGCTGGCGCGCTGGGCGTTTTGCTCCCAGACCACCGGCGACCCCCCGAGGGCCACGGCGATACGGGCGAGGAGCCGGCCCAGCACCCCGTGACCGACGATGAGCTCGGGCGGGCGGTCACCGGCAGCGGCCAGGGCATGGTAGGCGGTGCCGGCCAGGGCCAGCAGCACGGCCTGGTCCTCCAGGCCCTCGACGAGGGTGACGGTCCGCGCCCCCGGGACCACCAGATGGGCGGCGGCGCCGCCAAAGAGGCCACGGACCGGACCGAAACAGCGCGCGCCGGGGACGAAGACCCGCTCGCCGACCGCGCGGCCCGACCTGTCCCCGGCCAGGGCGACGCGCCCCACGGACTCATAGCCCGGGACCAGGGGGTAACCCATGCCCGGAAAGGGCGGCATCTGGCCGGACCAGAGCAGACGCTCGGTGCCGGTGCTGATCCCGCTCCATTCGATATCGACCAGCACGTCCTCCGCGCCCGGAGGCGTGAGATCCAGCCGCTGCAACCTGAGCTGTTGGGGCTGATCGAGGACGACGGCTAGCGTGTCTAGGTTCACCAGGGGGTCTCGCGGGAGGGAACGGGGGCCTGTCATCCTGATCCAAGACGACGATGTCAGTGTAACTTTACTGCCAAGAGTGTCAAGCGCTATTTACAGTCTCAGGCCACCTCGGCGGTGATCAGCCCCGTCAGCAGGGGTCGGCGCGTGCGCCGCTGACGCACCCGCACGAAGCCCGCCTCCCCCAGCATGGCCGCCAATTCCATCGCGGTGCGGGGGCGCCCGCTGCCCATCGCCAGGAGATAGAAGCCGAAATAGGCCTCCCCCATGGGCTCGGCCCCGGGGGTGCCGGCCAGGGGTTCCGCCAGCAGCAGGGTCCCGCCGGGCGGCAGGGCGGCATGGGCCGCGGCCAGCAGGCGCCGGACCGCCTCATCGTCGTGATCGTGGACCACGCGCACCAGGGAGATGATGTCCGCCCCGCTGGGCAAGGCATCGGTCAGCATGTTGCCGCCGAAGGCCTGGGCTCGGGCCGCCAGGCCCTCCGATGCGAAGCGCGCCTGAGCGCGGGCCGCCACCGCTGGCAGGTCGAAGAGTTGCAGGCGCAGATGGGGCCAGCGGGCCGCCACGCTGGTGAGGAAGCGCCCCTCGCCGCCGCCGACGTCGAGGAGGCAACGCCTACCCTGGAGGGAACAGGCATCGAGGATGTCGCCGGCGACCAGGGACTGGGAGGCGGACATGAGGCGCGAGTAGTCGGCCACCGCCCCCGCCTCCAGACCGGAGGGCTCGGCGGTGGCGGCATAGGACCAGTAGGACCCCAGCCGGGTCGGCCCGCCCTCCCCGCGCAACAGGGCGACGGGGTCCGCCAGGTCGGCGTAGAGCATGGCGTGATGCTCGACCATGGCGGCGATCCCCGGGTTGCCCAGCAGGGCCGCCCCCTGGGCCCCCAGGCCATAGCCATCGTCCGGCCAGGGCTCGACCAGGCCCAGGGTGCCGGCGGCCTTGAGCAACCGCAGGGTCCCCACCTCGTCGAGCCCCAGGTGCCGGGTCAATTCCTCCCGGCTTCGGGGCCCCGCCGCCAGGAAGGGCAGCAGGTCCAGTTGCACGCAGGCGAAGAGGATCTGGGAGTAAACGAACCCGGCGGTGACGTCGAAAAGGGCGCGGGCGCGGTGCCGCGCCAGGGGGCGGGTGAGGGGAAAGTCCACCGCCCAACGCTGGAAGCGGGGATTGGCCAGCAACTGGTTGCGCAGGGCCAGCCAACGCGACCGCAGATTAGTCGAGATACTCATCAAGGGTTGGTTTTTTCGGTCTCGCCCGAGCGGTTCATCTCAAGCCGCACGGCTGGCCAGTTCCTTGGGCAGGATGCGCGCCGACTCACCGGCGATCAGGGCCTTGAGGGCATCCGCGCCGGGGCAGGCCGGTACCTGGGCCACCGCCGCGGCCACCAGGTCCCGCAGCCGCTCGGCGGCACCCTCCACCCCCAGTTCCTCCACGGCGCTGGGGCGGCCGAGCTGGGCGTCCCGCTTGACCGGCTTGCCAAGTTCCGCCACGTCGCAGAGGGCATCCCGCAGGTCGTCGGCCACTTGGTAGGCCTCCCCCAGGCACTCCCCCACCCCCCGCCAGGGGGCGGGGTCGGCGCCGGCGGCCTGGGCCCCGGCGACGCAGGCGGCCACGAACAGAGAGCCGGTCTTGGCATGGTGGTAGGCGGAGAGCGACACCCGCGGCTCGCACTCCCAGGCCTGGCCGGCGGCAATCCCCAGGGGCATGCCGACGGACTCGCCGATGGTCAGCAACAGGGATGCCAGGCGTTCGGGACGCGCCGTCGCCCCCCGCGCCAGGGTCTGGAAGGCGAGCACGATCATGGCATCCCCCACCAGGACCGCCAGGCGCTCACCAAAGGCCCTGTGGACTGAGGGCTTGCCCCGCCGCAGGGGGGCGTCGTCAAAACAGGGGAGGTCGTCATGGACCAGCGAGGCGCAGTGCAGCAGTTCGATGGCGGCGGCGGCGGCATCCGCCAGGACGGTGGCATCGTCGCCGCAGGCGCCGGCCACCGCCAGGCACAACCGGGGCCGGACCCGCGCCCCACCCGGAAACACGGCGTAGTCCAGGGCCTCCGCCAACCGGGGGGGACAGCCCGCCGTCGTCGCCAGGGTGACCGCCGTCCTCAAGGCCTGATCGATACGGGAACTGACACTCATGGCCTCACTCCGGGGGCTGATCGGGTGGACGTAAACCAAGGATTACATATAACCATGTTAAGATAGGCTGACACCCCTAGGCCGTCAAATGCAATCGCAGTGGTGAAACTCGAGAGGCGCGCCATGTCCCCTGCCCCCGTGATCGTCGTTGGCGCCGGCATGGCCGGCCTGGTGACCGCCCTGCTCCTCGCCCACCGTGGGGTCGAGGTGCTGGTCTGCGAACGTGGCGAGCAGCCGGGGGGCAAACTGCGCGAGGTGCCGGTGGCCGGCCAGCGCATCGATGCCGGGCCGACGGTCTTCACCATGCGCTGGGTTTTCGACGAGCTGTTGGCCGAGGTCGGGACCCACCTGGAGGCCGAGCTGGGCATCCGCCCCCTGGAGATCCTGGCCCGTCACGCCTGGGACCAGGGCGGTCGTCTGGATCTTTTTGCCGATCTGGAGCGGACCGTTGCCGCCATCGGCGACTTTGCCGGCGCCGCCGCGGCCCGGGGCTACCGCGACTTCTGCCGCGAGGCCCGCGGCGTCTACCGGACCCTGGAGCAGCCCTTCATTCGCGCCCCGCGCCCGACGCCAGTGGGCTTGGTGGGGCGGGTCGGGCCCTTCGGACTCAAGGGCCTGCTCAAGATCCGCCCCTTCGAGACCCTGTGGCAGGCCCTGGGCGAGCACTTCCCGGATCCCCGCCTGCGGCAGCTCTTTGGCCGCTACGCCACCTATTGCGGGTCCTCGCCCTTCCTCGCCCCGGCCACCCTCATGCTCATCGCCCATGTTGAGCAGGAGGGGGTCTGGACGGTCGACGGCGGCATGCACCAGATCGCCGCCGCCCTGACGCGACTAGCCATAGCGCGGGGCGCCCGCTTCCGCTTCGACACCGAGGTCACGGAAATCCTCACCGACCGCCGGCGGGTCAGCGGGGTCCGCCTGGCCACCGGCGAAGCCCTCGCCGCCCGGGCCGTGGTGATGAATGGCGACGTCGCCGCCCTGCGCGCCGGCCTGCTGGGGGCGGCGGCAAGCGGCCTGAGCCCGCCCCCCGCCGAGAGCCAGCGCTCCCTGTCGGCCATGACCTGGAACCTGGTCGCGCCCACCGAGGGCTTTCCCCTGGTGCGGCATAGCGTCTTCTTTTCCCGGGACTATCCGGCCGAGTTCGACGCCATCTTCCGCCAGGGGCGGCTCCCCGCCGCGCCCACCGTCTATGTCTGCGCCCAGGACCGCGCGGGCGATGTCAATGGGCCCGGCGGCGCGATCCCCGCGCGCCGCGCCGGCTTGGCCGATGGCGAGCCACCCCCAGGGGAGGCCAGGGAAGCGTCCGGATGGGCGACCAGCGGGAGTTCTGGTGAAGGTATTGCCATTCCCGGAATCGGGGCCGGGGTTGCTTTCTCCGGACCGGAGCGTCTCCTCTGTCTGGTCAACGCCCCGGCGATCGGCGACACTCACGCCTTCTCCCCCGCCGAGATCGAGTCATGCGAAGCCAGCGCCTTTTCCCTCCTGGAACGTTGCGGCCTGCGGGTGCAGCGGAGCCCCGCGAACACGCGGGTCACCACGCCGACGGACTTCAATCGCCTCTTTCCTGCCACGGGGGGCGCCCTCTATGGCCAGGCCTCCCACGGCTGGAAGGCCTCCTTCAACCGGCCTGGCACGCGCACCAAACTGCCGGGCCTCTACCTGGCGGGGGGGAGCGTTCACCCGGGGGCGGGGGTGCCGATGGCGGCCCTCTCCGGCCGTCTCGCCGCCGCATGCGTGCTCTCGGACCTCACTTCGACCAGCCGGTAGCTCCCGGCGGCTATGTCTGGTGGTACCTCGACGCCCTGAGCGACGACGGCCACCATGGCCTGACCATCATCGCCATGCTCGGCAGTGTCTTTTCGCCCTACTACGCCTGGGCACGACGCCGCCAGGGCGCGGAGGCCGTCGATCCCCTGAATCACTGCGGGCTCAACGTCGCCCTCTACGGCCGGGGCGGCAAGCGCTGGAGCCTGACGGAACGGGGCCGCGCCGCCCTGTCCCGGGATGCCAGTCACCTCGCCATCGGCCCCAGCCGCCTGCACTGGGACCAAGATGCCCTGGTCATCGATATCAAGGAGCGCGGCATGCCCATCCCGCACCGGCTGCTGGGCCGCGTGCGCCTCTACCCCGAGGCCCTGGCCGATTATCAGGCCTTCCTGGACCCCGCCGCCCGCCACCGCTGGGTCCCCATCGCCCCCCGGGCCCGCGTCCACGTCGAGATGGCCGCGCCGGCCCTGCGCTGGTCAGGTCCGGCCTATTTCGATTCCAATGCCGGCGATGAACCCCTGGAGAATGCCTTCCACGGCTGGGACTGGTCCCGGGCCACTCGCCGCGGGGGCACCACGGTGCTCTACCACGTCATCCCGCGCCAGGTGACCGGGACAGGTATGACCGCCCCAGCCGCCAGGGCTGAGCGCGCGGCGCCCACCCCGGGCCCCCAGGACGGCGCCGCAAGCGGGGCGCGGCTGGCGCTGCATTTCGATGCCAGCGGCACCGTCAGTCACCTGGAGCCGCTCACCCCGCACGACCTGCCCGCCACCCGCATCTGGCGCATCCCCCGCTGCACCCATGGTGACCCGGACCAACCGGCCCGCATCCTGGATACCCTGGAGGACACGCCCTTCTACGCCCGTTCGCTGGTCGCGGCCAGCCTGGAGGGGGACAAGGTGACGGCGGTCCACGAGAGCCTGTCCCTGGACCGTTTTCGCCAGCGCTGGGTGCAGCTACTGCTGCCTTTCCGGATGCCCCGGGTCCGCTCCTGAACCCAGGGGGGTCAGAAGCCATTTGCCATTGCAAGGCAAACTCAAACGAAAGTGGCTTGGCGAGAGGTACAAGTATCCAACTCGCCGTACGCCTTTCCTTGCGGATTACTTGAGAAGCAAGGGAATGAGGTAGAAGCCGATGGCGGTGCCAATGAGCAGGCCGATGACGGCCCCGCCAATGAAGGCATAGGATTTCATGTCGGGTCAATCTCCGTGTGGTTGTCTTGTTGCGCGTGATCTGGGCCGCCTAGGGTACGCCCCAGGCCGGCGGTGACGGGGTTGCGAGCGGCCTCAGCCCAACAGGGCCGCCGCGACCTCGGCCCGGGCGTTCTCCAGGGCCGCGCGCCGCTCCAGGTCCCGCCGCTCCAGGCGCTCGAAGAGGTCCAGGACCCAGACCACCTTGCCCTCGATCCGCCCCAGGCCCGGGCCGGCGAGGGCCGGCTCGCCCAGGGCCGGGCAGCCGGCGGCGGCGATGGCCTCGATTAGAAAACGCGTCTCGGGCAGGGAAAGGATGGCCCCGCAACCGGCCGGCACCAGGGCCGTGCCCAGGATGCGCGTCAGCAACTGGGCCTTGCGGCCGGCGGGCACCACCGCCCGTTGGGAGACGGAATCACAGCCCAGGCGCTCCAGCTCGTGGCCGATCTCGGCGTAGAGGAAGCGGGCGGCGTTGATGCCGGGGCGGCAAGTCAGGGGCAGGCCGGCGATGCCCTCGTCGGCCTGGGCGTAAAGCTGGTCCGCGGCCTGGAGCAGGCGGCGGACGACCCGGGCCAGGGCCGGGCTGTAGACCGGCCGGGCCAGCCAGGCGTCGGGGTCGATGCCCTCCTCCCGCAACCAGTCCTCGGGGAGATAGAGGCGGCCGTTGCGGGCGTCCTCGCCCACGTCCCGAGCGATGTTGGTGAGCTGCATGGCCACGCCCAGGTCGCAGGCCCGGGCGGTGACCGCCGGGGAGCGCTCGCCCATCAACACCGCCATCATGGCGCCGACGGTGCCGGCCACCCGCGCCGAGTAGGCGTAGACCGAACTTAGGTCCGGATAGCGCCGGCCGGCGGCGTCCCAGGCAAAGCCCTCGAGCAGGGCGTCCAGCAGGGCGCGGGGCAGGTCGAAGTGGGCCACCACCGCCGCCAGGGCGCGATCGGCGGCAATGGGGTCCGGCTGGCCGGCATAGATACGGTCCAGGCGAACCCGCAGGCGCTCAAGGGCCTCGGCGCTGCAAGCGGCGAGGTCGATCTCGTCGTCGGCGACTCGGCAGAAGGCATAAAGGGCCGTCGCCGGTTCGTGCACCCGCCGGGGCAGCAGGAAGGAGGCGGCATAGAAGGAGCGCGAGCCTCCGCACAGCAGGTCCCGGCATTCCGCCAGGTCCGCGGGCGTCGCGAGTTGGGGATCAAGCCAGCTCTGAGGCATGGGGAACCACCTTGTCGAGGACACGGGCTGAGGAGATGACGCCGGGCACCCCGGCTCCGGGATGGGTGCCAGCGCCGACCAGATAGAGGCGCTCCAGCTCTTCGCTGCGGTTGTGAGGCCGGAACCAGGCGCTCTGGGTCAGGGCCGGCTCCAGGCTGAAGCCGGCGCCCAGGTAGGAATTGAGTCGGTCGCGGAAGTCCTGGGGCGTGGCGACGCGGGAGGTCACCACCTGATTCTCCAGGTCCGGCAGGACCGAGGCGCTCAGGTAGCGGGCGATGGCGGCGCGGTAGGGCTCGGCCTGACGGCCCCAGTCGGTGCCGCTGCCCAGGTGCGGCACCGGCGCCAGGGCGTAGAAGGTATCGCACCCCGCCGGGGCCAGGCTGGGATCGGTGGCCGTGGGCCGGTGCAGGTAGAGGCTGAAGTCCTCGGCCAGGCGCTTGTGCTGGAAGATGTCCTGGAGCAGGCCCTGGTAGCGCGGCCCGAGCAGGATCGAGTGGTGGGGCACCTCCTCGTAGCGCTTGTTGGTGCCGAAGTACCAGACGAAGAGGCCGGCGGAGTAGCGGGCCCGCTCCAGGCGGCGGTCGGTCCAGCGGCGCCGGTGCTGCGCCGGGACCAGATGGCGATAGGTCCAGGCGGCGTCGGCGTTGGAGACGACCACGTCGGCGGGGATGACCTCACCGGAGACTAGGCGCGCGCCGGTGGCCCGCCGGCCAGCGACGGTGATCTCCGCCACCTCGGCGTTGCAGCGGATCTGGTTGCCCTGCCCTTCGATGAGCCCCACGAGGCCCTTGACCAGGCTGCCGGTGCCGCCCATGGCCGAATGCACCCCCCAGTTACGCTCCAGAAAGGAGATCAGGGCGTAAATGGAGGTGACCGTCAGGGGGTTGCCGCCGATGAGCAGGGGATGGAAGGACAGGACCATGCGCAGGCGCGGGTCCTTGACGTACTTGGAGACCAGGCCGTAGACGGTCCGGTAGCTGCCCAGCCGCACCATGTCCGGGACGATCTTGGCCATGTCCCAGATCGTGGTGAAGGGCACGTCGCCGAGCTGCTCGAAGCCCACCCGGTAGATGGCCTCGCTCGCTTGCATGTAGCGGTCGTAGCCGGCGATGTCGCCGGGGGCGAAGCGGGCGATCTCGGCGCGGACCTGTTCCGGGTCACCGCTGTAGTCGAAGGTGTCGCCATCGTCGAAGCGGATGCGGTAGAAGGGCATCATGGGCACGAGGGTGACGTCGTCGGCGAAGCGCTTGCCGCACAGGCCCCAGAGCTCCTCCAGGACGAAGGGGGCGGTGACGATGGTCGGCCCGGCGTCGAAAGTGAAGCCGTCCTGGTGGAAGACATAGGCCCGTCCGCCGGGGGCGTCGAGCTTCTCCAGGACCGTCACCCGATAACCTCGCGCCCCAAGCCGCACCGCCGCCGCCAGGCCACCAAAGCCGCTGCCGATGACCAGGGCGTGGGGGGCCGCCGGGGCGGTGGGCGCGGGTGGTGGCTTGGGGTCCGTGGCTGTCATGTCAACCTTACTTTCCAGGGTGTCAGATTTTCTTGACAGTATATCAGCATGCCTTTGCCAGTCGCCAGACCTGGCGGTGACCAAGTTGGGACGGGGACCTTGTTCGCGGCGGGTGCTGGGGCTAAGATCATCCCCGTTCACGGCCGGTTCGTTTAATCTCCAGCCCCGGTTTGGCCGGGCGCCACCGTCCCTGCCGGTCGTCTCCGCCCGCCATTGGATGGCTGATCAGGGGTCCTGCCACCCCGCCCCCACTCACCCCCAGCCACGCCCCAGTAGCACCCATGCCCGAAGACGCCGCCGACCAGAGTCGGATCGAGGAGATCGCGAGCGGTTTCAACCACCTGCTTGACCAGCAGTTCGCCATGCATCTGCGGGTGGCCCGCCGCACCACGGCTCTGGTCCGTTACGGCATGGTCAGCCTGGGGGTGATCGGCATGAGCATGTTTTTGCTGTTGCTGACCCTCTCCTGGTGGATCAAACCGATGATCAACGCCGTCAGCAAGATGAACCAAAACTTCACCACCATAGCCGAAGATATGACGGTCATGAAGTCCGCCGTCCTCGAAATGCAGGCCCATGTCGCCGAGATGCCGGTCATGGCCGCGGAGATGGACCTGATGCGCGGCAATATCCGCGACATCACCACCAGCATGGATCTGGTGTCACGGCGCATGAGTAATCTTGACACCAACATGGCCAGCATCACCCAGGGCGTGACGCGCATGGCTGGCAGCTTCGGGGTCATGAATCAGACGGTGGGGGTGATGGGCAGTGACGTGAACACCCTCTCGGGGCCGATGCGCATCTTCAATTGGATGGCCCCCGTCAAATGACCTCCGCCGCTCCCATTGCGGGACCTCTGATCCCCGCCCGTCGGGCCGTCATGGCGCTGGCTGACCGGGCCGCACCATGAGCGATACCCGCACCCTGACCGATGTCCTGCACCGTGCCGTCAGCACCGCCGACGCACGGATGACGGAAGAGAACCAGATCGGCCAACGCATCGCCGCCCGTACCCAAGGGATCATCCGTGGGGTGGTGCTGTTACTGGTGATCGCCGCGGCCATCAACCTGTACCTGATTCAGGATCTGGCCCAGGGCATGCGCTCCATGACCGCCAACATGGAGTCCATGTATGACCATTTTTCCAGCGTCAGCCGGGATATGCACCACATCACCGCCGCCGTGACGGCGATGAACGCCCAGGTCCGCAGCCTGCCGGGCATGCGAGAGGACATGGTGCTCATCAGCCAGGACATGACCCTGATCAATCAGGACATCCTGACCATCGACGGCGACCTGGCCGCCATGGATCAGCATGTCGCCACCATTACCAACGGCGTCGGCGAGATGGCCTGGCGTTTCGACCAGTTGATCCACACCACCCGGGGCATGGGCTACAACGTCAACCAGATGTCACAGCCGGTCAGGACCCTGGACCCCTTCGGCATCATGGGACGCTGAGCCCTCTTCAGCATGGATACCCTGGCCCTGGGGTCCACGCCCACCGCGGCTGAATGGACCCAGATGATCGAGGGTCTGCTCGAGGGCGGCCAATGTTTCATTGCCTACGACCGGGCCACCCAGGCGCGCCGCGACTTCCCCGACAACCGGCATCTGCATCTGTTGAGCATTCTGGCCCTGATGCGCAGTGGTGGCCTGATCGAAGCCCGCCA
Source organism: uncultured Gammaproteobacteria bacterium (assembly GCA_937862735.1). Taxonomy (GTDB): domain Bacteria; phylum Pseudomonadota; class Gammaproteobacteria; order Chromatiales; family Chromatiaceae; genus M0108. The sequence continues at coordinate 39,874 of CALMDH010000302.1, forward strand.
GCAGTTGGCGACCCTGCCCGAGGTCCTGGGGAGTGGCGAGCGCCACGCCGCCCGCATCCTCGCCCTGCTCCGCGAGCACCTGCCTGGAACCCTGGCGCCTGAGACGACGGCCGGCGAGGTCGCTGAACCCGCCCTGGATTGGGTCGAGGAACTGGCCCGGCAATTCCGGCTGCTGGGCCAGTACAGCCCCGGCAGCACCCCCTGCGACCCGGAGACCCTGGAACTACGGGCGCGCATCCACACCGAGCTCTGGCGTCAGCAGGGCAATCCCCATGACCTGCTTCAGGGCCGGGACAGCTACCTGCGTGCCTTTCATGCCAATCGGCGTTCTTCCAGCGGCATTCATGCCGCGCGCCTCACCTGGTTACTGGGTGAGCCGGAACGGGCCAGGGCGATCGCCGCCGAGGTCCAGGCCACCACCTGGACCCCCGCCATCGATCAGCGAGACACCCCCCGCCGTGAAGCGGTCCAGGATCTCAAGGAGCGGTTTTTCGCCTGCGTCGATGGCGGCGAATGCGCCTTGCTCACGGGTGACCCGGCCCTGGCCGAGTCCCGTTACCGCCGGGCCCTGGCGGATGACCGGCGGCACTACGCCTGGGTGCTGGAGGCGCGGCAGCGGTTGCTGACCCTCCAGGAGGGGGGCTTCCCGGTCCCGCCGCTGCTGCTGGAGCTGCTACCGCCCCCCGTGATCCTCATCGGCGGCGGCCACCCCCTCGACCTACCGGGGGCTACCCAGGCCGTCTTCCCCCCCGACTGCGAGGAGGCGGTGCGGCACGCCCTCCAGGCTCACCTCGACAAACTGGGGCCGCAGATCGGCTACAGCTCCGCCAGCGCGGGCACTGAGCTGTTGTTCGTCGAGGCCCTGCTGGAGCGGGACGCCGAGGTCCATCTGGTGCTGCCCTTCGCCACCGAGGACTTCATCCGCGAGCGCGTCGCCCCCGCCGGCCCTCGCTGGGAGCGGCGCTTCCGCCAGGCCCTCAAGCTGGTCGCCAGCGTCACCCACGCCACCGAGGAACCCTATCTCGGCCACGACTGGCTGTTCCGCTTCAACAACCAGATCATCGACGGCCTGGCCCGCCTGCGGGCCGACCTCTTGGGCACGGCGCCCCATCTGCTCCTGGTCTGGGATTACGCCGCCGGCCTGGGGGCGGGTACCGCGGCGGATTTCATGGACCACTGGCCGGACCTGGCCCGTCTGCGCCTCATCGACCTGGACGCTGTGCGTGCCTGCCACCTCGCCCGATCGCCCGCCCCGGGCTCTCCCCCTCCCGCCGCTGGCGCTCTCCCCCGCCCCCCACAACCGCTGGGCCTGCGCCGGGAACCCCAGCGCGTCCTCAAGACCCTGCTCTTCGCCGATCTGGTCGGTTTCAGCAAGCTGCGCGAGGAGGAACTGCCGGGTTTCTGGGACTACCTGGGGCTTATCCAGCGGCGCCTGACGGGTATCAGCACCCCGCCCGACCTGGTGGAGAGCTGGGGCGACGCCCTCTACGTCGTCATGTCCAGCGCCCGCACCCTGCTGCGCTACGCCTTCGCCCTCCAGGACGGTTTCAGCCGCCTCGATCCCCGGGCCCAGGGGCTGCCGGAGCACCTCAGTCTGCGCATCGGTCTCCACGCGGGTCCCGTCTACACCGGCCAGCACCCCCTCACCGGCCACCCCATGGTCTACGGCAGCCACGTCTCGCGCACCGCCCGCATCGAACCCATCACCCTGCCGGGCAAGGTCTATGCCTCCCAGCAGTTCGTCGCCCTGCTCACCGCGGAGGAGACGGCCCACGCCGCCGACCAGGCCTCCCGGGGCCGGCCGGCCTCACCCTGGTATGCCTGCGAATACCTGGGCTACCAGAACCTGGCCAAGGGCTACGGCAAGATGCCGGTCTATCACCTCCTGCCCTGATCACCCCCGGGCCTGACGCACGGCCCAACCCCCGCCGGCGGTGATGTTTCGCATTGAATCCCACGCCCGCGGCGGTTAGCATCCGCCCCCCTCTTTTGGAGTCTCTTCATGAAAGCCATCGAACTCTTGCTGGAACGGGTGCTTTTCAACAGCCGCTGGCTGCTCGCCCCCTTCTACCTGGGGCTGGTCCTGGCCATGGCCTTGCTTCTGGTCAAATTCGCCAAGGAATTCTTTAATTTCGTGCCCCTGGTCTTCACGGGCTCCGGGGGCGATGTGATCATCGGCATCCTCTCCCTCATCGACGTGGTGATGATCGCCAATCTGGTGCTGATCATCGTCCTCGCCGGCTATGAGAACTTCGTCTCCCGCATCGAGGCGGACAACCAGGAGGACTGGCCCAAATGGATGGGGCATGTCGGGTTTGCCGAGCTGAAGATGAAGCTCATCGGCTCCATCGTCGCCATCTCCGGTATCGAACTGCTCAAGGCCTTCATGCACGTGGAAAACCTCACCAACGCGCAACTGGGCTGGAAGGTGGGCATCCACATGACCTTTGTCGTCTCCGGCGTGCTCTTCGCCGTCATGGACCGCATCGCCGCCGAGAAGGGTGGCGGCCACGACAGCGAGAGCCACGGGGGGGATAAACACTGACCGGTTGGGCGGCCGCCGCAAGGGTGCCCGGGATGGGGTTTGAGCATGGCGGAAGCAGTGCCCGGGGATCGGGCTGATTCCGGCCGCCTGGATGCTGGGTCTGGCGTTCGGCCAGTGCAGTGAGGTGCCCGCCGGAGCGGCGCCTGTGGACGGCACGGGCGAAGCACCCGGGGCGAGTCCGCTGAAGATCTGTTCAGATCATGGGTCCCCGGTGGCTACCCCTGGCGGCGGATCAGGCGCGACGCCTACCCCCGCCTCGACCGCCAAGCGGCGGATCAGCTTCGCCAGTTCGGCGGGGCGCTCCTCATGGGCGAGATGGCCGAGTTTGGCCAGGGTGATGATCCGTGCCTGGGGCAACACCTGACGGACCCGCTCCGCGTCGCTGGGCGGTACGGTCCAGTCCCGGTCGCCGACGACCAGGAAGAGCGGGGTGCGGAGGTGGGACAGGTCCCGTTGCAGGGCGACCAGGTCCCACTGGGCCATCATGGTCAGGGCGGCGCCAACGTGACCGGGGTTAGTCACCAGCCGCCGATAGAGTTCGACCCCGGCGGGCTCCAGGGTCGAGCCCGTGCTGTGCACCAGCCGTTCCACCACTCCGGGACTGGTGGCGCGCCAGGCGAAGAAGCGTGGCAGCAGGGGGGTGGCCGCCGCCAAGCGGGCGGCCGGGGCGAAGAAGTGGCCGGGCATGCCGCGCAGGGGCAGCAGGGCGCCATTGAGGCTGATCAGGGCCTGGGGCGCGATGCGCCGGTCCAGGCACATGCGCGCCAGGATGGCGGCGCCGGCGGAGTGACCGACCACCAGGTCCGGCGCCTTGCCGAGCCGGCGCAGGAGCCCGCCCAGGGCCTTGGCCATCCCGGGCAGGGAGAGGTCCCCCGCCGGTGGCGCGGCGGTAAAGCCATGGCCGGGCAGATCCGGCGCCAGAACCTCGAAGTGCTCCGCCAGCAGGGGGGCAAGCCCGCGCCAGGAATGGGTGGCCGCCCCCGTGCCATGGACCAGCAGCAACCGGGGTCCCTCGCCCAGGACTTGCAGGTGCCAGCGCAGCCCCGCCTCGACGGGAAAGCTACTCGCCTCCCGGTTGGGCCAGTCGCGGCCCTCGCGCTCCCAGCGGGGTCCCTCACCCATGGCTTGGCCACCGCCGCGTTGCGACCGCCAGGTCTGGGTCCTGCCAGATCAGCCAGTATCTTGAGTCCGCGGGGTCGAAACCTGCCAGACCCATACCGTACTTACGACCGGTGGAACGGACCATGCTTTCCACCCAGCATACTGAGCCCGCCGGCACGGCCCCGGCCAGACTCACAACGCCGTTGCGACCGAGGTACCGGGGCATCCCAGACCCACCGCTAACCGGCCACCGCCTGGACGGCGGCGGAGAGGGTGCCGGCGTCGGCGTAGGGCAGCGGTAGATAGCGAGCCCCCATGGCCCCCGCCAGTTCCCGCGCCTTGGGCTGGGGATGGGGGGAGGTATCGACCAGCAGGGCGCGCACGCCGGCCAGCCGCACCAGGCGCGCCGCGGCCAAAGCCTCCTCCCCCGCCCGGGCCCGGCCACCCTGGCCGTCACGGGCGACGTTGGCGCGACCGTCGGTCAGCACTACCAGGGTCGGGGTGCCGCCGCGGCGCTGGACGCCATCGGCGAGGAGCAGGGACAGGTCGATCCCGGAGGCCAGGGGCGTGCCCCCCCCGCCGGGCAGGCTGGCCAGGGAGCGCTTGGCCCGCACCAGGGAGCGGGTCGGCGGCAACAGGACCTCGGCCCCCTGGCCGCGGAAGGCCACCAGGGCCACCCGGTCTCGGCGCACGTAGCAGCTCGCCAGCAGCAGTTCGATGGCGCCCTTGGCCTCCGCCAGGCGGTGCAGGGCGGAGGAGCCGGAGGCATCCACGGCAAAGATGGTGGTGGTCTCGGCGCGCTGCTTGAAGCGGGTGACGCGGAAGTCGTCCCGGCGCACCTCGACGCGCTTGGGGGTCAGGCCCCGGGCCGCCACCTCGCGGCGGCGGATGATCTGCCAGGGGGCGGCGGCGCGCAGGGTCTCGACCACGTTCATGCGCACCCCGGGGCCCGGATCGCCACGGCGGGCGCCGATGGGCCGGCCGCGCAGGGAGGCGTGTTGCTGGGCCCCGGCCTTGCCCTGGGAACGGGGGCGGGAGCGCCGCTCGACCCCGGCGCGTAACTGGTCGAGCAGGTCCTTGGGCATGGCCGCCTGGGCCGCCTCCAGGATCATGTCCTCCAAAGGCTGGTCGGGGATGTCCTGCTCGTCCTCGTTCTGGCCCTCGTCCGGGTCGGGGGGCGGGGGCTCGGGGGGTGGTTCCTCCTCCGGGGCCGGTTCCCCCGCCGGGAGGCGGGTGGCGCGGGGGGCCAGGACCAGGCGAGCGGCGGCGGCCACGTCCTCCTCGGCCACCTGGTCGCGCCCCGCCAGGGCGGCGGCGAGCCGGGCGACGCGGATGGCGAGCAGGGAGCCGCGCAGGGAGGCGATGCCCAGGGCCAGGGCGGCGCCGCACAGGGTCTCGACGAAGTCATCGCCGATGGTCACCACCGGCAGCCGGGCGCGGGCGGCCGCGACCTCCGCCGGACCCCAGGGGATCGTCACCTCGGTGTCATGGATGCCGAAACGCGCCAGGTCGAGATGGAAGGCCAGGCGGTCACGCAGGGGTTCCGGCAGGCGCTCGTCCTCCCCCACCCCCTCGTCCAGGGCGATGACCCCCAGGCGGGACTCGCTCCGCGCGGCGATGCCATCGCGCTCCAGGACCACCTCGCCGCTGTCGAGAACGGCGGTGAGGTGGGCGGCGGTGGCCCCCTCCAGGCGCTCGGCCATGGCCAGTTCCACCACCCCGCCGTCGGCCTGGGCGAGGAGACCGCGCTCGGCCACCGGCCGGCCGGCGCGCAGGGTGGCGGCCAGGTCCATCCCGCCGAGCAGACGACCCTCGCTGACATGAAGGGGGATCTTAAGGCGCGGACCACCGGCGGGCAGCAGGCCCCGGGCCAGTTCCAGCCAGCGGTCCCGCACCGGCCCGGCCAGGGCGCGCAGGGCCACCCCCCCCGTGCCGGCAGGGTCGATGGCGAAGAGGGTGGCGGCCAGGGCGGCATCCTCCCAGGGGGAGATCAGGCTGGCGGCGGCGTCCGCTCCGGCCCTTCCCGGGCGCGGGTCGGCATGGGACTGGTCAGCCGGCATACCCGCATGGCCGGTGATCATGGATGGCATCCGCGCCGCCAAGCCTGTCCAGGGCTCATGCCGGGAACAGCTCCTCGACGGCGCGCTGGACGCGCACCGTGGAGCCGGACTCGTCGAGGGGATCGCGACGCAGGCGGTGGCGCAGGGCCGGGGCGGCGACGCGCTTGAGGTGGGGCACCCCCGCCGTGGTGTCGCCCTCCAGGGCGGCCAGGGCGCGGGCGGCGCGGATCAGGGTCAGCTCGCCCCGCAGGCCGTCGGTGCCCAGGGCGAGGCACAGGCGGGCGGCCTGTTCCAGGGTCTGGTCGGGCACGGCAACCGCCGTTAGGGCCGCCTTGGCGGTCTCGATCTGCTGGCGAATCTTGCCGTCCTTGCGCTTCCACTTGGCGACGAAGGCCGGCTGGTCGCGCTCGAACTCATCCCGCAGGCGCACCACCTTGACCCGGGTCGGCAGGTCCTCGGGGGTCCGGACCTCCACCGAGAGGCCGAAGCGGTCGAGGAGTTGGGGCCGCAGTTCGCCCTCCTCCGGATTGCCACTGCCCACCAGGACGAAGCGCGCCGGATGGCGCAGGCTCAGGCCCTCGCGCTCCACCAGGTTCTCGCCGGAGGCGGCGACGTCGAGCAGGGCGTCGACCAGGTGGTCCTCCAGCAAGTTGACCTCGTCGATGTAGAGGAAGCCGCGATGGGCGCGGGCCAGGAGCCCGGGCTCGAAGGCCTTCTCGCCCTGGGTCAGGGCGCGCTCCAGGTCCAGGGCGCCGATGACCCGGTCCTCGGTGGCGCCCAGGGGCAGGTCGACCACCGGCACCGGCACCAGGTGGCTCTTGGGCTTGATGCCCTTGGCAGCCTTGTCCTGGCAGTCGGCGCACAGGCTACCGGCGCTGGCCTCCGGATCACAGCCATAGGCGCAACCCACCACGGCGCGCATCTTGGGCAGCAGAGCCGCCAGGCCACGAATGGCGGTGGACTTGCCCGTGCCGCGATCGCCGAAGACCAGCACCCCACCGATGGAGGGATCGACCGCCGCCACCAGCAGGGATTGCTTCATCTCGTCCTGGCCGACGATGGCGGAGAAGGGGAAGGCGATGGGCATGGGTCAGGGGTCTCGTGGAGTTAGGGCGGTTGGCGATTGAGTGGTGGTCAGGGCAGCGAATGCGGGGCCGGGGCGCTCGGATTGGCCGTCAACGAGTACTGGCCAGGTGAGGCCATGGTCGGATCGCTGGTGGCTAGGTCCAAGTTGGCAGCGGGCACGGCCAGGCCGAGATGGGCCGCCAGCCAGTCCGCGACGGCCCGCTCGAAGGCGCGCGGACATTCCTCCTGGGGCACATGCCCACAGCCGGGGATGACTGCCAGGGCGGCGTCCGGCAGGGCCGCGGCCACCCGCCGGGTGTCCGCCACCGGCACCAGCTTGTCCTGGTCGCCGCTGACCAGGAGGACGGGCTGGGTCAGTTCGGCGAGCCGCGCGCTCACCGTGACCGGGCTGGAGAGGGAGCGGTTGAGCAGTTCGCCCCAGGCCAGGTCCCAGTCCCGCACCTGGGCATGGATGGTCATCTGGGCACGACGCGCGTCCGTGACGCGCCCGGGGTCGGCGGAGGAGTAGTCGAGCAACACGCCTTCCCCTAGCTTGCGGCCAATCAGCAGGCTGAGGCGGCGCAATTGCGGCAGTTCCGTCACCCAGGCAGGCAGGGTCGGGCGCTGGGCGTAGACCCATGGGGCAACCAGGATCAGCCCCGCCACTCGCTCGGGCCGCGCCAGGGCCGCCTCCAGCGCCAGGGTGCCGCCGGAGGAATTGCCGACCAGGATGGCGCGCTCGACCCCCAAGGCGTCCATGAAGGCAAAGAGCTGTTCGATCGCCGCCTCCTTGGCGTAGGGATTGGGACCGCTCCAGTCCGCCGCGGTCAGCTTGGCGGAGAGGCCATAGGGAATCTGATCGTAGGCCAGGACCCGCCCCCGAGCGGCGAGGAAGTCGCGGACCGGCTCCCAGGTGAAGAGATTGAAGGTGAAGCCGTGGAGCAGAATGAAGGTGGGCTTAGCGTGAACGTCACGGCAAAGGCTTTCCTCTTCAGAGGTATGGCGCGCGTGCTCATGGCAGATGGCCGGTACCGCCGAAGGATCGGTAAGTTGATAGTGGAGACGGATGCCCTGGGTACCCGCGAAGGGCACCGTGACAAACCGGCTCGCCGCGGGCGCCACGTCCGCGGCGAGCCCCCGGTCAGCGCTGGAGGTGGCCGGGATCAGGAAGGGACCCAGGAGAACCACCACCAGGGTCAGGGCCAGCAGGACAGCCAGCAGTAAAAAGACGCGTCTCAACATGGGGCGGCATCATAGCTAAACGCCCCAGACAGGGCCAGTTCCCCGGCCGGAAATTGTCAACCTTCGCTGACACCCTCAACTGTCAATTTATGTTACCCTTACCCTCCAATTTCCGGGTCATGGGACCCGTGGGGGGCATTCACCAGGGCTCGTCACCGGCACGTCCTGGCCCTAAGATCGCATCAACTTAGGGTCGGCGGCCAGCGCTTTCTCCTTTTCGCCCCCTTGATAACTTTTACTGTCATGAATTCGATCCTGGGTGCGCGGCGGGCCTGATCCGCCCCAAGCGGCCGCCCCCCAGTCTGATCATTTCCCCGTGGATGGGTAATGGCGCCATGAGTATCGCTTCTGTTCTTCCCCTCCCCGATGCCTGCCTGGCGACCCGGAGCATCCACCTGCCCGAGGCCCTGTCCGCCTCCCGCCAGGTCCTGACCTCCCGGCGTGCGGGGCCCATCAGCTACTACGCCGATACCCAGGCCAGCGGCCGGCCCCTGGTGCTGATCCACAGCATCAATGCCGCCCCCAGCGCCTTCGAGATGAAGCCCCTCTTCGACCACTTCCGCGCCCAACGGCCGGTCTACGCCCCGGACCTGCCGGGGTTCGGCTTCTCCGATCGCTCCGCTCGGCGGTACTCACCGGAACTCTTTGCCCACGCCATCCAGGATTTCCTGACCGAGGTGGTCCGCGCCCCGGCGGACCTGGTGGCCTTTTCCCTGGGCACGGAATTCGCCGCCCGGGCGGCACTGGAGTCCCCGGCGGCCGTGACCTCCCTGGTCCTCCTCTCCCCCACCGGCTTCAGCAAACGCTCCCTGCCCACCGGGGAGCTGAGCCAGCGGGTGCATCGCGTCCTGAGCACCCCCGGCCTCAGCCAGGGCCTCTTTACCCTGCTGACCTCCCGGCCCAGCATCCGCTACTTCCTGGGCCAGGCGTTCCCGGGTGGGACGCCACCGGAGATGGTCGAGTACGCCTACGCCACCGCCCACCAGCCCGGTGCCCGCTACGCCCCACTCTACTTCCTCTCCGGCCAGCTCTTCACCCCCAAGGCCGCCGAGGTCCTCTACGCCCCCCTCACCCAGCCGGTGCTGGCCCTCCACGATCGCGATCCCAACGTCACCTTCGACCTCCTGCCGGACTTGGTGGCCACCCACCCCAACTGGCGCGTCGAGCGCGTCACCCCGAGCCACGGCATCCCCCAATGGGAGCGGACCGCCGACACCGCCGCGGCCATGGCGCGTTTCTGGGAGACCCAGCCCTCCGTCTAAGCGCTGGTGGCCGCCCTCATGGCACCCGATGGTGATCTCACCGCCCGCCCGGGCGGCCCTGGTGGTTTACCGGTCGGGCAGCGCTTACCCCCGCATCTCTCCCGCAGCCGTAACGCGAGACAGCCGATGGGTGGAACTTTCGACCTCCTCGACCAACTCAAGGCCAGACTCCACCTTTACGGTCGCGAGCTTGCCCGTTCCCCGGCCCAGGAGGGCCTCATCTCCCTGGCCTTGACCCTGCCGGAGGTGCCGGCCCGGGCCCCAAGCCTTGGTGGCGCCCAGTTCCAGTTCATCCATCCCCAGCGCCGGGAGATGCAGGTGGGCTACGGCATCGCCGCCGAGTGGCAAGCCAGCGGCGGCGAACGACTGCGGACCCTGCGGGACCGCGCCCAAAGGCTGGCGGCAACCTGGCGCCAGAGCGATCCGGAGGTCACGGGCTGCGCGCCCTTCGCCTTCCTGGGCTTCGCCGCCCGGCCGGGGGAGGCCAGGGGTGAGATCTGGGCGGAGGCACGGGGGGAAGTCCGGGCAAGGGACAGGGGGCAGGTGCCGGCGGCGGTAAGTGGAGCTTATTGTGGGGAGGCCCAGGGCGATGCCCCGGCTGAGCTGCCCAACGCCCTGTTGCGGATCCCGGAGATCGCCCTCCGCACCCGCTGGGGCCAGGCCGCCCTGATCCTGAACGCCCGACGGCCCGCGTCCCCCCCCGACCTCCTGGTCCGCTGGGCGGCCCTGCTCGACCGGCTGGTGCCCGCGCTCTATCAACCCGCCCCGCCCCCCCTACCGACCGCCGCCCTCCAGCGCGGGCTGGAGACGCCCAGTCCCCAGGGCTGGCAGCGCCTGCTGCGCAGCGCCCTGGACCGGATCGACAGTCAGGACTTCCAGAAGGTGGTCCTCGCCCGCCGGCTGCGGATCAGCGGCGGCCGGGCCTTCGACATCCCCCGGCTGTTGGCGACCCTGGCCGAGAGTTACCCCTCTTGTCAGATCCTCAGCATGCGCCACGGCGCGCGCACCTTCGTCGCCGCGACCCCCGAACGGCTGCTCAGCCTGCGCGGCAACCGGGTGGAGGTGGACGCCTTGGCGGGGACCTCCTCACGCGCCGCCGAGGCTGGCCGCGATGGCGCCCTAGCCCAGGCCCTGCGCGGTTCGGCCAAGAACCTCCACGAGCACCGGCTGGTCATCGAAGCCATCCGCGATGCCCTGGGCCCAATCGCCGCGCGCATCGATATCCCGGCGGAACCGGACATCATGCGCCTGGCCAACGTCCACCATCTCTGGACCCGCATCAGCGCCCGCTTCGACGCCCCCACGGACGTCTTCACCCTGGCGGAGCTGCTCCACCCCACCCCGGCCACCAACGGCGAGCCGCGGCGGGAGGCGAGCGCCTGGCTTAGCCACTGCGACCCCTTCGACCGTGGCTGGTACACCGGGGCCGCCGGCCTCGTCGAGCCCGATCTCAGCGGCGAGCTCTGGGTGCTGCTGCGCTGCGCCGATATCCACAATCAGACCGCCGATCTCTTCGCCGGCGCCGGCATCGTCGAAGGTTCGGACCCCGCCCTGGAATGGCGCGAGACCGAGCACAAGCTGGACGCCATGCTCTCCGCCCTGCGCTTCGCGTAAGAGGCGATGAAAAGCGAATTTCTTCACCAGTTCCAAGCCCTCACCGCTGTGCGGGCCTTTTGATCCGCTCCGATTCACCCCTCTTGTCCGCCCCCAGCCCGTGCCACCGTCCATCCCTGCCAGCGCTCCCCAAGCCCCGGCCTCCTCCCCGACCAGCAAGGTCCCTGACCCCGACCGTGCCTGCGTCAACCTGCGCTGGGCCCTGGCCCTGCTCGACGGGCTCATCGCCGGGGGGGTCGAGCACCTGGTCCTCTCCCCTGGCTCCCGCTCCACGCCAGTGGTCCTGGCCGGCCAGCGGCGCCCGGACCTGACCCTGACCCCCATCCTCGACGAGCGCAGCGCCGCCTTTTTCGCCCTCGGCCTGGCCCGGGCCAGCGGACGTCCGGTGGCCTTGCTCGCCACCTCCGGCAGTGCCCCGGCCCACTGGTACCCGGCGGTGATGGAGGCCAACGAGGCCGGCCTCCCCCTCATCCTCCTGTCCGCCGACCGGCCGCCGGAACTGCGCGGCTGGGGCGCCAACCAGACCACCGACCAGACCCGGCTCTTCGGCGTCCAGGTGCGCGATTTCTTCGACCCCGGGGCGCCGGTGGATGATCCCGGCATCCGCCGCGCCGTCACCGCCCTCGGCTACCGCGCCGCCGCCCGCAGCCAGGGCCGGCAACCCGGACCGGTGCATATCAATCTGCCCTTCCGCGAGCCCCTGGTGCCCCGCGGTGAGTGCGGCTTAGACAGTGACCAGCTCCCATCTCTCTCCCCCTCTCAACCCCTGTCCCCGCCCACGGATGCCATCAACTTACCCCCAGCGGCCAGTGGCGCCGAGGATGAATATACCGATCAGATGCCGGGGCCAGAACCCAAGACGCGGGACATCCCACCAGGGGCACATTCCCTCGGCCAGGCAGCTTGCGAGCGTGGCCAGCTCGCCCTCGACGGCACCGCCACCATCCCTAGTCCTCCCGCCAGCCAGAGAATGCTGACTGCGGCGAATCAGGTACGCAGCATTCTGGCCAGCGTTCCTCCTGGGCTGGGTGCGCGACTGCGGGGTCGTGGTCTCATCTATTGCGGCCCGGACAACCCGCGGCCCGGCTTTCGCGCGGCGGTCCTGCGCTGCGCCGCCGCCCTGGGCGTCCCGGTCCTGGCCGATCCCCTGTCCGAGCTGCGCTTCGGTCAGACAGTGGGTAACGACAGCGGTCAGGCGGCGCGAACCGACTGCGGTCATGCAAGGCCAACCGACTTCGTTAGGGCGGCGCGCACCGACCCAGGTCATGCGGCAAAGACCCACTTCAGTCATGTAGCGTGTACCGATAGCACCCCTTCCCCCCTTATCAGCCGTTACAAGTCCCTGATCCGCAACCCCGCCGCCGCCCGCGCCCTGCGACCGGACTGGGTACTGCGCTTCGGCCGGGCGCCTATCTCACGCACCGTGCTGGAATGGCTGCCACGCATCCCCTTGCTCCTGGTGGATCCCGCCGGGCGTTGGTCCGACCCGGCCCACGACCTGGCCCTGGCGGATTCCCTGCATCTGGACCTGGACCCCGTCGCCCTCTGCGCGGCCCTGGCCGCCGCTCCCCCCGCCCCGGCGGACCCGGAGTGGCTGGCGCTCTGGACCCGGGCCGAGGCGCGCCTGGCCAGCCTCACCACCGACTATCTGGCCCAGGCCCCCTGGTGCGAGGGCCATCTCATCACCGACCTGATTGACCGCCTCCCCGCGGGGGAGGGCCTGCTGTGCGCCAACTCCCTGCCCATCCGCCAGTTCGAGACCTGGTCCGGCACCCGGTCGGCGCCGCTGACGGTCTTTGGCAACCGTGGCCTCAGCGGCATCGACGGCCAGCTCTCCACCCTGGCCGGCCTCAACGCCGCCGGCCTGCCCACCACCGGCCTGCTCGGGGATCTGTCCTTTCTCCATGACCTGTCCGGTCTGATTCTGGCCCGCGACCTTCCCCGGCCCTGTATCCTCATCAACAATGGCGGCGGCCGGATCTTCGACTACCTCCCCCAGCATGGCCTGCCCGGCTTTGAGCGCCTGTGGCGCACCCCCCAGAGCGTCGATCTCGGCGCCCTGTGCCAGGCCTTCGGCCTGCGGCATCGCCGCGTCAGTGACGCTGCCTCTTGGCGCGCCGCCCTGGCCGAGGGCCTTACCGGAAAGCGAGGCCTGATCATCGAGGTCCTGATCGACGCCGACCAGAGCCGGGAGGTCCATCTCCAGTTCCGGTGCCGGGTGGCGGAAGCGGAGCTGCTCGGGACCTAGGGCGCACCGGCTTAGTCAGGGCGCTACGCATGAACCTATTTGCCTGAGCTGTTTTAGCACCTTGCGGACCTCCAGAAATTGATCCTCCCCGATCTGACGCAGCGGAAGAAGCGTGGCCCCGCGCACACGCCCATCGAAAGACTTTGGCTGATGGCAAAGGACAGCGGCGTCGTGGGATCATTCGCCCACCGAGGATAGGTGGGGACATCCGCCTCGCGCAGAAAGATGCCAACGCCGATGACATCGCGCTGAGGATGCTCCTCGCCATAGAGTCCGATTTTGGTCAAAAGTTTGTACCAAGCCCGCTCCGCGCTGGCCTTGGAATTCGACCACATAGACCAACCCCGGGTGCCCCTCGGGCTCGAAGAGACCATCAATACCCCTCCTCGTTCTGCTCGATCACGCTCTCCAGCGAACTGTACGGCACACAGGCATACCCGGCCTGCAGCAGCAGGAGCGTGGACAGCACCCGGGAGAGCCGCCCGTTGCCGTCCTGAACGGGATGGATCTCCAGGAACACGACGACGCACAGGGCGATGATCAGGAGCCGAAGGCCCGCGCCCGTTCCCCGCGGCGCTCAGGCCTTGTGGCTCGGCCCACCGCAACCGCCGCCGATGCCAACGTAGTAACGCTGGTAGCGGACCCGGACGGGCAGCAGGGACCCAGGCCAACGAGGGGCCCAGGCCACATAAGGCATACGTTGTTGCTCCTCATAGGCCTAGAGTTGTTGGCGAAAGTCCCCTTCCTGCTCCGCAGGCAGGCGGCTCCGCCAGCGGCGCCTCTTGCAGGGTGAGCCACAAGGCCTGCGCCCGGGCGCGCAGGTTGGTGTCATCCTCGGTCAGCAGCGGGGCCAACACCGTGACCGGTGACGGCTAGTCCACCAACAAGGCTTTGAGATCCTTGAGCAACAGAAAAAGGTGATAAGCATCGGTTGGACTTGGCTCAAATTCCCAAGACGCATACCACTGGCGGGCAAGATCATTCTTGGCATGAACCAGCAAACAGCGAATCCCGGCAATGTCCGCCGCCTGCGCGGTACGCAGCAAGGCGTCCTTGAGCAGTGCCTGACCGAGCCCCTGGCCTTGGTGACCACGGTCAACCGCCAAACGCGCCAAGATCATCACCGGTACCGGGTGCCGGGCCAGTCCCTTCGTCACTCGTGAGGGTGCCTGTGCGGGATCGACACCACCCACCGCCAGGCTATAAAAGCCCACGACCTCTCCTGCCTGGCAGCAGACGTACGTTTGCGCGCTATTGGCCTGTTGACTGGCCAGGGCATGACGCTGCAAAAAGGTATTAAGCGCGGGTTGGCCGCAGTCAAACCGGTCGACCCGATCCCCCGCCATGAGTTTACGCACCGCGTCATAGGTGCCCTTCAATCCAGCGCCCCCGGCTCGCGCAGCAGTCGCTGCAACTTCGGCTTGGCCTGGACGGGACGGTCCAATGCCTCTTGGAAGGCCAGCCATTGGGCCTCGTCCAGGACAAAATGCCGCCGCTCGGCCAGCGCCTGGCTAGCCGCCGTCACCCCAGCATCCAGCAAGAACTCACTCAAATTCTTATGACAAGACCGCGCCGCCTCTTGTAACAGTCGTTTGACCGAGCTGCTGGCGCGGACGTCAATCCGTTCGGTTTTAGCCTGATGCACAACGTTCATACCCACCTCTGATGCCTCAACAGGCAAGATCCTATCGTCCGGATTATGTCACGACAAGCGAAGTAGGCCCAAACCCGCAGCAGCCGCTCAAAATAGGCGATCGTCGGCTGCAACCAGTACCGCAGCTTTTGCCGCGGCCAGACGCAACAGCCGCTACCGCCGCCGTTCCCAGACCGGCCAGCGGTGTCTAATCCGCAGATAGCCGCCGAAGACGATCAGGGCCAGCGCAAACTGGCGCCAGCTCGAGGACCAGAAAGAGGGTCATGATGGCGGTATCATGCTGTATAGATTTAATAATTTTTCCATGATGCCATATGCGAAAATGGCTTTGTTTCGCAAAATGCCCCTTTCAGCCCGCCCCGAAAAGGGTTCGTTGCGCAAATGTCCCTATTTTAGCCAGTACTTCGGAATCCTAAACCGCGCTGAAAAAACGGCGGCACCCCGGACAGCTCCCCGCGCCTGCGGGGCGTGAGACAGCGGACTAGCGCTGGTCACCACCCTCAATCGGCCAGAATCTCGTCCAGGGTCTTGGCCGTGAGCACGCGCTCGGACCAGCGCAGCAGGGTCTCGGCATCGGCCGTTTCGATCCGCTGCGCGATGGCGGCGGGCAGCTCGCCAAAGCGCAGGCGGAGTTGGGCGGTCAAAATCCGCGCTTCCCCACGCTGCATCCCTTGCTGCATGCCTTGCTGCATGCCCTGCTGCATACCCTGCTGCATGCCTTGCTGCATCCCTTTCTGCATGCCTTGCTGCATGCCCTCCTCTCGGCCTTTCTCCAGAAAACGCTGGGCA
>CALMDH010000303.1:0-2116 GCA_937862735.1 uncultured Gammaproteobacteria bacterium
TTTCCGCTGGCACGATCTGCGGCACACCTGGGCCAGTTGGCATGTGCAGGCCGGGACGCCGCTGCATGTCCTGCAGGAGTTGGGCGGCTGGCAATCCCCGACGATGGTGCAGCGCTACGCCCATTTGGCCCCGGAACACCTGTCTGTCCATGCCTCACGGATCGAGACGCCGCTGACCCTGGTGGAACCGGTTCGCACACTTTCCGGCACACCTGAAAAAGAAAAGGCCGCATAAAGCGGCCAAGCTATTGAAAAGATGGTGCGCCCTGTGCGACTCGAACGCACGACCACCTGATTAAAAGTCTGAATTTACTCCCTCGCAAGTCACTGATCCTGCTGTGTCACACTTCTAACGCCATGATTTATCATGTCATACTTGCATAACATCAGATATTGTTAGACACTAAAAGTCATCATTCCCCGCCCAAGATGTGACATAACTGTGACACGAAAAGCGCCCCAAGCAACTGATGTTAAATCACTAGACAGCGCGGAGGCCGCCCGCAACCGCCCCAGGTTCACCGAGACGTTCATCAAGACAGCCCCGGCGCCGGAGAAAAGCAACCGCATCTGGTTTGACAGCCACCCCGACTCGCCAAAGGGTTTTGGCCTAAGAGTCACCGCCGCCGGTAGTCGAGCGTTCATCCTGCGCTACCTGCTACCGGGGGGGGCCAACAGGATCATGACCATCGGCACCTGGCCAACCTGGAGCTTGGCCGCCGCCCGGGATGAGGCCAATACCCAGCGCCGCCGCATCGAGAAAGGCACCGACCCACTGGAAACGGCCAAAGCTGAGCGCGAAGCGGAAGCACTGGCCAAGGCCCAAGCGGAGGAGGAGAAACGTCAGCGTGAGCAATTCACCCTGGCTGATCTCTGCGCCACCTATGTCGAGCATCTCAAGGCGCAAGGCAAACCGAGATCCGCCAGCAATACCGCCAGCGCCTTCAAGTGTCACCTCACCGACGTTGCGGAGCTGGCCACCCTTGCCGCCACCCCCGCCCGGGAGATTCAGCCGGCCGATGTTGCCTTGATCGTGCGCCGCGTCATGGAGCAGGGGAAGACGCGCACCGCTGGGATTCTGAGGTCCTACTTGCTGGCCGCCTTCAATGCCGCCAAAAAGGCCCCGTTTGACGCCCGCCTGCCGTCCGCCCTGATCCCCTTCGCCATCACCAGTAACCCGGCTGAACCTATCGCCACCATCCCGGTAGTACGTGGGGAGCGCACCCTGACCACCGACGAGCTGACCGCCTATCTAAAGAGGCTCGGTGATGACTTGCCCGACCTGGCCTTGAGACTGGCCATGTATGCTGGCGGTCAGCGTATTGCGCAACTACTCCGCGCCCGGTTACGCGATTGGGACCCCGAGGCCAAGACCCTCCTCCTCTTCGATAACAAAGGCCGCCGCCAGCAACCTCGGCCGCACCTGCTACCGCTCGGTGATACCGGAGCGGGCATTGTTGAAGCCTTGGCCGCCCGCGCCATCGAGCGCACCGCTAAGGCCGTGAAACGTGGGTACCGTGAGCCAGACCCCAACCCCAGCCTCTTTTTGTCCTTGGGCCGCGTCATGGACCCCGGGGCGCCCGGACGCCGCGTGGCCGCGATAGTGGCCGAGATGAAGTGCCCCCCGTTCGACGTGGCTGATCTGCGCCGCACCGCCGAAACCATGCTGGCGGGATTGGGTATCAGCAGGGACCATCGCGCCGTGTTGCTCAGTCATGGCCTGTCTGGTGTCCAACAGGCCCATTACGACAGGCACGATTACCTTGAGGAGAAGCGCCGCGCCCTGGTCCTTTGGGAAGACCACCTGACCCACCTCTTGTCCGGCAAGCCGGGAAACGTCGTCCCATTTGCCAAGCGCGAGGCCGCGTGATGGACCGCCGCGCCCTGGATAGTACAAGGGCAGGCAAAGAAGCCCTCGCCAAACTTGACGAATGGAGCAATTCCATCCTTGCGCTCGCGGGAGAGCAATGGAAATGGCGATTCCGCGAGTTGCGTAACAACATCCTGAATCATTGCCGAGAGGCGATGGAATATGATCCTCACTGGGATATCAATGAACAGGCGTAACTATTCAGGTTGTACTTGCTTAACAAGCAGCTAAGCAAGTAAATTTCCC
>CALMDH010000304.1:0-94154 GCA_937862735.1 uncultured Gammaproteobacteria bacterium
GCGCCTGCTCGGCTGGACGCTCCTGACGGCGAGCGTGGGCCTGGTTTCTTGCCAGTCCTTGTTCGTCTTGTGAGCCGCACGCCTATGCCCGGGCGAGACCGGGGCCACTCCTCCCAGGGCTTGCCGTCGGCCCTGGCCCGGGCGCGGGAGATCGCCAGGCAATCATTAGCCTCGGCCAGGCTCGCGTTACCCGCGGCGCGGCGCCCGCGGTCCCCGTGGCCCCTCTGGGTCCTCTCGGCGCCGCTGGTGCTCGCCGCGGTCAGCGCCTTGGGGGCGGGACGGTTCTCAGGCTTCCTCGGCGATGCCCTGGGCTGGGGCCTGATCGCCAGTGCCGCCGTGCTGACCCGCCAGGGGTTTGCGCAGCACGAGGCCGCGAACGAGCGACGTTTCTCCCGGGGCTGGCGGCTGCCGCTCAAGAACCTGGCGGCGGCGGCCCTGGGACTCGGGACCGCGACCGCGGCGATGGGTGGGGCCGGGCACGGCATCGCGGTGGCAGTCGCCTTCGGGGCACTGGCGGTGCTCGGCTATCATTTGGTCTATGGGCTGGAGCCCCTGCGGGTGGGGGGGAGTCTCACCCCCCTGGACAAGGACGCCCGCACCGTTGCGGAGGTTCTAGACGAGGCGGAGCAGCGGCTGATCGGAATCGAGCGGGCCGCCACGGCCATCGGCAACGCCGAGCTCAGGCAGCGGCTCACCCGGATCGCCGGTCAGGGCCGCGGCATGCTGGAGCAGATCGCCGAGCGCCCCTCGGATCTCAGGCGTGCCCGGCGCTTCCTGACCGTGTTCCTGGAGGGCACCGAGCAGGTCACCAATGGCTTTGTTCGCACCCATCACCACGCCGAGTCGCCGGAGCTGGAGCAGAACTTCCGCAATGTGCTGGTGAGCATCGAGGAACAGTTCATCCGCCAGCGGGAGCGTCTGCGCAAAGCCGATGTGCTCGACATCGATGTGCAGATCGAGGTCCTGAAGAAGCAGTTGGAACAGGAAGGGATCCGCTGAGGATCCCGGTTCGGCCACCCATGAGCCATAGATTCGATTTGGGATCAGGAGTCCATCCATGAGCGAGTCAGAGATCCAGTCCATCGAGCGGGTGGCGGCCCCGCTACCCGCCCGCGAGGTCCCCCCCCTGGCCGAGGCGAGCCTCCCCGAGCAGGCCGAGATCCGGGGCCTGCTGGCCGAACTCGACCTCACCGACTCCAGCTCCATCATGCACTTTGGGGTCAAGGCCCAGCAGCAGCTCACCCAGGTCTCTGACCAAATGCTGGAGGGGGTGCGGGCCAAGGACACCGGCGGGGCCGGGAGCGCCCTGAGCGAGATGGTCGGCACCCTGCGGGGATTCGACGTCGAGGCCCTGGACCCAAACGCCAAGCCCGGCTTCCTCGCCCGTCTGTTCGGGGCCGGCAAGCCCATCGCCAAATTCCTGCAGCAATATGAAGAGGTGCGGGACCACATCGACCGGATCACCCTGGACCTGGAGCGCCACAGGACCCGGCTCCTCTTCGACGTCACCGCGCTGGATCGCCTCTACGACGCCAACCTCAGCTACTTTCGGGAGTTGGAGCACTACATCGCGGCGGGCGTGGCCAAGCTCGCCGAGCTGGACCAGGAGACCATCCCGGCCCTGGCGGCCCGGACCGAGGCGGAGGCCGACATGGTCCAGGCCCAGAACCTGCGGGATCTTCGCGGGGCCCGGGACGACCTGGAGCGGCGCGTCCATGACCTGCGCCTCACCCGTCAGGTTGCCATGCAGGCCCTGCCCAGCATCCGCCTGGTGCAGGAGAACGACAAGGGGCTGATCAACAAGATCAACTCGACCCTGGTCAACACCGTGCCCCTGTGGCGCCAGCAGCTCGCCCAGGCCGTGACCATCTACCGCTCGGGCCGCGCCGCCGAGACGGTGCGCGCCGCCACCGATCTCACCAACGAACTGCTGCGGGCCAACGCCGAGAACCTCAAACAGGCCAATGCCGAGGCCAGGCGCCAGATCGAGCGTGGGGTCTTCGATATCGAGACCGTCAAGGCCGCCAACCAGGCACTCATCGAGACGATTGAGGAGAGCCTGCGCATCGCCGACGAGGGCAAGCGGGCACGCGCCACGGCGGGTGCCGAGCTGCAACAAATGGAGGCGGGACTGCGCCGCGCCCTGGCCGCCGCCAGTGCCCAGACCAACCGGGGCTTGTAGGTGGTGCCGGTCAGGCGGACACCGCGCTAGCCGAGGTCGCAAGGCTGTTTTCGATCCATCCCCGCTCCCTGAACCGCCGCCTGCGGGACCAGGGTACCAGCTTCAAGGCCCTGATCACTTCCACTTCCTGGATACCCAAAAGGCGGCGGGTGGGCATCAGGGGCGGAACACCTCGTCCAGGGTGCGGGCTTCCAGGACACGATAGCCCCAGGTCTCGATCTCCTCCACGGTTGCCGCCGCGATGCGCGCGACCACCCCGGCGGGCAGGGGTCCAAAACGGCGCGCCAGCTGGCGCTGGAGTAAGAGGGTTTCACCTTCCAGGCGCCCTTCCTGGCGTCCCTCCCGTTTGTACTGCTCCGCCCATTGATCAAATTTTTCCGCGAGGGTCATTTTCAACTCCGTCAGGTCGCGTACTTGGGGTAGGACCAGGGTGTGCTTGCTGCGCCGGAGCAGCAGGGCCCGGATCCAGAGGGCAAAGGTGCGCTTGAGTTCCGGGGGACCCGCCAGACCACGTCGTCGCTGCGCTGGCGCAGGTCTTGATGGGGTAGGCGGGCCGCCGCGGTTTCCCCGCGAGGCCCGGTCTGATCAGCCGGGTTCGCTGGTGGCGACGCCAAAGACCCAGGAGTGGGCGGTCCGGGGCGCTGGCCCCAGGTACAGCAAAACATCCACCGCTCATGATCAACATCAATACAGCTTCCCCACCTTGTGCCACGCTTGCCTTGAAGAAAGGTCAAGCAGGCCATGGTCTGGCGCCCCGCAACCCGGTAACACCCCATATCCGGTAGAGGTTGAAAATGAACCGTCGTGAATTTCTCAGCCAGATCATACTGGCAGGTACACTCGCCGGGTTGGCTACTCGCGCGATTGCCAAACCCGCATTCTTTCCCCCCGGTTTCGGGTTACATGGCGCACGCCGAAAGGTCGTCTTCATCAGCGATATTCACCTCAGCGCCGATCCCAACACCTCCTGGATTTATGAGCATATCGGACCTCTGGCCGATTTCCTGGAAACGCTAAACGCCCGCCAGGACATCTCCGAACTGGTGATCCTGGGCGATCTTCTGGATGATTGGATGGTGCCCATTGATGACGTGCCGAGTACTTTTCAGCAAATTCTTGACGCCTCGCATAACGAACCCGTTGTTTCGGCATTACAGGGAATTTGTGACAATCCCTTCATCAAAGTCACCTATGTAACGGGCAATCATGATCTGCTGTCTTTTGAACCAGAAGCAAAGACTCTGATCGAAAACACTTTTCCCGGTATCGTCATTTCATCCGATGATCCCGGCCTGGGTGACTACACGATTGATAAGGTTCTCTGGGCCGAACATGGCCATCGCTATTCCCTCTTTAACTCGCCAGACATCTGGAGTCATAGCGGCAGTCATCTGCCCTTGGGATACTTTGTTACCCGTCTGGTGGCCTCTCAGTCTGAAGCGGATGAGACCCTCTATACTTCACCGGACATTATCGAACAATTTGTAAAACGTCACCTCAAGGGCTTACCAAAATCCGCTGACCGTGATCTCTTGATCGCGGCAATCTTTAATGCCATTGCCCGGTGGGCCGGAAAAGGACCGGAGGATATCTTTATCATGGATGACAAGGATGATTTCACGACCGATCCCACCGTCGCGGACATTACTCACCTCTACTCACCGATCATGACCAATTGGTCCAGTCGGCAAAATATCGTTTTACCGGATATGGCCTTGCTGAATGAGGTGGGCTACATGATCAACAGCGCGCTCCTGTTGTTGAACATGCCCAAAAGGATCAAAAAATATTATCCCTTTACCCCACGCATCGTACTGTTCGGACATACCCATAAGGCCTTCTTTTGGCAGCGAATTGGCTGGCCAAGCTCGATTTATGTCAACACCGGCACCTGGGTTGACAGTAAGCCGATGACGTGGGTGGAAGTTGACATCCGGGACCTGCGCTTTCATCGTCGCAGCTACACCGTATCCCTTTGGTATGCGGGCCAGACCAGTCCCAGCCAGAGTGGCACGGTTGTCGTATAAAGAAACAGAAGGATACGCCCCTCTAATCAATAAGCCCGGTTCATGCATCCATCAGTTGCGAATCAAGTCTGTTCCGGGAACAAACCCGGCATCCAGTGCGCGGCCAACTTGGCCGGGAAGACCAGGCGCAGGGGAGCGCGGGTGCTGTCCGCGACGATCACGCCCTGCTGGGCCAGGGCGGCCACGCTTCGTCTCGCGCTGCGCTCACTGGCCCCAAGCAATTCGGGGACCTCACCGCGCGGCAGTTCACCGCGATAGAGGATGGCTTCGAGGATACGCCCTGCCTTTAGCGGTAGTCGATCCGCCCGGGCCTCTTCTTCGCTCCAGCGCAGGATGCGTTCTCTGAGCCGACGGGGTTGCACCAAGGCTTCCATAAACTTCACCTGGTCCAGGCAGGTTTCAAGGAAAAAGCGGGTGAAGGCGGCGAGACTCTCTTCGCTCAACCGTCCCCGGCCATCAAGATCGTTGCGGCGGGGCAGGTCGCAGGCCGCGAGGTGACCCTTGTAGCTAGCCACTTTTCTGGCCAGCCCCCGCGCGATGGACCAAACGCCTCCCATATCCAGGGCTTCCAGGAGCATGGCATGGGACATCAGGCGTGCCACGCGGCCGTTGCCATCGAGGAAGGGATGTATCCACAAGAGCCGGTGATGCGCCGCGGCGGCCGCGATGAGGATCTCCGCCTTGCCAAGTCCGGCGTAGGTGCGCTCGAACTGGCCCAAAAAACGCGGCAGCGCGCCGGGGCTGATCGCGATGTGCTGGCCGACCCGTACGTCGCGGAAGCGCAAGGCACCCGGGACCATCCGCTGCCGCTGGCCGGTTTCAAGATCTTCGACCCATCGCAGTTCCTCGGGCAGCAAGTCCCCGAAACGCCGATGAATCTCGCATACCCCTGCCAGCGTGAGCGCCCGACCCGTCAGGCCACCGCCATCGATCCACTGCTGGACGGTGATATGCGCCCTGGCCTCAAGCTGGAGGTTGCGTTTTTCGGGGTTCGCGCTGTAGTCCTCCTTCATGGCGCGCTCGATATCGACCGGGTGGGTGTCATGCCCCTCGATCAGATTGCTGTAGTAACAGTTCATCGCCCGCACCAGATCCGCGAGCGCGTTGTGGACGCCTTCAGGTAGGCTGCGCCGAAACCCGGCCGCTTGCGCGGCCAGTTCGACCGCCAGATCGGCCAGCCCCGCGCGGTGACGCGAGGTCTCCGAAATGCGCATCGGCTCCATCAGAGACACCTGCTCCCCGCGATCGGGGGGCGCGTTTTCATCCCTATTTGTGGCCGCTTTGCCGTCCGCCGAAAAAGTATTCATAAATAAACTATATCAGTTACTTAAGAATTGGTGCAGCAAAATATTCCGCAGCTCTTTGGCCGCTTTCTTGGCCGGTTCAGGACGGCCCGAAACCTATCCCTGAAGCTTGTGCCTGAGCGTAGATACCCGGCCATCACGAACCTGGTCGTCTACAATCCTCCGTCCTGTGAGGAATCTTCACCAGGACGAAGCTCCCCCGTGGCCTGCTCCCCGCGGGTCGGACACGACAAGTGCTGTCCGCTTTTTGCCTTAACCTTGGACATCCTCCCCAAGGCCGCTAACCCCAGGAACTCGACGTGACCGCTATCCCCCTGCCCCCTGGCCTGATGCTCGTCCACGGCAACCGACCGGAGGCCCTGCGTGACCTGCTGCTGGCCTGGGTGCGGCGCTATCCCCTGGCCCCCCTGGAAACGGAGGTCATCCTGGCCCAAAGCAACGGTATCGCCCAGTGGCTCAAGCTGGCCCTGGCGGCCGATCCCGTCCAGGGTGAGGGCGGGCTGGGGATCGCCGCCGCCCTGGAGATCTCCCTGCCCTCCCGCTTTTTGTGGCGGGTCTATCGGGCGGTGCTGGGGGGCGATGCGGTGCCGGAGACCTCGCCCTTCGACAAGTCGCGCCTGGTCTGGCGGCTGATGCGGCTGCTGCCGGAGGTCTTGACCCGGCCCGAGTACCAGCCCCTGGCACGCTTCCTGACGATGGACACGGACCGGCGCAAGCGCTTTCAACTCGCCGAGCGCCTCGCGGACCTCTATGACCAATACCAGGTCTACCGCGCCGACTGGCTGGCGGCCTGGGCCGCCGGAGAGGACGTGCTCATCGATGCCCGCGGCAAGCGTAGCCCCCTGCCGACGGAACAACGTTGGCAGGCCTCCCTGTGGCGCGCCCTGCTGGCGGACGTCGGGGGACTGTCCTATGCCGGCCGGGCGGCGGTGCATGAGGCCTTTCTGGCTCGGGCGGCGGCAGGGCCGGCGGGGGAGCAACCCCCGGGCCTGCCCCGCCGGCTGCTGGTGTTCGGCATCTCCAGCCTGCCGCGTCAGTCGCTGGAGGTCCTGGCGGCCCTGGGGCGTTGGTCCCAGATCCTGCTGTGCGTCCACAACCCCTGCGAGCACTACTGGGCCGACATCGTCGCCGATCAGGACCTGCTGCGGGCCGAGCACCGCCGCCAACGGCGCCGCGCCGGCATGCCCGCAACCTTCGCCCCGGAGCATCTGCATCTGCACGCCCATCCCCTGCTGGCCGCCTGGGGCAAGCAGGGCCGGGACTTCATCGGCCTGCTCGACGAGCACGACGACGAGGAAGTCCGCGACCATTACGCCGCGCGCTTCCACGCCCTCGGCCAGCGCATCGACCTCTTCGACCCGCCCCGGGACCCGGCCGAGGTCACCACCCTACTGGCCCAGCTCCAGGACGACATCCGCGACCTGCGCCCCCTGGCCGAGAGCCGCGAGCGCTGGCCGCCTGTCGATCCGGCCCGCGATTTCTCTCTCCGCTTCCACGTCGCCCATGGCCCCCAGCGCGAGGTGGAGATCCTCCACGACCAGCTCCTGGCGGCCTTCAACGCCGATCCCAGCCTGACCCCGCGGGACATCATCGTCATGGTCCCGGACATCGACGCCTACGCCCCCCACATCCAGGCGGTGTTCGGCCTGGTGGATCGTCAGGACCCGCGCCATATCCCCTTCAGCCTCGCCGACCAGGGCCGGCGCGCCACGGACCCGCTGCTCAAGGCCCTGGAGGCGCTGCTCGCCCTGCCTCAGTCGCGCCTGGCGGTGAGCGACCTGCTCGACCTGCTGGAGGTGCCGGCCCTGCGCCGGCGCTTCGGCATCACGGAGGACGAACTACCGCGCCTGCACCGCTGGGTGCGGGGCGCCAACATCCGCTGGGGCCTGCACGCCGCCCAGCGCGCCAGCCTGGAGTTGCCCGAGCAGAAGGAGGACGAGGCCCGGCACACCTGGCGCTTCGGCCTGCGCCGCATGCTGCTCGGCTATGCCGTCGGCCAGGAGGCGGCGGCCTGGCACGGCATCGAGCCCTTCGACGAGATCGGTGGTCTCGATGCCGCCCTGCTCGGCCCGCTGACGCGCTTCTTTGCGCAACTGGACGCCACCTGGCGGACGCTGCGGGAGCCCGCCACCGTCACCGACTGGTGCGCCCGGCTGCGCCAACTGCTGGCGGATTACTTTGACGCCGGGGACAACGGCAGCGGCGAGGATGCCTTCACCCTACTCCAACTGGAGACCGCCCTCCAGGATTGGCAGGAGGCCGCCGACGCCGCGGGGCTCACGGAGACCCTGCCCCTGTCCATCGTCGGCGAACACTGGCTGGCGCAACTCGACGAGCGGGGCCTGTCCCAGCGCTTCTTCGCCGGGGCGGTCACCTTCGCCACCCTTATGCCCATGCGCGCCATCCCCTTCCGCCTGATCTGCCTGCTTGGCATGAACGATGGCGACTATCCTCGCCAGCGCCAGCCCCTGGACTTCGACCTCATGGGCCAGGACTACCGGCCCGGCGACCGCTCCCGGCGCGAGGACGATCGTTACCTCTTCCTGGAGGCCCTGCTCTCGGCGCGGGAGCGGCTGCACATCTCCTGGGTGGGGCGCAGCATCACGGACAACGGCGTGCGCCCACCCTCAGTGTTGGTGGGCCAGTTGCGCGACCATTTGGCGGCCGGCTGGCGACTGGCCAGTCCAGGATCATCCACTGATGAACAGGTGATGGTCTCCGCTGGCGACACCGCTCCCGAGACGATACCCAACGCCCTTCAGGCTCCCAACGAGAAACCGCCCTCCCTGCTGGATGCTCTGACCCAGGAGCACCCCCTCCAACCCTTCAGCCTGCGTTACTTCCCCAGCGATCCCGCGGCATCCCCCTGGTTCACCTATGCCCGGGAGTGGCGGCCGGGCATAGCCGAGTCTGAGCCTCCGGGCCGGGTGACGGCTGACGGGGGACGCAGTGAATCCATCCCTGGAGGCTTGGCAACCGCATCCTTGCGGTTGACACCCCCGTCAGCCGTCACCCGACCCTCCCCGTTGCCTCGCAACAGCGCGCCCGCGGAGGATGCCGCCATCGCTTCCGGTCCGGATCTGGTGGGACAAGCCCAAGCCCCTCTGCCGCCCCTATCTCGAGAGGAACCACTCAGGCTGCGCGACCTGGCCGACTTCCTCAAGGCGCCAGTCAGGGCCTTTTTCACCCAGCGGCTGGGGGTCTATTTCGACGTCGACGACCCCGCGGCGGAGGATCAGGAGCCCTTTGCCCTCGATCACCTGCAACGCTGGTTGCTCAATGACGAGTTGATCCAGGTCCAGGCCAGGGCGGTGGAGGCCGGCGAGCCCCTCGCCAAGGTACGGTCAGCGCGACTGGACCAGATCCGCCGGCGGGGCGACCTGGCCCCCGGCGGCTTCGGCGAGGCCCTCGCCCTGGAACTGGAAGAGCCCATGGACAAGCTCTTCGCGCAGTATCGGGAGGCCCTGGCACGCTGGCCCCAACCCCTCGCCGAGGAGATGGAGATCCTTTTCACCCCTACCCCAGGGGCGCCTGGCGCTAACTGTCATGAGGCCGCCGTCCACACCCCAGAAAATGAAGGGCGTTGCCGTGACTTTCACGCTAAGCCTGAGGCGGGTCCAGACATACCTCCGGACCTGGCGCCGCCCCAGGAAACAGCAGGGGCGGCGTACCGCCTCCAGCCCCCGGCCGAGGCGCCGACGGATACCTCTGTCCCTGGGATCGCCGACTGGCTCGGTGGCCTGCGCGCGGATGCGGCGGGCCATCTTGGGCGGGTCGCGCTGGAGACCAGCGATCTGGTCAAGGACCGCCATTACCGCGGCGAGAAGATGATCCGCCACTGGGTCGCGCACCTCGCCGGCAACCTGGGGGAGGCACCCCTGACCACCCTGGTGCTGAGCAAGGTCGGCAAGGTCGAACTCCCGCCCCTGCCCCCGGACCAGGCGCGCGGGCACCTGGCCGAACTGCTCCGCGCCCTGGACGAAGGTCTGCGCCATCCCCTGCCCCTGGCCACCAGGACGGCCTTCGCCTGGCTGAAGGGCGGCGGCAACCTCGGTGCCGCGCGCCAGACCTATGAAGGCGGCTACAACCAGCAGGGCGAGGTCGAGACCGACCCCTACCTGGCGCGGGTCTACCCGGATTTCGCCGCCCTGACTGCGGACGGCGCCTTCACCCGGCTGGCCGAGACCCTGTACGGTCCGCTGTGGGCGGCCTTGCCCGCCGCCGCGAGCAAGGCCAAGGTGACCGACCAAGCCGGTGAGGGTCGGGGGGCCTCTGGCGGGTGTGTCAACCGCAGGGATGCGGTTGGCAAGCCTCCAGGGACGGATTCACGGCGTCCCCCGCCAGAGGCCACCCGACCCGGCGCCGAACATTGAGGAGCGATATCCATCCATGTCCATTCCTCCTACCGCACCCCACGCTGCGCCCGCCGCCACGCCCGTCACCGCGCCCCTCGCCCCTGTGGACAGCGCTGACGCAAACCCTGTCACGGTCGCCGCCGACTTTCATGGGGCGGCGCGCCAGGCCCCGGAAGATGAAAGTCTTCGTGGGGAGTTTCACGCCACGGCCATCCCTACCGCAGACGCAGTCGTTACCCTGGACCCCCTGCGCTTTCCCCTCCAGGGCAGTCGGCTCATCGAGGCCAGCGCTGGCACAGGCAAGACCTTCACCATCGCGACCCTATACGTGCGCCTGGTGCTGGGTCATGTAAGCCCGCTTGGCAATGGGGCGGACGAGATCCAGGCGGCTACCGCTGACGCTGCCCTTGCGGTGACCCAAAGGGATGGCGCTGATGATTGCCATATGAATACCCCTGGCGATTCCCGGATGGGTACTTCAGGGAATGCCCGTGGGGCTTTCCAGGAGGATTCGTCGGGCGACACCCAAAGGGATGATCAGGAGGATGCCTGTGGAGCTACCCAGAGGCCTCCCCAGGCCGCCATGCGCGCCTACACCCCGCCGGAGATCCTGGTCGTCACCTTCACCGAGGCGGCCACCCAGGAACTGCGTGACCGCATTCGTGCCCGCCTGAACGAGGCGGCGACCTATTTCCGCGCTGATCCGGCCAGCATCAGCCCCCGGCCCGCTGGCGATGATCCGCTTCATGACCTGCGCCAGGCGTATCCGCCAGAGCAATGGCCCGGCTGCGCCTACCGGCTGCAACTGGCCGCGGAGTGGATGGACGAGGCGGCGGTGTCCACTATTCACGCCTGGTGCCACCGCATGCTGCGCGAGCATGCCTTCGACAGCGGCAGCCTCTTTACCCAGACCCTGGAGACCGACCAGGGCGACCTGCTCGCCGAGGTGGTGCGCGACTACTGGCGCACCTTCATGGTGCCCCTGGGCCTGGAGGACGTCGCCGAGGTGCGGCGCTGGTGGGCTGATCCCGCAACCTTGCAGCAGGCCCTGCGGGGTCTGGTCGACCATGCCGAACGGCTGGACGCCACCCCGGAACCGGCCCGGACCCTTGCCACGGCGCGGGCGGAGAAGCGCCAGCGCCTGACCGCCCTCAAGGCCCCCTGGGCGGCCTGGACGGAGGAATTGCAGACCCTTCTCGACGCTGCCGTCGCCACCAAGGCGGTGCACGGACGTAAGCTCCAGGCCCGCTTCTACAACCCCTGGCTGGAGGCCCTGCGCGCCTGGGTGACGGATCCGGCCGCCGAGTCCCTAGACCTCAAGACCGGCTGGGACCGCCTCACCCCGGAGGGAATCCGCGATGCCTGGAAGCCGGAGCGAGGGCCGGCGCCTAGCCACCCCGCCCTGGCGGCCACCGCCGACCTGCGCGCCGCCCTGAGCGGCCTGCCCGATGCCCGGGAGGCGATCCTGCGTCACGCCGCCCGCTGGGTGGCGGAACGCTTTGCCGCCGAACAGGCGCGCCGCGCCCAGATGGGCTTCAACGAACTCCTGACCCGGCTCGACGCCGCCCTGCAAGGGCCTTATGGCCCGCGCCTGACCGACACCATCCGCCGCCAGTTCCCCGTCGCCCTCATCGACGAGTTCCAGGACACGGACCCGGTGCAATACCGCATCTTCGATGCCGTCTACCGGGTGGCGAGCAACGACCCCGCCACCACCCTGATCCTGATTGGCGACCCCAAACAGGCCATCTATGCCTTCCGCGGGGCGGATATCCATACCTATCTCCAGGCCCGCCGGGCCTGCGCCGGCCGGCTCTACACCCTGGGCACCAACTACCGTTCCACCCACGCCATGGTGCGGGCCGCCAATCGGTGCTTCGCGGTGGCCGAGGCGCGCACGAGCGGGGCCGGGGCCTTTCTGTTCCGCGGCGAGGGTGGCAACCCGGTGCCCTTCATCGCCGCCCAGGCCCGGGGACGCGCAGACGCCCTCCACGCCGCCGGCCAGGAGGTCCCGGCCCTCACCGCCTGGTGGATGCCGCCCGAGGAGGAGGGCAAACCCTTGACCAAGGATGCCTATCGCGAACAAATCGCCGAGGTTTGCGCCAGCGAGATGGTGCGCCTCCTCAATCTGGGCCAGGCCGGGCGGGCGGGCTTCGTCGGCGGTGACGGCGCCGCCCCGCTCAGGCCCTTGCGCCCGGCCGACCTGGCCGTGCTGGTCAACAAGCGCAAGGAGGCCGACCTGATCCGCCGCGCCCTGGCCCGCCGCGGGGTGCGCAGCGTCTATCTCTCCGATCAGGATTCGGTCTACCAGAGCCCCCAGGCCGGTGAGCTGCGGCACTGGCTGGCCGCCTGCGCCACCCCCGACGACCTGCGCCTGGTGCGCGCCGCCCTGGCCACCCGGACCCTGGGGCTGAGCTGGGCGGAACTGGATCGGCTCAACCAGGACGACCTGGCCCTGGAGGAACGGGTCCTGCAATTTCGCGGCTACCGCGACCTCTGGCGCCGCCAGGGGGTGTTACCCATGCTGCGCGCGCTCCTCAACGACTTTCGCGTCCCGGCGCGCCTACTGGGGGCGGACACGACGATGGCTCCCGCTTCGCCGCCCCTGGCCAGTGAAGCCAGCGGCGAGCGGGTCCTCACCGATCTCCTGCACCTGGCGGAGCTCTTGCAGCAGGCCAGCCTGCTATTGGACGGGGAGCAGGCCCTGATCCGCTATCTGGCCGAACAATGCCAGGAGGCGGGGGGCGGTGGCCGCGACGATGCCCGGCAGATCCGCCTGGAGAGCGACGCCGACCTAGTGCAGGTGGTGACCGTCCACAAGTCCAAGGGCCTGGAATACCCCCTGGTCTTTCTCCCCTTCGCCGCCGATTTCCGACCGACGACCGCCAAGGACCTGCCCCTCAAATGGCATGATGACCGGGGCGAGCTGCAACTGACCCTGAGCGACGCGGGCGAGGCCCTGGAGCGGGCCGACCGGGAACGCCTGGGGGAGGACCTGCGCAAGCTCTACGTGGCCCTGACCCGCGCCCGCTACGCCACCTGGGTGGGCCTGGCGCCCATCGCCGAGCTCGAACGGGGGGCCTTCGGCTATCTGCTTGGCGGCGGGGAGCCCCGGTCGCCATCGGCGTGGGCCACGGCCCTGGAGGACCTGAGGGGCGAGTGCGCGGACCTGGCTCTGGTCCCCGACCCGGCGCCGACCAGCGCGCGTTTTCGGGCTGAGGAGGCGCCGGGTTGGACGGGGAGCGCACGGGGCTCGCGGCCAGTGGTGACGGCCCCCTGGTGGATCGCGAGCTACTCGGCCATCTGCCGGACGGTCAGCCGCAGCGTCCTGGGCGAGGGTGAGGCCTTGGACATGGCTGATGACATGGTGGGTGTTGGACTGGATGGTTCCGGGTCTCCGGCGACCCCCAGCCGCCTGGTCGGGGCCGCGGAAACCGCGACCGAGGAGCGCTTTCTGGAGATGCGAACCCTGGGGACCAGTGCCCCGGCCTCGGCGCTTGGGCCTGACGCCTGGGCTGAAGTCGGGCCTGATGCACAGCAAGAAGTCGGGCCTGATGCCTGGCCGGTTGGCGTTGATCACCAAGTAGCACTGGAAGGTCAGCTCACTGGCGAGGCTGGCGAGGAACCGCCCGTAGCACGGACCAAAACGCCGGCCCCCGACTCCCCCCACGCCTTCCCCCGCGGGCCGGAGGCGGGCACCTTCCTTCACGACCTGCTGGAATGGGCCGCCACCCAGGGCTTTGGCGCCATCGCCGCCGATCCCGCCCGGCTGCGCGACACCGTCGCCCGCCGCTGCCGGCTGCGGGACTGGGAGGGCTGGATCGAGCCCCTGACCACCTGGCTGCTAAGGATCATCACCCAGCCATTGCCGCTAGACTCCCCGTTGGCCTCAGCGGAATCAGCCCCGCGCCTCGCCGACCTGACGACGGCCATCCCCGAGCTGGAGTTCTGGCTCGCCACCCAGGCGGTGGAGGTCGGGACCATCGACCGGCTGGTCAGCGCGGCCACCCTGGACGGGGCCCCGCGACCGGCGCTCCAGCCGGCACGACTGCACGGCATGCTCAAGGGCTTCATGGACCTGGTCTTCGCTTACCAGGGCCGCTACTACGTGGCGGACTACAAGTCCAACTGGTTGGGGCCGGACGCCAGCGCCTACACCCCCGCGGCCTTGCGGGGGGCCATCCTCCATGCCCGCTACGAACTGCAATATGTCCTCTACCTTCTCGCCCTGCATCGCCTGCTCAAGTCCCGCCTGCCGGACTACGACTATGACCGGCATGTGGGCGGCGCCGTCTATCTGTTCCTGCGCGGCGTGGACGGGCCTTGCCAGGGCATTCACTGGGAGCGGCCGCCCCGTCACCTGATCGAGAACCTGGATGACTTGTTCCGCGGGACCAGCCGCCGGGACCCTGACAGCCGGGAGGTGGCATCGTGAACCCTTCGCGAGCCAACCGATCCGTCCGCGACCCCCTCCCCGGGTTGGACGCGGCCGGCCAAAAGGTCCCCCTGACCCATGCCCAACTGACCCCGGATATCTCGGGCCGGGCACGACTGGCGCAACTCCTGGAGCACTGGACCCAGGAGGGCTGGCTGCGCCCCCTGGATCTGGCCTTCGCCAACTTCCTGGGCCAGGAGGTTCCGGACGCAGACCCCCTGGCGCTCCTGGCCGCCGCCCTGGCCAGCCACCAGCTTGGCCGTGGCCACGCCTGTCTGGACCTGGACGCGACCCTGCGCAACCCGGGCTTCGCCCTTTCCCTGCCGCCGGAGGGCATGGAGACGGAGACTGCCAGCGGCGAGCCGCCACCCCACCCCGCGACCCTGCTGGCGGGGCTGAACCTGACCTCCTGGCGGGTCGCCCTGGATCACCCCGACCTGGTCGGTACGGGACCGGGCGGGACACCCCTGGTCCTGGCCGGTCCGCGCCTCTACCTGCGCCGGTACTGGGAATACGAGCGAGCGGTGAGCGATTTGATCCAGAGCCGGATGGCCGATGTCCCGGCCGAAGGGACGACCTTGCCGCTGACCACCCTGCGCCAGATCCTTGGCCACCTCTTCCCGCCGTCGGCAATCGACCCCGACTGGCAGAAGATCGCCTGCGCCCTGGCGGCCCGTGGGGCCTTCAGCGTTATCACTGGCGGCCCCGGCACCGGCAAGACCACCACCGTGGTGCGCCTGCTGGCCCTGCTCCAGGCCCTCGCCCTGACCGCCCCGGCGCCCGGCAAGACGGCCCGCCCCCTGCGTATCCGTCTGGCAGCGCCCACCGGCAAGGCGGCGGCGCGCCTCAATGCCTCCATCGCGGGTGCCGTCGCCAGCCTGCCCCTGGCCGAACTGGAGCATGCCGGGCTGGCAAATGCCGCGACCCTGCGGGCCAGCATCCCCCTCACCGTCACCACCCTGCATCGGCTCTTGGGCAGCCGGCCCGATACCCGCCGCCTGCGCCATCACGCCGGTAATCCCCTGGCCCTGGACCTGCTGGTCATCGACGAGGCCTCGATGATCGATCTGGAGATGATGGCCGCGGTCCTGGCCGCCCTGCCGACCAAGGCCCGGCTGATCCTGCTCGGCGACAAGGATCAGCTCGCCTCGGTGGAGGCCGGCGCGGTGCTGGGCCAGCTCTGCCAGCGGGCTGCCGGTGGCCATTACACCCCGGCGACCCGCGACTGGCTGGCGGCGGTGACCGACGTGGGGACGGTCAGGGGCGAGATGGACATACCCGACCATGCGGACCGCTCGGATCAATTGGATCACCTGGCTCACGGTACCCCGGCCGTAACCGTTCAGCCCCCCGCTCTCCAACCCTCTCACGCCCTGGGAGAGGGAACAGGAGAATCAGCGGCTTGTACTATCCATGTCAGCCCAGGCAGGGGGTGTGAACGCTTACCCCTGGCCAATTCGGGCCTGGCCAATCCGGGCCTGGATGATCTCATCGATCCGGCGGGGACCGACCTCGACCAGGCCGTCGTCATGCTCCGTCATAGCCATCGCTTTGCCGCGGACAGCGGGATCGGCCAGCTCGCCGCGGCGGTCAACGCTGGCCGCGCTACGGCGGTCGGCGACCTTTGGGCGCGAGGGCACCGCGATCTGGCCTTGGTCGTCATCGCGGACAAGTTGGAGGCCAGCCGCGATAAGCTGGATACCGCTTCTAAGCTCCAAGACACCCCCACAGAACACCTGGATGCCACCTTCAGACAGCTCCTCGTCCAGGGTGGGGCTGCAAAGTCGCCAAGCGCCACGGAGCCTAAACAATCGGTAGCTACCGGAGAATCTTCAAACAGGCTCCCGCCCCGGGTCGGCTATCGGCATTTTCTGGAGGTCCTGCAACACCGGCGCCCGCCCCTGGGCGCGGTGGCCGAGCATTATGACGACTGGGCGCGAGACGTCCTCGCCGCCCAGGGCCAATTCCAGGTACTGTGCGCCCTGCGCCGGGGTCCCTGGGGGGTGGCGGGACTGAACGAGATGATCGCCCGCCTGCTGTGGGAGGCCGGGCTGATCCCCGCGAGCCACGGCTGGTACCTGGGCCGACCGGTCCTGGTCACCCGCAACGACTATGCCCTGGGGCTGATGAACGGGGATATCGGCGTCACCCTGGCCCGTCCCGCCGCCGCGGGCGAACCGGAACGGCTACGCGTCGCCTTCCCTGCCGGCGATGGCCAGCAGGGCATCAAGTGGGTCCTGCCCAGCCGTCTCCAGGCGGTGGAGACCGTCTTTGCCCTTACCGTCCACAAGTCCCAGGGCTCGGAATTCACCCATGCCGCCCTGGTCCTGCCGGACAAGCCGAGTCCGATTCTGACCCGTGAACTGCTTTATACCGGCATCACTCGCGCCCGCCACTATTTCACCCTCGTCCGCCCGGGTGATGAGCGGGTGCTGGAACAGGCCGTGGAACAGCGCGTGCTGCGGGCGAGTGGTTTGTTGCTGGCTGAGGGGGACTGAAGGGCGCCGGGCCTTGGGCTGATGCGCTGCCGGTCCCTACTTTGCCTCCCAGGGCAGGCCAGACCCTGCCGCCGTCAGACGCGAAGGCCTTCCCTCGCTGGAGGGAGTGGACTCCTGACGCCAGGGCGCTATCCTGCTCCCCTGCCGGCCCCACTCCACTGCCGCCGATCATCCCCTTTCCGCTACTAACCGCAGAACGAGCACCGCCCATGGAACTCTCCACCCTCACCGCCGTTTCCCCCATCGATGGCCGTTACAGCAGCAAGACCGAGGACCTCCGGCCCATCTTCAGCGAGCTGGGGCTCATCCGCCACCGGGTGCTGGTGGAGGTGTGCTGGCTGCTGGCCCTGGCCGATCATCCCGGCATCCCCGAGGTGCCGCCCCTCTCGGTCCATGCCCGCCACCTGCTGGAGGCCATGGTGGACAACTTCGGCGAGGAGCAGGGGCATCGGGTCAAGAACATCGAGCGCACCACCAACCATGACGTCAAGGCCGTCGAGTACTTCATCAAGGAACACATCGCCGGCAATGTCGAACTGGAGGCGGTGAGCGAATTCATCCACTTCGCCTGTACCTCCGAGGACATCAACAACCTCGCCCATGCCCTGATGCTGCGGGAGGGGCGTGGCCAGGTGCTGCTGCCGCAAATGGACGAGGTCATCGCCGCGCTCCGCGCCCTGGCCCACCGCTTGGCGGACCTGCCGATGCTGGCGCGTACCCATGGCCAGCCCGCCTCCCCCACCACCCTGGGCAAGGAGCTGGCCAACGTCGCCGCCCGGCTGGCCCGCCAGCGCGATCAGGTGGCCGAGGTGCCCCTGCTGGGCAAGATCAACGGCGCCGTGGGCAACTACAACGCCCACCTCGCCGCCTATCCGGAGCTGGACTGGCCGGCCCTCGCCCGCGGCTTTGTCGAATCCCTGGGCCTGACCTGGAATGCCTACACCACCCAGATCGAGCCCCACGACTACATGGCGGAGTTTTTCGACGCCACCGCCCGCTTCAATACCATCCTCATCGACGCCTGCCGCGACCTTTGGGGCTACATCGCCCTGGGCTATTTCCGCCAGAAGACCGTGGCTGGCGAGGTCGGCTCCTCGACCATGCCCCACAAGGTCAACCCCATCGACTTCGAAAACGCCGAAGGCAATCTGGGCATCGCCAACGCCATCCTGGAGCACCTAGCGCGCAAGCTACCCATCTCCCGTTTTCAGCGCGACCTGACCGATTCCACCGTGCTGCGCAACCTGGGGGTCGGCCTGGCCCACACCAGCATCGCCCTCCAGTCCGCCCTCAAGGGCCTCGGCAAGCTGGAGGCGGACCCGGCCCGCCTCGCCGCCGACCTGGACGCCAACTGGGAGGTCCTGGCGGAACCCATCCAGACGGTCATGCGCCGCCATGGGGTGGATAAGCCCTACGAGAAGCTCAAGGAGCTAACCCGGGGTCACCGCATCGGCCGGGAGGAACTGGCGCGCTTCATCGATACCCTGGAGATCCCGGAGCAGGCCAAGGAGCGGTTGCGGGAACTGACGCCGGCGACCTATATCGGCAACGCCACCGCTCAGGCGCGGGGTATTTGAGGGTGGTGAATCGGCCGAAGTCCAGGGACCTCAGGGTTTGAAGGGGTCCCGGCTGATGCCGAGCTTGCGCATCCGGGAGCGCAGGGTGTCGGGATTGACCGCCAACAGGCGGGCGGCGCCGAAGGGTCCCTCCAGCCGGCCATGGCATTGCGCCAGGGCGCGCTCGATGTGATGGCGGATGGCCACGTCCAAGGGTTCGATGACCCCAGTGGGCGCGATGGCTGGATACATGCCTCCCGCTGCGTTGGCAGTGGCCGCACCGGCGACAACAGTTGCAGCCGTGGTGGATACGTTGCCGGTGCCGGTGCCGGTGCCGACGGCGGAGGTGCCGTTGGTAGTGGCGGTGCTGCCGCCTGAGGCAGTGCCGGCAGGGTGAGCGGCATTGGCGATGGCATCGGTGGCGTAGGAGTCGGCGTTGACAGCGTGCGCCGGTAACTGCGCCCCATGCATTAGGGGTCCAGCCCCCAAGGCCCGCTCCACCTCCAGGCCCTGACCGTCGCCGAGGATGGCGGCGCGCTCGATGACCGCGGCCAGTTCCCGGACGTTGCCCGGCCAGGGATAGGCCCGCAGCAGGTCCAGGTCCTCCGGAGTCGGGAGTTGGAGCGCCAGACCGAGCCGCACCGCCGCCTTCTCGGCGAAGTGATGTGCCAGGGCGGGAATGTCCTCGGGCCTCTCCCGTAGGGCGGGGAGATGGAGGGGGAAAACGTTGATCCGATACCAGAGATCGGCGCGGAACTGGCCATCCCGGACCATGGCCCGCAGGTCGCGATGGGTAGCGGCGATGAGGCGCACATCGACGCGCAGGGTCTGTTGTCCGCCGACCCGCTCGAAGCTGCCGTCCTGGAGGATGCGCAGCAACCGCACCTGGATGGCCGGCGTGAGTTCGCCGATCTCGTCCAGGAAGAGGGTGCCGCGGTCGGCGCGCTCGAACCAACCCAGGCGTCGGGCCCCGGCGCCGGTGAAACTGCCCTTTTCATGGCCGAAGAGTTCCGAGTCCACCAGATCCGGCGGGATGGCGCCGCAGTTGACGCGCAGGAAGGGGCCTTGGGCCCGGGCGGAGCGGCTATGGATGGCGCGGGCGATGACCTCTTTTCCTGATCCCGTCTCCCCCAGGATCAGGACCGGGGCCGTCGCCGGGGCGACCAGTTCCACCCCGCGCATGACCTCCCCTAGACCGGCGTCGGCGCCGATCAGGATATCGGTGAGCTCCCGCCGCCCCAACCGGGCCAGGAGCGAGCGGCGATCCGCCTCCGCCGCCTCCCGCTGGGCCAGCAGTTCCCGGAGTCGCTGGTGATTGCGCAGGGCCATGGCGATGGGCTCGCACAGGGCCAACATTCTTGGCCCCGCTTCCTCGCTCAGGGTGCCAGGGGGGTCGACACCAATAAGCAGCAGGCCAAGCGGCTCCGCGTCCACGAGCAAGCCAAGCGCCAGGATCTCCCCGCTCCAGTCGGGGGGCACCAGGCCCGGTACCTCCTCCTCAACCAGCGCCACCGGCCCCTGGATGGCCTGACCTTCCCGGCACCAGGCCAGCAACCTGGCCAGGGGAATTGCCCCTACCGCTGAGGAGGCGTTTGATGGCGGTGCCATGGCTGCTGGCAGTGGAGCGAGACCGGCACCAGGCGGGGCTTCGGGTACGGCAATGGGCGGGGCTCCAAGTGCAGCAGCGGGCACAACGTCAGGCGCGACGCCGGGCATGGGTCTGGACGCGGCGTCCAGCGCGGTTCCTGGCGCGGCGGCGGACACCCTGGCAGGCGATCTGGCGGGTAAGACCTTGGCCGCCAGGGCGCCTTGCTCCCATTGGGCGACGGTGACGAGACCGGACCCCCCGGGTGAGAACTCCAGCACCAGTAACCGCTGGAAGTTCAGGGTTTGGCGCAACTCCTGGGCGATAGCGGCGATGCCATCGTCCAGACGCCAATGCCGGGCGGACAGACGCCAGAGGTTCAGTAAGCTGTGAGGCGATGCGTCCATAGGGCTATCTTAACGGAAAATCCGTTTCATTTAACGGCAAAGGCGGTTTATTTCCCGGTTGGTGGTGATTGTCCCTCATGACCAGGTGAGCATTAGGTCCCCACCGAAAATCGAGATTCTTGTAAATCAGCAAGCACTTTGCTTCTAACATTCTGACCTGGCTATAAGAATTATCCATCTGCAGGCGCTGATCTGGCCCATTCCGCCCCCAAGGAATGACTTTGCAGCGATTACTCAGCATTGAGTGGAGAAACCCCTCCACCCCCCCTTATAAGTCCTCGCCAAGGTCAAAATACATATTCATAACATATGGTTGTACCACTTCAGGACAGCGGGACCGAGACTTGGCATGCCTTTTGACTAAGTTCTGGACAGGATCACCTCTCTATCTGGAGCCCACCATGCTACGCCAAGCCCTGCTCACCCTCGAAACCTTCTATCAGTGGCATCGTACCCGCCTCTGGTTCCTGGCCGGTCTCATCGGTCTCACCCTGGCGGCCTTCGCCACCCTGGGTGTCCTGCGGGACCTGGGCTGGCTGGCGGCACCGGAGGCCAACTGGACCACCGGCACCCTGCTGATCATCTTCCTGGCGGCCCTGGGCTGCGAGTACCTGGATTCAAGCCTGGGCATGGGCTACGGCACGACCCTGACACCCCTCCTGATGCTCGCCGGCTATGAACCCCTGCAGATCGTCCCCGCCGTGCTCCTGTCGGAACTGCTCACCGGCCTCGCCGCCGGCGCCATGCACCACCGTGATGGCAACATCGATCTGCGCCGGGACCCGGCGGCGCGCCGCACCTTCGGCCTGCTGGCCCTCCTCAGCGCCCTGGGGGCCATCGTGGCGGTGATGCTGGCGGTCAAGATCTCCGCCCAGTGGTTCTCGCTGCTGATCGCGGTCATCGTCCTGGCCATGGGCATGATCACCCTGCTCACCGCCCGCCGGCAGATCCGCTATCACCGTGGCGGCATCCTTACCATCGGCCTGGTCGCGGCCTTCAACAAGGGCCTCAGCGGCGGCGGCTACGGACCCCTGGTGACCTCCGGCCAGGTGGTTTCCGGAGTGCCCGCCCGCCAGGCGGTAGCCATCACCTCCATGGCCGAGGCCCTGACCTGCGCGGTCGGCCTCGGGGCCTACCTTTACTTCAAGAGTGGCATCGATTGGTCCCTCACCCTGCCCCTGGTGGCCGGCGCCCTGCTCTCCGTGCCCTTGGCCACCGCCACGGTCAGGCATCTGCCGGAGACGGGTATCCGCCGCGGGGTCGGCCTCTTCACCCTGATCCTGGGCGTCGTCCTCCTCAGTCGCCTCCTGGGGTGAGAGCCGGAGCGCCACAACCCATTCACGAGCGCGGCCAGGGCGCTCGGATGGTAAGGGGGGCGAGGGTGAGAACTTCCCCAGGCCCTGAACACAGCGGAGTCACCTGTGGGATGACTCGCCAGACCGGTCAAGGGGCTGGGCTGGCCACCAAGGCGTGGTAGGCCCGCCGATAGCGCAGGACCACGCCCACCAGCAACCCCTCCAGCACCAACCCGGCCAGGGCCAACAGCAGACCGGCGGGGCGGGCCAGGACGGGGACGAAGATGGCGGCCAGCCCCAGGAGCAAGGCGAGCAGGTGCAGGCCAAACTGCAATCGCGCCCAGCCCAAATCCAACAAGCTGCCCATGTGGGGGATGCGCAGATCGAACCGCCCGGACTGCAACTGGCGCTGCTGGAGATGGAACCAGGCAAGAAAGGGCAGGATCTTGAACAACATGCCCGCGGGCAACCCCAGCCCGACCCCGACGAGCAGCAGGAACCCGACGAGCATCGGTGGCGCCCCCAGGGCCCAGGCCGGAAGCGCCGCGACCAGCGCCAGCAGGGCGGCCCACCAGTGCAGCAGGGTGGGATCGAGACGGCGCCGGCCACGCCGGGCCAGTAGCCACAGGGTCAGGAGGGCGAACAGGGCGAAGCCCGCGCCGGCCGTCCCCAGGGCCAGACTGGCGGCCGGATCCCAACCCCTGACCTCGGCGAGACTGGCCAGGACGATCATCACCAGCAGCAGGGGCACTAGCCAGGCCCGGGCCAGGGCGGGATAGGGCGGGGTGACGAAGAATAGCGGAATCACCTGGATGGCGACCCCGATCACCAGCAAGCCCACCCAACCCAGCAGCCCCCAGGTGACATGGACGTTGACCCAGCGGGTCAAGGCCGCCAGGGGGAGCAGACCCAGCAGGAAGGCGCTGAGCACCAGGCCAAGCAGCAGGGTGACGAGCAAGGCCAGCGCGGCGGCGCGCAAGGCCCGCCGGGTCCCTGGCTCGCCTTGCGCCCGCCACAGGGCCAGGGCGACCGGCAGCAGAAAGCACAGAAAACCCAGGGCGCTGGCCGCCGCAACCCAGGCCAGGGCCCAGGGCAGGCCGTAGCCCAGGCCCCCGGCCAGGAACAGGGCGCCAAGGCTGAGCAGGGGATGCGTCAGATTACCCACCCAGCGCACCCCGGGCACTGGCGCCCCCAGGACCACCGGCAGCAGTTGCAGCAGGGCGCCACACATTACCAGGCCCAGATAGCCGATGGCGATCAGGTGCGTCGCCGCCAGGGCCAGGGGCAGCCAGCGCGAGGCGAGCAGGGGCGGACCCTCCCAAAGCAGCAGGAGACCCGCCAGCAGGACGAACAAGGGGGCCGTGAGGAAGAAACGCGCCGGGACATGAAAGGGCGGCGCCTGCTCCAGGCTGAGACCGCGGGTGTCGATCATTCGTCACTCGGCCAGATCAGAATACGGTAGTCCCCCTCCGCGCCCGTCGTCTCGTAGCGATGGCCCATGCGCCGCAACATATCGAAGAGCGGATAGGGTAGACGGCGGTGCCTGACGGCGAGACGGTCTCCCGGCCTGAGGTCCATGAGGGCATCCAGGATCCGCTCCAGGGGTTCCGGTGGCTCCAGCTCACTGACGTCCAGTTCCCTGTCCATGACTCAGAACGCCTTGAACTCCGCCACCAGTTCTTCCGCCTGGGTTGCGAGACCCTGGTCCGCCAGGGGATAGAGGATGCCTTCCTCCTTGGCGTTATGCTGCTGTATGAGGAAATGCAGCGTCTCCACCAGGCCGAGACAGGCCTTCGCGTCCCGTCCGCCCAGGGCCTCCCGCAGTTCATCGAGCAGGGCGCGCATCTGGCGGTGCTCCATGGTCATGACCTGGACCGGCCCCCGGGCCCGCGGATCGACGGCCAACAGATCAGGGAACAACTTTTCCTCCTCGCGAGCGAAATGGCGCAGCAGGGACTCACTCAGATCTTGGCCCGAGGTGCCAGCCGCGTCCCATTCACCGCGGTCCACGGCCTGCTCGAAGTTCGCCAGATAGTGATCACAATGGCGGTGATCCGCGGTCATGTAGGTGGAGATGGCGTCGCTCATGATGGCTTCTCGGTAGGAAAGGGGGCGAGCAGGTTCCCCCGGCGGAGTGGAAGGTGCCTTGACCTTGATCAGATTCGCTCCTGGGCATGACCCCCGCGATCAGCTTAGGGCGTACCCCCGACCTCAGCGGAATCGCCGGCGCAAATAAGTATTTGTTCAGACCCCTCGCGCACCAGGAGGGCTTTGGTGGCACAAGGCGCTGACTCTCTTGCTCCCTCCCCCCTGGTGGGGGAGGGTTGGGGAGAGGGGGTCTGAACGGGTACGCAAAAAAAACCGGCCACAATGATGTGGCCGGTTTTTTTTATGCGCCGATCAAGGGGTCATGCCCCTTGGTCTCAGTCCCCAATCACTTGAGGTCGGTCTTGGTCAGCACGACACGGCGCTGCTCGACGGAATCCGGCGGGTAATTGGGCAGCAGGTCACGCTTGCCCATGGACTTGGCTGGAGCCACATGCTGGGCCGGATAGCCTTGCTTGATGATGTAGTTACGGACGGCATCGGCGCGGCGCTGACCCAGGGCCATGTTATAGGCGTCCGAACCCACGGCGTCGGTATGACCCACGACGGTGACCACCTCGGTCTCGGGAGTCGACTGGATGTCCGCGATGTACTTGTCGATCAGAGCAATCTCCTGCTTGTTCACGACATAGGTCGGGACTTCGTACTTATCGAACTCAAAGTTCAGGCGGACGGTCACCTCCTCGGCGACGACAACCTTGGGAGCGGCGCAGGGGGGCAGGTTGTTGGGGCCATCCGGGTAGGCGCTGCGCCAGCACTCACCGGCGCTGTTGACCCAGGCCTGGCCCTGGGGAAGGGAGGCGTCGCCAGAGGCGAACCAGAAGCTGTCTTGCTCGACCGCTTGCACGGCGGGAGCCATGAGGCTGACGGCCAGCGCGATCGGCGCCACACGGCCTAGGATCTTCGTTGCTTGGTACATGTTCTCTTATCCTCTGTTCAGGTTAGAAGGACTTGGTTTAGAAATTCGGCGTTTCGGCCTAGGCCAGAAATTATACATTAGACGAATGACAACAACGACGCTGAGCGCCCTGTACGGAAGCCTGGCTCCGGATATCCACCATGACAGCCGGCGCAATACAGCCTCTGTTGCACATAATCGTCCGTCGTTCCTAATTGTAGCGTAAAACACAGGCCACAGTGCAACCTTTTTCCCCTGCCGACAATTTCGCAACGACTTCAAGTCGGTCAGTTTACAAGTCATTGATTAAATTGACATCGAATAATCCGGAAGGGGCGTTACAGCCTTGCTACTGTGTATTTATTACCACATAACCAGACTTCGCATGCCCCTCGGCACCGGTGAGGGGCATCCCCAGGAGTCAATTCCGCCCGATTATCCGTCACCTTGTTCGCCATCAGCCGAAGGCCGGTTGGTCGCTCACGGAAAATGTAGTATTCATGCAACGTCGGTGATTTTTACAACAGCCAGGGCGGCCTCTGCGCGGGCTTAGACCTAACCCACAGGGAACTCACGGCTAACCCACCCAAACCCGGGCATTGCGAAAGAGACGCATCCAGGGACCATCATCCCCCCAGCCATCGGGACGCCAGCTATGCTGGACGGTACGGAAGACCCGCTCGGGATGGGGCATCATGATGGTGACCCGGCCGTCCCTGCTGGTCAGGCCGGCAATGCCCAGGGGCGAGCCGTTGGGGTTGGCGGGATAGCGCTCGGCGATGCCCCCGGCATTCTCGACGTAGCGCAGGGCCACCCGGCTGCCGGCGGAGCGCAGGTGATCGCCGTCGCGGAACTCGGCCCGGCCCTCGCCATGGGCCACGGCGATGGGCATCCGTGAGCCGGCCATGCCAGCAAGCAGCAGGGAGTGGGTCTCCAGGACCTCGACCATGACGGTGCGGGCCTCGAACTGCTCGGAGCGGTTGCGCACGAAATGGGGCCAGTGTTCGGCGCCGGGGATGAGCTCCCGCAGGTTGGAAAGCATCTGACAGCCGTTGCACACCCCCAGGGCGAAGGTATCGGGGCGGGCAAAGAAGGCCTGGAACTGATCGCGGGCGCGGGGGTTGAAGAGGATGGACTTGGCCCAGCCCTCCCCGGCCCCCAGAACGTCGCCATAGGAAAAGCCACCGCAGGCGACCAGGCCCCGGAAGTCCTCCAGCCCGATCCGGCCGGCGATGAGGTCCGACATGTGGACATCAACGCAGGCAAAGCCAGCCTGATGGAAGGCCGCGGCCATCTCTACCTGGCCATTGACCCCCTGCTCGCGTAGCACCGCCAGCCGTGGCCGGTTGCCGGTGAGGATGAAGGGGGCGGCGATGTCCTCCTCCGGATCGAAGCTCAGCTCGGCGCGGAGGCCGGGGTCGCGGCTATCGGCGATGCGGGCGTGTTCCTCGGCGGCGCAGTCCGGGTGATCGCGCAGGGACTGGAGGGCGAAGGTCGTCTCGGACCAGACGCGCTGGAACTCGGTGCGCGTCCCCTCCAGCACGCAGACCCCGTGGCGCCGGAAGCGGATGCGCTCATCCCGCATCCCCTCGGCCTGGAGGTGTTCGTCCCCCATAGGCTCACCCCCACCTCGGGCGGGGCCGGAAGGGCTGGACGAGACCGCGGGGGAATGGATCCCTGTGGACTGGCCAAAGTGAGTTGCCGCGGAGCGGCCCAAGGGGATTGCTGCCGGGTAATCGGAATCCACCCCCTGGGCACCGACCAATCCACTCCGTCCTTGCCCGGAGCCCACCCCCGCCAAGCCGGCGCCGAGGC
The DNA here is from genome assembly GCA_937862735.1 of uncultured Gammaproteobacteria bacterium. GTDB lineage: Bacteria > Pseudomonadota > Gammaproteobacteria > Chromatiales > Chromatiaceae > M0108. The sequence continues at coordinate 26,464 of CALMDH010000304.1, forward strand.
CAGCCTTCGTCACGCCAGCACGCGCCTCCCGGCCCCGCGCCGAGCCCTCCATGCCCCGGGGACTGCCGATGACGAAGGACAGGGGACCCAGGCCGTGATCATGCAGCACCTTCAGGGCATCGTCCGTGTCCGTATGACGCACCTGGATGACGGCGCCCAGTTCTTCGTTGAAAAGGACACCCAGGAGATCGTCGCTACCCAGGGCGTCCAGGTCGATCTCCAGTCCGCAACGCCCGGCGAAGGCCATCTCGCAGAGGGTGACGAAGAGGCCACCATCGGAGCGGTCGTGGTAGGCCAGGATCAGCCCCTCCCCCGCCAGTTCGCGGATGGCGGCGAAGAAGCGCTTGAGGGTCTCGGGATGTTCCAGATCCGGCCCTTGGTTACCCACCTGACCATAGACCTGGGCCAGGCAGGAGCCGCCGAGGCGGTTGCGGCCCGCGCCCAGGTCAATGAGGATCAGGTCGGTATCACCCAGATCCAGGCGCAACTGGGGCGTGAGGGTACGGCGAGCATCGGTAACCGGGGCGAAGGCGGAGACGATGAGGGACAGGGGCGCGGTCATGACCCGGCGCTCGCCATCCTGCTCCCAGACCGTCTTCATGCTCATGGAGTCCTTGCCCACCGGGATGGCGATCCCCAGGGCCGGGCAGAGCTCCAGACCCACCGCCTTGACCGTCTCATACAGGCGGGCGTCCTCGCCGGGGTGACCGGCGGCGGCCATCCAGTTGGCGGAGAGCTTGATGTCGCCCAGGGCGGCGATATCCGCCGCCGCCAGGTTGGTGATGGCCTCGCCCACCGCCAGGCGCCCGGAGGCGGCGGCGTCGATCAGGGCCAGGGGGGTGCGCTCGCCCATGGCCATGGCCTCGCCGGTAACGCCGAAGCAGTCACTGGTGGTGACCGCCACGTCCGCCACCGGCACCTGCCAGGGGCCCACCATCTGGTCCCGCGCCACCATGCCGGTGATGCTGCGATCGCCGATGGTGATGAGGAAGGTCTTGTCCGCCACCGTCGGCAGGCGCAGGACGCGTAAGGCCGCCTCCTTGAGGTCGATCCCGGCCAGGTCCAGGGCCGGCTTGTGAAAGGGGTGATGCCTGACCTCCCGCAGCATGCGCGGCGGCTTGCCAAATAGCAGGGGCATGGGCATATCGATGGGAGTGTTGCCGAAGTGGGCGTCCCCCAACAACAGATGCTCCTCGGCAGTGGTCTCGCCAACCACCGCGTAGGGGCAGCGCTCACGCTCGCAGATCGCCTTGAACTCCTCCAGACGCTCAGCGGCGATGGCCAGGACATAACGCTCCTGGGACTCGTTGCACCAGATCTCCATGGGTGACATGCCCGGGTCGTCGTTGGGCACCGCCCGCAGTTCGAACCGGCCGCCGCGGCCGGCGTCGTGGACCAGCTCCGGCAGGGCGTTAGACAGGCCGCCGGCGCCGACGTCGTGGATGAAAAGGATGGGGCTGTCCTCGCCCCGGGCGCAGCAGCGGTCGATAACCTCCTGGCAACGGCGCTGCATCTCCGGGTTGGCGCGCTGGACGGAGGCGAAGTCGAGGTCCTCCGCCGAGGCTCCCGAGGCCATGCTGGAGGCGGCGCCGCCCCCCAGGCCGATGAGCATGGCCGGCCCGCCCAGTACCACCAAGGGCGAGCCCGCCGGGAAGGGGCGTTTGGTGACGTGCTCGGGGCGGATGTTGCCTAGGCCACCGGCGATCATGATGGGCTTGTGGTAACCGCGCAGCTCGCTACCAACCGGGCCGGGGACCTCCTGTTCATAGGTGCGGAAATAACCGCAGAGGTTGGGCCGGCCATACTCATTATTGAAGGCGGCGGCGCCGATGGGGCCCTCCAGCATGATGTCCAGGGCCGAGACGATGCGCCCGGGCCGGCCGTGGTCCCGCTCCCAGGGCCGCTCCAGGCCGGGGATACGCAGGTTGGAGACGGAAAAGCCGCACAGCCCGGCCTTGGGCTTGGAGCCGCGCCCAGTGGCGCCCTCGTCGCGGATCTCGCCGCCGGACCCGGTGGCCGCCCCCGGGTCCGGGGCGATGGCGGTGGGATGGTTGTGGGTCTCAACCTTCATCAGGATGTGGATGTCCTCGGCATGCTCACCATAGACCCCGTCCTCCGGCGACGGCAGGAAGCGCTTGCCCTCCCAGCCCTGGATGACGGCGGCGTTGTCGCGGTAGGCGGAGAGCACCTTGTCCGGGGACTGCTCGGTGGTGTGACGGATCATGCCGAACAGGGAGTGGCGCTGGGGCTGACCGTCAATGACCCAGGAGGCGTTGAAGATCTTATGCCGACAATGCTCGGAATTGGCCTGGGCGAACATCATCAGCTCGACGTCCGTGGGATTGCGCCGCAGGCCGGTAAAGCTGTCGACCAGATAGTCGATTTCGTCGTCGGACAGGGCCAGTCCCAGGTCGCTATTGGCCTGGACCAGGGCCTCGCGCCCACCCGCCAGCAGGTCCACGCTGCGACAGGACCGTGGCTCGGCCTGGAGGAAGAGGCAGGCGGCATCCTCCTCGTCGCACAGCACCTGCTGGGTCATGCGGTCGTGGAGGATGGCTCTGGCCGTCCGGCGCTGGACAGGGGTCAGGGGCTCGGGCGGATTCACGTCATAACCACCACCCTCCCCATTTACACCATCACCATTGCGCCCTTTCCCCACGGGGCCCATGCCGCCAGTGACTTTGTCGTGTCTCTCTTCCGGCCGGGTTGCCAGCCAGTAGGCGATCCCCCGTTCGATCCGCCGGATCTTGGCCAGGCCACAATTGTGGGCGATATCGGTGGCCTTGGAGGACCAGGGGGAGATGGTCCCCGCCCGAGGCACGATCAGGATCAGTTCACCGCGCGGCTCATGGCCCGCCAGCTTGGGGCCATAGCGCAGCAATCGCTCGAGGACGGCCAACTCCTCCCCGTACAGGCCCTGTTCCAGCTCGACAAAGTGCCGAAACTCGGCATAGACCTGGACGGCACGCCCCATGGCGGCCGCCAACCGTGCTTCGAGCTTGCGGAGACGGAAATCGGAGAGGGCGGGGGCGCCTCGTAAGACGAGCATGGCTGAGGGACTCCGGCGGAGGAACGGCTGGTTGCCGTTCATGATACCCCATGGGGTTCAGACCCGGGGGGTTCCGGCCGGGGGGGCAGGCCGGGGGGTTTAGACGGGAGAGATCAGGCTGGGGGTCAGACCCTCAAGATACGGACCGGAGGTTTTTGGATCTGAATCACATTTCCAGCAAGTCGTCGGTTCCTGTGCTATGAACAATCCATGGTTGAACCAACGAACCTGCATCCCTCCCCTCCCCCATTGCCCCACCGACCTCCCTTGTCCCCACTGAAATGAATCCGATCGATGTCGAAGGCCTGCTTGAAGCGGTCTCCATGACAGCACCCGCGGGTGAGGATCTCGAGTATGACCCGGATTTTCTGGCCTTGCTGCAAGCGGCGGCGGGGAAACCTGAACGGCGGATGGGCGATGCCCTGGTGCCGGCGGAGGAACCGGACTGGCCTCGGGTGAGGGATCTGGGCATCGCCCTGCTTCGCCGTTCCAAGGATTTGCGCATCGGTGTTTTGTTGACCCGCGCCCTGCTCAAGACCGAGGGCCTGGCGGGCCTCCAGGTCGGGCTTTCCCTGGTCCGAGGTCTGGTCAGCGGCTTCTGGGACGACCTGCATCCCCGACTGGATCCGGATGAGGGCCTGGATCCGACCATCCGGCTCAATATCCTCCTCGACCTGTGTGGGCGCGACACCTTACTGATACCAATCAGGACAACCCCCCTGTTCAGGTCCAGGCTCTTTGGTCCCCTCACCTATCGCGACCTCGAGGTTGCCGAGGGCAAAGCTCAGACCTCCAAAGACGCCAAGACCCTCGACGGCGCCGCCATCGCTGGCGTCTTTCAAGAGTGCGAACTGGAGGATTTGCGGACGCTGACCCTGGCGGCGCGGGGAGCCCTGGACGAGACTCGGGGACTGATTAACGCCTTGGCGGCTCATGTCGAGGCCAGCGTCATGCCCAACCTGGAACCCCTCACCGAACTATTGTCAGGACTTCACCAGGATCTGCAGTCCAGGCTGCATCAACGAGAGCCCCCGACGAGTTCTGGCCTGACGACCGGGGACGACGCCTCACCCCTGGGTGCTGAGGCAATGCCATCAAACCCATCAAACCTCGCCCGTTTTTCCAACCAGATCAGCTCGCGCGAGGATGTGATTCGCGCCCTCGATCTTCTGTGTGACTACTATACTTTGAATGAGCCAGCCAGCCCCGTCCCCCTCTTGTTGAAGCGGGCGCGACGGCTGGTCACCGGCGATTTCATCGACATCTTGCGTGATCTGGCACCTGATGCCTTACCCCAGATTCGCAAAATTTGTGGCTTGGATGACCAAAACAAATAGCCGATCCGCACTGTTCCGGCCAATCCCTAAGCGTCGCGGATCACGGGGAGCTTGAGGAGACTAGCAGTGGCGAAAGAAAGCAGCCAGAAATTCATTGCCCGCAACCGTGCGCCGCGGGTGCAGATCGAATATGACGTCGAGCTCTATGGCGCCGAAAAGACCATCCAGCTCCCCTTCGTGATGGGTGTACTTGCGGACCTCTCGGGCAAACCCGCCGAGGCCCTGCCGCCCGTTGCGGATCGCAAGATGTTGACCATCGATGTCGACAACTTCGATGATCGCTTGAAGGCCATGAAGCCACGGGTGGCTTTTCGGGTACCCAATACCCTGACGGGAGAAGGCAGCCTCAACGTGGAGCTGACCTTCGAGAGCATGGACGATTTCTCACCGGCGGCGGTCGCCCGCAAGGTGGATGCCCTCAACAAACTGCTTTCGGCGCGTAGCCAACTTGCCAACCTCCTGACCTACATGGATGGGAAGAGCGGGGCCGAGGAACTGATCGCCAAGGTACTCAAGGACCCCGCCCTGTTACAAGCATTGGCCGCCACCCCGAAACCGGTTGAGGCCCAGTCAGACGCGGAGGAGAAGTCACATGGCTGATACCGATCTCCAAGCCCGAACTGAGCAACAAACGGCGGCCGAGACTATCGAGGCCGGCGCCTTTGCCTCTCTCTTGCAAAAGGAGTTCAAACCCCGTTCCGACCGTGCTCGTGAGGCGGTCGAGGGAGCGGTGCAGATCCTGGCCGCTCAGGCCCTGGAGCAGACGGCGCTCATCTCGGATGATGCCGTCCGGACCATCGAGTCCATCATCGCCGAGATCGATCGCAAGCTCACCGAGCAAGTCAATCTGATCCTGCATCATCCGGAGTTTCAGCAGCTCGAAGGGACCTGGCGCGGTCTGCACTATCTCGTCAACAACACGGAAACCGATGAGATGCTCAAGATCCGGGTCATGAACCTCTCCAAGCAGGAGCTTCACAAGTCACTGAAAAAGTTCAAAGGAACCGCCTGGGATCAGAGCCCGATTTTCAAGAAGATCTATACGGAGGAATACAGCATGTTCGGCGGTGAGCCCTACGGATGTATCCTCGGCGACTTTTACTTCGACCATAGCCCACCGGACGTGGAGTTGCTCGGGCAAATCGCCCAGATTTCCGCCGCGGCCCATACCCCCTTCATCGCTGGGGCAGACCCGGCCGTGATGCAGATGGAATCCTGGCAAGAGCTGAGCAACCCTCGTGATCTGACCAAGATCTTCCAGACCCCTGAATACGCCCCCTGGCGCTCCTTACGGGAATCGGAGGATTCCCGCTATCTCGGCCTGGCGATGCCCCGCTTCCTCGCCCGACTGCCCTATGGTGCCAAGACCGATCCGGTCGAGGACTTCGATTTCGAGGAAGACACGAGCCTCGGCGACCACAGCCGCTATACCTGGTCCAATTCGGCCTATGCCATGGCGGTCAATATCAATCGCGCCTTCAAGCTCTATGGCTGGTGTTCCCGCATCCGTGGGGTGGAATCCGGCGGCGCGGTCGAGGGACTGCCGGTGCATACCTTCCCCACCGATGATGGCGGAGTGGACATGAAGTGTCCGACCGAGATCGCCATCGACGATCGGCGCGAGGCCGAGCTAGCCAAGAATGGCTTCATGCCGCTAATGCACAAGAAAAATACCGACTTTGCCGCCTTCATTGGCGCCCAGTCCTTGCAAAAGCCCTTCGAATACGATGACCCGGATGCCACCGCTAATGCCAACTTGTCGGCCCGTCTGCCCTATCTCTTCGCCGTCTGTCGTTTCGCGCATTATCTGAAGGCGATCGTGCGCGACAAGATCGGTACCTTCAAGGAACGCGAAGACATGGAGAAATGGCTGAACAAATGGATCAACAAATATGTCGAGCCCAATCCCGCCACCGCCTCGGAGCTCGATAAGGCGCGCAAGCCCCTTGCCTCCGCCCAGGTGGTCGTGACGGCGGTGGAGGGCAATCCGGGTTATTACAACTCAGTCTTCTATCTGAGACCCCATTACCAGCTCGAGGGTCTGACCGTCTCGCTGCGGCTGGTTTCTAAGTTGCCGTCACAGAAAACTTGATATTCAATCACTTAGCCAGGAGATACGCAATGGCAGTTGACATGTTTTTGAAGATCGACGGCATCGATGGTGAGAGCACCGATGACGCCCATCAGAAGTGGATCGAGATCCTAAGTTTTAGTCACGGCCTCAGCCAGCCCGTTTCCGGGGCAAGCGCCACCGGAGGTCGGACCGGTGGCCGGGCCGATTTTCAAAACCTCTCGGTGGTCAAGACCATCGACAACGCCACCCCGGACCTCAACATCAAGTGCGCCAAGGGGGAGCATATCAAGCAGGTGGAGCTTGAACTCTGTCTGGCTACCGGGGACAAGCACACCTTCATGAAGTACACCTTGTCGGATTGCATTGTGGCTTCCGTCAGGCCAGGGGGTTCCAGCGAAGGTGAAAGCAAGCCCCTAGAGGAGGTCTCCTTCGCCTACGGCAAGATCAAATGGGAATACACCCCCATCGATAATGAAGGCAAGCCGGGCTCGACTACCGATCGCACCTGGAACCTCGAGATCAATAAACAGGAATAGGGACCAAGGTTGCTGAATAATCAGCCATAAACCCTCCTGTACCCTGGCTTAAACTCAATGCGCCAGGCAATCAATGCCCGGCGCGGGGGGCGGGCGATGCACGCCGAAGAGGCTCTCAAGCAAGGCGATCTCAAAGCCGCCCTGGCCGATCTCACCGACCGTATCCGCCGGGCCCCGGCCGATGCCCGATTGCGGATCTTCCTGTTCCAATTGTTTGCCGTCCTCGGCGCATGGGACCGTGCCCTGGCCCAGCTTCAGGTCGCCGGTGAACTGGATGCCGGCGCCCTGGCCATGGTCAATACCTACCGTGAATTGCTCAGGGCCGAGGCCCTACGCGCCAAGGTCTTCACCGGGGACCTCGACCCCCTGATCCTCGGCGAGCCGACCGCCTGGATCGCCCTCCTCATCGCGGCCTTGCGCGCCAGCGCCCAGGGTCGGTTCGAAGCCTCCAAGCAGTTGCGCGACCAGGGCTTGGAGGAGGCCCCCGTCATCCCCGGCCGGATCGATGGGGCGGCCTTCGGCTGGATCGCCGATGCGGATTCCCGCTTGGGTCCCCTGCTGGAGATCCTGATCGATGGCCGATACGCCTGGGTGCCCTTCCAGCGGATTCGTACCCTGATCCTGGAGGAGCCGAAGGACCTTCGCGATCTCGTCTGGCTGCCGGCCCGGGTCACCTGGTCCAATGGCGGGGAGACGGTCGCCTTCATCCCGACCCGCTATCCCGGCTCGGAGGCGAGCCCCGACGGCCGCATCCGCCTGGCCCGTTTGACCGACTGGGTGGACCTGGGGGCGGGATGCTACCGGGGTCTGGGCCAACGGATGCTCACGACGGACACTGGGGACCATGCCTTGCTGGCAAGCCGGCGAATCGACCTCGGTCCCGTGCCCACGGAGAGCCGCTGACCTCATGGCCGAATTGACCCCCAAGGAGCGCCTCCAGCCCTCCCTTCTCGATCGGCTCACCGACCAGGCACCGGCTGAGCGGGAAGAATCGCGGGAGCAACGGGTCCTCTCGCCCAACAAACTCAAGGCCTGCGTCATCCGTGACCTGGAATGGTTGCTCAACACCTGTGACCTGGCCTCGGTCCAGGATCTGGAACCCTACCCCCAAGTCCAGAACTCGGTAATCAATTTCGGCATGCCGGATCTCGCTGGCCACAACCTCTCGGGTCTCGATATCCTGACCCTGGAGCGGCGCCTGCGACAGGCGATCCAGCGCTTCGAGCCGCGCATCCTGCGCCAGGGGCTCAGTATTCGCGCGGTGGTCGATGCCGAGGGCATGACGCCCAACGCCATCCGTTTCGACATCGAGGGCGAACTCTGGGGCGTCCCCACCCCCCAGCAGCTCTATCTCAAAACCAACGTGGACCTGGAGACTGGCGAAGTCCGCGTGCTTGAAACGACCGCCACGAACCGCTGATCCCCCATGGACCCGCGCCTCCTCGCTTATTACAACCGTGAACTGACCCATCTCCGTGACCTGGGGGGCGAGTTTGCGGCGGAGTTCCCCAAGATCGCCGGCCGGCTGGGCCTTTCCGGTTTCGAATGCGCCGATCCCTATGTCGAACGGCTGATGGAGGGCTTTGCCTTTCTGGCGGCACGGGTCCAACTCAAGATCGATGCCGAATTCCCAGTGTTTACCCAGCACCTGCTGGAACTGGTCTATCCCCACTATCTGGCGCCGACCCCCTCGATGGTGGTCGTCCAGTTTCAGCCCGATCTCAGCGAAGGCGCCCTGGCGGAAGGCCTCGTCCTGCCGCGGGACACTGCCTTGCGCGGCACCCTCGGCAAAGGTGAGCAGACCGCCTGTGAATACCGCACCGCCCACGAGATCCGGCTCTGGCCGCTGGAACTGACCGAAGCCGAGTACTTCAGCCATGCCGGTCCCGTCGCGCGGACCGATCTGCCCGTTTTGCAACGCAGCAAGGCCGGCCTCCGACTGCGCCTGCGCACGACCACCGGCCTGACTTTCGCTCAGCTCTCACCAGGTCAGCCCAAGGGTTTCCGGCTGGACCTCTTCCTCCAGGGGACCGACCAGATCCCCTTCGATCTCTATGCCCAAATGCTCGGCCAGGCGACCGCTGTGCTGGTGCAGCCCACCGCTCGCCCCTTGCCCTGGATAGAGGTCCTGCCCGCCAACGTGCTGCGCCCCCTGGGGTTCGAGGAGGCCGAGGCGCTCCTGCCCTATGCCCCCCCCTCCTTCCAGGGTTACCGGCATCTGCATGAGTATTTCGCCTTCCCCCAACGGTTTCTCTTCGTCGCCATCGAGGCGGTGGGCCCCATCCTCCAGCGTATCGACACCAACGAGGTCGATGTCATCCTCTTGTTCGGCCAGATCACGCCGGGTCTCGAAGGGGTCATCAGCGCCGCTAACTTCGCGCTCCATTGCACCCCGGCGATCAACCTCTTCCACAAGCGGTGCGACCGCGTCCATCTCGGGGGGGCCGGGCCCGATTACCACTTGGTCCCGGATCGGACCCGCCCACTGGACTTCGAGGTCTATCGGGTCGACGAGGTGACGGGCTATGGGGCGGCCACCAGTGACCGCCGTGAGTTTCGCCCCTTTTATTCCGCCACCGACCTGACCGCGACGGAGAGCGCCCCCGCCTATTTCACCATCCAGCGACAGCCCCGTCGGCTCTCCTCTGGCCAGCAACGCCGGGGGCCTCGGTCCAGCTATATCGGCAGTGAGGTCTATATCAATCTGGTGGATGCGGCCCAGGCGCCCTGGTCCAGCGAAATGCGGCAACTGGCGGTATCCGGGCTCTGTACCAACCGAGACCTGCCCCTGCAGATGCCGGTTGGGACGGGCACCACCGATTTCAGCCTGGAGATCGGCGCCCCGGTCCAGTCGATCCGGGTGAGGGCCGGCCCAACGCCGCCAAGGACCTCCCCGGCCCATGGAGACACCGCCTGGCGGTTGATCAGCCACTTGTCGCTGAACTATCTCTCCATCGCCGACAGCACGGGCGGCACGGGCAGTGCGGGCGGGACGGGTGCCGCCGCCCTGCGTGAACTCCTCGCCCTCTACGCCGATTTGACCAATGCGGACCTGCGCCGTCAGATCGAGGGGCTCCGCCAGGTCTCCTCGCGACCCCTGATCCGTCGCCTGCCAGGGGTGCACCCAATTACCTATGCCCGCGGTCTCGAGATCAGCCTGGTCTGTGATGAATCCGCCTTTGCCGGTACCGGGGTCTACCTCCTGGGTGCCGTTCTCGAACGCTTTTTCGCCCGCTATTGTTCGATCAATAGTTTTACCGAGACCCTGCTCAAGACCGAGCGCGGGGAGGTGATGCGATGGCCAGCGACGATCGGCCAACGCCCCCTCCTCTGACCGATCAGCCCCTATTCGCCGAGCTGACAAGGGCTCCCTGGCGATATGGCTTCCTGCACACCCTCCGTCAGCTCGACGCCCTGCAACCCGAACGCCCGCGACTCGGCATGACGGCGAGGGCAAGCGACGACCCCATCCGGCTCGGCCAAGAGCCATCCCTGATCTTCGCCCCCGCCGAACTGGCCGCCCTGCTCCTCCCCGCCGCCGGTCAGCCGGCCCGGCTCCTGGTCTATTTTCTGGGCCTCTTCGGCCCCAATGGCCCCCTGCCCCTGCACCTGACCAACCATGCCCGCGAACGCCTGCGCCAAGCCGGGGACCCGACCTTTGCCCGCTTCGCGGATGTCTTCCACCACCGGATGCTGTCGCTCTTCTATCGCGCCTGGGCCCAGGCCCAGCCAGCGGTCAGCTTCGATCGCCCGACCCAGGACCGCTTCGGCACCTATCTGGGTGCCCTGGCCGGGACCGGCATGCCGGCCTACCAGGGCCGCGACGCCATGCCCGATCTGGCGAAGCGGCACTTTACCGGACACCTCTCCTGCCAGAATCGCCATGCCGAGGGACTGAGGTCCATGCTGACCGAGTTCCTGCGTCTACCCGTGCGGATCGAGGAGTTCATCGGCCATTGGCTGGTACTGCCGGAGGATTGTCGCCTGTGTCTGGGGACCAGCCCCGCTACCGGTCACTTGGGCCAGACCACGACGCTTGGTGGACGGGTCTGGGACCACCAGTCCAAGTTTCGCGTCATCATCGGCCCCGTGCGTTTGGTGGACTTTCGCCGTCTTCTCCCCGGGGGGGACAGCCTCAACCGGGTGAGGGATCTGGTCCGCAACTATCTTGGGGATCAACTGGACTGGGATCTCAACCCCGTCCTGACCGCCCCGGAGGTTCCCGGACTGCGGCTGGGCCGTGGCGGGCAACTGGGGTGGACGACCTGGTTGCTGAGCAGGCCCGCAAGCCGGAATGCTGATGACCTGAAACTGAATCCGCGTTGGCGGCCCCCTGCAACGAGGAGCGCAACATGACCGAGATCAGCCGCACCGCCCTCTTTGGCAAGCTCAATCCCCTGGCCTATAAGGCGATCGAAAGCGCCACCGTCTTTTGCAAGATCCGTGGCAACCCCTACGTGGAACTGGTGCACTGGTTCAATCAGATCCTCCAGAATCAGGATTCGGACCTGCACCGGATCATCCGCCAGTTCGACCTGGACCCGGCCGGTCTGGCCCGGGATTTCACCGAAACCCTGGATCGACTACCACGGGGGGCCCGCTCCATCTCCGACCTGTCCGCGGACGTGGAGGAGGCCGTCGAGCGCGGCTGGACCTACGGCACCCTGATGTTCGGTGAATCCCAGGTGCGCACCGGTCATCTCCTGGTGGGGATCCTCAAGACCCGCGGCCTGCGCAGCGGCCTGCTCGGCATTTCCCGCCAATTCGACAAGATCGTCACCGATACCCTCACCGACCGCTTCGCCCAGATCGTCTCCGGCTCTCCCGAGGACCGTCTGAGCGCCCGCGACGGTTTCCAGATCAGTGGCGGGGCCCTGCCCGGCGAGGCGAGCGGCGCCCTGGCGCCAGCCCAGATGGGCAAGCAGGAGGCCTTGCGCCTCTTCTCGGTGGATCTCACCGAGCGCGCCCGCCAGGGTGAGCTGGACCCCATCGTCGGGCGCGATGATGAGATCCGGCAGATGATCGACATCCTCATGCGCCGGCGCCAGAACAACCCCATCCTCACCGGCGAGGCCGGCGTCGGCAAGACCGCCGTCGTCGAGGGTTTCGCCCTGCGCCTGGCCAGCGGCGAGGTGCCGCCGCCCCTCAAGGATGTCAGCCTGCGCACCCTGGATGTGGGACTGCTCCAGGCCGGGGCCAGCATGAAGGGCGAATTCGAGAACCGCCTGCGTCAGGTCATCGAGGAGGTGCAGGCCTCCCCCAAGCCGATCATCCTCTTCATCGACGAGGCCCATACCCTCATCGGCGCGGGTGGCAGCGCCGGCACCGGGGACGCCGCCAACCTGCTCAAGCCGGCCCTGGCCCGCGGCACCCTGCGCACGGTCGCCGCCACCACCTGGGGGGAGTACAAGAAATACATCGAGAAGGACCCGGCCCTCACCCGGCGCTTTCAGGTCATCGCCGTGGACGAGCCGAGCGAGGACAAGGCGATCCTGATGGTCCGCGGGATCGCCTCGGCCCTGGAAAAGCATCACCAGGTCCAGTTGCTCGACGAGGCCCTGGAGGCGGCGGTAAGGCTCTCCCGCCGTTATATCCCGGCGCGCCAACTGCCAGACAAGGCGGTCAGCCTGCTCGACACCGCCTGCGCCCGGGTGGCCATCAGCCAGGCCGCCGAACCGGCGGAGGTGGAGGACTGCCGGCGGCGCATCGAAGGCCTGGAGACCGAACTCGCCATCATCGCCCGCGAGAGCGCCGTCGGGGTGGACACCGGCGAGCGCGCCGGCAGGGCGGAGGCCAGTCTGGAGGTTGAACGGGCACGCCTGACCGAGCTCACCGGCCGATGGGAGGCCGAGAAGGCCTTGGTCCAGCAAATCCTCGACCTGCGTGCGCAGCTCCGCGGCGCCCAGTCCCCTCTGGAAGACACTGGCAGCCCCCTGGAAGACTCTGGCCAGCCCCTGGAAGCGATCGCCACCCCACCCCCTGCTCAATCCACCGCCCATGAATGGGATCCCGCCACCGCCCTGGCCAAGCTCCGCCAGCTCCAGTCGGAACTGGCCAGCCTCCAGGGTGAGCGCCCCCTGATCCTGCCCAGCGTCGATGCCCAGGCCATCGCCTCGGTCGTCGCGGACTGGACCGGCATCCCCGTCGGGCGCATGGTGAAGAATGAGGTCACCGCCATCCTCCATCTGGCCGAGACCCTCAACCAACGGGTCATTGGCCAACGCCACGCCCTGGACATGATCGCCAGGCGCATCCAGACCTCCCGCGCCCGGCTCGACAACCCCAACAAGCCCATCGGCGTCTTTCTCCTCGCCGGTCCCTCCGGGGTCGGCAAGACCGAGACGGGCCTGGCCCTCGCCGAGGCCCTCTATGGGGGTGAGCAGAACATCATCACCATCAACATGAGCGAGTTCCAGGAGGCCCACACCGTCTCGACCCTCAAGGGCGCCCCCCCCGGCTATGTCGGCTATGGCGAGGGCGGCATCCTCACCGAGGCCGTGCGGCGCAAGCCCTACAGCGTGATCCTGCTCGACGAGGTGGAGAAGGCTCACCCCGACGTCCACGAGATCTTCTTCCAGGTCTTTGACAAGGGCTGGATGGAGGATGCGGAGGGCCGTTACATTAACTTTCGCAATACCCTGATCCTGTTGACCACCAACGTCGGCACGGACCTCATCATGTCCCTGTGCAAGGACCCCGAACTGATGCCGGACCTCGAGGGCCTGACCACCGCCCTGCGCCAACCCCTGCTCAAGGTCTTCCCCCCGGCCCTGCTCGGTCGGCTCGTCGCCATCCCCTATTACCCCCTCAGCGACGCCATGCTCGGGGCCATCATCCGGCTGCAACTCGATCGCATCGTCAAACGGATCGCCGAGCAACAGGGGGCCGTGCTGACCTACGACGAGGCCGTGGTCGGCCTCATCGCCCGGCGCTGCGCCGAGGTCGAAAGCGGCGCCCGGGTCGTCGATGCCATCCTCACCAACACGGTACTACCGGCCATCAGCCGCGAATTTCTTGAGCGCACCCTCCAGGGCCAGGGCATCGAGCGGGTATCCCTGGGGGTTGGCGACGAGGGGTTCAGCTACGGATTCACCTGATGCGGCCATCCTCGGCCTTTGGCCAGGGCGAAGAACGGCAAAGCCTCATTGGGAACGCATGGTCTAAGGAGCCTTCGTCATGACCCTGACGCAACGAGATCGGACCCTCTCCGTCACCACCCCCCTGGGAGAGGACAAGCTGCTGGTTAAGCGCATGCAGGGCCAGGAACGCCTCGGCGCCCCCTTCGAATATCGACTCGACCTCCTCAGCGAGGACATTGACATCGATCCCAACGACCTGCTCGGCAAACCCGCCACCCTGTCGCTGCGCCTGCTGGATGGGGGCACGCGTTATTTCAACGGGTGGATCAACCGCTTCGCCCAGGTGGGCTTTGACGGGGCGGATGCCCTCTATGAGGCCACCCTGGTACCCTGGCTCTGGTTTCTGTCCCGCACCGCCGATTGTCGAATCTTCCAGGATCAGACCGTCCCCGACATCGTCAAGGCCATCTTTCGCGAGCAGGGCTTTACCGACTTCGAGGAACGCCTGTCCGGCACTTATCGGCAGTGGGTCTATTGCGTGCAATACCGGGAGACCGACCTCAACTTCGTCACTCGTCTGCTCGAGCATGAAGGCATCTACTATTTCTTCGAGCACCAGGAGGGAAAACACCTCCTGATCCTGGCCGACGGTTACAGCGCCCATGCCAAGATCGAGGGCAGCGAGGAGATCCCCTATTACCCCCCCGATGCCATGGGGCAAAGAGAACGTGACTACCTCGATCGCTGGACCCTGGAACAACAGGTGCTTCCGGGCGCTTACGTCAATACCTCCTTCGACTTCACCGCCCCACGGAAGAACCTCCTGGGGACCCGCCGCAACCCCAAGGCCCACGATCTGGCGGATTTCGAGGTCTTTGACTATCCGGGGGACTATGTCGATGCCAGCGACAGTGACACCTATGCCCGGGTGCGCCTGGAGGAGGTCCAGGCCGGCCAGGAACTGGCTCAGGCGGAGGGTACGGCCCGGGGGCTCAGCACGGGGGCCCTTTTCAACCTCAGCGGCCATCGCCGCAAGGATCAGAACCGGGAGTATCTGATCCTGTCCGCGGATTACCGCTTCATATCGGATGAATTTGGTTCCGCCCAGGAGGGCCTCACCGCGCCATTGGTCAGGATCCGCCTGGAGGTCATGGATGCCCAAGTCCCCTTCCGTCCCGCCCGCCAGACGCCCAAACCGGTGGTCCAGGGACCCCAAACCGCCATCGTGGTCGGCAAAGCCGGCGAGGAGATCTGGACGGACGAATACGGCCGGGTGAAGGTCCAGTTCCATTGGGACCGCTATGGCAAGCAGGACGAAAACAGTTCCTGCTGGGTGCGAGTATCCCACCCCTGGGCCGGCAAGAACTGGGGCGCCATCGCCCTGCCGCGCATCGGTCAGGAGGTGGTCGTCAGCTTTCTGGAAGGTGATCCCGACCGGCCACTGATCACCGGGCGCGTCTACAACGGCGACTGCATGCCGCCCTATGGCTTACCGGCCAACCAGACCCAGACCGGGATCCGGAGTCGCAGCAGCAAAGGAGGTAGCGGCGCCAACTGTAACGAAATCCGCATGGAGGACAAGAGCGGCGAGGAGGAGCTCTTCTTCCATGCCGAGCTTAACCAGACCATCGAGGTCGAGAACGACGAATCTCATTGGGTGGGACACGATCGTACCAAGAAGGTCGACAATGACGAGACGACCACCATTGGCAACAACCGGACCGAGTCCGTAGGGGCGGACGAGACGATCGACATCGGGGCGAACCGGACCGAGACCGTCGGCGCTAACGAGGACATCAGCATCGGCGCCAACCGGACCGAGAACGTCAGTGCCAACGAGAAGATCAACATCGGTGCCAACCGCACCGAAAGCGTGGGTGCCAACGAGTCGGTCCAGATCGGCGCGAGCCGGACGCTGAAGGTCGGCGCCTCCGAGTCCGTCACCATCGGGGCCAGCCGCAGCGAGCGGATCGGCGCCAGCCTGGCCCAGACTGTCGGCGGCAGCGTCAGCCTGACCTCGGGTGGGTCCTTCACCATCACCGCGACCGGGGGGATGACCATCATCGCCCCGGGCGGTTTCAAGATCGTTGATTTCGAGTTGCACAAGGTCGGGGGGACCGTCAAGGAAGGCTATGCCGTCGCGATCAATTTTAACGGTGCCGTGATGGAAATGACGGGGGTAAAGGCTGAAGCAGTAGGCTCCGCAAATGCGGCTATCGGCCTGAAGTTCGAGAAGGTGGGCGTGGATCTGGGCGCCAAGGACGTGACCCAGCAAATGATCGCCCTGGAGGCCCTGTCATCGGCCACCAACATCGAGATGGACACCCTGAAGATCCTGATGTGACCGGCTAAACTGCCATGCGTTGCGTCAAGCCGCTATCTGCCTCCCTGCTGACCCGTCCCTTTGAACATGGCGGGCGCTTCATGCTGGGCGTTTCGGTCCTGCTCTTTTCGACCCTGGGCCGCCCCGGCCGGCTCCTGACCGAACAGGCCCTCTGGCCCTTCTGGGCGAACCGACCCGAGTCTCAGGGTCCCTTGGAGGAAGGTTATCCGCGCCCCCGGGCGGAATATCTCATCGGCGCGACGGCCTTCACCCGTCCCGATAAGCCGCGGGCCTGTCGGGTCCGCGCCCAGGTCGGTGGTCTGAGCAAGGAATTGGTTGTCTGGGGACCGCGCTTTTGGGAGGGTGATCGTCCCTCGGTCCCCCACCCCTTCGAGCGCTTGCCGCTCAACTGGACCCAGACCTATGGGGGGGAGGATTTTCCGAAAAACCCCATCGGCATGGGGCGGCGCGACAGCGAGATCCATGGGATGCGCCTGCGCCTGTTGCCGCGGGTGGAATATCCCGATCAGCCTCTGACCAGCCCGACCGGCATCGGCCGCCCGGCCGGTTTTGGCCCCCTGGATCCAACCTGGGCGACCCGAGCCGCCAAGCGCGGGACCTATGACGCGGCCTGGCTGGAGCGGGACTATCCCGGCCTGGCCAGGGATCTGGACGGGAGCTTTTTCAACCTGGCCCCGGAGGACCAGCAGCAAGCCGCGCCCTTCCGCGGCGACGAGGACTATGCCTTCGACCTGCTGCATCCGGAGATCGACCGCCTCGCAGGGACCTTGCCAGGCCTCGCCGCGCGGGTCTTCGCGACCCGGCGCGCGGCGGGGGGACAGGAGTTCGAAGAGGTCGGCATGTCGCTCAAGGCGCTCTGGTTTTTTCCGGAGGAGGAGCGTTTGATCCAGGTCTTTCAAGGCTGGATGCCGATCGCGGAGGACGATGCCGCGGATGTGCTCGAGCTGCTGACCGCCGTCGAGCGACTAGGGGAGAGCCGTCCCCTCGAGCATTATCGCGGCGTTGGCGACCGTCGACGCGATCCTCAGCGGGGTGCGCTGGAATTCCTGCGCGAATCCGATCTGATGCCTGCGGATCTCGCCGTATCCCTGTTCAATCCCCCGGACCAGCCGAGTCTGGCCTACACGCGCGCCATGCGCCGTGCCGCGCGGGAGCGCGCCGAGGCCCGCTCTCTGGTCGCCACCCATGGCCTGGATCCCGACGAACACGGGCCGCCGCTCGACCTGGCGGAACCACCGCGGATTCGGACCCTCGATGATCTGATCGAGGTCCGCCAGCGGATGGAGGCCGAATCCGCCGCGGTTGCCGCTCGCGTGGAACAAGAAAAGGGCGCGGCCCTGGAGGGGGTGCGCGAGGTCCTGGCGTGCGCGGGTGGGGATTTCGCCCTGATCGAGCGCGAGATGAGTGGGGAGTTGACCCGGGGGCCGCCCCGGCCAAGCGCGGAGCCTTTGATCGCCGATCTGACCCACCTCGTCCAGGAAGGGCGCGCCACCGGCGGCCATGTCGCCGAACTGGAGCAAATGCTGGCCGATCCGGCCATCCTGGCCCGCTGGCGCGAGGCGGATCGGCAGCAGCTTGCCGCCTATCAGGCGATGGGCCACCACCAGGTGCCGCCCGACCCGCTGGCGGCATCCGCCCAGGCCGAACGGCGTGCGCGGGTCCAGGCCGAGCTTGCCCGTCATGGCTCCCTGGCGGGCTGGGATCTGACCCGGGCGGACCTGACCCAGATGGATCTGCGCGGGGCGGACCTGGGGGGTGCCCTGCTGGAGGGGGCCGACCTCAGCGGTGCCCGGCTCGACCAGGCCCAATTGAGCCGGGCCATGCTGGCTCACGCGCGGATGATCGGGACCAGCCTGGCCGGTGCCGATCTGCGCGAGTGCAATCTGGGAGGGGCCCAGATCGCGCGGTCGGATCTCAGCGGTGCCGATTTGAGCGCCGCCATCCTGGAAGGGGCGCAATTGAGTAATTCGAGCCTGCGCGGTGCCCGGATCGACGGGCTGCGCCTCACCGGCGCCCTGATCGTCGCGGTGGATTTCTCCGAGACCCACAGCGAGGCGATGCTCCTGCTGCGGGAGATCGATCTGCGGGGTTGCCGTTTCGTCGGGGTCCGCTATGCCCAGGCGGTCTTCCAGGATTGCGATCTTGGCGAGGTCGATATGTCGGGCGCCGCCATCACCAAGGCCGCCTTCGTCGGGATTCGGGCCTCCCAAGCCTGTTTTCGCGGTCTGAGTCTGGCGGTAGGCTGCTTTGCCCTGGGTTGCTGGTTGGAGGGGGCGGATTTCAGCGGCGCCCAACTGAACGAGGTCTCGTTTCGGGATACTCCCCTCCGTGGCGCCAACTTCAGCCATGCCCAACTGCGCGGGAGCGATTTCAGTGGCTGCGATCTGAGGGAGAGCCGCTTTTACGGCGCCGATGCCCGCGGCGCCCGGCTGGTGCGGGCCGACCTGGGAGCCGCCGATCTAAGCTCCTGCAACCTCGCCGGGGCGGTCCTCCAGCACGCCCTCCTCGCGGGGACGTCCCTGTCCCATGCGAATCTCCACGAGGCCGATCTGGCCCGCATCAGGGTCGTTGGGCAGGTGAGCTTCGCGGGCGCCATCTTCACGCGCGCCAGAACCCGACCGCGCCATCGCCGGGATGGGGGGGAGGGCTGAGGTTCCCATGGACCGCGAGGAGTTAGTGCGCCGTGCCCAGGAGGCCGAGCTGGTCAGTGGCGAGAGCTTGTGCCAGCTCGACTTGAGCGGGGCGGATCTGGCGGCCCTCCGGTTCGACCACTGCCAACTCGACCGCCTCGACCTGAGGGGTGCCGATCTGACCGACTGCCAGTTCCTGCACTGCCGGTTACAGCACTGTCGCCTGGATGGGGCCCAACTCACCGGTACCGTCTTTTTTGGCTCTGAACTGGCCTCGGTCTCCGTGGCCGAGGGGCGGATCGAAAATGCCAACTGGCACCAATGTCAGCTTCGTGGGGTCATTTTCGATCGGGTGCAGCTCCGCTTTGCGTCCTTCAGCCATGGCCAGTTGGAGGAGGTCTGCTTTAGGGAGGCACGGCTTGAGCAGCTCATCATGACCAACCTAACGTGCGGCACCCTGGATTTCACGGACGCCCACCTGGAGCGGACCGTGCTGCTCGAATGCGATCTGCAACGCGCTGACTTTACCAAAGCCCGCTTTGAGTTCGTGGTCCTTACCAAGAGCAAGCTGGCCGGGCAGCGTTTCAGCGGCCAGACATTCGCCTTCACGCAATTCAGCGAGGCCGATCTGACCGGATGTGACTTCAGCCGGGCGCACCTCAGGCAGGCCAATTTCACCTCGGCCCATATGCAAGGGGCCTGCTTCACAGGGGCCCAAGCCCCCCAGGCCATCTTCCTCCAGGCCCAACTGGAAGATGCGGATTTTGCCGACGCCGATCTGACCCAGGCGATTTGGCAGGGCGCCCAAGCCACGCGGACCTCATTTTTGCGTGCCAAACTCTACCAGGGCAATTTCGTCGCGGCCGACCTGAGCCATGCCGATTTGCGCGGGGCGGACCTGACCTATGCCGACCTCTCCCATGCCACTCTGGAGGAGGCCAACCTCAGCGGGGCGAGACTCTTCAGGGCCAAGCTCCACCGGGTGCGCGATCGCGGGGCCCAATTCACCGACCGCGGCCAGGCCCTCGGCGATGACCCTGAGCAGCTCGCCGCCGAACAATGGCGCCCCCAACCCAGACCCGAGTCACCGCGATGAAAGCGAACCCGCGGGTCCCCGTTCATTCAACCCCGATCAGAAGCCCGCTGACCGATCGGGACCAGCCTAGAGAGAGATTGCCATGGATGCCTTGAGCCCCGAACACCCGATACGACTGCGTCCCTTTCCCCTCCACGTGGATGGCGTGGTGCTCGCGATCGAGGATGATCTGGCCTGGTTTCGCATCGGCACGGCCACCGGTGAACTGCGGGCCCGACGCGCCCTCGGTTGTCTGGTCTGGCCCGAGGTCGACGATCGGGTGCTGACCTCGGTGGGCCTGACCGACGAGCCCTTTCTGATCGCGGTGCTCGAACGTCCCTCCGGCACCCCCTTGCGGCTGGTCCTAACGCGGGAGACGCAGATCGAGGTCGCCGGAGGCGGCGGGATGAGCCTGAAAGTCGACGGCCCTCTAGACCTGGGTTCCCAGGCCACCCTCAGCCTGGATGGCCCGGAGGTGGTGGTTCGCGGCGGTACCTTGACCTTAGCCGCCCAGCGTCTCAGCGTCATTGCCCGCGAGGCCCTGGCAACCTTGCGGATCAGCCGCCTGATCGGGGACCTGATCGAAGCGACCGCAGAATGCTTACATCTGCGCCTCGACCGGTCCCGGCGCACGGTCAGGGATCTGGACCAGGTGCACGCGGGTACGCTCGAATTACGCGCCGAGCAGCTCGCCCACCTCCAGTGCGACACCCTGGTTGCCACCGCCCAGCGCCTGGTGAAGATCGATGGCGAACAGATTCACCTTGGTTAGGAGATAAGGCCATGTTTGCAAATGCGCAGATGATGGGCACTGACACCGCCTTCCCGGACGTCTGCCTAACCCCCAGTCCCGCTGGCCCGGTACCGGTACCCTATCCGAACATCGCCATGGGGCCCATGGCGGTCCCCAACGTGCCCAACATCCTCTTCATGGGTACGCCCGCGCACAACCTGGGGACCACCATCCCCATGACCAACGGCGATAATGCGGGCCTGGCGACGGGCGTCGCCTCGGGGACCGTCATGGGTCCCTCACGCCACCTGACCGGCGCCTTCTCCATCCTGATTAAAGGGATGCCGGCCAGCCGCATGACCAGCATGGCACTGCAGAACAATACCAACGCACCAGGTTGTCGGGTGGTCCCGAGCCAGACGAAAATTCTGATGTTGGCGCCATAAGAGCATTTTGACCGTTCACCGACCTGATCATCCGAGCGAGAATGGGCCTATGTCCAATGCGAGCGAGCTTTACGACCGTGATTATCACGTCTGGGCGCAGAAACAGATCGAGCTGTTGAGCGCCAGGCGTTTTACCGATCTGGACGTCGTGCACCTTGTTGAGGAGCTGGCAGAGATGGGACGCAGCGAGCGCAACGAATTGGAAAATCGTCTTGTGGTCCTTCTAGCCCATCTCCTGAAATGGGAATTTCAATACGGCCAGCTCTCCGATCGCTGGCAGGAATTCAAGGGTGACTCTTGGCGGACCACGATCCTCGGCCAGCGTGATCGAATCGCCAAACGGCTGGAAAAATCGCCTGGGCTCAGGCCTGTTCTCGGGGATCTGATCGAAGAGGCCTATCAGGACGCGGCCAGATTGGCGGCGAAAGAGACTGGCATCCCTTTTGACCGTTTCCCACCTCTCTGCCCATACACGCAGGTGCAGATCCTGGATGAAGAGTTTTTTCCCGAGCACGCTGGTTAAACCTGGCCATCCAAGGATTTCCTGTACCGTCCCGAAGCTTGCGCACCACTTCTAGTGGCGAGCGGCCCTCGGGAATCAGGTTGACTAGAGGTACCCAAGGCCCTGCCAACACCCTAGCTGCAACGGGGACGAACCACCTGAGGATGTGACTGTCTCGATGCTCACTGCGCTTGCTGAAATCCGGAATCAACGGTTTTCAGCCTAGTCTGTCGATGGTCAGGCGTGCCGGCGACAATCCTGGCCATCAGCCGGAACGAGGTTAAATGCCTAACATCGAAGAGACCATTCTCGCCCATCACGGGTCCGTGCCGGATTCGCTCCCGGCGATCGAGGTCGAATACCAGGATGGCCGTAACATCACCTGTCGGGCCTATTACCGCCAAGCACTCCTGATTGGCCGCGGCGATGACTGCGCGCTGCGGATCATGCATGCCGAGGTGAGCCGCCATCATCTGGCGATCTATCCCGAGGGAGGGCAATGGTGGGCGCGTGATCTCAGCAGCCGCAACGGCACCCTGATCGACGGGCAACGGATCGATGCGGTGCCGCTGCACGGGACGACCACTCTGTCCCTGGGCGGCGGGGGGCCGAAGATCAAACTGATCCTGCCCAAACTGGGCGCGGATCGGCCCGAGCAACACTCCCTGGAGCAGATCGCCCGGCATTACTTCGATGCCAGCCAGGGGGATGGGGCCGGGGAACACACCCTGATGGTGAGGCAAGCCTTTTCCGACCTGAAGCGGCGGCAGCGCACCCTCTACCTTGGCCTGATCGGCTTCGTCCTCTTGCTGTTGATGCTGGTCGGTAGCTTTGCCATCTACCAGCACTTGCAGTTGGAACATACCGCCAGGCTGGCCAACGACATCTTCTACGACATGAAGGAGATCGAGTTGCAGATCGCCAATCTGGAGGCGAGCGTCGATGCGGAGGCCTCCGCCGAGCTGAAGGCCCAGGTGGCGGAATCGAAGCGGCGACTTGCGTCCATGCGGGAGCGCTACGACCTCTTCGTGGAACAGATCCAGGCCGCGCGCCCGGTCCCGCTGAATACGGAAGACAAACTGATCCTGCACATGGCCAGGGTCTTTGGCGAAACGGAAGTAGATGTCCCCGAGGAATTCGCCGCGGAGGTCAAGACCTATATCCGCAAATGGCAGTCCTCACCAAGGTTGCCCCGCGCCATCCGCCGACTCCATGAAAACGGCTATGCCCCGACGATCCAGCGGGCGCTCACGGACCAGGGCCTGCCGCCTCAATTCCTTTATCTGGCGATGCAGGAAAGCAATTTTCAGCCAGAGATCGTCGGCCCCCCCACCCGCTACGGTCGCGCCAAGGGCATGTGGCAGTTCATCCCGGAAACCGCCCGTCGTTACGGCCTACAGCCCGGCCCCCTGCAAAGTCTCGGGGAATACGACCCGGCGGATGAGCGGCACGATTTCACCAAATCGACCCTGGCGGCGGCGAAATATCTGAAGGATATCTACCGCACCGATGCCCAGGCCTCGGGTCTTTTGGTCATGGCCTC
Organism: uncultured Gammaproteobacteria bacterium; assembly: GCA_937862735.1. Classification (GTDB taxonomy): domain Bacteria; phylum Pseudomonadota; class Gammaproteobacteria; order Chromatiales; family Chromatiaceae; genus M0108. The sequence continues at coordinate 49,812 of CALMDH010000304.1, forward strand.
CTACAACTGGGGGGAGGGCAACGTCATCAAGCGCTTGCGCCAGATGCCAGAAAATCCTCGCGATCGCAACTTCTGGTTACTCTTGCGGGAGCACAAGATCCCCCAAGAGACCTATGACTATGTCTTCTACATCTTTTCGGCGGCGGTGATCGGCGAGAATCCGAGCCTCTTCGGCTTTGACTTCAAGAATCCCTTGACCCCTTGATCCCATGAGGATTGAGCGCGGGGGGACACTGGGGGGAGCGGGAAGGTGGGCCTTGATACCCTGACCCCCGCGGTGATGCGGCTAGGAAGGGGGAAGACAACTCCCTCGGCTGACGGAGTCCCCTCAGGCTGGGCGGGTTATGCCTGGTCGATCCTGGCAGCGGTTGTCATCCTTGGTGGATGTGCCACGACCGGCCCATGGTCAAGTGACCCACGTACCCTATCCCCACCCCAGGATGAGGAGGGAATACACGGAATACAGGAAATACAGGGAGTACAGGGAATCGAGTCCTTGGTCACCACTGGCGACCCTTTTCGCCATCTCATCCTTAGGCACCCTGGCCTCGGGCAGCCGGATGGGGAGAGGGAGATCATGGAGAAACAGAAGAACATGGTGATGGGGGAGAATGGCGAGAATGAGGAGAACGGGGTGATGGGGGAGAATGGCGAGAATGAGGAGAACGGGGTGATGGGGGAGATCAGGGAACTCCACGTCTATCTCGAAGGCGATGGCCGACCCTGGCTGACCCGCTATCAGGTCGCCTCCGATCCTACCGGTCAAGACCTCCTGGCGCTGCGGCTAATGGCGCGGGACCCGGTGGCCAGCATCTACCTCGGTCGGCCCTGCTATCACGGCCTCGCGGGGGACCCCGGCTGCCAACCCTGGTGGTGGACCCATGGTCGTTACAGCCCAGAGGTCGTCCGGACCCTGGTGGCGGCCATCAGGGGCATCCTCCCGCCACGCCCGCCAGCCCGAATCACCTTGATCGGCTACAGCGGTGGCGGGGTCCTTGCCCTGCTGATGGCGCCCCATCTGGAAGGGGTCGTGCAGGTGATCACCATCGCCGCCAATCTGGATACCGACGCCTGGGCTGAATACCACCGTTACAGCCCCTTGAGCGGATCGCTCAATCCCTCCCGTCAGGCACCCTTGGATGAGGGCATCCGCCAACTGCACCTGATCGGGGATCAGGACGCCAGGGTCCCCCTCGCCAGCCTCACCGCCTACCTAGCCCGCAACCCCAAGGTGACCCTCAGGATCCTTCCCGGCTTCGATCACCACTGCTGCTGGGAGGAACACTGGCCTGACATCTTAAGGTAACCCATGCCTTGGAAGGCGTTCCTTCCCTGAGGATCGGCCGACCTTGAGGGTCGGCCGACCCACCGCCGGGTGACCGGACGCAATCGGATTCGACTAGGCGCGATCAGAACGCGACACTGACGCCGGCTGTGACAATTTGCTCGGTGTAGTCCTGCATCCCCAGAGCGGCCTGATAGCTAAGGAAAGCGGTACGCCCCTGTCCGAATTGGGCCCCTACACCCAGGCCGAGCCTGACGAGATCGGTTTCCAGGGCATCGACCGGCAGGATAAAGCCGAACTGGTTGGGATCATTGGCGAAATAGCCTGTTACCTCTTCGTCGCCATCCTCGAACTCATGTTCCCACTGGACCCAGCCCTGGAGGCTAAGGACGGCGCTGCGCGTACTGATCGAGCGGGAAACCTGGGTGCCCAGGATCGACTTGAAGGAGATGGCATCCTGTCCCTGGATGATCAGATCCAGGCCATCCGCGCCCTCTTCGCGATAACTGTCGAGGGAGGCGCTGGTGTATTGCAGGCGGCCGTACAGATCGAAGATGGTGCCACCGTGGATCAGGTCATAACCGGCGCCGAACATCAGGGTGTATTGATCGCCATCGAAACCCGCGTTGGCCGTCCGCTTGGCCCCCAACAGGCTGTATTCGATATTGCGGTCCTGGTCGTAACGGTCCCAGCCATAGGTGGCGGAGCCTTCGAGATAGAAATGCTCGGTGGGGTAATAGGTCCCATAGACGGACATACTCCAGCTATCATCATCCAGGGTCCCGCCATCGGCATCGATATCGACGCCCGTGCTGGTGTAGCCCAAGGCCGCACCCAGGATCAGACCATTGGTAAAGCGGTAATCCGCGCCCGCGGTCAGGCCCAGTCGATCGTAGTCAAAACCATCCTCGTTGATCGATTGATCTTTCTTACCCCACTGGACATCACCGGTGATGAAAAGGCCCAGACGCTCGAAAGGCCAGTCCTCATCGGCGCTGGCGCCACCACCGCTCTCCCGCCCCGGCTTGAAGGCCTGTTCCAACATACTGCCGGAGAAGGTCTGATCGGCAAGGCCCACCTTCAGCCCGCCAAGACTGACACCCCTGGCGCCGCGCCGCAGTTCTCTGAGCCGCTCCACCAGATTGATGACCTGAAGGGATGAAATCTGGGTCATGAGCTTGCGGGGGGCGCTGGCTTGCTCTGGCGTCAGGGCGACAATCCCCTGCACCGCCGCCTGGGGATCCTCCCCGGTGGCGGCCAGCAGCTTGCGGCACTGGGCCAACAGGTCCTGCTCGCCCGCGGTCAAGGGACGCTGCTGACCGATCGCGTTCAGGCGGGGACAGAGGGAATCGAGCGCCCCGCCGACGGAGATTTGTCCTGGCGTCAAGCCGGGCAGCCCGGCGAGGGGTGAGGAGACCAGGGCGGAGAATTCGACCCAGTCCCCCGTCTGCGCCAGGGTCGCACGGACACGGAATTGGGTTTCTTTGCCGGGGGTCAGCACGGTGGTCGCTTGGCCGGCGGCATTGGTCGTCCCCGCGGTCGTGGAGAGACTGCCATCGCCCTGTTCGATGGTCCAGCGCACCTCCTGGCCCGTGATCGGCCCCGCAGCGCCGGAGACGAGCACCACAAAGGGCTGCAGGGGTTGGCGGGAACTGGCCAACTGACCATCGCCCGATACCACGGAGATCAGGCTCTGGGTCGCATCGATAATCGTCATGCTAGCCGACGCGTTGCACGGGAAGTCAGCGGCAGCAGTGGCAAAGGGATAATTGCAGGTCGTGCTGGTCAGGACCGCGACCTCGCTGCCCTCGATGAAGTTATCGGCGGTGGCCCGGATCGGAATGGCTACCTGGCCTTCGGCCAAGCCGATTTTGTCGCAATCCGGACCGGGGACGAGTTGGATTTCGAGAGGATTATTCCAACCCTCGACCTGATAATCCTGGCCAAAAATCGCCGTTCCCCCAAAGGCGTTGCTGACCCTGACGACGGTGCTCTCCAGGGAGCAGCGATATTCGGGATCGCTGACCCTGACCAGGAAGCTGCCGGGGGGACCACCCTCTTGAATGCTGGCGGGATTGGCGGTGATCGTCACCTGGGGCTGGGCCAGCGGGGAGGCGCCGGGCAGGGCCCAGGCCAGGAGCAGCAGGACCAGGACCGGCCAGGTCCCTGGACCTTTCCGACCGGTGAATCCGACTCCAGCGCCAACTGGTGGTAGCTGAGGGCCCTGGCAGGGCTCCGCTGACGGCCTCGGGCAACAAAACGCTTTCATCTTATCTAACATGCCTTTAGTCCCCTTCTGGATGACGCCTCTCGGCGTCCTGTGATGCTATTTCTGAGCGATAACCGGCGTCGCGACGCTGAGCACCCGTTCGAGGCTCTCCGCGGCGATCCGCTGGGTCTCGGCCTCCTGGGTGAGCGCGACATACTGATCGATCAGGCGCCGATCGGCGCGGATGACCGGTTTGGCCTGGTCGAGAAGCCGGGATTCCTGGCTGCGCATGACGATTTCATCCTTGGCGCGATCGCGGGCCGTTTCGGCTTGGGCCAATTCCTGATGGCGGGTACGCGAGGCCGTGGCGATCTGCTGGAGTTCGGCCTGCGCCGGCTGGAGGGCGGTTGGGGGTTTGTCCGCGGGGCTACCCGCCTTGGGGGCCGGCGTGGCGGGACGGTGCCTGGATTCCGCCAGGACCTGGGACAGATAGACCACCTTGTCTTTCGGCAGACCAGCGGCCTGGCGATACCAGTTCAGGGCCTCAAGGCGGTCCGTCGCGACCCCGAGGCCCTTCTCGTGAAGGGCACCCAGCCGGAACTGGGCCCGGGCGTTGCCCTGACCGGCGGCCTTGCGATACCACTGGGCCGCCAGGGCGTAATCCGGGGTGCGGCCCAGACCCCGTTCGTAAATCTCGCCGACATAGGTCTGCGCGGTCGGATCCCCCTGCTCGGCGGCGACCTTCCAGACGGCCAGGGCGGTGTCAAAATTGGCGCGATCGAAGAGAACGTACTGGCCGCCAAGGATCTCACAGTCACTGATGGTCTTCTTCACCGGACGGGGGCGGTCCACCCAGGTCAGGGTCTGTCCCATCTTGCGCATGCGCCCAGGCAGGAGGCAATCGACGACGGTGAGGTCTTCGATGCGGCTGATCACATAGTCAGCGGCCCCCGGCGCGTCGGCGGTGCCGGAGGCCCGGGCGGAGAGGCTGGCCCGATCGGCTGGCTGACCCTCCGTCGCGCAGCCCCCCCCGACCAAGGACAGGGCCGCCGCCAGGAGCATCGACACCAGCCCAGCTCCCGCGCCTCTGATCGACATACATCCACTTAGGTCCATATCCGCCGACCTCGCTCTCATGTCCAGGCTCAGCCGAGCACCCCCCTGGATCTCAGTCTCTGGCCAAGGCTCCCGTCCATGGCTGCTCGGTTGCCACGACGCGGAAGCCGATCGTGTTCAGACTCAGATTCGACGGCAGGCCATCCCGCGCCGCCGATCGAGACAGGTCCGGCGAACTCAGACAGGAACCACCCCGCAACACCATGGGCGCCGGCCCCGTGCGTCGCCGCGTGTCAAGGCACCGTCCCTGAGCGCCACCGTATCCAGAATCATAGACCGAGCAGGTCCACTCCGCGACATTCCCAATCATATCTTTAAGCCCCCAGGGATTGGCGGCGAAGGTCCCGACCGGCGCGGTATAGAGGTGTCCGTCACGGCAGGGCACCCGCGCCCCCTCGATCCGGCGGCGGTCACCCTTGGCGGCGAGGACCGTTTCATCGGCCGTATTGGCGTTGTAGCAGGCATCCTTGGGATCCTCACCCCAGTAGCGGCTGGTCGAGGTGCCTGCCCGGGCGGCGTGTTCCCACTCCTCCTCGGTCGGCAGCCGGTAGGTGCGGCCCGTCTGCTCGCTCAGCCAGGTGGCGTAGGCGTTGGCATCGTTCCAGGTCACGCACACGACCGGGTGCTGGTCGCTGACGGGGTAGCCGGGACTGTTCCAGGAGAGGCTGAGGTCGGTGACCAGTTCGACGCCCCGGTCATCGACCCGCAGGCAGGCGCTCTCGCGATCGGCCTCGGTCCGGTAGCCCGCCACCTCGACGAAACGGCCGAACTGGCCGAGGGTGATCTCGGTCTGGCTCATGGCGAAGGGCGTCGCCACCTTTGCCCGGTAAGGACGTTCGTCCTCACGATGCCCGATCTCCTCGGTGGATGACCCCATCGGCCCTTCACCGGCCGGGATGACCCTCATTGCCGGACCCGTGCCGCCCACCTTGAGAGGATCCGCAAAACCCTGCCCGGGCTTCAGGGGTTCGAGGGCGCGGGGGGCGACGACCGGAGGAGCGATGACCGGGGGGGTGACGACTGGGGGAGCGACGACGGGTGGCGTGACAACCGGCTCGCCTGGAACCAAGGTCCCGGCATGGCTTGGCGTTGGGGGCGTGGCGGGGGGTTGCTCCATGGCAAGGGATCTGGGGGCTTCTCCAGGGAGCTGCTCCTTTGCGAGGGATCTGGGGGCTTCGGCAGGGGGCTTCTCCTTATCAAGGGATGTGGCAGCTTCAGCAGGGATCTGCTCCTTGATGAGGGATGTCGGGCCTTCGGCGGGGAGACCGACCCCTCCCACGGGCCTCGTCGGTGCCTCAGAGGCAGTAGGTGGTGGTTTTGCGGATGCCGCCTTTCCTGCGGGAGGGGCTTCAGCCGGCAGCCCAGGCGCTCCCGCCGGTGGCCGCTCCGCCCTTTGGCCCTCCCTGGGTTCGGTTGGCTGCTGGGTCCACCACAGCCAGCCCGCGACACCACTGAGCAGGATCACACCCAGCATCAGGGCGATCCAGCCCCAGGACGAGGGGTGCTTTCGGTCCGGCAAGGGGAGGGCGACGTCAGGGGTCTGGGGTGAGGCCGCCGGGGAGGTCATCCTTGCCGTCACCGGTCCGGCCGCCCTGGCCGCCCCCCCGAAGGGCGCCGCTGGCGAGGGGGCGGTGCTGAGGCGGGTGACATCCGTCGCCGACACCTGGGAGATGACGATGGTCGCTTCCGTCGCCACCGGTTCGCCGCCGAACAAAAGCTGCCGCCAGGCGGCGACGGACTGGGGCCGCTCCTCCGGCCGCAGGGCGCAGGCCAGATCGATGGCATGGAGAAAGGCGTCGGGATAGCGTCCCTGCCCCAGGGTCAGCGCCGGTTCCTGGGGCTGACCGAGCAGTTGTTCCGAAGCCGACTTGGGCGTGATGCCCGTGACGGCACGATAGACGGTGGCCCCGAGGGCGTAGAGGTCGGTCCAGGGCCCCTGCCGGCCGCTCTGATCATGCTGCTCGATAGCCGCATAGCGGGGGGTAAAGGTAGTGAACACCGAGATCTCGGCATTCAGGGCGACGTTGCGTGCCGCGCCGAAATCGATGAAGACCGGGGAACCATCGGGCCGGATCAGGATATTGGCGGGCTTGATGTCACGATGCAGGATGTTGGCGGCATGGACCCGTTCCAGACCATCCAGCAGCGAGGCCAGCATGGGTCTGATCTCGGCATAGGGCAGGGTCCCGCGCTGATCTAGCAAATCCGACAGCGGCAGACCATGCTCGAACTCCATGAACATGTAGGCACTGCCGTTGGCCTCCCGATACCGGGTCACGCGCACGATGCTGGGATGGGGTTGGGGGTGTCCCAGTCCCCACAGAGTCCGCGCCTCCTGGAGAAAACGCTCCCGGGCCCACTGAAAGGCCTCGGCGGTGGCCGGTGACAGGGGTCTGATCTGGCCATCCGCCTCACGCCGCGCCAGCTCGGTGGGCAGGAATTCCTTGATGGCAACCGTTTCGTCGAGATGGATATTCTCCGCCTCGTAAACGATGCCGAAATTACCCGCGCCCAGGATGCGCCGGATGCGGAACTCATCGATCATCTCGCCGGGCTGAAGCCCTTGGTCCGCGGCGTTCACCATGGTGCTCGGGGATACCTTTCCGATGTGGGGATTAGGCTCATGAGGGTTATGCCAACTTGGCTATACTCCATTGTAGTTTCCGAGCCCAGGGCTGATCGGGATCTTTCGCCGGGATCTTTCTCAAGCGGGTCCGCATCCTGAGCAGCGCAATGGCGGGATTCTTCTATACTCATCGCAAATCTCTTGACGGTTTTCCCGAATCTTGAGTCCCCTCCGCAAAGTCGAAAACCGCCCAGATCAGCAAACCCTTGCGTTACTAATGTGTTGATGAAATTGGATAAGCGTCCATCAACATCCGTTGAAGTAGCTCCGGAACTGGCTTTTCGGAGGCGATTCAGTATTGGGACCCCGGCGAGGGACGACCCGTATGGCTCCCCGCGGGATTGCCAACCCTAATCCCTATCCCGGCGGTCCACGTACCCGCCAGAGATCCTTCGACCTTCCCTACATTCGCCTGGTCGCGACCGAAACAAAAAAGATGAGTCGGCTATCAATCAGGAAAACCAAGCCATGGCGATGAAGATCCGGGTCACGCGGCTACGCGGCGAGGGGACCGCGCCACGTGAGCTGACGCTGCAAACCCGCACGGCGACGGTTGGTCGCAGTCCAGACCGCGATGTCTTTCTGGACGACCCCGAGCGGGTCGTCTCGGGACAGCATGCCCTGATCGAGAGCCGCGGCAACGAAATCTGGATCACCGACCTCAGCCGCAACGGCACCTTTGTCAACCAGCCCAACGAGCCCCTGCCACCTCACCAGGCCGTGGCGCTGGCACCTTCCGACCGGGTCCTCATCGGCCCCTTCGAACTGCGCATCAGTATCGTCGACGACACCGCGCCCTCCCCCATTCCGACCATGCCCACCGAAGGCCTGGAGGCGTGCCTGCCGGGGCTCTTCGGGACCGGTCAATCCGCCGATATCCTGGATCTGCTGGGTGGGGGTGAGCAGCCCCGTGAAGGCCCTGGAGGGGTCTCCCCATCACGACTGCGTGACCAACCCTTCGCGGACGCGGCGGCCCTGGATTCCCGTCTGGTGGGTCCCGCCAGGGCCGCCGAGCCCCAGTCCGCCCCCGAGCTGACACCCGTGGAGCATGTCTGTTTTCGGCCGCCACAGCCCCAGGTCCTTCCCCAAGTCCCTCCCCAGGCCTTTCCGGATGGCTACGATATCCTGCGGGATATCTGGACGGAGCCAGGGGAACCATCGCCGTCCCCGGCTACTACACCATCCTGGGTTAATACCCCATCCTGGAGCGAAGTGGCCCCGGAGGATGAACAGCGACAGCATTCGGCACCGCCCTCGCCCGCCACGCTCAAGGATTTTTCCGCCGAGGCACCCTTCCCCCCCGCAGGCCCATCAGGCCCGCTGGTCCCCCCCGCCCCGGCAACCCTCCCCGAACCCACCCACGCCCCCGGCACTGCTTCCGCTCCCGGCCCCGCGCCTACAACCGCCCTAGGCCTCGGCCCCACTGCTGGACTAGCCCCAACCCCGGCATTCGCCCAGCCTGTTGCCCCGTCCCCGCCGGGACCTGCGGCACCGACCCAGCCATTACCGGCCTTAGGTCCAACCCCCAGACCGCTCCCGTCTGGGGCTCCACTGGCGGCCAGCTCCCCCCCCTCCGGGGACCTATCCAGGGGTGGCGAGGCGGCGCTGGTGGCCGCCTTTTTCAAGGGACTGGGTCTCTCGGATCAGATGACCCCGGAGCATCCCGAGGCATTGATGCACCAGGCTGGCGCCCTGCTGCGGGAACTGGTGGCGGGCTTGATCGGGATCATGATGGGCCGCGCCCAGTTCAAGAGCGAGCTCAGGCTGGGTGTCACCACCATCCGGCCGCTGGAGAACAATCCCTTCAAATTCGCAGTCGACCCCGGGGACCTGCTGGAGCGTCTGCTGTTGCGGCCCAGCCCTGGCTTCATGCCAGCGCTCGCCGCTGCCCATGAGGCCTTCGACGACATCCGTGCCCATGAGATGGCGATGACGGCGGGATTGCAGGCCGCGCTGCGCGCCCTCCTGGCGCACTTCTCCCCCGCCGAGCTGGAACTTCGCCTGGGCGGTCCATCGCGATTAGAGAACTGGCTGCCCATGGCGCGCAAGGCCCACTTCTGGGACCTCTTTACCACCGCCTACGCCGAGGTCGCCGCCGACGCCACCGAGGATTTCATGCAACTCTTCGGGGATGCCTTTGCAGCGGCCTACCGTGAACAGATCGAACGGCTGGCGGGCAGGCGCGAAGGGGCCTCGGCCGTCAGCCGTGAGAAAACTGAGGGCCCATGAAGATATACCCCATCACAACTGCCTCAGAAGCAGTATCTCGATGAAATGAAGTTCTCAGGATTCCCATCGGAGAGAATGACTTGCAGCCCCTGAGAGATAATGCAAGCAGGCATGCAAGAGGCCGTTTGCTAGGCCGTTCATGAAGGCATTCAGAGTTCAAGAGGGCATTCAGATGATCCATGTCCAGGGCTTCTTTCTTCATCGCCGCCGCGGCATCCTCCTCCTGCTCCTGGTCGCCGGCCTGATGCTGCTGGCCGCTTGCGCCAAACCGGAAAAACCGCCCCTCAAACTCAACCTGGAGATCGCGGCGAGCGGGGATCTCAATCCGGGCCCCGACGGCCAGCCTTTGTCCGTCGTCCTGCGCCTCTACCAGCTCAAGCAACCGGGGAGCTTCATGGGGGCCGATTTCTACAGCCTCTTCGACAAGGAGACCTCCGTCCTTGGTGGTGATCTCGTGGCGCGGGAGGAGATGACCCTGAGGCCGGGTCAGGTCCTGCACCTCCAGCGCACCCAGGATCCGGCGGCGTCCTATCTCGGCATCCTGGTGGCCTACCGGGCCCTGGAACGGAGCCAGTGGCGTGCAGGACTGGGGCTCCAGTCCGGGGTGGATAACCGCGTCCGGGTCCAGGTAGCCGCCGACCGGGTTTCGGCCTCGGCCCAGTAGGAGGACCCTCAGGTGTGGGATAACAAGGTCCTGTGGTTCGAGGGGCTCTTCCTCCAGCCCCACCACTTCCAGCAACACGATCGGTATCTGGAACATCTGGTGGACGCCAAGTCGGGGCTCGGCCTGGTGGGGCCCTGGGGACTGCGGCGACTGCGGATCGATGCCGAACTCCTGGGCATGGGCCGCTTCGCCCTGACCGATGTGGCGGGGATCCTCCCCGACGGGACCCCCTTCGACGCCCCCGCCAGTGATCCCCTGCCCCCACCCCTGCCCCTCGACGCCTCCGCCGCCGGACAAATCGTCTATCTGGCCCTGCCGTTGCAGCGGCCGGGCGCGGTCGTGAGCGGCACCCACGATCGCCCCGAGACCGGCCTCCGTTACCGGGTCGGCGAGCTCAAGGTGCGCGACAGCGCCGCGGGGGCGGACACCGAGGCGCTGCTGGAGATCGGGCGCCTGGACCTCCGCCTGCTGCTCGAACGTGAATCCCGCGCGGGTTTCGCCTGTTGCGGCGTCGCCAAAATCCTCGAATGCCGTCCCGATCGGGAACTGGTATTGGATCAGGACTACATCCCCCCCGCCCTCGACGTTCAGGTCAGCCCGCGCCTGGCGGATTTCCTGGAGGAGGTCGTCGGACTCCTCCATCGTCAAGCCGAGGCCAGGGCCGCCCGGGTTCGGGGCGTCGGCCGCGGTGGCGTCTCTGACTGGGCCGATTTCCTGTTGCTGCAGCTCATGAATCGGGCCGAGCCGGTCATGATCCATCTGACCCAGGTGCGGGGGCTGCACCCCGAGGCCGTCTTTCGCTATCTGCTTGGCTTGGCGGGGGAACTGGCCACCTTTGCCAGCGCGACTAAGCGCCCGGACGAGTTCCCGCCCTATCGGCACGAGGACCTGGACGCCAGCTTCACCCCCTTGATGGTGCGCCTGCGGGAGTATCTCAGCCGCGAGTACCTGGAGCGGGCCATCGCCATTCCCATCCAGGAGCGTCAGTTCGGTTTTCGCATCGCCCTGGTGGCCGACCGTTCCCTTCTGGCTGGCGCGCGGTTCGTCCTGGCCGCCCAGGCCAGTCTCGATTCCCAAACCCTGCGCAACCGCCTGCCGGCCCAATTCAAGATCGGTCCCATCGAACGTATCCAGGAACTGGTCAAGCTGGCCTTGCCCGGTATCGCCCTCAAGCCCTTGCCTACCCCGCCCCTGGAGATCCCCTACCACGCGGGCTGTGATTACTTCGAGCTCGACCGCGGCAGTGAATTCTGGAAGCAACTGGCCGAGGGAGGCGGTTTCGGTCTGCATGTCGGGGGGGAATTTCCCGGTCTGGCACTCGAACTCTGGGCGATCCGCGAGTAAATCATGACCAACCTCGACCCCTTCCAGCGGCCCGGGGATGCCGGTGAGACCGTCATCCGTCCGATCCCGGGCGGCCGACGGACGCCTGTCACCCCCCCGCCGCCACCCGCCCCGCCTCCAGATCTGAGGCCTTCGTTCCAACCCAACTGGCCAGAAATAGCTCCCGAGGCCCCCCTGCTCAATCCCCTGGTTAGTTGCGCCGCCGGGCTGCTGACCCTGGCCGGGGAGTTGCGGCGGACCCTGTCCCATCCCGATCCCGCCGGTCTGCGCGAGGGACTGGTGCGACAGATCCGCGCCTTCGAGACCTGTGCCCGGACCAAGGGTCTGGTGGACGCGGTGGTGCTGCCGGCTCGCTATGTCCTCTGCGCCCTCATCGACGAAGCCATCCTGGACACCCCTTGGGGCGCCCGCAGCGTCTGGAGCCATCAGGGACTCCTGATCAGCTTCCACAACGAGACCTGGGGTGGCGAGAAATTCTTTACCGCCCTCGACCGCCTGTTGGCCTACCCCAAGGGCAATCTGGACCTGCTGGAACTGATGTACCTCTGCCTGGCGCTGGGCTTCGAGGGGCGTTACCGCACCCGTCCCGACGGCCAGGCTCAGCGCGAACGGGTCCGGGAACAACTCTTCCAGACGATTCGCGGTCAGCGTGGCGACCCGGAGGGCGAACTGTCCCTCCACTGGCGGGGGATGGCACTGGCCCCTCATCCCCTCTTCCAGCAACTGCCGCTCTGGGTGTTCGCGGCGGTCGCCGGGCTCCTCCTGGTGGGGCTGTTCGCCTTTTACAGTTTTTCGCTCAACCGCCATTCGGACCCGGTCTTTCTGGCCCTGAATCAGCTCGACCAGGGGCTTGAGGTCATTGTGGGACGTCCCCGCTTGCCGGTTCAGGAGCCACCCCCCGTCGAGCCAGCCCCGGCCCCCCTCACCCTGCGCATCCTGCTGGCGGATGACATCGCCGCCGGGCGCCTGGAGGTGGTGGACCGACCCGGGGGCCAAACCGTGATCATCCGCGGCGATGCCCTCTTCGCCTCCGCCAGCAGCCAGATCCTGCCGGCCTTCGAGCCCCTGGTGCGGCGTATCGGCGAGGCCCTGGCGAAATTGCCGGGGCGGATCCTGGTGACCGGCCATTCCGACAGCCTGCCGATCAAGACCCTGCGCTTCCCCTCGAACTGGCACCTCTCGCTGGCGCGGGCCGAACAGGTGACCCAGGCCCTGATCGCGGTGGTCGGTGATGCCTCGCGTTTCACCGCCGAGGGCCGGGCCGATGCGGAGCACCTGATCCCGGCGAATCCGCGGGACCCCCGTAATCGCCGGGTCGAGATCACCCTGATGGCCCCGAGCGGCCGGACGACGCTTACGGATGCGATCGCAGGTACCAAGCCATGAAATCCCTGTTGCGACTCCTGGGGACGCGCTGGTTCCTGACGCTGCTGGGGACCAGCGCCCTGGGCCTCCTGGTCTGGGTGCTGGGGCCCCTGATCGGTTTTGCGGGCCGCGAGCCCCTGGCCAGCCCCGGTAGCCGGGGCCTCGTCATCGGCATCCTCTTCGGCCTCTGGGCCCTGGCGCACCTGGTCGCGGCCCTGCGCGCGCGCCGGCGTAATCGTCACCTCCTGGATCAGCTCGCCGCGCGGCCCGCACCCGAGCCAGACGCGGCCAAGGTGGCAAGCGAGGAGGAGCTGCGGACCCTGCGCGAACGCTTCGAGGCTGCCCTCACCACCCTGAAAGGCGCTGGCTTCCGTCATCGGCTGGGAGGACGCTGGCTCTACCAGCTCCCCTGGTATCTCGTCATCGGGCCACCCGGCTGCGGCAAGACCACCGCCCTCATCAACTCGGGCCTCCGATTCCCTCTCGCCGAACGGCTGGGGGAGGAGGCCATCCAAGGCATCGGCGGAACGCGCAATTGTGACTGGTGGTTCACCGATGAGGCGGTGCTGATCGACACCGCCGGGCGCTATACCACCCAGGACAGCTATGAGCAGGTCGATAGCGCGGCCTGGCAAGGCTTTCTGGCTTTGCTGAAGAAGTATCGTCCGCGCCGCCCCATCAACGGCGTCCTGGTGGCGGTGAGCCTGGCGGATCTAATCCGGCAGAACCCGAGTGAGAGCGCCGCCATGGCGCGGGCCATCCGGCAGCGGGTCCAGGAACTGTGCCAGACCTTTGGCATCGCCATCCCGGTCTATCTGGTCTTCATGAAGGCCGATCTCATCGCGGGCTTCATGGAATTCTTCGCCGACCTGAACAAGGAAGGACGGGAGCAGGTCTGGGGCTTCACCTTCCCCTACGACCCCGACCAGCCCACGGCTAAGGCCCTGGCAGGCTTCCGCCAGGAGATCGAGGCCCTGGCGGACCGGCTTGACCAGCGGCTCCTGACGCGCCTGGAAGCCGAACGCGAACCGGGGAAGCGTGCCCTCGTCTTCAGCTTCCCCCGCCAGTTCCATGCCCTCGCCGACACCCTCGAACAATTCGTGCAGGACGGCTTCGCGCCCTCACGCTTCGAGACCCATCCCTTGCTCCGAGGCGTCTATTTCACCAGTGGCACCCAGACCGGCACGCCCATCGACCGGGTGCTGAGCGCCTTCGCGGATCAATTCGGTTTCGCCCGGCAAGGCCCCGCGCCCTTCAAGGGGACGGGCAAGAGCTTTTTCCTGACCCGGCTGCTGCGTGACCTGGTCTTTGTCGAGGCGAACCTGGCGGGACTCAATCCGCGCCTGGAACGGCGACGCTATTGGCTGCGTCTCGGGGCCTACGCCAGCCTCCTGGCCGCGGTCGCGATCACCGCCACGGCCTGGACCACCAGCTATTACCGGAATCTCGACTATGTCGATGCCGTCTCGCAGCGGGTCGTTGAGATCGAGGCCCTGATCGATGCCCTGCCGGTGGAGGAACGCAACCCCATCGGACTCTTGCCGCTCCTGGATACGGCCCGCGCCATTCCCGGGGGCTTCGCCGACCGGGGGAGGCCGATTCCCCTGACCCTCGGCCTTGGCCTCTACCAGGGCCACAAATTGGGCTCCCAGGCCGAGCGCGCCTATGCCCGTATCCTCACCAAGGCCCTCCTGCCAACGGTCATGCTGCGTCTGGAGGAGCAGATCCGGGAGGCCGGCGGTGATCCAGACTATTTGTACGATTCCTTGCGCGTCTATCTGATGCTCGAGGACGAGGCCCATTATGACGCCGAGGCCATCCAGTACTGGGTCGGGCGCGACTGGCAGGGCAACCTCCCCCGGGAGACCACCGCCGAGCAGCAGGAAGCCCTGCGGGATCATCTCGCCGCCCTCTTCTCCCGGCGCCCCCTGAATCTACCCCTGGCCCTGGATGGGAAGCGGGTCGCCGAGGCTCGGGAGATCCTGAACCGCACCCCCCCCGCCGATCGGATCTACGCCCGCCTCAAGGCCGAGGGCGTCGGCGCGGATCTGCCCGATTTCAGGATCACCGACGCCGGCGGCGACTTCGCCAAGCTGGTGTTCGCCCGCCGCAGCGGCCGGCCCCTCAATGAGGGGGTCCCGGCCCTCTATACCTACGAGGGCTATCACCAGGGATTCACCACAACGACCCGGCGGTTGATCCAGGCCAATGCCGAGGAGGCCTGGGTCCTGGGTGGGGGGACTGCCTCGCCGGCGAGGCCGGATCCCGAGACGCTGCTTACGGAGGTGCGTGAACGCTATCTGGACGACTACATCAAGGAATGGGACCTGCTCCTGAAGGACCTGGAGCTGGTGCCGGTCCGCGACCTGCACCATGCCGCTGAGGTGGCCCGTATCCTGGCCGACCCCGAGGTTTCACCCCTCAACCGCTTGCTAGTCGCCATCGCCCGCCAGACCGAACTCGACCGGCCCGCCGGGGAAGCCGCGGGCCAGGCCCCCGGCAAGGCCCTGGAGGGCTTTCGCCAGCGCGTGGAACGCTACTTCGGGGAAGAAAAGCCCCTGGTTGCCAAGGGGGAGGGGCCCGAGGCCCGGGTCACCCACCATTTCGCCTGGCTGCATGATCTGGTCAGAGGCGATGACAAGCGCAAGGCCCCCATGGAGCGGATCCTGATGTCACTGGGCCAATTGCAGCTCCACCTCAACTCGGTGGCCGCCGCCGCGACCACGGGGCGCGGCCAACTGGTGGTTGGCGAAAGCGCCGAGCTCCGCGATGCCAGGACCTTCGCGGCGCAACTGCCTCCCCCCCTCAACGGCTGGATCGGCACCCTCTCCCAGGACAGCGCCAACATCGTCGCCGGAGGCGCCCGGGCCCAGCTCAACAACATCTGGACGGCGGAGATCCTGCCCTTCTGTCGCGAGGCGATCCACGATCGCTATCCCTTCGTGGCCGACAGCAGCCGGGAGACGACCCTCCACGATTTCGGCCGGGTCTTCGCCCCGGGGGGTCTGATTGAGACCTTCTTCAAGACCCACCTCAGCCCCATCGTCGATACGGCCCAAGCCACCTGGCGCTGGAGCGACGCCAACCTGGGCATCCCCAACGCGGTGCTGGAACAATTCCAGCGCGCCGCCATCATCCGCGAGGCCTTTTTCATCACGGGGGGTCCCGCCCCGGTGGTCGAGTTCGAGCTCCAGCCCCAAACCCTGGACCCCCGGGTCGATCAACTCATCCTCGATGTGGGCGGGCAGATTGTAGACTACCGTCACGGCCCCCTGCGCACCCAGCGCCTGCGCTGGCCACCCGCCGAGGGGCCAACGCGGGTGCGCCTGGCCTTCACGGACGCCAGCGGCGGCGGCCCCAGCCTGATGGAGGAAGGGCCCTGGGCCTGGTTCAGGCTCCTGGACCGCTCCCGACTGACCCCGACCGCTCAGCCGGAACTGTTCAAGCTCTCCTTCACCATTGCTGGGTTGTCGGCGCAATTCGAATTGCGGGCGATAAGCGTCCGCAATCCCTTCAACCTGGCTGAGCTGAGGGGGTTCCAATGCCCAGGGCGGCTGTGAGCCACGAGACGGGCCAGAAGATGGCGCAAGGGATCGGGTTTTACGGCAAGTTGCCCTGCGTGGGTGACTTCGTCAGCCGCCGGCTACCTACCGAATTCATCAGGCCCTGGGATCTGTGGTTGCAGGAATCGCTTGCGGGGAGCCAGGCCCGCTTGGGAGAAGCCTGGCTCGCCAACTATCTCACTAGTCCCCTGTGGCGCTTCGTACTGACACCCGGGATCGCCGGTCAGACACCCTGGTGTGGGGTCCTGATGCCCAGCGTCGATCGCGTCGGGCGCTATTTTCCTCTCACTCTTGCATGTCCGTTGGCGGCTGGCGTAAACCCTTTACGTCTGCTGGGCGAAACCGCTTGGTTCGAGCAACTGGAGGAAGTGGTTCTATCCGGCCTCGACGAGTCCTGTTCACTCCCGGGCTTCGACGCCCTGATCCAAACATTGGGTGAACCAACCACGAAGCCGATCCCCAGCCCGCAGCCTGGCGGGGGGGGAAAGACGAGAGCCAACGCCTGGCGGGTGCCAGCAGATTCCCCCACCGTTCTGGATGGGCATTGCTCCTTGCTACTTTCCCTGGCCTTGGAGCAGGTCTTCTGTGCCTTTAGCCTCTGGTGGACAAGTGGGTCCGAACGCGTCCCCCCATCTGGTCTGATCTGTCAGGGCTTGCCTCCGTCCGACGGCTTCAGCGCCATGCTCGCAGGCGACTGGGGAGATTCAGGCTGGTGGGACCTGACTATCCAGCAACCCTCAGGTGTAACAGGATGAACCCATCACCTCGTGCCTTGCGCTGGCGTTCCGGTGGCGCGACGAACACCGGCAAGATCCGCCAGATCAATCAGGACGCCTTTCTCGATCGGCCGGATCTAGGCCTGTGGGCGGTTGCCGATGGCATGGGTGGACATAGCGCGGGAGAGCGGGCGAGCCACTTATTGGTCGAACAGCTTGGGCGGCTCGGGCATTTTGAGTTGTTGGGAGCGGCGGTCGAAGGTATTCGTCAAACCCTCGGGGAGGTCAATGGACAACTCTTACGGGAGGCAAGGGCGCTGGGACGGGATTTGATCGGCTCGACCATCGTGATCCTCACAGCAATCGGTGACCATTGCGCCATCCTCTGGGTTGGTGACAGTCGCGCCTATCGGCTGCGCCATGGGCATTTCGCCCAACTGACGACGGACCACACTCAAGTTCAGCACATGCTCGCCCAGGGTCTATTGACCGCCGAGCAGGCCAGACACCATCCCTGGGCCCATGTCCTGTCCCGCGCGATCGGTGGCGATGCCGAGTTGCACGTGGATTATCACCTCGAGGCCCTCGGGGACGGCGACCGCTTTCTGTTGTGTAGCGATGGCCTGGATAAAGAACTGGATTCCACACAAATCGCGCAAATCCTCGGTTGCTCGGAACCGACCCTAGCCGCTCAGGCATTAATCACCGCCGCCTGTGATGCTGGCGGAAGAGACAACATTACGGCTGTCGTAGTGGATTTCTCCCATTAGCTTGAAAATAATTGCAAAATCTTCAAGGGCTCCACGGCACGCCAATGATGCCGTCGCGGACGAAACCGGAGGGCTGACCGAGTTCGTCGTAGCGCAGACAGCGACCGTCCTGAAACTGGAAGTCGCCGATATAACGGTGGGAGACCTTGCGCCGCAAATGGTCGACCAGGTCGAGTTCGAGAAAGTGGCAGACCAGGGCGCGGATCACCCCGGCATGGGCGACCAGCAGGAGGGTGCGCACCGGGTAAGCGGCGGCCAGTTCCAGCACCCGGGCGCAACACCGGGCCTGCATCTGACGAAAGCTTTCCCCCCCGGGAAAGACGTAGTCCGGGTCCGTTTTGAACTGGGGATACGCGGTGCTGGCGCTATCCTTGTCGAGACCGAAGAGGTCGCCATAATTGACCTCATTGAAGGCCAGGTGGCTCTCCACCCCCGCCAGTCCCCGCCGCCGGGCAAAGTAACGGGCGGTTTCCCGGGCCCGCCCCAGGTCACTGGAGTAGATGGCATCGATGACCAGGTGGTGCTGCTCCAGACACTGATCGACCACGTTCAGATCCTCCTCCCAGTTCTTGGCCGGCGGGGCGTCGCCCCAGCCCATGATGCGCCGTGCCTCGTTGCTCTGGGTACGGAAATGGCGGACCAGGATCAGACGCATGCGTGGCCCCTCCCCCGTCCTCATTCAGTGGTCAGGCTCAGGCTGAACAGATCATCGATCACCGTCTGGATGGCCGTGGTGAACTGCTCGAAGGAGTGCGGCTTGACGATGTAATCCTCCACCTCGTACCGGAAGGCGGCGGCGCGGTCATTGGGCTCGTTGGACGAGGTCAGCACGATCACCCGCAGATCCCTCAGGGCCGGGTCCGCCCGCAGGGCCTTGAGGAACTCGATCCCGCTCATGCGCGGCAGGTTGAGGTCCAGCAGGATCAGTTCCGGACGGGAGGGGAGCCGGACCTTGCCCTCGCCCCGCAACAGCGCCAGGGCCTCGGTGGCGGTGCGGGCCACGTGCAGGGGGATGGTGATCGCGCGGCGCTTGAGGGCACGCTGCACCGTCATGACATCAACGCGATCATCCTCCACGAGCAGGATGCCGCCGTTAGGGTCACTCATCTCGATGCCTCTTGTTGGGTTGTTATCTCATCCGCGCCGTCTTCCGCGGCTTGTTCCTGCCGAGGCCAGGAAAACACGAACCGGCTGCCACGCCGGCTGTCCCGCCCGAGGTCGGCATCCTCGAAGTGAATGGTGCCGCCATGCTCTTCCACCAGTTTCTTGACCAGGGCCAGGCCGATACCGGTATTGACGCCATAGTCCTTGACCGCCAGGGTCTGGAACATCAGAAAAATCTTGTGCCGAAATTCCGGGGGGATGCCGGGCCCGTCGTCCTCGACGCTGAAGACCCAGCGTGCGCCCTCCGCGCGGCAGGCGATCCGGACCAGGCCCGCCTCCCGATCATGGTGTCGGAGGGCATTGGCGATCAGATTGGCGAAGACCTGCGACAGGTGCAGCCGGTCCGTGTGCAAGGTCGGCAGGTCCGGGGCGATCTCCACCTGGAACTCCAACGGTGGATCCAGGGAATCCACGACCTCCCGGACCAACTGGCCGACGTCCACCGTCTCCAGGCTCCCCGCCGCCCGGCCGATCCGGGAGTAGGCCAGGAGCCCCTCGATCAGGGCGTTCATCCGCGCCACGCGGTCGCGCAACAAATCGAGCTGCTCCTGAGTCTCCGGGGTCAGCCGATCCTGAAGGTCCTCCTTGAGCCATTCGGAGAGATTGGCGATCCCGCGCAGGGGCGCCTTGAGGTCATGGGAGGCGACGTAAGCGAACTGCTCCAGGTCCCGGGCGCGCCGTTCCGATTCGGCGGTGCGGCGCTCCACCCGCTGTTCCAGGGTGATATTCAGATACTGCAGGGCCTCTTCCGCCCGCCGGCGGTCGGCGATCTCCTTGTTCAGGGCCTCGTTGGAGCGGGACAGTTCCAGGGTTCGCTCCGCCACCAGCCGTCGCACCTGGCGATCCCGGCCGATCAGGGCGAAGAAATAGATGCAGGTGAGGAAGGTGAAGGCCAGGCCCCCGCCCAGGATCAGGGACCCGCCCCAACCTTCGGCGCTGAAGGCCCCGGGTACCGGCGCGCAGACCAGGGTCCAGGTCTGGTCCCCGACCCGTATCTGGCCCTCGTAGGTCGCGGTAATGGGTTGGCTGTCCCCTGGCCAGCTTGCCCCGTCCCGGGCCCGGGAGCGGTGGACATGGAACAGCCGTCGCTGTCCGCCCGCCCCCTCGGCCCAAAAGGCGATGTCCACCCCGCTGGGTCCCAGGCTGGCCAGGGCCTGATCGATGAGGGTGCCAAAGCGGAAGACACCGACGGCAAAGCCCCGCACCTCCCGTTCCTCGATGGTCCCCGGTTCCAGATCGGTCTCCCCCGTCACCTCCGGCCCCTCAAGTTCCTCGACCCGGGAGAAGACCGGACGATAGACCGCGAAGCGAGCGCCCTCCGGCTTGTCGTCCTGGCCTTCCGGCTCGCCCACCACCAGGGTCCGGCGCTCGACCGCCAGGTTGAGCAACTCGAACACCCGCGGCTCGGCGGCCAGATCGAGCCCCAGGAGCGGGGTGTTTTCCGGATAAGGCTGGACGAAGAGGACAGGAAAGTGCACCGGGCGGTCGGGCGCCGGGCGCCGGTCACCGCCGGGGGTTGGGTCCTGGATCTGGAAGCGGGGGATACCCAGGCGCACCTTGGCGGCGAAATCCCGCCGCTCCTCCCGGGTCACCCGTGGCGCCCATTGCAGGGATTGGATGGCGCGGTTGCGCTTGAGGGTCGGGCCGACGAACTCGCGGAACTGGCGCCGCGACACCCGCGAGGCGGCATCGAAGAAGCCCCCCAGGTCCTGGACCAGACCCAGGGCGTAGTCCATTTCCCGCTGCACCACCAACAGCCGATCCCGGGCCGCCTCGGAGAAGCTGGCGAAACGCCGCTGGTGCTCCAGTTCGCCGATGCGCGCCGAGACCAGCCAGGAGGCCAGGGCACCGAGCAGGGCGACCAGGAAAATCGGTGTATAGCTCCAGAGCAGGGCGGCGGGGGACTCCCCCCGACCCCCCGCCCGCCAGCGGCTGAGCAGCCCGGTCACTCCAGGGCCTCCTGGTCCGGCGGGAAGCGCGCGACGATGTGCCGCATGACCTCATCCATGACCTGATTGACGGTTTCATCCAGCTCCCAGTTGACGATGACCGGGATATCCGCCTTTTCCGCCTGATCCACCATGAAGTTCTGCAGGGTCCAGATCTCGGACAGCATCTCGCGGTGGCGCGCCGAGTCCCGGTCCGGGGCCTCCCGGCTACGGCGCTGGAACTGCTCATCCAGCCGCGCCCGGGTGGAGACCGCCAGGATCAGGGGGACCACCACCGCCTTCTCCCGAATCTCCGTCAGTTCCAGATGGGTCGGCAGCACATGAACCCCATCGACAATGAGGTCCGTCCGCTCCTTGACCGCCCGGGCGATGGTCGCCTCCAGGGCCACGCGCACCGTGCCGAACTGGGCCAGAAAGCCGGCGATCACCGGGTCCTGGGAGCCCTTCCCACCCCCCTCGACCCGGGGCAGGCCCCGCCAGGCATCGAAACTCGAATAGCTCAGGGTGGGGGCCACGTGGGGCACCAGGTAACAACGGATGATCTCGCGCATCAGATCGGTGGACTGGGTGCGCACGATGTCGAGCAGATAGGCCAGCCGGGTCGCCACCGTACTTTTGCCGGCGCCGGTGGCCCCGCCGATGAGGATGACCAGAGGCAGGCCGCTGTCATTGAAACGGCAGCGCGAGAGGAAGCGATTGGCGGCGGCCTTCATGCCCGCGCCCTTGAGGGTCGCGTGGATGATCTGGCGCAGTTCCTTGTGCCCGACCTGGACCAGACCCTGCTCGCGCAGGCTGGCATGGACCAGGGAGGCCCCGCGGGCGGCCACCGCGGCGCGGATGCCGCAACCCTCCAGATGGCGGGCCAGGAACCCAGTGGAGAAGGGCTCGACACCGCCCGCGCGTTTGACCAGGACGCGATTGATGCCACCGCCGGCATCGTAATCGGTGCGGGCCTCGCTCCCCAGCCGCCGTTCCACCTCCTCCCCGACCAGGCGCCGCAGCTCCGCCGTTGTCAGGACCTCGGCATCCCCCACCAGTTGGTTACGCACCCGCTTGGCGATGGCGTAGGCATCTGTGAAGGACAGACCCGCGTCCACCAGTGACTGCACCAGGATCCCGCGCAGAAAGGGCACGCGTTCCCCGGTCATCGACTCCACCATGAAGGCCTTGCTCGCCATGATTAGGGTTACCTTGCGCCGCCGGCGCTCACCGGCCGGGTAATTGATCGAGTTGCGCGAAGATGCACTTCAGCGCGTCCTGGTTGTCGCCGGGGAGGAAGGTATTCAGGTTGGAGGCATAACCCTGACGATCGACACGCCCGAAATAGAGCTTGGAGGTCTGGTCGATAAAATAGATGTTCGCGTCGCCGGTCTCGACCTGGACCAGATAGTTCAGGGGCTGCCGGCCGAGCTCCCGCTGGCCGCAGGCCGCGACGAGCTGGTCGACGAAGGCCTCTTCGCCCCGGTCCTCGACCAGGGAATCAGGGGCGACCAGGGAGCCACCGCAACCGGCCATCGCCAGGAGGGTCAGCGGGGCCAGGACCTTGGCCAGGGTGCCGTTCGAGGGGGACATGGCGGGGGGATCTCCACGCGGGTTGATGTTGGCCATCATTCTAGCAATCCCCAGCGTTGGAAGGGCTGGCATTCCGGACGCCGCCGGCCTAATCTTGCCAGCGAGCCCGCGCCTCTTGGCCGCCGGGCCGGCCGTACTCGCGTTCCCTCGCCGTCCACCGGTGCCCCGATGTCCAATCTGGTCAAACTGCTCTACGACATGGCCGCCCTCAAGGGCGATTATCAGCAACTGCACGATGAGCTCTTCGGACTTTCCCCGCGGCGGTTGCTGTTCCTGCTGCGCCCAAAGGCCCGCCAGGGGGTGGAAGGCCGCATCGGCCTCCTGGTCAGCCGTCTGGATGCCCTCGGGGAGGACATGCGGCGCCTGACCGCCGAGGACCTCGCCATCCGCCGGGGCCAGGAATTGCGCCAGGCCCTGGAGTCTTTCGCCCAGGCCCTGGGGGAGACCCTCAGACAACTGGAGATGCTGCGCGTTGCCGAAGCCCCTGCCGCCACCACGGCTGGGACCGTCTTGACCTCGGGCCGGGGTCCTCTCGCCGCCTATGACGATGCCCTGCAACATCAGCGGCAGTTGGGGGCGCGCCTCAACGAACTGATCGTCGACCTCTGACTGCGACGGAATTCCGAGGAGGTTGCCACCATGTCGCGCCAGTTCCTGCTCCTCGCCCTGCTGTGCCTGGTCATGACGCGGCCCCCCTGCGCCGACGAGTTCACCCGCCAGCGGGAGCAACTGATGACGGCGATCGCCGACCTGGCCACGGAGACGGCCAGTGAGACCGGCCGCCCGGCCTTCTCCCCCGCCGTCATGGCCGCCATGACCAAGGTGCCGCGCCACCGCTTCGTGCCCGCCGACCAGGTCCCTTACGCCTACGCCAACCGTCCCCTGGCCATTGGCCATGGCCAGACCATCTCCCAGCCTTACATCGTGGCCCTGATGACCGACCTCATCGACCCCCGGGCCGACCAGCATGTCCTGGAGATCGGTACCGGCTCCGGCTACCAGGCGGCGGTGTTGGCGGAACTGGTCGCCCAGGTCCATAGCATCGAGATCATCGCCCCCCTGGCCAAAGAGGCCGCCGCCCGACTCAAGGCACTGGGTTACGCCAACATCCAGACCCGCGCCGGTGACGGCTATTACGGCTGGGAGGAGGCCGGCCCCTTCGACGCCATCCTCGTCACCGCCGCCGCCAGTCATGTCCCCCCGCCCCTGATCCGCCAGCTCAAACCCGGCGGGCGGATGGTCATCCCCGTCGGCGCTCACTTCATGGCCCAGTACCTGCTGCTGGTGGAGAAGACCGCGGAGGGTCAGGTCAGTACCCGCCAGATCCTCCCCGTCAGTTTCGTGCCCCTGACCGGCGGCGGCAAGGACTGAAGGGGACGGGTGCACGCCCCGTCCTGATACAAACCCACCCTGCCGCGCTCAAGCCCTGAAAGCGTTCAACAGCCCGCTCGTTGTTGCACCCAGCTCAGCGCCATGACCGCCCAGCGCCCGCCCTACGCCGCCATCTTCCTGCTCTCGGCCGGGGTCCTGAGCTACGAGGTGCTGCTGATGCGGCTCTTCTCGATCATCCAGTGGCATCACTTCGCCTACATGATGATCAGCGTCGCCCTGCTCGGCTACGGGACGGCGGGGGCCCTGGTGACCCTGGCCCAGAGGCCCCTCAAGGCGCGCTTCGCGAGCGTCTTCACCCTCGCCGCCGGACTCTTTGGCCTGACCGCCCTGCTGGCCTTCCTCGCCGCCCAGCGGGTCGGCTTCAATGCCCTGGAGATCCTCTGGGACCCGCGCCAGCCGGCCCGGCTGGGGTTGATCTACGGCCTGCTGCTCGTCCCCTTTCTGTGCGCCGCCACCGCCCTGTGCCTGAGCTTCACCCGCTTCCCGGACCGCATTCCCCGTCTCTACGCCGCCGACATCCTCGGCGCCGCCGCCGGCGGGCTCGGGGCCGTCGGCCTGCTGCTGCTCTTGCCGCCGGCCACCGCCCTGCGCGGCAGCGCGGCCCTGGGGCTGGTCGCCGGGGCCCTGGTGGCCTGGCGTCCCGGCCGGCGCGGCGCCGCCGTGGCCCTGGCGCTGGTGGCCGGGGCCGTGCTCGCCCTGCCGCCGGCCTGGACCGTCCTTCAGCCCTCCCCCTACAAGGAACTGTCCCAGACCCTCCGCATCACCGGCACCCGGGTCCTGGCGGAGGTCTCCAGCCCCTTGGGGGTCGTGACCGCCGTGGCCAGCCCCCAGGTGCCCTTTCGCCACGCCCCGGGCCTGAGCCTGCTGGCGACCGCCGAACCACCACCCCAGATCGCCCTCTTCACCGACGGCGACGGCCTGACCGCCATCAACCGCTTCGACGGCGACTGGGCCGCCCAGGGCTACCTGGACTTCCTCACCTCCGCCCTGCCCTACCACCTGCTCCAGGAACCCGCGGTGCTGGTCCTGGGCGCGGGGGGCGGCACGGATGTGCTCCAGGCCCTGGCCCTGGGGGCGCGGACGGTGGACGCCGTGGAGCTCAACCCCCAGGTGGTGGCCCTGGTGCAGGAGACCTTCGGCGACTACTCCGGCCGGCCCTACAGCCTCCCCGGGGTGCGCCCGCACCTGGCCGAGGCCCGGGGGTTCGTCGAGGGGCATGCCCAGCGCTACGACCTCATCCAGGTCGCCCTCCTCGACGCCTTCTCGACCGCCGCCGCCGGCCTGCACGGCCTGGCGGAGACCTATCTCTACACGACGGAGGCCCTAGGGGCCTATCTGGATCACCTGACACCTGGCGGCTTGCTGGCCATCACCCGCTGGGTGACCCTGCCGCCCCGGGACCCCCTCAAGCTCTTCGCCACGGCGATAGCGGCCCTGGAGGCCCGGGGCATCCGGGACCCCGGCGCGCACCTGGTGATGATCCGCGGCTGGAAGACGGCGACCCTGCTGGTCAAGACCACCCCCTTCACCCCCGCGGAACTGGCCGCGGCGGCGGCCTTCCGCGAGGCCCGCGCCTTCGACCTGGTCTGGCAGCCGGGCATGGACGCGGCGGAGGCCAACCGCTTCAACCGCCTCGACCGGCCCTGGTTTTACGATGGGGCGGCGGCCCTGCTGTCCGCGGATCGCCAGGACTTCCTCGACCGCTACAAATTCCGGATCGACCCGGCCCGCGATGACCGGCCCTACTTTTTCCACTTCTTCCGCTGGGACAGCCTGGGGGAGATCCTCGGCCTCAAGGCCCGGGGCGGCCTCTCGCTCCTGGAATGGGGCTATCCGGTTTTGGTCGCCACCCTGACCCAGGCCCTGGTCTTCGGCGCCCTGCTCACCCTGCTACCCCTCTGGCTCTTTCTGCGGCGCAGCCCGGCCGACGCTCCCGCTGCCGCTCATCCCGCCCCCCACCGGGAATCAATCCCGGGGCCAGCACCCGGCGCCGGACGGGTCCTGATCTATTTTACTGCCCTGGGCCTGGCCTTCATGTTGGTGGAGATCGCCTTCATCCAGAAGTTCATCCTCTTCCTCAGCCACCCGGTCTACGCCGTCTCCCTGGTCCTGACCAGCTTCCTGCTCTGCGCCGGCCTGGGTAGCCACCTCGGCAACCGCTTGCAGTCTCGGGTGGGGTCGCGGCGGGCGGTGCGGCTGGCGACCCTGGCCATCGGGGGGCTGACGTTGACCTACGTCCTCACCCTGCCCGCCGTCTTTCAACCCCTGATGGGGCTGGCGATCGGCACCAAGATGACCCTGGCCGCGGCGCTGATCGCCCCCCTGGGCCTGGCCATGGGCCTGCCCTTCCCCCTGGGTCTGGCCAGCCTCGGCGCCCACCGCCCGGCCCTGGTACCCTGGGCTTGGGCGGTGAACGGCTTCGCCTCGGTGGTGGCCGCGGTCCTGGCCACGGTGCTGGCCATCCACTGGGGTTTCACGGTGGTGGTGATCCTGGCCGCCACCCTTTATCTGCTCGCCGCCGCCACCTTTCCCGGCGACTAACCGAGCAAACCAACGGCGAGGATCGCGCCAGCGGAACCCGTGGCGACTGGCTATTCCACTCCAAAGACCTCGGCGCAGCGCGACAGGCTCAAGCCAGCCCCATCGGTATCCTGGGTCACGCGCAGGGCCGTGATGGTGCCCTGGGGATTCACGGTGATCTGCGCCTCGCAGAAGAGGGAGACATCCCGCGGCGGCGAGACCATCACCTGCTGGGGGATGCTGATGCCCGAGCTGAAGCTTTTCGTCTTGGTTTCGGTGACCGTCTGTCCTGGAGCGGGGTGCGAGACGTGCGTGGTCGTCTTGGTCGAGGTGCTCCCTAGGCCAGCCCCTGGGGGGTTGATGGTCTGATACTGGGCGGGAAGATGGTAGACAGTCTGACCACCGCGCCAGGTGTAGAGGGTATTGCCGTTATGCAAGGGGAAGGACGACTGGGGCGTACCGTAACTGCTGAAAAAAGCATCGCTCGACTGACCGATGAAGCGTGAGGCCATGGCCCGTTCCGCCTCCTGGGTGGTGACGCAGCCGGCCGTGAGAGCCAGCGCGGCCAGGGTGGCAATAACCTTGCTTGAAGACATGAAGCGTACTCCCATGATTGCGATTGAGCCCCGGGCGTTAGCGCCCCTCTGAGGACGGCGAACAACCGCGGGGACCTGTCCATGACAGGCGTCGACTAGAATAAAGGCAAAGGCCAGACTTGTTGAGGAGAGGTCTTGCCCGTGGCGAACTGAGGGTAATACAGGTCCTACCCCTTGTGTCCGGCCTTGGCCGTCGTCCTCAACGCAATCTCTTCCCTTGGAGGTCCCTGATGACAAAGTTCGTCAAGCGATTGCCCCCCAGGCTCGGGGTACGATGGTCCTGCAGCCTGAAGGTCAATCTGGCTGGCCACCTGCCCGGTTTGCTGATGGTGGCCCTGTGCCTTTCCCTCGCCAGCCTGCCAACAACGGCCGGCGAGCCCTGGAAGGCGCCATTGGCGGGGGGCGGGCAGGTACAGATCGACCCCCGCACCCATCAACCCATTTTCAGCCGGGACGGCCGCCAGACCCAGCTCTGGGACGGCGTGCATCGTCTGGAGGACGGCTCCGTGATCCTGGTACAGGAAGGGCGCGTGGTGCCGAGGCAGGATATGCTCAATCCGCCCGCGGTGACCAAAGAGGCGGAGGGCACCGCCACCCCCGACTCATCCGTGACGAGTCCCGCCACATCCATCGCCCCCGCCAACTCGCTGCAGGCGGGCCCCCTTGCGGGAACACCGCCCTGCGAGCAACTGGTCCAAAAGGTCTGCGGCCAGGTGATCGCATGCTGGGAGAAACCCGCCTGCACCCTGGCGCGCCAGCTTCGTTCGCTGGATCATGATGAAATGCTTGCCGGTTTCAACCCAGCTCAGGGCACTCAGACCGGCAAGCAGTGCCTGGAGGCCCTGAGCAATGGTATTTTTGCGCCCTGTCCCGCTCCCCCCCCGCCGCCGCAATAAGCCTAACCAACAACCGTGCCGGCGAACCGCTTGCATGCTACCGCCAATCCACCACTAAAGCTGGTGGACGGTTGGATCGTGGCTGAGAGCTTGATCTCCATCGCCCTTCCTACCGGCTAAAATAACGTTCGCTCCGAGGTCCCCTGAGGTCCCTTCCAGGCACCAGCGTCCTCGTATTTCCCATCCCACTCCGCGGAGCAGCCCCATGAATCTCCCCGCCCAGAGGTTGCCGATCAGCGTCGATGACTATCTTCGCGGCGAACAGGAAAGCACGATCCGCCATGAATACATTGCCGGTCAGGTTTACGCGATGTCCGGGGCGGGGGAGTCGCATAACCGCATCGCCGGCAATCTCTTCTTCCACTTGCGGGCAGCCACTCGCGGTACGCCCTGCGGGGTGTTCATCAGCGACATGAAGGTACGGGTGGCAGCACATGAGACCTTCTACTACCCCGACGTGATGCTCACCTGCGATCCGACGGACAGGGAGCCCCTGTACAAAACCGCGCCCTGCCTCATCGCCGAGGTCCTCTCCCCGTCGACCGAAGTGACCGACCGGCGTGAGAAGTTGCTCGCCTATCGGTCATTGCCAAGCCTGAGTTACTACCTTCTACTGGCTCAGGACCGGCAACTGGTGGAAGTCTACCGTCGGGAAGCCGATGGCGGCTGGCTTCATGAGATCAAGGATGGCGGGGTCCTGACCTTTGTCTGCGGCGGACTGGATCTCCGGGTGACGCTCGCCGATCTCTACGAGGATGTGGTTTGGCCCACCTGATGTCCGAACTAGCCGCACCCCTCCCCCGGTGAGCTTGGGACGCTCACGCAAGGCAACTGGATCACCCCGGATCGGGTCCAGTGCCAGAACTACCTGACACGGCTATCGAGCTTCGATGTCAAGGACAGCGCAAGTGACGCCCTGCTGTTTCAGACTGGCTATCCGGCCAGCCATGAAAACGAAGCGCCCCGGTGGGCCCTGGGCAAGTCCATGGGGTATGCCTAACTTACCCGGCTGGCCTGAGGCAGCCTAAGCAGTCGCCCTTCAGGCCAGGGTCTGGTCGATTCGCCACTCCCCGAGGCCAAAGCGCAAGCTGGCGAGGGCACCATTGATCAGCATGAGCTGCGGCGGTAGATGGCCGATGTCGAGGTCGTAAAGGACGGGGATGTCCAGGTCGCCCAAGGCGTTGAGGAGGGCATCGCGCTGGGAGAAGCCCTCGACGGACTCCGCGGCCGTACGACCGATGAGGACGGCATTGGCGGCATCGAACCAGCCGGCTAGGCGGAGGTGATGGAGGGCCCGGCAATACTGGGCGGTGTTGTAGTCGCAGTTGTCGAGATAAACCAGCAGCCCCTCATGGGCATGGGTGCTGGCGAAGCGCCGAAGGTCCCCATAGGCCGAGCCGGCCAGCATGCCGATCACATCCAGGGTGCCGCCGATCAGCCGCCCGCTCACTTCCAGGTGATAGGCGGGCTGATCCTCATGGCCCAGGCACTGCCAGCGCACCAGGGCGGTGCGGTCGAACTGGGTGGTGTCGGGGGGGAGTTGCGCCCAATCGCTGTCATGGGGTTGATAGAGGTCGGCGGCCCGCTGGGAGAAGGTCGCACCAGACTCCAGGGTCACGACCTCCTGCCAATAAGCCAGGCCGGGGGCCGTGGGGTTGATGGGGCATTCCCAGAGATTGGTGCCGGAGAGGGTGGCGATACCGGTGAGGAGGGTGTAGGGGAGCATGAAGGTGCTCAGGTCCGAGTAGCCGATGACCCACTTGGGCGGGGCCTGGGCCAGGGCCTCAAAGTCCAGCAAGGGCAGGATGTCGATCAGGAGTTCCCCACCGTCGGGCGGGAAGACCGCGGCGATGGCGGGGTCGAGCAGCATGCGTTGCAGTTCCGCCGCCCGTTCCGCCGCCGGGGCGCTAAGGAGGCCCTCGCCCCAGAGGCAGTTCCCTTCCCGGTAGCGATAGCCCAGGGCGCCGAGGGTGTCGTAGGCAAAGCCCATGCGTGGCCCCAGCGCGGCCTTGACCCCGGCCGTGGGGGAGGTGATGCCCATCAGATCCCCCGGCCGGAGCGCCGGTGGAAAGCGGATCGGCGTGGCCGTGATGGCGTGGGATTGGTTGCCGCAGCCGGTCAGGCTAGCGCCCAGACCGAGGGCTCCCGTGGCCCCTCCCAAGGTGGTCAGACCCGCCAGGTGAAGAAATTGCCTTCTATCCAGCGTCATCCATCAACTCCAAGGCAATGAGGTCAGCGCCACGTTCAGCGTGGGACATGAGCAACCACCGCCCCCCAGCTCAGATTTCGATCAACGAACCCCAACCACCAGCCCGAAGAAGCCTCACCTCAATCCCGCTTCCGCGCCATGGCCAGGCCGGCGACGATCACCGCCAGGGAGACGAAGAGCAGGATCAGGGAGGCCAGGGCATTGATCTGGGGCGAGACGCCCAGGCGGACGCTGGAATAGACCACCATGGGCAGGGTGGTGGAGGCGGGCCCGGCGACGAAGCTGGCGATGACCAGATCGTCCAGGGACAGGGTGAAGGCCAGCAGCCAGGCGGAGAGCAGGGCCGGGGCGATGAGGGGCAGGGTGATGCGCAGGTAGACCACGATCGGCCGGGCGCCCAGGTCCATGGCCGCCTCCTCCAGGGAGCGGTCCATCTGCGCCAGACGGGCACGGATAACCACGGTGGCATAGGCCATGCTGAAGGTGATGTGGGCGATGGTGATGGTGGTGAAACCGCGGCCCTCGGGCCAGCCGATGCCGTGCTGCATGGCCACGAACAACAGCAGCAGGGACAGACCGACGATGACCTCGGGCATGACCAGCGGGGCGGTGAGGAGCAACTCGAAGCCGCCGCGGCCGCGGAAACGCCCGCCGCGGACCAGGGCCATGGCCGCCAGGGTACCGAGCACCGTCGCCAGGGTGGCGTTGACGGTGGCGATGCGAACGCTCAGCCAGGCCGCATCCAGGATCTGGGTGTTATTCAGCAGCTCGCCGTACCAGTGGGTCGAGAAACCGCCCCAGACGGTCACCAGGCGCGAGGCGTTGAAGGAGTAGACGACCAGCAGCAGCACCGGCACGTAGAGGAAGGCGTAGCCGAAGGCCAGCAGGCTGTAGAGGGGCCAGCGCCGAGTCTTCATCGCTCACCCTCCAGGCGCGATTGCCAGCGTTGCAGGGCGACGAAGGGCACCACCAGCAGGGCCAGCAGGACCAGGGCCAGGGCCGAGGCCAGGGG
Organism: uncultured Gammaproteobacteria bacterium; assembly: GCA_937862735.1. GTDB lineage: Bacteria > Pseudomonadota > Gammaproteobacteria > Chromatiales > Chromatiaceae > M0108. The sequence goes on from CALMDH010000304.1 coordinate 81,009, forward strand.
CCAGTCCTTGTTGGAGAAGAACTCGGTCCAGAGCATGCGCCCGACCATGAGGGAATCCGGCCCGCCCAGGAGGTCGGGGATGACGAACTCGCCCACCACCGGGATGAAAACCAGTAGGCTGCCCGCCAGGATGCCCGGTAGGGACAGGGGCAGGGTCACGCGCAGGAAGGCCCGCCAGGGCCGGCAGCCCAGGTCCGCCGCCGCCTCCAACAGGGTCATGTCCAGCCGGCTGAGATTGGCGTAGAGGGGCAGGACCATGAAGGGCAGGTAGGAATAGACGACGCCGATGTAGACCGCCGTCTGGGTGTGGAGGATGGCCAGGGGCTCATCGATCAGCCCCAGGGCGAGGAGAAAATTGTTGAGCAGCCCGTTGCCCTTGAGGATGCCGATCCAGGCGTAGACGCGGATCAGGAAAGAGGTCCAGAAGGGCAGGATGATCATCATTAGCAAGGGCACCCGCCAGCGCTCCGGCGCGGTGGCGATGGCGTAGGCCATGGGATAGCCGATGAGCAGGCACCCCAGGGTGCTGACCAGGCCGACCCAGAGGGAATTAAGGAAGGCCGCCCGGTAGAGCTCGTCCTCCACCACCAGGGCGTAGTTGCCGAGGTTGAGGCGGAGCTGGAGCACCGCCTCGTCCACCCACTCGGTGAGGGCCGTGTAGGGGGGCTGGGCGATCTGGGGCTCCGCCAGACTGATCTGGAAGACGATGACGAAGGGCAGAAAGAAGAACAGCAGCAGCCAGAAATAGGGCAGGCCGATGTTCAGCCAACGCCCGGGCCGCCACTGCCAGGTCTGCGGCCAGGCGCGCGACCGGAGACCGGTTCCCGCGACCGTCTCGGGGCGAGCCTGGCTCTGGGTATCCCCAAGCGGGATCATGCTTGCCCCTGCCCAGGGTGGGCGGGGCCGCGTTGGACGCCGTGGTCAAGGATCATGACAAGGGGTCCGGCCATTCCGTCAGGTAAAAGTCCTGCGGCCTGATGAAAGTCATGCGGCGCCGTCACTCCGTCAAGACCACGCCACAGACCGGCGACCAAGTCATGGTCACCTCCTGGCCCCAGGTCAGCATCTGCTCGGTGCGCGGTTGCATGTTGGCCAGGGTCATGGTCACCACCTGCGTCGGCGAGACGCGGACGTGGTAGATGGAGACATTGCCCAGGTAGGCGATGTCCTCCACCCGGCCCGTGACCCGGTTATCGCCCGGGCCCTGGCACTCGGGGCACAGGCGCATCTTCTCCGGGCGGACGGCGACGGAGACCGGCGTCCCCAGGGACAAGGGTTGCAGGCAACGCAGCCGCATGACCAGATAATCCTCCCCCGCCACCAGGATATCGTTGTCCTCGCGGCCGAAGACCTTGCCCTCGAAGAGGTTCACCGAGCCGATGAAACCCGCCACCATCCGGCAGTTGGGATACTCGTAGATCGCCCCCGGGGTGTCGACCTGGATGATCTGGCCGGCGTCCATGACCGCGATGCGGCTGGACACGGTCATGGCCTCCTCCTGGTCGTGGGTGACGGTGACGAAGGTGATACCGATGCGCTCCTGGAGTTTGACCAGCTCAAACTGAGTGTGGGTGCGCAGCTTCTTGTCCAGGGCCCCCAGGGGCTCGTCCAGCAGCAGCAGCTTGGGGTGCTTCGCCAGGGAGCGGGCCAGGGCGACGCGCTGGCGCTGCCCGCCGGAGAGCTGGTCCGGGCGACGCTTGCGCAGCTCACCGATGCGCAGCAGGTCGAGCATCTCGCCCACCCGCTCGGCGCGCTCGGCCTTGGGCATCCGCTCCTGGCGCAAGCCAAACTCGACGTTGGCCTCGACGGTCATGTGTGGGAAGAGGGCGTAGGACTGGAACATCATGTTCACCGGCCGGCGATAGGCCGGAATATCGGTGACATCCACGCCGTCGATCCAGATGCGCCCGCTGGTCGGGGTATCCAGTCCGGCGAGCAGCCGCAGCAGGGTGGACTTACCGCAGCCAGACCCCCCCAGAAGGGAGAAGAACTCCCCCTGGTAGATATCCAGACTCACATCGTTGAGGGCATGCACCTCGCCGAAATAACGGCTCACCCCCTCGATGCGCACGTAAGGCTTCGCCGTTGGATCCTGCCAGGCCGCGAAGGCGGCCTGACCCTGAGCGTGACCCTGGACGTCTGAACTGACCATCTGCCGGTAGCCGCCCGGGGTCAGCGATTGGCCTTGAGCCGGGTCCAGATGCGATTGAGCTCGCGCATCTCCTTGTCACTGGGTTCCTTGAGGGTGAAGAGCCGGGCGCGGGTCTCCGCGGAGGGGTAGATGCCGGGGTCCTGGCGCACCCCCTCGTCGAGGAACTCGGTCGCCGCCAGGTTGGGATTGGCGTAGTTGACGAAGTTGGAGGCGGCGGCAATGACCTTGGGATCGAGCAGATACTCGATGAAGGCCAGACCCTGGGCGGGATTGGGGGCATCCTTGGGAATGGCCATGACATCCACCCAGAGCACGGCGCCTTCCTTGGGGACCAGGTAGGCCACCTTGACCCCGTTCCCCGCCTCCACGGCCTTGTCCCGCGCCTGAAGGACATCGCCGGAATAACCCATGGCGACGCAGGTATCACCATTGGCCAGGTCACTGATGACCTGGGAGGTATGGAAGTAGCGGATGTAGGGGTGCACGGCCTTGATCAGGTTCTGGACGGCCTCCAGGTCCTTTTTGTCGCGGGTGTTGGGGTCCTTGCCCAGATAGGTCATGGCAGCAGCGAAGACCTCGGTGGGATCGTCGAACAGGGTCAGACCGCAGCCGGCGAGCTTCTTGGCCTTCTCGGGGTCGAAGACCAGGGCCCAACTCGCCACCGGTTCCTCACCCAGGGCGGCCTTGACCTTGTCGACGTTGATGCCCAGACCAGTGGTGCCCCACATGTAGGGGACCAGATACTGGTTACCCGGGTCGATCGCCTGGAGGGATTTGAGGATCTCCGGGTCAAGGTGCTTCAGGCCCGGCAGCTTGGACTTGTCCAGGGGCTGATAGATGCCGGCCTTGATCTGGCGGGCGGCGAAGGGCAGGGCCGTGGGGAATACCAGATCGTAGCCGCTGGAGCCCGCCAGCAGCTTGGCGTCGAGGATCTCGTTACTGTCATAGAGGTCCAGCACCGCCCGCACCCCGGTACGCGCCTGGAAGCCGGATAGGGTGTCCTCGGCGAAATAGTCGTTCCAGTTGTAGATGTGCACGACCTCATCCGCCGCGCCCGCCGCCAGAGGGGCGGCCAGGGAGGGAAGAAGGGCGATCCAGGCGAACGACTTGACGAACTGACGCATGGCGATGATCCCCGCTGTGGCCCGCTGAGAACAAAAACCGCCCCACCCGGCACGGGGCGGAGCGGCGCTTAAACGATGTCTTGGTACAGCGGAATATTTTGCCTGGCAGGGACGGCCCTGTCATTAGCGGGGCTGCCACAATTTTGTCCACCGGTGGGCCCAGCAATAATCCCTGCCCCGACCCGCGGGCCTTGGGATAAACTGTCTTCCTCCTCCCCATCCAGGGACAAAACCGAATAAATCACGGCAACACCGCCGCGGAGGAAGACGATGTCAGATACCCAGCCCGCCTCGCCCTTTCGTACCTGGACCCTCATGCTGGCCGTTCTCACCATCGGCCTGATCACCCTGCTGGCCTGGTATTACCAGCACACCCAGGCACGTCTGGATGCCCACCAGGCGGAGATTCGCGCCAAGGGCGAGGCCCTCACCGCCTCCCAAGTGGCGCATACCGGCCTCCAGGAAAAGCTCGCCGCCACGATCGACCAGCATCGGGCCCAGGAGTCCGACCTCAAGGGGCAACTGGCTACCGCCATCGACCAACACAAGGCACGGGAGACCGCTCTCCTCGGCGACCTCGACCAGGCGGCCAAGGCCCAGGCGGATCTCAAGGCCCAAGCCCAGGCCAAGCAGGAGGAACAGGCGGCCCAGCTCGCCAGTCTGCGCACCCAGTCCGAGGCCACGCAGGCCGATTTGCAGCAACAACTCCAGGCCGCGGGCCAGGAGATCGAGACCCTCAAGGGTGAGATCGCCAACCTGCACCAGGCCGCCACCCAGGCCGCCGCCGACCATGAGGCCCACATCCTCCAGGTCACCGATGACCTGACCGCCGAAGTGGTCAAATACCGGACCCTGCTGGTGGGCAGCGAGCCGGACCGGGCGGCCCTGCTGGGGACCTACGAGCAGCGCATCCAGACCATCAAAGGCGAACTGATCAATGCCCGCCACTCCCTGGAGGCCGAGCGCAACAATCTCGCCACCCTGGATGAGACCCTGACCCAGACCAAGCACAAGTACGAAGAACTGAAGGAAGCCCTGAGCGCGGCCACCGTCAAGATCCAGACCACCGAGTCCGCCCTGACCGCCGAGCGCGAGGCCCTGGCCGCCCTCCGCCAGGAGCATGAGGCCGCCCTCACCACCGCCGACGGCAATCTCAAGGCCGCCGCCGCTCGTCTTGAGGAGGCCCTGGCCACCCACGGCGCCCACAAGAGCCAGACCGAAGCCCTGATCGCCGAGCTCAACCAGCGGATCGAGGCCAACGCGGCCGCTCACGCCGCGGAGATGGCGGAGGCGCAGGCCCTCATCGCCCAGCTTCAGCAGCAGCATGAGGGGGATGAGACCGCCCTCGCCACCCAGAAAGGGGACGCGGAGGCCCTGATCGCCCAGCTCAGGCAACAGATCGAAGCGGATACCGCCACCCATGCCACCGAGAAGAGCCAGGCCGAGGCCCTGATCGCCGAACTCAAGCAGGGGCATGAGGCGAAAGCGGCCGCCCTCGCCGACCTGCAGGGCGAGCATGAAACCCTCCTCGGCACCCTCGAACATACTCGCATGGCCCACTCCGGCGCTCAATCCGAACTGGAGCGCCTGACCCAGGAGGCGACCCAGACCAAGGCCGCCCTGAGCGAGGAACTGACGGCAGCCCAGGATCGGATCGCGACCCTCAGCGCCGATCTGGACTCTCAGCGCCAGCAGGCGGAAGAGGCACTGGCCAAGGCCGAGGCCCAACGCGACCAGGCCGCGGCGGAGATGGAGGCCCAGCGCAAAAAGCTGGTGACGGAATTGGCCCAGGCGAAGACCGAACTGGACAAGCAGCGTAAACAGGCCGCGGATGAACTAACCGCGGCCCGCGCCGGCGCCGACCAGGCCCGGCAACGTCAGCGGGACATCTGGTCGCGTCTGACCGCCCTCGGTGGCCAGGCGACGGACCAAGGCATCCTCCTGGCCCTGGCCGAGAAGGAGGTCCGCTTCCCCGCCGGTAAGGCCGAACTCCCGGCCGGCCAGATCCCCAGCCTCGACGGCATCGCCGCCGCCTTGGCCGCCTTCCCCGAACTCAAGATCCGTATCGAGGGCCATACCGACAGTTCCGGGAGCGACGAGACCAACCTGGCCCTCTCCCAGGCCCGTGCCGAGGCGGTGATGGCGGCCCTGGTTGCCCGTGGCGTCGCCGCCGACCGCCTGACGGCCGTCGGTCTGGGCAAGGAGCGGCCCGTGGCCAGCAATGACACCGCGGCCGGCCGCGGCCAGAACCGTCGCGTCGAACTCTACGTCCTGGCGCCCTGATCCGGCCCCCTGAACCAGACCCGGCGGGCGTTACCTCGGGTAGCGCCCGCCGATCCGAGCAGGCCGGGGCGATGTCCCCGGCCTGAGTAACCCAAGTCACCACCCGTGCCCGAGATCCTGCTTCTGGACAACGGCTCCCGACGCCCCCAGTCCACCCTGGCGCTGCGGGCCCTGGCCGAGTGCCTGGCCGAACACCTGGGCCAGGCCGTGGCGCCGGTCTCCCTGGCCCATTCCGACCAGGTACCCCCGGTTCGGCTCGACGGCCAGCCCGCCGCCACCCTGGAGCCCTGGCTGCGCGCCCGACTGACGGACGGGAGCCGGGACTTTCTGCTCCTGCCCCTTTTCTTTGGCCTCAGCGCCGCCCTGACCGAGGCCGTGCCGACCCTGGCCGCCCAGCTCAGGACTGAATGCGGCCCCTTCGCCCTGACGCTGGCGCCGCCCCTCTGCCCCCTGCCCGAGGGGGAACCCCGGCTGACGGCCATCCTCCTCGACCGCCTGAATAGCGCGGCGCGGGCGACGGGCCGGCCTCCCCGGCGGGTGGTGATGGTCGACCACGGCTCCCCCAGCCCCCAGGTCAATGCCGCCCGGCGCTGGCTGGCCGCGGACCTCAAGGCCCGGCTGCCCGGTGACACCCACCTGGAAGAGGCGGCCATGGAGCGGCGTCCCGGGGCCCGCTACGACTTCAACGGCGAGTTGCTGATCGAGGTCCTGCGCCGCCTGGGCCGGGAGGATGACCTGAGCCCGGTGTTCGTCCTGCCCCTGTTTCTCTTCGCCGGCCGCCACGCCGGCCCCGGGGGCGACCTGGCGGAAATCAGCGCCACCGTCCAGGGGGAATTCCCCCGCCTGGCCGTCCACCTGACGGGCCTGGTCGGGGACCATCCGGGGCTGATCGACATCCTCGCCGCGCGCTACCGGGAGGCCAGCGCAAGGGAGCCCCTTTGACTCCCCACCCGGCCGATGCCGACGCCCCCAGCCCCGCGAGGTGCGCCTGCCCAGTGAAGCGAACAGCCCACGCGGGGTGCGCCTGCCTGGTGAAGCTACCCCCTACCCGCGCGACGTGACCCCTTCCCTCAGCGCAGGCCCCCTGCCCGTTGGCGCAGTCCTGGAGGGGCTTCGCGCCCCCCTGCCGGTTGACGCGGTCCTGGACGAACTCCGCGCCGCCCTGCGCGCCGGTCATGCCCTCCTGCAGGCCCCCACCGGCTCCGGCAAATCCACCCGCGTGCCCCTGGCCCTGCTCGCGGAGGACTGGCTGGCCGGCCAGCGCCTCCTGCTGCTGGAGCCGCGCCGGGCGGCGGCGCGCCTCACCGCCGCCCGCATGGCGGACCTGCTGGGGGAGCCCCTGGGCGAGACGGTCGGCTACCAGGTGCGCTTCGAGCGGCGCATCGGCCCCCGCACCCGGATCGAGGTCCTGACCGAGGGACTCCTCACCCGGCGCATCCAGGTCGATCCGACCCTGGCCGGGGTCGGCGCCATCCTCTTCGACGAGTTCCACGAGCAGAACCTGGAGGCCGCCCTGGGCCTGGCCCTGACCCTGGACGTGGTCGCCGGCCTGCGCCCCGACCTGCGCCTCCTGGCCATGTCCGCCACCCTGGACCCCGCTCCCCTGGCGGACCTCCTGGGTGGCGCCCCCCTCATCCAGGCCGCCGGCCGCAGCCATCCCGTCCAGATCCGTTACGCCGACCGCGACCCGGGACCGGACTGGCTGCCAGCCATGGCCAGCACCATCCGCCAGGCCCTGGTGGCGCAGCCGGGGGATGTCCTCGCCTTCCTGCCCGGCGCCCGGGAGATCGGGCAACTCCAGGCGCGACTGTCCGGAGAGCTGACCCCGGAGGGTCGGGCGGAACCGGCGGAGCAACCTGCGGTCGAGATCCTCCCCCTCCACGGCACCCTGTCCCTGGCGGAACAGGAACGGGTCCTGCGGCGATCACCAGCGCCTGAGAGGGCCAGGGGCCAAGACGACCGGGAGCGGGACGAAGCCCTGGCCGGTCCCCGCCGGATCATCCTGGCGACGGACCTGGCCGAGACCAGCCTCACCATCCCCGGCATCGGCGCGGTGGTGGATGGCGGTCTGACCCGCAAGCCCCGCTTCGCCCCCGCCTCCGGCTTGACCCGCCTGGTGACCACGCCCATCCCCCTGGCCTCGGCGGACCAGCGCGCCGGACGCGCCGGGCGGCTGGGACCGGGGATCTGTTACCGCCTCTGGACCCCGGCGCGGGAGGTCGGCCGGCCGGCGCACCGCACCCCGGAGATCCTCCAGGCCGACCTCGCCGGCCTGGCCCTGGAACTGGCCCTGTGGGGGGTGCGCGACCCGGCGGAGCTGCACTGGCTCCAGGCCCCGCCGCGTCCGGCCTGGGAGCAGGCCGTCGCCCTGCTCCAGCGCCTGGAGGCCCTGGACGCCGAGAGGCGCATCACCCGCCTGGGCCGCGCCATGACCGGCCTGCCGCTCCATCCCCGCCTCGCCGCCCTGCTGCTGGGGGCACCGGCGCACCTGACCGGCACGGCCGTCGACCTTTGCGCCCTGCTCAGCGAGCGTGACCCCCTCCTCCGCCATCCCGAGGCGCCGGTGACGGCGGACCTGGAGACCCGGCTCATTGCCCTGGCGGGCTGGAGGCACTCCGTCACCGGCATGAAGAATAGCCACCCCGCCAGCAAGGCGCGACCGGGCATCCCCGGGGCGCGGCAACCGGCCCCAGGTACCTCATCGGTGAACAGGCTGGATGAACAATACATGGACCCCCGGCGCCTGGCGGCCGTGGACCGAGCCGCCACCCAACTGCACCGCCTGCTCAAGGGGCTGGCACGGGAGCCTCGACCGGGGGTCACCACCCCCGGCGGCCTCCTCGCCCTCGCCTATCCCGACCGCGTCGCCCAGCGGCGCAACGACCGGGAGGGCCGTTACCGCCTGGCCCAGGGCCCGGGGGCCATCCTGCCCGCGGGTGATCCTTTGGCCCTGCATCCCTACCTGGTCGTCGCCAGCCTCGACGCCACCGGGCGCGAGGGCCGGATCCAGCTCGCCCTGGCGATCGCCGCCGACGAACTGCTGGTCGTGGGCGAGCATCAGCTCCGGAGCGAGCGCCTCCTGACCTGGGACGCGGCGCGGGAGGCCCCCACCGCCCAGGAGGTCGTCCGCTTCGATGCCCTTACCCTCAGCTCCCGGCCAGTGCCTCTCCTGGCCAGTGATCCGGTCCAGGAACTGCTGCTAGCGCGGATCAGCGAGAATCCCGACCAGACCCTGCCCTGGAGCACGGAGGCTCGTCAGTTTCAGGCCCGCGTCGCGCTGCTACGCCGGCTGGAACCGGAGGCCGGCTGGCCGGACCTTTCACTCCCTCGGCTGACCGCGGACCTGGCCGACTGGCTGGGCCCCTGGCTGGCGGGCAAGAGCCGCCTCGCTGCCGTCCGGGACCTGGACCTGGCCGCTGTCCTCGCCGCCGGCCTCGACTGGCATCAACGCCAGCGCCTGGACCAGGAGGCCCCCACCCACCTGATCACCCCCGCCGGCACCCGGCGCCCGATCGATTATCTGGCCGGCGACATCCCCCTCCTCGCCGTGCCCTTGCAGGAGATGCTGGGCACCCGGGAGACCCCGCGCATCGCCGGCGACCGGGTGGCGCTCCTGGTGCAACTGCTCAGCCCGGCGCGCCGTCCCATCCAGCTCACCCGTGACCTGCCCGGCTTCTGGGCCGGCAGCTACGCCGAGGTGCGCAAGGAGATGCGCGGCCGCTATCCCAAGCACCACTGGCCCGAGGACCCGGCCAGCGCCACCCCCCTGGCGCGCAGCCTCAAGCCTCGGCCGGCCCCTGGGGAAGGCGGTTGAGGGCGTTACCGTGGCGCCCCCTCTCCCCGACCCTCCCCCACGCGGGAGGAGGGAGTAAGCGCATCAGCGGCTTGTGCTCCCGCTGCCAGACCAGGAGGCAGGGGGGTAAACGATTTCTTGAGGGCTAACTGTCATGAGGCGGCAGACCACGCCCCTGATCATGAAAGACATTCCCGTGACTTTCACGCTAACCGTTCTTGAGGGCTACCAGGGCTTGTATTGCAGTCCGGGCAGGCTGTCCTTGTTGAAGACCGGGGGCAGGGTCTCGACCAGCTCCACCAGTTCCTCCAGGTTCAGGTAGCGGCCCCAGGAGGCCTTGGCGGCCTCGACGGGCAGTTCCACCCAGAAACGTTCCGCCCGGGGCTCGCAGAGGATCTGCAGGACATTGTCATGCCCGTCGATGAGGCCCAGATAGTCGTCCTCGCCATGAAAACGCCCCAGGAGCTGGCGGCGGATGTCGTGGGCGCTCATCTCCACGGCGCTGGCGGAGGAGATGGCGTCGTTGGAACGCTCGAAATAATAGAAAACTTTGTAGTGCATCTTGGTGTTATCGCGCTTGCGCCCTGCCGCTCCGGGGTTGCCGGACCGCTTCCCGCCTGGCCAGGGTCAGGTCCCACCCCGTGTTATGATTTCAGGCCACCCTTGGCATGAGCCGCAAGGAGGCCCGGACAACCTTGCCTTATACCCAGTCAGGCCCTCACGGGCAAATTTTTCCCCGTTGGGACGAAGCTTTTCCCCGCCGGCGGCGCCGGGATTCTCTGGCGCCCCGCGCCTGAACCGCCGGTCGCAACCAGCCCAGGCGCGCACCTCATGCTGCATCTGCTCGACCCGCGTGATCCCCAGGCCCCCTTCCCCGACGTCGAACGGGCCGAGCGGGAGCCTAATGGCCTGCTGGCCGTGGGCGGTGACCTGAGCCCGCTCCGCCTGCTCAATGCCTACCGCCACGGTATCTTCCCCTGGTTCAACGCCGGCGACCCCATCCTCTGGTGGTCCCCGGACCCGCGCACCATCCTGCTCCCGGATCAGCTCCACGTCTCCCGCAGCCTGGCCAAGACCCTGCGGCGCGGCGACCTCCGGGTCAGCCTGGACCGGGCCTTCCGCGAGGTGGTCGCCGGCTGCGCCGCGCCCCGCCGCCAGGGGGACGGGACCTGGATCCTGCCCCTGATGGCGCGGGCCTACGAGCGCCTCCATCGCCTGGGCTGGGCCCATTCGGTGGAGGTCTGGCGGCAGGGGGAACTGGTCGGCGGCCTCTATGGCGTGGCCCTGGGACGGGCCTTCTTTGGCGAATCCATGTTCAGCCGCGCCACCGACGCCTCCAAGGTCGCCCTGGTCCACCTCTGCCAGACCCTGGCGGCCCGCGGCTTTGGGCTCATCGACTGCCAGATGCACAGTGACCACCTCGGCCGGATGGGCGCGGTGGCGATCCCCCGCATGACCTTCACCGCCCTCCTTGACGTCCTCTGCGCCGAGCCCGGCCGGCCCGGAAGCTGGTCCCCGGAGCCGGAAGAACCATGACCTCGGCGGTCGGGGCCCGGCACCTGCCCCTCTATCTCACCCCCGGCCGCCCCTGCGCCTACCTGCCCGGACGCGAGGAACGCGTCCTCTTCGTCGATCCTCACGCCCCCCTGTCCGGCGCGGGCTACGAGTCACTGCTGGCCCGGGGGTACCGGCGCGCCGGGCGCTTCATCTACCGCCCCGCCTGCGGCCACTGCCAGGCCTGCGTGCCGGTGCGTCTGGATGTCCGCCGCTTCGCCCTCAACCGCTCCCAGCGGCGCAACCTGGACCTGAATCGCGACCTCAACCTCCATGACCGGCCCCGGGCCTTCCACGAAGAGCACTTCGCCCTCTACGCCGCCTACCTGCGCCACCGCCATCCCGATGGCGGTATGACCGAGCAACTGACCCCAGGGAGCTATCGGGACTACCTCATCCAGCCCTGGGGCGGCGAGACCCGCCTACTGGAGTTGCGCCTGGGTGGGCGCCTGGTCGCCCTGGCCGTCACCGATCGCCTGCCCCAGGCCCTGTCCGCCGTCTACACCTGCTTCGACCCAGACTTCAGTCGGCGGGCCCCGGGGGTCTACGCCATCCTCAGTCAGATCGCCCTGGCCCGCCACCTGGGGCTGCGCTATCTCTACCTGGGTTATTGGCTCCAGGACTGCCGGAAGATGGCCTATAAGGCCCAGTACCGCCCCATCCAGGCCCTGATCGGCACTGAATGGCGGGAATTCAGCCGGGGGGAGGCAATCCCGGCTGAGACCAATATCCCTGTCGGTGGCCTCTTCCTGGGGAACTAAATGGCTTGGCGGTTAGGGTGTAGACGACCCTGGAAAAAGCAGGGGGTGAATGTCGGAATTTGTCGGATTTTGTCGGAATTTCTGCGTTATTTTTGGGGGGTTTTCTTTGCGGAGATAAGGTGATAAAAAAATAAATGGAAATAGACAACTACCGCTTGGGACTCTCCGTTAGGGGCAAGGCCGCATGCTTTTCAACAGCTACATCTTCATTTTTGTCTTTCTGCCCATCACCCTGCTGGGCTTCCACTTGATCGGGTCCCAAGGGCGCCACAAGGTGGCCCTGGCCTGGCTCGTCGCCGCATCCCTCTTCTTTTACGGCTGGTGGAACCCTGCCTACCTCGGCCTGATCCTGGGCTCGATGCTCTTCAACTATGCCGTGGGCGTCGCCCTGAGTTCCCGCGCCGGTAATGGTCCCAACCCCCAGGCCAAGGCCATCCTGGTCGCGGGCATCGCCGCCAACCTGGCCTTGCTGGGCTATTACAAGTACGCCAACTTCTTCGTTGACAACCTCAACGCCCTGTTCGGCTCCGGCCTGACCCTGGAGACCATCATCCTGCCGCTGGCGATCTCCTTCTTCACCTTCCAGCAGATCGCCTACCTGGTCGACGCCTACCGGGGCGAGACCCACGAATACAGCTTCCTGCATTACACCCTGTTTGTCGTCTTCTTCCCCCAGCTCATCGCTGGCCCCATTGTCCATCACCGCGAGGTACTCCCTCAATTCGCCCGGTCAACCCTCTACCGGCTCAAGGCCGAGCACCTGGCGGTGGGCCTGACCATCTTCGCCCTGGGCCTGTTCAAGAAGGTGGTCCTGGCCGATGGCGTGGCGGTCTACGCGACGCCGGTGTTCGCCGCCGCCCAGGCTGGAACCACCCTGACCTTTTTCGAGGCTTGGGGCGGCGCCCTGGCCTATACATTCCAACTCTATTTCGACTTCTCCGGCTACTCGGACATGGCCATCGGTCTGGCGCGGATGTTCGGGGTCCGGTTACCCCTGAATTTCAATTCGCCCTACAAGGCGACCTCGATCATCGACTTCTGGCGGCGCTGGCACATCACCTTATCCCGTTTTCTGCGGGACTATCTCTACATCCCCCTGGGCGGGAGCCGTAAGGGTGAGGCGCGCCGGCTGACTAACCTGCTGATTACCATGCTGCTCGGCGGTCTGTGGCACGGCGCCGGCTGGACCTTCGTCCTCTGGGGCGGGCTGCATGGCTTCTATCTGGTCGTCAACCATGCCTGGCGCCAGTGGCGGGCCAACCGCGGACATACCCAAGGCACCCGGGTTGGGCGTTTCTTTGCCTGGTTGTTGACCATGCTAGCGGTCGTGGTTGCGTGGGTGCCTTTCCGGGCGGAAAGCATGGCTGCAACTCAGAACATACTTTTAGCCATGTCTGGATTACAGGGATTTGTCTTGCCATCTAGCTGACCTTTACACATACTTACGTCCACAACCGGCCATGTTTAGGAAGCGCAGCC
>CALMDH010000305.1:0-2575 GCA_937862735.1 uncultured Gammaproteobacteria bacterium
CAATGTTCACACAAAAGCTCCCAAAGGGAGGCGACTTCTATCCTGACACGGGGGGATGGCGGATGCCTTTGATATCGATACCCCATTCCACTGCCGCGGCCACCATCCCCACTTACGCCTGATCCAACCGGATTGCGCGGAGCCGGCCAGGACCATTCTGCTAGGGGCCTCTAATAGCTGGTTCCCGACGGCCTTGTCAGCACTGTCCATCCCGCGGGCTGTCGATAAGCTGGGCAAGCTGGTTGAAGAACAATGGGCAGAGTTGCAGGACACGGAAGACCTGGATGAACTGCGACTGCTGCGCAAGAAGAGCCACCGATTCCAGTCGCTGATCCCGCTGTTCACCGAATACACGGATGAGGAAATCTGGACGGCGATCGGGACGAAGCGTTCTGGGGCTCAGCAGGGGAGCGCACCGGAAGAAGACCTGAAAATGCCCGAGTGGCAGGTGTTCTCAAACCCGGAGAGCGCCGCCGAGAATCGTGATTTCAAACTGAAGCGGGTGGCGCCCCCCAACGGTTTTGAGGGCTTACTGGAAGACACCGTCCTGGTGGAACGTATCCGGGAGGTCCGTGCCCTATTGGGCTTCACCCGGGTCGAGTCGAATGCTGACTTTGCTGAGGCCACCACCCTTGGGGATGGCCGCCTGACGAAAATCAGCCGGGACAGCCCCCGGTGGTTGCCGGCGTCGGAGGTGCGTGGTGAGGGCATTTTCCTCAGAATCCGCGAGCCGGCCTTGTTGGCCTGGCAGGCTAAGCGGGAGGTGCGACAGCTTGAGCATGAGTTTTTGGAGTCGCACAAGGCCTGGCGTACCCTGCGCCGGCTGGAACCGGCCCACGAGCATTTTCCGGGGATGCGGCTGATCCTGCTGCACTCGCTAGCGCATGCCTTGATGAGACAGATTGTGCTGGACTGCGGCTACACCGCCGCCAGCGTACGGGAGCGTCTGTATTCGCGTCAGCCTGGGGAGGATGGCGGTCCGATGGCGGGCATCCTGCTGTACACGGCGGCGCCCGACAGCGAGGGTACCTTGGGCGGTTTGGTCGAATTGGGTGATCCGCTGACCCTGGGACGCCATTTGCGACAGGCCTTGGAGAGTATGCGTCTGTGCGGTTCTGATCCGCTGTGTGCCGAGCATCGGCCGGATACCCTAGGCAGGACGATCCAAGGGGCGTGCTGCCATGCCTGTCAGTTTGCCCCGGAAACGTCGTGTGAGCGGGGGAACCGGTATCTGGATCGCTCCGTGCTCGTGAATACCTTCAGCGCGCGGGGCACGGCCTTTTTTGACCACTGACCGTGAAGGACCCCTTTGTCACCGCTGTTGAGCGGTTGATCCAGGAGGCCCCGGTCAACTGGTTGGTCGGGGCCTGCGCGGTGTGCAAGCAGCAAGCAGCCGATGTCCCCCCTCAGGTGCTGCGGCAACGCTTGCCGGTCACGAACAATGCCGATCTGGCCTTTCTGGCTGGCGAGGTGTTCCGACAAGCAAGCGGGCGGATGTCTTGGGAAGCCTTGGGGTGGGCCATCGAGACCGCGGCTGCCATCCACCAGCGGTTGACCGCGGAGCACCAGCTCGAATTGCTGTGGTCAGGACCGTGCCCGACCCCCACTATCCCCGCGCGGCGGATTGACCAGGCCCTCTATGACCTGATCGCTCAAGCGTGTGGGGAAATCCTGCTGGTCACCTTTGCGGCGGTGAAGATCGAGCGGCTCACCGCGGCCCTGACCGCGGCTATCCAGCGCGGGGTAAAGGTGCTCCTGGTCCTTGAGTTCAAGCGGTCTTCCGAGGGGCAGTTGAACTACGACGCCTTGGCGGCTTTTCCAGACCCGTTGACCCGCCAGGCGGAGGTGTACTACTGGCCAGTGGAGAAACGGGGACGCAATGCGGCGGGTCGTCCGGGGAAGTTGCACGCCAAGGTCGCGGTGATCGATGACCTGGTACTGGTTTCCAGCGCCAACCTGACCGATGACGCCTTCAGCCGGAACCTGGAGCTGGGGGTCATGATACGGGATGAGGATTTCCGCCGCGGGGTGACCGGGCATATTGCCGGTCTGATTCGGAGTGGCGATTTGGTCAGACTGAAATAACGGAGGTCCCATGGAGAACTACACCAACAACGAAGTCACGGTCGTCGACATCAAGATGCCCTTCTGGTCGATGGTGATCTTTATGGTCAAGGCAGCGATCGCCGCCATCCCCGCGGTCATCATCTTGTCGGTGGTCGCGTCAGTGGTGATGACCCTCCTGGCCGGCTTCTTCGGTGGACCGATCCGGCACTTCTGAGGGGCAGCCAGGACGAAAGAGGGTTTCTCATCGCCGGGGGCTTGCCGGCTGAAGCGAAAGGAACCCCATGTCCGTTAGTGCCCCCGTCCGTGAACTGATCCTCCAGCGCCTCCGTGCCGCGGAAACCGGTATCGGCACATCACTCACGAGGCGCAAATCGAATGCCCGCCACCGGATGAGTCACAGCGGAAACAGGGACAGCGAGGCCGGCTGAAACGATCCAAAGCCAGAAACCTGCTGGGTAACTACTCGCCCGGATCGCAGGCTTTTC
The DNA here is from genome assembly GCA_937862735.1 of uncultured Gammaproteobacteria bacterium. Taxonomy (GTDB): domain Bacteria; phylum Pseudomonadota; class Gammaproteobacteria; order Chromatiales; family Chromatiaceae; genus M0108. The sequence goes on from CALMDH010000305.1 coordinate 2,553, forward strand.
GCTAATGGCGGGCAACCGGTAGA
>CALMDH010000306.1:0-18552 GCA_937862735.1 uncultured Gammaproteobacteria bacterium
TGCTGAACAAGGTCCATCCCATCCACGAGGTGGTCAAGGTCGATTACTTCCTCCCTGGCTGCCCGCCCTCCGGAGATGCCATCTGGACCTTCCTGACCGAACTGCTGGCGGGTCAACCCATCAGCCTGCCTTACTCCCAGTTGCATTATGACTGAGGTGGGTAAGCTGGCTAACGCTAAGGGGGTTCGCCATGATACTGAAAATAAGAGTTTTTCCCGCGTCTTTCAGGCAAACTATCATACGGGAAAGGCAATTTCCCCCGCCGAAAATGCCGCCTGCCCTCCATTGCCATGCCCCCTTACCGGCAGTGACCGGGAGTGACCGGTCCCGCGCCACCGCGCTCATCACGAGGAGATTGCCATGCACCGCCATCCGGAAGTCGCCCGCCTGGAATCGGCCCCCGAGCCCGCCGGCCTCCGGCGCGTCGCCATCGATCCCCTGACCCGGGTCGAGGGGCACGGCAAGGTCACCCTGTTGCAGGACAACCATAACCGCATCCAGCAGGCCCGTCTGCACATCGTCGAATTCCGCGGCTTCGAGAAGTTCATCCAGGGCCGGCCCTACTGGGAACTGCCGGTGATGGTGCAACGCCTGTGCGGCATCTGCCCGGTCAGTCATCACCTGGCCGCGGCCAAGGCCACCGACCAACTCGTCGGTGCGGACCAGCTCACGCCCACGGCGGAGAAGGTGCGCCGCCTCATGCACCTGGGCCAGACCCTCCAGTCCCACGCCCTGCACTTCTTCCACCTGTCGTCGCCGGACCTGCTCTTCGGCTTCGACGATGCCGTCGCCCACCGCAACATCATCGGCGTCATCCAGGACCACCCGGAGATCGCCAAGCAGGGGGTGCTGTTGCGTAAGTATGGCCAGGAGGTGATCCGCGTCACCTCGGGCAAGCGCATCCATGGCACTGGCGCCATCCCTGGCGGGGTCAACAAGGCCCTGACGGTGGCGGAGCGGGACTATCTGCTCGCCGATGTCGAACAGATGATCGCCTGGGGCGAGACCGCGGTGCAGCTCATGAAGCGCGTCTTTCTGAGCAACCCCGATTACCACTACCGCTTCGGCGCCGTGGACGCCAACACCCTCAGCCTGGTCGGCCCGGACGGGGCCTTCGAGCTCTACCATGGTGGCCTGCGCGCCCGGGACCCGGACGGTGGCGAGATCTTCGACCATCAGGATTATCGCCAGTATGACGAACTTCTGCGGGAGGAGATCAAGCCCTGGAGCTACATGAAGTTTCCCTTCATCGCCAGCCTGGGGCCGGAGGCGGGCTGGTACCGGGTCGGTCCCCTGGCCCGGGTCAATAACTGCGAGCGCTTCGACACCCCCCTGGCGGAGCAGGAGCGCGAGGACTTTCGCGCCGCGGGGGAGGGGCGCCCGCTCCAGGCGGCCCTGGCCACCCATTGGGCGCGGCTTATCGAACTGCTCCATTGCGCCGAGGCTATCAAGGAACTGCTCCATGACCCGGACCTGCTGGGGGATGACCTGATGGTGGTCGGTGACCGGCGGCCCAAGGGTATCGGCGTGGTGGAGGCCCCCCGCGGCACCCTCTTCCACCACTATGAGATCGACGAGGATGGCCTGGTGCGCAAGGCCAATCTCATCGTCTCCACCACCAACAACAACCAGGCCATGAATGCCAGTATCCGCCAGGTGGCGGCTCACTACCTGGATGGCCGGGAGCTAACCGAACCGCTGCTCAACCATATCGAGGTCGCCATCCGCGCCTATGACCCCTGCCTGTCCTGCGCGACCCATGCCATGGGCCAGATGCCACTGGAATTGGAATTGGTCGACGCGGCGGGGCGCTGTCTCGACCGGCTCTATAAGGGGCCAGACGGTAGGGTGGAGCGTATTGCGGAAGGTACCGACTCCCCTGTTGCCTGATGGTCAGCACCCGCGGCTCATGACCTGCCGGGTGCCGCTGGAAACCTGGGTTTGGCTGGGCGCGGGAGAGGCTTGACTTGCCGATGGCGCCCCTGCTGGTGTTTGGCTACGGCAATCCCTCCCGAGGCGATGACGCCCTGGGCCCTGCCCTGATCCAGCGTCTGGCGGATCTGCAAGCAGAAGGTTCACCGGCTGAGCGCAGCCTGTTGCAAGGGGTCGAATTGCTCACCGATTTTCAGCTCCAACCGGAGCACGCCCTGGATCTGGTCGGGCGGGAGGTGGTGTTCCTGGTGGACGCGGATGCCAGCCTTGATGCCCCCTATCGGCTTGAGCCAATCCTGCCCGCCCAAACGCCCAGCTACACCACCCACGAGATGAGCCCCGGGGCCTTGCTCTGGGTCTACGGCCACATCGGTCTGGGCCAGCCCCCCCCGAGTTATCTGTTACGCATCCGGGGCTTTCACTTCGCCTTGGGCGACCCGCTGAGCACGTCCGCGCGGCACAACCTGGACCTGGCCGTGGCCTTTCTGGAAAGCCTTGTCACAAGCGAGTCACGCCGATGCGCCCATGGTCGCCACGCTTCTTTCTATTGCGCCTCTCGCTGGTCCCCCTACTGGTCGGCTATCTGGCGCTGATGGGCTTCATGACCCTGAGCCAGGACCAGTTGTTGTACCGGCCGGACCCAAGCCCGCCCTCGCCGGCGAACATGAGCGCCCGGCGGGGTCCGGCCCTGGCGATCTGGCCCGAGGGGGAGGGGGCCGCCTTTCGCGGCTATGTCCGCGCCCAGCCGGGGAAAGTTGACGCCGGTGCGAATCCGATCAACGCCCCGGCCGGCCCCCTGGTCGGCATCCTAAACGCGACTGGCGCGACCCCAAGCGCTTCTGGCGTGACCCCGTCCGCGCCCCTGAACATCACCCCTCCGCGCGGCACGGTTCTGGTCTTTCACGGCAACGCGGGCAGCGCCCGCGATCGCGTCTACTATCTGACCGCCCTCGAACCCTTGGGGGTGCGGGTGGTGTTGGCGGAGTATCCCGGCTACGGCGGACGTCCGGGGCAGCCCAGCGAGGCCAGTCTGGTGGCGGATGGGCGCGAGACCCTGCGTCAGGTCCGGGCGACTTTTGGTGATCCGGTCTGGGTCTGGGGCGAATCAATGGGGGCCGCCGTGGCCGCCCAGGTGGGCAGCGATCCGGCGGGCCCCGCGGCGGGGATCTTTCTCATCACCCCGTGGGACAATCTTCCCGAGCTGGCCCAGTCGCTTTATTGGTATCTGCCCGCGCGCTGGCTGGTGCGCGATGCCTACGATTCGCGGGCGGCCCTCCAGGGCTATGGCGGCGCCATCGGGGTGCTGATCGCTGGCCAGGATCAGATTATCCCCCCCCTCCAGGGTCAGCGGCTGTTCGCGGCCCTGCCGGAGCCCAAGCGACAGTGGTACTTTCCCACCGCTGATCACAATAGCTGGCCCGCCGGGGCGGGGGCGGCCTGGTGGCGAGAGGCCCTGGACTGGCTGATGACCGAGGCGACATCCGCGGTTCAGCCGCCTATGGCCCTCAACTCCGCTGCTTCAGCCACCAAAGAACTCCAGCATTGAGGTTCAGCCGCCAAAGGCCCTCAACTCCGCGGCTCCAGCCGCCAAGGAGCTTTAGTTCTGAGGCTCAGCTACCAAAGACCTCCGGCTCTTCAGCTCAACCGCCAAAGACCTCCAGCATCAGGTAGGAGGTGTAGGCGCCATAAGCCAGGAGCAGCAGAACGCCATCGATCTGGCTGATGCGCCCCGGGCGGCCGAAAAAGCCGCGCCCCATGACGAACAGCGACAGGGTCAGGGCGGACATGGTCAGGATGTCGCGGTAGAAGACCTCGGGGCCCACGGCCAGGGGGCTGATGACCCCGGCGATGCCGACGACGGCGAGGGTGTTGAACAGGTTGGAACCAATGATGTTCCCCAGGGCCAGGTCGTGCTCATTCTTGCGCGCCGCCACGATGGACGAGGCGAGTTCCGGCAGGGAGGTGCCGACGGCGATGATGGTCAGGCCAATGATCAGGTCGCTGATCCCCAGGCCATGGGCGATCTCCACCGCGCCCCAGACCAGCAACCGGGAACTGAGGATCAGCAGCACCAGGCCGGCGAAGGTCCAGAACAGGGCCTGACGGGGGCTCAGGTGTTCGGCGGCCAGTTCCGCCTCTACCTCCTGGTCCAGGGCATCCGCCGTTTTGCGCAGGCCTTGCCAGGTCATCCACCCCATGACCCCGGAAAAGACGGCGAGCAGGGTCCAGGCATCCAGGCGCGTGATCGAGCCATTCCAGATTTGCCAGGCGGCCAGGGCGGAGACAGCGGCCAGGATGGGTAACTCCCGACGCAGGACCTGGGAGTGGACGGCGATGGGACTGATGACCGCCGTGACCCCCAGGATCAGGGCGATATTGGCGATATTGGAGCCATAGGCGTTGCCCAGGGCGATGCCGGGACTACCCTCCCAGGCGGCCAGGGCGGAAACTACCAACTCCGGGGCGGAGGTGCCAAAACCGACGATGACCATCCCGACCAGGCGGGCCGGCATCCCGAAGTGTCGCGCCGTGGCGGCGGCGCCATCGACAAAACGGTCCGCGCTCCAGACCAGGAGCACCAGACCCAGGACAAGGGCAACACTCGCATACAGCATAGTGGGTTCGATCGCTAACCGGAAAAACCGGTCATGATAACCCCATCAGCGTGGTTGGCGTGAAAGCTCCAGGAAAGTTCTTTGATTTTCAGTGGCATGGCCTGCCGCCCCATGCCAGTTGGCATGCAAGGTCAGGCGACGGTGGCCGGTGACTTGGCTAACTGGCCGCGACGCAACCGCAGACGCAGGCGTTGCAGAAGAGGCAAGCGGTCGATGAAGAGCGTGCCCTGCAGATGATCCACCTCATGCTGCAGACAGACGGCGGGCATGCCCTCCAGTTCCCGTTCGAAGGGATTGCCCTGGGGGTCCTGGGCGCGGACCCGGATGCTGATCGCCCGCACGACGTTGCCCACCACCCCAGGGACGGAGAGGCAACTCTCCTCCACCAGGCACCGCGTGGTCCCCGGCTGGAGTTCCGGGTTGATGTAGACCTCGGGGGGGGACTCGCCGCCGGAGAGGTCGATGACCAGGACCCGCCGGCGGTCGCCGGTCTGCGGGGCGGCCAGGCCGATGCCCCCGGAGACCCGCAGGGTCTCGCTCAGGTTGGCGACGAGCCGGGCCAGTTCCTCGTCAAAGACCGTGACAGGCTGGGCGTGCTCCCGCAGGCGCGGGTCCGGATGGGCCAGGATGGGGAGAATAGCCATGTCCCTGTTCGTAAGTTTGTAAGTTCGTAGGTGGTTTAGGAACCGTGCCGCAGCCACTGGCACGCCTGAGCCCCTCGCCCCGCATGGGAGAAGGCTTGCGGAGAGGGGGCGGGCCTGGCCGATGGGGTCAGCTTGATGTCGAACATTTCCCTAGAAATAAAAGTCGCGGCAAGGTCTTTCATATTCAGGGGCCTGGCGCGCCGCCCCAGGAGCGTTTAGTGGGGAGGACGGTCAGCGCTGACCGACGTTGAGGGGGTGCTCTCCATGGCCAGGGCGGGCTCCAGGGTGGCGCCAGCTCCCGGAGTGGTGGCGCGGCGGATCAAGGGCAGGGTGGCGAGGATGGTGATCACCAGCAGGCCGATCTCGAACAGATAGACACTGAGATACCCATTGGCGCTGCCCGGCAGGCCCCAGGGCCCAGGACCCGCCCCCAGGAAGGCATTGATCAGATCGCGCAGGGTGCCGCTGAGGGCCATGCCGACGCCGGCGGCGGTGGCCTGGACCGCGCCCCAGGCACCGAGGGCCAGACCGGCCTGATTCCGCGGGGCGCGATTCATGGTCGCGGTCAGGGTGCCATGACCAAAGAGGGCCCCGCCGAAGCCAATAAGAAAATTGCCGATGAGGAAGATCCAGGTGGTGTTCAGGGGCGCGGCGGAGATCACCAGGGCGAAGGCCGGCAAGCCGATCAGGGCGCCGGCGTTCGCCATGCGGTAGGGATCGCCGCCGCGACCGAGGACGTGGGAGGCGAAGCCGAAGCCGATCAAGCCACCCACGGCCAGGAGGGCCGTCAGTTTGGTTGTCGCACTGACAGTGAGATTGAGGATTTGGCCGCCAAAGGGTTCAAGCAGGATGTCGGCCATGCCGAAGGCCATGGTCCCCAGACCGACGACAACCAGGCGGCGCACGGCGTGCTCGCCCTGGCAAAAGCTGGCCCAGGACTCACTGAAACTGGGATCGGCCGGGGGTAGGGGGGCGCCATGGCGCGGGCGTCGCGTCTCCTGTTTCCACATCGCGACGAAGTTCAGGAGGACGGTCACCACTGCGGAACCCTGGATCACCTGAATCAGGCGGCCTGGGGAGAAATTGGCCAGGAGGGCGCCATAGATGAGCGCGCTGGCGATCATGCCCAGGAGCAGCATGACGTACATTAGTCCCACCACCCGCGGGTGGGATTCCGGCGGCGTCAGGTCCGTCGCCAGGGCGAGACCGGCCGTCTGGACGACATGCACCCCCGCCCCGACGAGCAGGAAGGCCAGGCCGGCGGAGACCAGGCCGATCCACAGCGGGGCATTCGCCGCCTCCATCTTGCCCGCCAGCACCAAGAGGGCGAAGGGCATGATGGCAAAACCACCGAATTGCAGTAGGGTGCCGTTCCAGATGAAGGGGACCCGGCGCCAGCCCAACTCGCAGCGATGGGTATCAGAACGGTAGCCGATCAGGGCGCGAAAGGGGGCGAAGATCAAGGGCAGGGCGAGCATGATGCCAACCAGGGAGGCGGGCACGTTCAGCTCGACGATCATCACGCGATTGAGGGTCCCGACCAGCAGGACCAAAGCCATGCCGACGGAGACCTGAAACAGGGAGAGCCGCAGAAGCCGCCGGAGGGGGAGATCCGGGGTGGCGACGTCGGCAAAAGGGAGGAAACGCGGGCCAAGGGCAACCCACGCTGTCATCAGTTTGAGCCCGAGGCGCTTCAATCCGGTGCCAACCTCAATAACAAAAATGGGTCGGGATTAGATAATCCCGACCCACCAGTATGTCTCTCGCAAGAGAGGCTGGACGATTAACCGCCCCAATACTTGGCAAACCAGGTGGTATGGCTCAGGACCGAGTAATGAACGAGCAGGGCGATCACCGCGACCGAGCCCAGGAACAGGGGCAAACCAACCGTGGGCTTAACGACACACCAAATGCGACCTTGGTTCATGATTATCTCCTCATCCCAGCCAGGGGGTCAGAATCGCGGCAAGAACGTGCGCGATCAACGCGATCACGAAGAAAACACGAGCACCGTCAATGACGTGCTTGTGCAGTTCCTCAGATTCCTTAATCGTCAGTCCGGTTGGCCACACCCGGTCCGGATCGTTCAGGTCAGTTGCCATATGCTTTCTCCGAAGACATTGAGAGGTTTTGCTAACCTCGGTGTCGTGCGAACCCCGCACGGTGGGTTGCTCCTTGCCGCGCTACGCGGGAACTTCTGACCCCTGGGTGGCGCGGGACACGGCTGTTGGGACAGCCTGGCCAAGCCGTAGGAGCATGAACGGCCTCTCGGTGAAGGGATGCCTCTTTCGCCCCTGAGATGCATCCTACTGCCCTCGGACCGACTTGTCAACAAGAGCTGTCTATATAGAGTGTCAATTTTTGTTGACACGATGGGCAAGATCGACGCGACAAGACCCAGGCCTTCTTCGGTATCCAGGGGTGGTCAGGGCAAATCGCGTGGGGTCAGAGCCTGGATGCTCCACCGGGTCCGGTCAGAGCTCCAGGTCGGGCGAATCAACGCTTGCTGGTCAGCAGGGGCAGACCAAACATTGAGGAGAGGGGGGCGGCGTCGTCCATCAGCAGGGGCATGCCGAAGCTCTCTTTACCCATCTCCGCGCCCCGCGACAGGAGCTGCAGGCCGAAGAGCGAGGACAGGGGGGCCGCCTTGTCGCTTAGCAAGCGATAACCAAAGGAGTTGGTCATGGTTGCGCCGGACATGAGCCCCACCGCGTCGCACTTACCGGCCTGAGAACTCGACAGCAGGGGGAAACCCATGAAGTCCGAGAAGGGGGCGGGCTGATAACGCTTTTTGGGGAGCTCGGGTTCGGGGAGGGTCTCGGTCTCCACGGGTCCGCAGCTTTCCAGGATGTTGACCGCTTCCTGGCCAAAACCGAAGGCGGCGCGCACCACCACCAGAGAGCGACCGCGTTGCACCCCTTGCGCGTAGGCCGAGGCATTTCCGCCCAGGGCGAAACCCGCTGAGATGGCGGCCGAGATGCCTTCGATCGAGCCGGCGGTGCCTCCGCTGCCCGGCGTCACCAGGAGAATGGTGTCATCAGGGAAACCGGCCTCCATGAGTTTCCTGACGGCGTCGCGGGCCTGCTGTTCGGTTTCGTACATACGTACGTAGGTCATGATGGCTCTCCAGAAGAGTTTGCGGGGGGAGAAATCGCCGTAGCGGCAGGGTGCGCCCGCGCCGGAAGGCCGTTTCCAGGTGACCACGGGACAAGGCGGGGTCCTTGCCGATCCAACCGTCAGGAGCAATGATCAGCCTCACGCCAGCATGAGGCCGCATACACCCTATGTGGAATCCTAAGAACGCCCGTGGAAATTGTCAACAGAAAACGTCGCCCCTGGGTGTAAAGTTGAATTGACACCCGGGGGCGACGGCTCAGGGCCGCGACCTTAGCGGTCAGGAATTAGATAGCAGGGGGAGACCCAGCAGGGAGGAGAAGGGGGCCGGATTGCGTGACAGCAAGGGCATGCCGAAACTGCTGTTACTGGATTGGCCTTGGCTGATCAGGGTCTTGAGCCCAAACATGGAGGAGAGGGGGGTCGCCTTATCGCTGAGCAGGGAGCCAGAGGCGAAGCTGAAGGCGGAACTGCTCTTCAGGGAGGGAAAGCCGAACAAGGATGACAGGGGGTCAGGTTGATCAGACTTGATCACCGGCATACCCAAGACCGCCGACAGCGGGGTGGAACTGAAACCATCGCCTGGCTCGGGCAGGTGGTGGGTATCGACGGGGTCGCAACTGTCCAGGATTTCCGTGGCGATCAGACCATAGCCGAAGGCAACGCGGATGAAGACCAGGGAGCGACCCAATTCCATGCAGCGCGCGTAGATACGGCCCTCGCTCTCCGGGATGAATCCGGCCTTGATCCCGGTCCGGACTTTGTCGGCCAGGGCCTTATCACCCTCTCCGCCCGGTATCAGGGTGAAGATGGTGTCCGTGGGAAAACCCTCCTCCCTGAGCTTTTCCACGGCATCCAGGGCCTGTTGTTCGGTTGTATACATCCGCGCGTAGATCATATCGGCTCTCCACATGAGTTTAGGGTCACCCGGGAGGTCACACGGACTGTCGGCAGGCAGTCGTGTAACCTTACCTGAGCTAAGCATACTCCTCGCAGGAAAAGCGCGAAAGCAACCAAACCGCCCCTGGAAAATAAGAAGGGCCTAGACCTCAGGTCTAAGCCCTTGTTTTGGAGCCGATAAACGGATTCGAACCGTTGACCTACTGATTACGAATCAGTTGCTCTACCAGCTGAGCTATATCGGCTAAGACGACGCGGCAGTATAGGGAAGACCCCAGGCGTCGACAAGGGTCAGCTTGGGGGTCAGCTTTGAGTCGGGTCAGCTTGGATCAGCTTGGGTCGGTCGGCTTGGTTTGGCTTGGGGCTCGGGTTGGTGGAGCTGCTAGCGCTGAGCGTGGAGGGCATAGGGGGTCGGGTCGAGAATGGGCGGACGCTTGAGCATGAGGTCGGCGACCAGCCGGGCGGAGGCGGGGCCGGTGACCACTCCATTGCGGAAATGGCCGGCGTTGAAATAGAGCCCCTCAACCTGGGGGTGGGCGCCGATGTAGGGGATGCCATTCGGCGAGCCAGGGCGCAGGCCGGCCCAATGATGCTCGATGGGACTGTGCAGGAGCAGGGGGAAGAGGGTGCCGGCGGCGCGGTAGAGCTGCTCTTTCGCCTCGGCGGTGGTGGACTTGTCAAAACCCGTGTACTCCAGGGTGCTGCCGATGAGCACGTGGCCATCCTGGCGCGGAATGATGTACCGGTCACGATAGAGGACGATATGGCGGATCTGACCGGGTTGGGTCAGGAAGACCATCATCTGCCCACGCACGGGCTCAACGGCGGGGGCTGCGCCTAGTTGGGCGAGAAGCGTCGCCGTCCAGGCACCGGCGCAGACGACGACCTGGTCCGCCTCCAGGATACCCTGGCGGGTGCGGACGCCCTGAATGCGCCCGGCGGTGACCAGCAACTCGCTGACTTCCTCATGTTCCCGCACCTCGACCCGGGCTTCCACCGCGCGACGCAGGGCGCGGGCGAAACGGGGGTTACGGACCTGGCCGATCTCCGGTAGCCAGAGGGCGCCGTCCGTCACGGGGCTGAGGGCCGGCTCCAACTCGGCCAGGTCGGCAGGCTCGATCCGCTCCATGCGCGACTGATGAGCCTTGGCCCAGGCGAGGGCGTCGGCCCTTTCTTCGGGGTCAAGGATGAGCAGGCCGCTGGGCAGACATTCGGGATCGACCCCGGATGCCATCTGTAGCTCACGGCACAGGTCGGTGTAACGAGCCTGGCTCCAGCGCGCCAGGGCGGTCAGGGAATCGGCATAGCGCCAGGGATAGAGCGGGGAGAGAATCCCGCCGCCCGCCCAGGAGGACTCACGGCCGGTTTCACCCCTTTCGATCAGGGTCACGTGGGCGCCGGCGGTGGCCAGTTCACGGGCCGTCAGCAAGCCAATGGCGCCACCGCCAATTACCAGGATGCGACTCATGCTTGGGTACTGCTGGTTAGGGGTTGTTCCGCTGCGGTGGCCAGTTCCCGCGGCAAGGCGAAGACGACCTGCTCGCGGATGCCGTCCTGCTCGACGACCGCCGTGGCGCCGCAAGCCTGCAAGCGGGCGATGACGGCCGCCACCAAGACCTCGGGGGCGGAGGCCCCGGCGGTTACACCTACCTGGGGTGCGCCCGTCAGCCAGTCAGTCTGGATGTCTTCGGCGCTGTCGATGAGGTAGGCTGGTTTGCCCCGCTTCTCCGCCAGTTCCCGCAAGCGATTGGAGTTGGAACTGTTGGGGGAGCCGACCACCAGGATCAGGTCACACCGCTGGGCCAGGTCCTTGACGGCGTCCTGGCGGTTCTGGGTGGCGTAGCAGATATCGCTCTTACGTGGCCCCTGGAGGTGGGGGAAGCGGGCACGCAAGGCGGTGACGATGTTTTCGGTATCATCCATGGACAGGGTGGTTTGGGTGACGTAGGCCACCCGCGCCGGATCGCGCACCTGGATGTCCGCCACCTCCGCGACCTGCTCCAGCAGATGGATGGCGCCGGGGGCCTGGCATTGGCCCATGGTCCCTTCCACCTCGGGATGACCGCGGTGACCGATGAGGAGGACGTCCAAGCCCTCCCGGCAGTGGCGCGCCACCTCTAAGTGGACCTTGGTGACCAGGGGACAGGTGGCGTCGAAGACCCGCAACTGGCGCGCCGCGGCGGCGGCCCGGACATCCTGGGAGACGCCGTGGGCGCTGAAGATCAGGGTGGCGCCGTCCGGGACCTGATCGACCTCGTCGACGAAAATGGCGCCGCGGGCCCGGAGCCCCTCGACCACGAAGCGGTTATGGACCACCTCGTGACGGACGTAGATGGGTGGGGGGAAGATGTCCAGGACCCGTTCGACAATCTCAATGGCGCGATCGACACCGGCGCAGAAGCCGCGGGGATTGGCAAGGAGGATGTTCATGGCCGTCAGGATAACGGGGGGCAAGGCAGTTTGCCAACCGGTGGCTCGACACCGGTGGCTCGGGACCCCAACGGCATAGGGAAACAGCACCAAGCCGCAGCACCAGAGGAGAGCCCGGGGTCACGGTTCCATGCCATAACCCCAGGCCATGGCCGTGGGTCATGACCCCGGGTCGGGACCGACGACCTCCAGGATGTGGTATTGCAGTCGCAGAATCCGGCCAGACAGGGGATGATTGAAATCCACCAGCATCCGCTGGCCCTGAACTTCCTTGACGATAGCGGGGATCTCCTCCCCCGATGGGCCCGCGAAGGCCATCAGGCTCCCAGGGTCGGGGACGCCCCCGGGAAAGTCCTCGGCCGGCAGCCAATGGAGTTTCGCCTCTTGCCAGGTATCGAAGAGGTCATTCCCGCTGACCAGGCGCTCGTGCGCAGCGCCGTCCGCCAGGCCAAGGAGCAGGGCCTCCGTGCCGGGGGTCAGGGTGCCGTCGCCCAGGGTCAAGTCCAGGGGTTCCTCGGCGAAGGTGGAGAGTGCCTCGGTGCCATCGCTCAGGTGGATGGCGAGATGCAGCCGGATGCGTGAACCGGGTTGGGTGACGCGGGGATTCGTGCTCATGTGGTCTCGATTAAACTAACAGTTCATTCATTCCTGGAGGCATTCCTGGAGTCATCCTTGACCACCCTCACCCCCAACCGTGCCCCGGCAATCGGTTTCGTCAGCCTGGGCTGTCCCAAGGCGACCGTCGATTCCGAACGGATCCTCACCCAATTGCGGGCGGAGGGCTACGCCATCTCCCCCAGCTACGCCGGGGCGGATCTGGTGATTGTCAATACCTGCGGCTTCATCGACGCGGCGGTGGCCGAATCCCTGGAGGCCATTGGCGAGGCCCTGGCCGAGAACGGCCGGGTGGTGGTGACCGGCTGCCTGGGGGCGCGCGCGGACCTGGTCTGGCACGCCCATCCCAAGGTCCTGGCCGTCACCGGTCCCCAGGCCTTTGCCGAGGTCATGGCCGCGGTCCATGCCCAGGTGCCGGCCCCCCATGACCCCTTCACCAGCCTGGTGCCCCCCCAGGGGATCAAGCTGACCCCCCGCCATTATGCCTATCTCAAGATCGCGGAAGGCTGCAACCATCGCTGTACCTTTTGCATCATCCCCAGCCTGCGGGGCGACCTGGTCAGCCGCCCCATCGGCGAGGTCCTGGACGAGGCGGTGCGCCTGGTGGAGGCCGGGGTGCGGGAGATCCTGGTCATCGCCCAAGATACCAGCGCCTATGGCCTGGACCTGCGCTATCGCACCGATATCTGGCGTGGGCAGCCCCTGCGCACCGATATCGAGACCCTGGCCCGGCGGCTGGGGGAGCATCAGGCCTGGATTCGTCTCCATTACGTCTATCCCTATCCCCAGGTGGACCGGCTCATCCCCCTCATGGCCGAGGGCCTGATCCTGCCCTATCTGGACATGCCCCTGCAACACGCCAGCCCGGCGATCCTCAAGGCCATGCGCCGCCCCGCGGCGGCGGAGGCGGTGCTGGAGCGGCTGGCCCGGTGGCGGGCCCTCTGCCCGGACCTGGCGGTGCGCAGCACCTTCATCGTCGGTTTCCCTGGCGAGACCGAGGCCGATTTTCAGACCCTGCTCGATTTCCTCCACCAGGCCCGCCTGGACCGGGTCGGAGCCTTCGCCTATTCCCCGGTGGCGGGCGCCGCCGCCAATGCCCTCCCGGACCCGGTGCCCGAGGGGGTGCGCGAGGAGCGTCTGGCGCGCTTCATGGCGGTCCAGGCCGAGATCAGCCGCGAAAAGCTCGCGGCCCGCGTCGGCCAGCGGCAGATCGTCCTGGTGGATGAGGTGCAGGAGGGGCGGGTGATCGCCCGGACCTATGCCGATGCCCCCGAGATCGATGGCAAGGTCATCGTCCCCGGCGAGTGGGAACTGGACCCCGGGGATTTCATCGAGGTCGAGATCACCCGCTCCGGCCCGCATGATCTCTTGGGAGTACCGGTCGAATGACCTTGCCGTTGGCCACCCCCCCGTCACTGTCGCCAGCTTCCCGTTCCCGTCGCCCAGTCCCCCTAGCCAGATAGCCGTCGCCAATTATCCGGCGGGACTACCGGCTCTGAATTCATTGCTTAACCTGCTCTTCGCGAGGAAATTGCCATGTTCAACGCCATTTATCTGACCCAGGAAGCAGGCCGCACCCAGGCCCAGGTACGCGCCCTGGACGAGTCCGAACTCCCCGCGGGCGACGTCCAGATTCGCATCGACTACTCCACCCTCAATTATAAGGATGGTCTCGCCATCACCGGCCAGGCCCCGGTGGTGCGCCACTTCCCCATGATCCCTGGCATCGACTGCTGCGGTGAGGTGGTGGCAAGCAGCCATCCGGCGTGGCAAGTGGGCGATGCCGTCATTCTCAATGGCTGGGGGGTGGGTGAGCGGCATTGGGGCGGGCTGGCCCAGCAGGCGCGGCTGTCCGGGGATTGGCTCGTGCCGCTGCCCCCGGGGCTGACCAGCCGCCAGGCGATGGCGATTGGCACCGCGGGCTATACGGCCATGCTGTGCGTGCTGGCCCTGGAAGGCCATGGGCTCCAGCCCGGGGCGGGCGATGTCCTGGTCACCGGGGCCAGCGGCGGGGTGGGGAGTATCGCCATCGCCCTTCTGGCCGACCGCGGCTACCGGGTCATCGCCTCCACAGGACGGCCGACGGAGGCCGGCTATCTGACCGCCCTGGGCGCGGCGGAAGTCATTGATCGGGCCGAGTTGAGTGGTCCCGGCAAGCCGCTGCAGAAAGAGCGCTGGCTGGGGGTGGTGGACACCGTCGGCAGCCATACCCTGGCCAATGCCTGTGCGGGAACCGCTTACAACGGCGCGGTGGCCGCCTGTGGTCTGGCCCAGGGCATGGACTTCCCGGCCACGGTGGCCCCTTTCATCCTGCGCGGCGTCACCCTTTATGGCATCGAAAGCGTGATGGTCCCCACGGAGCGGCGGAGCCGGGCCTGGAATCGTCTGGCTGCCGACCTGGACCCCGCCAAGCTGGCGGCCATGACCGAGGAGATCCCCCTGGCGCGGGCCATTCCCGCCGCGGCGGAACTGCTGGCCGGGCGGGTCCGAGGCCGTCTGGTGGTCAATGTCAATGCCTGAGATCTGGTGGAAAATACCCTTTCCGCCTATCCTAAGACGCGCTATCTTGTTGTTATCCTTTGCTTGCGTGGTTATTGAGGATTCACGGATTCAGAATTGAGAGGTCTATTGCGGGCTCTTACCGGATTCAGTCGAGAGGATTTTTGACCGTCTCAGAGCCGAATCTGGACGGGCCCGAGACGTTCAGATCAGATCCGGGGTGGCCGGCGGGGTAGGGGAGTTGGGTACCAGCCCCACCTCGTCCCCTTCGTGCAGTCGGGTAAAGCCTTCCGCGAATTGCCGGTTCACGGTGACGCGTAGGCGCTCGGGGGTGAAGAGCACCTCAGCGCCCTGGCGTCGTTGGCCCAGCCAGCTCAGGAGGCTGGTGACGTCGGTTACCCCCGCCGGTAGGGTGACCTCGTCAGCCTCCTTGCGCATCTTCCTGGCTAGCCAGGAGAAGTAGAGCAGCCGAACCCGGCGGTTGGTTCCCTCGGGTTCCTGGCGCTGGTAGCCGAGGCTCTCCAGGCGCTTGAGGTATTCCGCCCAGTTTGCTTGCTGGTTGACACCAAGGGCGTAGAGGGTATCCCAGGAATAGATCCCCGTGTCATGGCCATCCGTGAAGACGATGCGGATGGCGTACTGACCCTGGGGCTCGATACGCTCGATGCTGACCCCCTCCTTGCCCAGGATGGAGGCGTCCAGGCTGGCCGCCTTGGAGAAGACCCGCAGATACTCACAGGGCAACTCGAAGCGTGAGCCGTCTTCAAAGGCGACGCTCAGCAAACGGGATTTGGCGTGGAGGTTGATCTCAATGGGTAGATGCTTGCTTGATTCTTCGGTCATGGGTCAGGATCACTCCGGGGCTGAGGGTCCAGCAGGGCCTGGTCAGGAGGGATATAGGTGGGGGGGCCCGCGCGGTTTCCATACCCGGCACGGTAACCTAACACCGGGTGAGTTTTTGTTAAGCTTGTCGCTGTCGGGAGGGTATCCCGGCCGTAACCATGGATCGTACCAAGCGAGAACCAGCCAGCGTGACCTATCTACCTGAGACCGTGGAAGAGAAAACAACCTCTCATTCGAAGACTTATGAAGTCATGGAGCAGCTTGGCAATCACCTGGTGGATTGGTTCCACCTTGTGGGGCTGTTCGTCGTTGGCGTCATGATCATCTGGGCTACGATCGTGGAGATCCTGCTGATCTTCAGGGAGGCTGGCCCCTCGGTGAAGGACATTCTGCTGCTCTTCATCTATCTCGAATTGGGGGCCATGGTTGGAATCTATTTCAAAACCAAGCGCCTGCCCGTGAGGTTTCTGCTCTATATCGCCATCACGGCCTTGACGCGGGTGTTGGCGATCGACATCAAGGAGATGGCCGATGAGCGCATGGTCGCGATCAGTCTCTCCATCTTGTTGCTGACGCTCTCGGTCATGCTGATCCGTTACGCGACGGCGCGTTTTTCCGACGAGGATTGACGGGGGCTAAAGGCGCCGGGCGCGCCCTGCTCGCAACCAGGCCAGGGAACACGCCAACCGTTGCGTGGACTAGTTCCGGGCGGGCCGGGGTGATTCGGGTCGAGGTCGTGTCGGGGCGGATAAGGGGAAGCGCCTCAAACCTCAGGCCTCAGGTGCCGCAAGCCTGCATTTCACCCGTTGATGTCGCTGACGAGCTGAGTGACTCGCCAAGGCGGCGGGTCGTCAGGCGGCGGAGCTGTTTGCGGGCGCCAGCGAAAACGCTGGAAATCGCCGTCAAGGCCTCCTTGTGCGCCTCGCGCACCATGAACTGGCGCCGTCCCGGAAGTCTGGCGTCCAGTTCGCAGCGGACGCGATGGCCACGGGCCGGATCAAATTCCTCACTGATACCAATGCGCAGGGCCATCCCAGCGGCGGAGAAACGCTGCTGAAGGCGTTCGGCCTCAGCGGTGATGTGATGGCGAATCTTGGGGTCAAGGGCGAGGGTATCCCCGCTGATATGCAGGGCGGGGGAAAGATTAGTTACGGAACTCATCTATGAACAGTCAGGCTCCATGTCATCTGCCCGGCATGACCGGAAGGGTGATGTCCGTGCAGGTGGGGTAAGGTTGAACAAGACCGCGTACGGAACAGCGGGGATAAAAACAAAGCGGGGAGGGACGTTGCGGGTAGGGCCGGCGGAGAGGGCGGTCAGGTCAAGGACCCGGAAAAAACGCGTTCCGCCCTAGAGTGGGATCATGAGGCCGTGGGCGTGGAAGCCGGAGGCGTCTTTCATCGTCAGGGGATGACGAGCGCCCCTCCTGATAACTCGCCCGAGAATGAGGCTAAGTCTCAGGGAATGCAAGTACTCATCCGGTTTCCCGCGCCCACAACCCGGCATATGGCGGTTCATCATCCCAGGCCCGGCGATCCTGATGATCCTGGCGGCTTAGTCCTGGCAGGAGTAACCATGGGCGATAAGACCCTCCTCCAGATAATCGGCCGCCAGGGGATGTGAGAGGAGGTAAGAAGCCGTATTCCCATGTTCATCATAGGCATCCAGCGCATCCGCCAAGGCGTCATCCCACTCATCAAGCCCGTAGTCACCGCGTCCCAGCCACATCAGAGCGATGAGCTCCGCCTGCAAGTCCGGGTCAAGATCAGCGATCGTGGCACGTACTTCCTGAACAGTCAGATCGTCCCGGTGGTCAGCAAGGATCTGCAAAGCCCAGTCATCCCCTGGGCCCGAGGGCGTGTCAGGGATGACCACCTGCTCTTTTGCCTGAAATTCCCTGGTCTTGGCGATGACGAAGCAGATCGTTTCGATACCTAGGTTTAGCATGGTAATGATCCTCCCCTGTATACTTTAGT
Organism: uncultured Gammaproteobacteria bacterium; assembly: GCA_937862735.1. Taxonomy (GTDB): domain Bacteria; phylum Pseudomonadota; class Gammaproteobacteria; order Chromatiales; family Chromatiaceae; genus M0108. Next base: position 17,569 of record CALMDH010000306.1, read on the forward strand.
TTACATGCTTCTCACGCTCAGTACCCCCGAGGGCCATCATTGCCGTCTGCAGGCTCTGAATCAATCAGTTGAATCAAAGAATTAAACTCCTCGCGTCTTGCGTCCCGGCAGTTTTAACCCGTGTGGATTTTTTCATGAGGAATTTTTCACTTGCCTGGGGATGTATGACTCTGTAAGATTCTCTCGTCAATTGCGGGGTGGAGCAGTCAGGCAGCTCGTCGGGCTCATAACCCGAAGGTCGTAGGTTCAAATCCTGCCCCCGCTACCATCGCTAGAGTACACGCCCTGGTAAAGTCCGGTTATTTCGGCTACCAGGGCGTTTTCTTTTTTGCGGATCATGATTTTACCCATCAGGTCCCGCAAGATTTCCCGGGCCGCGTCCACGTCTTCCTTCAGCCATGCGTCGAGCCGATCAAGCTGTTCCTTGAAGGCGGCGGCGAAGTCTTGGGGCAAGGGTATCACCTTGGCCAGCCCGCTGGCGTGGCGTAACTGACTTTCGATGCGCGCCCGTTGCGACTCGGCCTGTTCCAGGGCCTGGCGTAATGCTGGGCTGTGCGTCCCGTTCGCTACCATTTCGATCAGGTTGGCGATCCGCCGATCGATCTCCGCCAGTTGGCTCTTCAGGTCCTTGGTGTCGGGTTCCCGCGCCTTGGCCTTGAGTTCTGCCAGGATGGCCTGGCGGTACTCCTCGATGGCTTTGGGGCTATAGACCTGTTCCCTCAGGGTGGTCAGCAGGCGTAACTCCAGGCGCTCCCGGTCGACGGTGCTCCGCATGGCGCAGACCGCGGCTCCGCGGTAGCGGGCCGCGGAACAGCCATAGCGCTTCGTATTGAGGGTGACGAAGGGGGCGCCGCACTCGCAAAACAGCAAGCCGGAAAACAGCAAGGTTTTCCGTGGACCGGTGCTGCCTTTGTTGCCCATGAATTTCCTGGCGGCATCGGTGCCGTCGGCGATGGCCTGGTGGCGGCGCTGGACACGCTCCTC
>CALMDH010000307.1:0-23708 GCA_937862735.1 uncultured Gammaproteobacteria bacterium
ACTTTTTATATCTTATTTTGGGTGGGGGGCTGTCTTGACAGAGGGGTCCACCTCACCCCAGGGACTGCGGCGGCTGTTCAATGACCGCCTGCCGGCCCTCTTCGCCCTGGTTATCTTCATCCAGGTCCTGTTCGTGCTGGCGCGGCTGACCAATGGCCTCTACGGCAATGCCGAGGGCTTGCAGGTCTGGCAGCAGTTGGCCGCTTCGCCCCTGTTCATCGCCGAGCTAGTGATCGGGCTTCTCCTGCCTCTCTTCTTGCTCCTCAATGGCGGCACCCGCACCCAGGCCTGGGCCCAGATCCTGTCCGCCTTCCTGGTGATGGTGGCCCTGCTGGTGTCGCGCTATGAGTACATCATCGGCGGGCAACTGGTACCCCTGTTCAAGGGCTCATGGGCTCCGGAGTTCCTGAGCTATGCCCCGTCCACCACCGAATGGCTGCTGTTACTGGTCGCCATCTTCCTGGCCAATATCGTCAACTCCTTCGGCGAACTGGTCCTGCACCTGGGCGAGGAATAAGAAGGTCGGGGGCCACCGCGCCCCCTCTGGCCAGACCGCCCCCAGCGGCCTGGCCATTTTTTTGTCTTCGCCATTTTTTGTATTCGGGAGTGCCGCGGACTAGAGTGCACCGGATGACGGCCACAGACTCCCCAAATGACCCCCCAAATGACCCCAAGAAGTTATTGGCCGGTAATACGATGAACCCCATAGCGAATCCTTCTGGCCGGGCGGAATTCTACCTGTGCCTGTCCCGAGCCTTTGCGGCACCTACTGGCAGCAGGGACCTGGCCCTGCTGCGCGAGGAACTGCCCGCGGATCTCCAGGAGCTGGCCGCGGAATGCGGCTATAACCTGACGGACGCCTTGGCCGACTATCGCGCCGCCATCGCCACCGTTCCGGACGGCGAATCCCTGCTCGTCACCTATTCCCGTCTCTTCCTGGTCCCGGGCGACCGTCACCCCGCCCTCAACACCGGCGTCTATCTGGACGGCGCGGTTGGCGGTGGCAGCGTCCGCGCCATGGAAACCTGTTATCAGCGCTGCGGGCTGGAAAAGGATGAAGGCTTTCCGGACCTGCCGGATCACCTGAGCGTGCAACTGGAATTTGTCGCCTGGCTGCTCGGCGCCGAGATGGCCGCGGCGGAAGGGCAGACCACCCCCCCTGTGTCCGCCTCCACGTTTGTGCCAGGCCAGGCTAACCCGCCCTTATCGGCCGCCGAGTTTTTGCAGAGTTTCGTCGCCCGCTGGGTCCGCCCATTCCGCGAGGACATCGCGGCGGCCGAGATCCGTTTCGGCCTCAGCCACAACCCCTATCTGGCCCTGGCACGCCTCCTGGAGATCGCCGTGCTGACCGATTTGGCAAGCCTGACCGAACCGGCCAACACAGCGGAAAGGCTGGAAGGCGACAACGAAAGGGCCACCACAGGGGAGGTCGACCCCGAGATCGAACGCCTTCGCCGGGAGTTCGCTGGCCGGATCATGGGCGAGGAGGACCTGGCCTTCATCCGTGAACGCCTGGCGGCCGACGGCCTGCCCACCGGCCATGTCGCCATCCCTGTCGAGGCCCGGGACCGCGTCATGGGCATGGAGGCCATGACGCCACCCCAGCCGCAATCCCATCAGGTCAAGGCGGAAGGCTGAGCCACCCAATGCTGACGCGAGGCATGCGCCCGTGGCTTGAGTACGGCATGACATTATTACTGTCCCTGATGCTCGGCCTTGGGCTATGGCGGATCGGGGTATATAAAAAGCAGAGGCTTACCAATGACAGCGAGTAATGTCTTGCGGCCTGCCCACCTCAGTCGCTGCGTGAGCCGCAGCCGAGCTGAGGACGGCTGGAGTCGCCTGATATGACTGACTGCCAGCCCCGAGCGGCAACCACCTGAAGGCCCCCCGCGGCCTTTTTCCACGAGGAGTGATCCAGATGACAAGAACCTTTCGTTCCCTTTCCACGGTCCAGCTGCTCGGGAGTCGTTTACTGATTCCCGTCCTCCTCTCCATCCTCTCCTTCGCCCCCGCCGCCCAGGCGGCTCCGGACTTTCTGGTCGACGCCGACTGGCTCGCCGCCGAACGGGACAATAATCCCAAGCTCATAGTACTGGAGGTGCGCTATCACCCCCACCGTTACCTGACCGTCGGCCACATCCCCGGCGCCATCCAGGTGCAACGATTCAAGGACCTGGGGGACAATCAGGGGCCGGCCATCATGGCCTTCCCGTCCCGGGATGCCCTCCAGGCGACCCTGCGCGGCTGGGGGGTGAACGATGACTCCACCCTGGTCCTCTATGATGATGCCCGCTCCGCCCTGGCCGCCCGCCTTTACTACCTGTTGCGGCTCCACGGCTTCAACCTCGACCAAGTGAAAATCCTCAACGGTGGCGCCCTGGAGTGGAGCGGCCTCAACGAGTTGACCACGGAGCCGACCCCGGCGCCCGCCCCCGGCGGCGTGACCCTCCAGGAGGCCGACCCCGCCCTCTTCGTGCGCTGGACGGACGTCTATGACGACGTGGTCTCCCGCCGCGACCCCGGCGTGGTGCTGGTGGACGCTCGCCCCGCCGACATGTATAGCGGCGAGACCATCCGCCATTCGGTGCAGGGCGGCCATATCCCCGGAGCCATCAACGTCGTCTCCCTGGACGGCACCGACCCACTAACCCAGAAGTGGCGGGACGAGGGTGAATTGGCCGCGCTCTACCAGGCCGTGCCAAGGGACAAGACGGTGTACCTCTACTGCCACGACGGCTTTCGCATGAGCCTGGGCTGGCTGCAACTGCAGGCCCTGGGCTACCGGGACATCCGGCTGGTGGATGGCGGCTGGGGGGTCTGGGACCGCGCCTTCACCCTGCCGGTGGTCACGGGGGACCAGCCCTACGACGAGGAGTTCGCGCTCTAAAACAAGGCGGCAACATGCCCCCGGACCAGGATGCAACCTGGTTTCCGGGGGCTGGAACGGGTCTAGTCTTTTTTCTCCCCTTTGGTGAAGAGGCCGATTTCATACTCCAGGTTGTAATGACCGAAGACGAGATTGGCCTCGTGCATGAGTTCCTCGAACAAGTCCTGAGGATCCTCCCCCGCCGCGATCCGCTGGTTGACCAGGGTCTCCAGGGCTTCTTTGAAATTGCTAGCCATCATGTCCTCCGGGTAATGGATGCCGCAAAGTCAAGTTTAGCAGCCCTCCGGCCGACGACAGGGTAGCGGCGGTGGACGACCACGGCAGGGGATCTGCTTACTTGGGGGGGGGGGTAGAAAGGGCATGGCGCGGCCACCAATCGGGTGGCACGAATAAGCGCTTGCCCTGGCATGCGCTCATTCGTATATTTGTCTAACTGGATATAGATACCTCCACTGGAGCAGCGGACACGACCATGAACATCGGCTCCCACCACCTGATCGCTTTCCCACGCCATGTGCTTTCTGTCAGCCCCGGCAGCCATTGGTTAGAGGCAACATCATGATAACCAAAGTCTTATTTGTCTGCTCCGGCAACTCCTGCCGCTCGCAGATGGCCGAGGGCTGGCTGCGGGCCCTGAGCGCGGGCCGCGTTGCCGCCCAATCCGCGGGTCTCAGGCCCCAGGGCCAGAACCCGCGGGCCATCGCCGTCATGGCCGAGGCTGGCGTGGACATCGCCGGACAAGCCTCCAAGGAGTTGTCCAACGACCACCTTCAGTGGGCCGATCTGGTCATCACCGTCTGCGGCGATGCCGAGGAGACCTGTCCCCTCCTGCCTCCCGGTACCCGCAAGGAGCATTGGCCCCTGCCAGACCCTGCCAAGGCCAGTGGTAACGAGGAGGAAACCCTGGCCGTGTTCCGTGCCAGCCGGGATGACATTCGTCTCCGGGTCGCGGATCTGCTCCAGCGTCTTGGCACACCAGCACCTGCTGGAGAGACTGAGTAAGTGCCCGGCACGATGTCGCCGGCAAAGGACCCTCTTTTTTGCGTTGATCGGGTTGGCTGTAGACCTGACAGACTCGTTGGCTGACCCTCATGCCCAACCACTGCTCATTCCCGGGGTAACGATGGACAACTTCGCCAGCCGTTTGCGTATCGGTGAGAAACTCGGTCTCGGCTTCGCCTTGGTCGGCCTCCTCTACCTGGCGGCCATCTGGCAGTATCACCAGGGCCAGGCAGCGCTGGTCGCCGGTTACGAACAACTCCAATCCCTGTTCGTAACCCGGGTCGACCGGGCCCTCGCTATCCAGAATCATTTCAACCAGGCCCGCCTGGCGGAGTCCCGGTTCCTCCTCCAGCACCATGAGGCCGATGCCACCCAAGCGCGGCGTGAAGCCCAGCAGTTGCTCCAGCAGATTCGGGGCCTCGCCGCCGATGAGGATCTGGTCACCACCGCCCAGACCATGAGCCCGCTGGCCAGCCGTTACCTGGATAATCTCGCCGAACTCATCGAGGTCTGGCGGATCAAGGGACTGGATGAGGACAGCGGCCAGCAGGGGACCTTTCGCCGCGCGGTCCACGAACTCCAACAGCGCTCCCGCAACTTCAACGCCGGCGAACTCTATGTGACCCTGCTGCAGATCCGGCGGTCAGAGAAGGACCTGCTGTTGCGTGGCGAGACGCAATATGCCGAGCGCGTCCGCAACCTCATCGACCGCTTCCGGGACCTGACCGCCAGCACCGAGTTTTATCCCGAGGTGCGCCAGGCCCTGCTTGCGGAACTGGATATCTATGCCACCACTTTCGAGGACTATGCCCGCACCCTGGCGGCGGGCAACGAGGTCCCTGGTGGCAAGGGCCCCTTCCGCGATGCTAGCCACCGTCTGGAGGCCATCCTCGCCGCCAACTATGTCCCTGGACTGGAAACCACCATTCTGCAGATGCGGCGCCGCGAAAAGGACTACCTGATGCGCGGTGATGTTGGCTACGTCCAGGAGGTCCAGGAACTGGTCGGCAAGATCCGGGGACAGATTGCCGCCTCCGCCATCCACGCCGAGGACCAGGCGCAGCTCTACGGCCTGCTGGATAACTACGAGCACCATTTTCTCGCCCTGGTGGCGCAGAATGACCAGGTCGCGACCCTGACCCAGGCCATCAATCAAGCCGCCACGGACTTCGCGCCCCTGTCGCGCCTGCATCTGGACCAGGCCAGCCAGGACCTAGCGGCCGAGTCCACCCGCCTGACCGCGGCCACCGCCCGCCAGGAACGGATTAATCTGCTGGTGGTGTTGGGTGCCGTCATCCTGGGTATCCTTTTCACCCTCTTCCTTACCCGGGGCATCGTCCGCCCGGTGAGGCAGATGGCCGGCCTCCTTGACCGCCTGACCCACGAAAGCCCGAACGAGCGCATTCCCACCGCACCCGGCGCCCGCGACGAGATCAACGCCATGGCGGAATCGCTCAACACCCTAGCCGACCACCGCACGAACTTCGTCAAATGGTGGAAGGCCGCCATGAGCGAAGCGACCGCCCTGCGCAAACTCCACGAGGCCGCGGGCCCGGCGGCGCGGGACGCGGCCGTGGAGGAGCTGCGCCAAGCCGTGCTGAGCAAGTTACAACGCATCAACCGCTTACAAGGCCAGCTTCTCCAGCACGGCGAGGCGCTCGACGCCTCCGTGCAACGCCTGCGCGCCTGCAAACAGGGAAGCGTCATCGTCGAGGCCAACCGCCTGGCGAACCAAGCACGAGAACTCCGGACCCTGCTGGAGATGCTGTCCTGACCGCACCTTTGTTTCCCCAAGCACCCTGCGCCCACGCGCTCTGCCCTTACCCTTTCACACCCCCTGTCACAGAGAACCCCTCATGCCCCACCCTTATGACAAACTGAACCTGGCCAGCGGTGGCACCCTGATCTTCACCCCCTGCCCCGGCACCAAGGACACGACCGTGGCCGAGGCGGTGGCCACCCTCAAGGACGCCGGCGCCCAGGCCCTGATCACCCTCATGCCAGAGGACGAGCTGGCCAGATTCGCCGCCGAGTCCCTACCCGAGCAATGCGCCACTCTGGACATCCAGTGGTTTCATCTGCCGGTGGAGGACGATCACGCCCCGGATGAACGCTTTGCCACCGCCTTTGCCGCTCAGAAGCAGACCCTCCTGTCGCTGCTGAAGCAGCAGGGCACCGTCGCCATCCACTGTCGCGGCGGTTCTGGACGCACTGGCTTCATGGCCGCCATCCTCCTGCTAGAGGCGGGCATGGACCGGGAGGAGGTCGTGCGCCAGGTCCAGGGCCTGCGCCCCCACGCCCTGAAGATGCCGGTGCATCTGGATTACCTGGATCAGACCTACGCCCGGTGAACGCCAGCCTCCCATGACGTTGCGCAGATGGAGTTCGGCATGGACAGTTGCGCCAGTTGCCGGGCGATGAAGAGCCAGCTTGATAAGCTGCGTGCCAGCCGTGAACTGGATGGCGAACCTAGCCTATGCCCTGACTAGCGCCCCGCTGCTCGCCCTGCCCGCGGCCCTGGCCCTACTTGGCCTGGCCGTTGGGCTGAGCTGGGGGATTCACCGGCTGATGCCCCGGGAGGAGGGCGCTGGGTGATCTTACCCGTGGGGGGAATGATCGAGGACTTCCTCAAGATGCTGAGCGGTGAGAATCCGTTCAGACCAGCGCAGCAGGGTGTCGACGTCAGCGGTCTCGATCCGTTGTCGGACAGCAACGTCGGGGGGGCCGAATTTGAGGGTGATCTGGCGTAGCAGCACGGCTGCTTCGCCCGCTTGACGGCCCTGTTCCAGACCCTCCTCACGCACGGCGCTGAGACTGTCATAGCCGCGCCGTTGCAGGAGGTTACGCAGCACCACCTCGTGGGCGGTCTCCCGGTCGAAGAGGGCGCGCACCGGGACGGGGTTGCGCAGGATGCCGGGGGCCTCCAGCACCTCGCCGGCGGTGAAGATACGCATCGGGCCGTCGGGGCGGTGGACCTCCACCCGCTGGGGCCCCCTGAGCCGCACCACCCAGACAAAGCGGGTGCCCGCCTCCAGCAATTCGGCGATCTTGACGCGCAGGTCGGCCTCGTCCTGGCCCTGACCGGCATATTCCACCGCCAGGGGCGGGGCGGTGGTAAGCCAGCCGGTGGCGGTAGGACTGGAATCCGTCGGGGCGGCGACGGCGACATCGGGGGCGCGCAGGGTGCCGGGCTCGGGGCTGAAGCCGGCGTCCACCCCGGCCCAGGCGACCTCGGGGTCCGTGTCGATGACCGTGGCGCCGGCGATGTTGGGAGCGGCATGCTCGCGGCGCGCCGGGGCGCAGTAGATGGGATGGCCGTGGGAGAGCTCGTAGCGGTCCCCGTCGCGCAACTGGTCGGCACGGAAGGGACCGGACTCGGGGCTCAGGCGGGGATGGCTCATGCGACACTCCGGGATATCTTTGGGCTAACTGTCATGAGGTGAGGCATCCACACCCCAGAAGATGAAAGGCTCCCAAGGGGTGCTCCGGGTTGTGGTTGTCGCAGCATCAAGTTTAGCAGTCCCGTGGCCAGTGACTGGCCAGAGGTCAGATTGAGGGGCATATAGAACTCGCGCCATCCGTCAGAACCAACCACGGCGGCCATGAGGAAGCCCTAAGCTGGCGATGTCATCCGCAGCCCCAGGATACCGATGAGGATCAGGCCGACAAAGAAGAACCGCGCCAGGCTAGCTGCTTCCCCGAAGAGCCAGATGCCGATGAGAAAAGTGCCCGCCGCGCCGATGCCGGTCCAGATGGCGTAAGCCGTGCCCATGGGAATGCCGCGTTGGGCGAGCAATAGAAGGGCACCGCTACCGACCATGCACAGGATGGCGAAACCAATCCAGCCCCAGCGCAGGCCCTCCGCGGTCCAGCCGTATTTCAGACCCACGGGCCAGCCCCACTCGAAGACCCCCGCAGCAAACAGATAGAGCCAGGCCATGGTGGACTTCTAATATCAGCCCAAGTGACCGAGAGCCAGTCGCAGACCCACTGGACTCACAGACGGTTTTCCGCTGATAACTTGATGTTTAAAAACGTCTACAGTTGACTTCAGTCTGCCTGAAATGACAGTCCATAGGGTGTACATAGCGGCTACTCACCCGAGCCTCGATCCGCCCCATCACTGGCTGCCTGATCAATGGCCGCCCGATTCATGAATGCCGGTTTTGTCGCCTCAATGGTGGCCGACACCAGATACTCCTCGACACCCCGTCCTGGCGCCCAGTCACGGATGAATGCCTTGGACTCATCCTTGGGCAGGATGGCGATCTGGCTGAAGCCCGCCGCCGCCAGCATGGCCTCCAGGTCCGCGATCTTGGCCGCGCCGGCCATGCACCCGGAGTGCAGGACGGGGTCATCGCGCCATTCGGTTGGGAGGTCGGCGGTGGCCACCACGTCGGAGAGGGCCAGGCGGCCGCCGGGCCTGAGGATACGAAAGGCCTCGCGGAATACCTGGGGCTTGTTGGGGGACAGATTGATGACGCAATTGGACAGGATCACGTCCACCGTCGCATCGCCCAGCGGCAGATGCTCGATTTCCCCGAGGCGGAATTCCACGTTGTCGAAGCCGCTGGCGGCGGCGTTGCGCCGCGCCGTGCTGACCATCTCCGGGGTCATGTCGACGCCAATGACACGCCCGGTCGGCCCCACCGCCCGGGCGGCCAGGAAGGCGTCGATGCCGGCGCCGGCGCCGAGGTCGGCCACCACCTCGCCAGGTTGCAGGGCGGCGATGGCGCCCGGATTACCGCACCCCAGGCCCAGGTTGGCCCCTTCGGGCATCAGGTCCAGTTCGGCCTGGCTGTAGCCCAGGCGCAGGGAGGACAGGGTCTGGATGCTGACCGTCGGGGCCTCGCCGCAGCAACTAGGGGATGGACCACAGCAGCCGGAACTGCCGCCGGCTTGGACGACCAGGGTGTAATCGGCGCGCACCTGACGGCGGATCTCATCGGCGGCCACCGGATCCCGCGCCCGGGAATCCCCTACCGGCAAGTCCCCTGGTTGAACGCCGTGCATCCCGCCATCCGGGCCCAGGTCGTCCTGAGTCGAGTGAAGCCGCTCCTGGGCAGCGGGGGTCTTGGCGGTGGGAGGGGTTACAATCATGGGTCAGTCTCCGAATCAAAGGCGGCACGGTGGCCTTAGGTTAGCAGGGTCGGATATCGCTTGGGGGAAGATACCTGGCGGCTACTGGCCAGGCCCCCCGCCGCTACCCTCCTCATCCGTACGGCCTGAAACCAGGCATCAGGGTTCAGGGTTCAGGGTGCGACCACCGGGTCCAAAAAAGGCTTGCCTGAATATTCGACCACACGTATATTTCTGGCACAAGATATTAACCCATCCCCTGGAGGAACGAGCATGGCTATTCGCGTCGGCATCAACGGCTTCGGCCGCATGGGCAAACTGGGCTTTCGCGCCGGCTGGGGCAGCCCGGAGTATGACATCGTCCACGTCAACGAAATCAAGGGGGACGCCGCCTGCCAGGCCCACCTCCTGGAGTTCGACTCGGTCCACGGCCGCTGGCACAGGGACCAGATCGGCTCCCGGCCCGACGCCCTGATCGTCGCCGGCCGGGAAGTCGGCTTCAGCATGGCCGCCGGCATCGCCGAGGTCGATTGGGGCGCCAAGGGTATCGACATCGTCGTCGAGTGCTCCGGCCGCTTCAAGACCGCCGCGGATCTCCAGCCCTATTTCGACCAGGGCGTCAAAAAAGTAGTGGTCTCCACCCCGGTCCCCGAGCCGGCCCTGAACCTGGTCTACGGCGTCAACGACCATCTGTACGACCCGGCCGTCCACCAGATCGTCACCGCCGCCTCCTGCACCACCAACTGCCTGGCGCCGGTGGTCAAGGTCATGCACGAGAAGATCGGTATCCTGCGCGGCAGCATGACCACCATCCATGACATCACCAACACCCAGACCATCGTCGACAAGGGTCACAAGGACCTGCGGCGGGCGCGGGCCCTGGGCGAGTCCCTGATCCCCACCACCACTGGCTCGGCCAAGGCCATCACCAAGATCTTTCCGGAGCTGACCGGCAAGCTCAACGGCCATGCGGTACGCGTCGCCCTCCTCAACGCTTCCCTGACCGACTTCGTCTTCGAGGCGGCGCGCCCGGTGACGGCTGAAGAGGTCAACGGCTACTTCAAGGCCGCGGCGGAAGGGGAACTCAAGGGCATCCTCGGCTACGAAGAGCGGCCCCTGGTGTCCTGCGACTACAAGGGTGACAACCGTTCCTCCATCGTCGACGCCCTCTCTACCCTGGTCGTTGATAACACCCAGGTGAAGGTCTACGCCTGGTACGACAACGAGTGGGGCTACGTCAGCCGCATGATGGACATCACCCGCAAGCTGGCGCGGATGATGTGACCATGGACGCCGCGCTGCGCACCTATCTGGTCGTCACCGGCGCTTACTGGGGCTTTACCCTGACGGACGGGGCCATCCACATGCTGGTGGTCCTGCATTTCCACAATCAGGGCTTCAGCCCCCTGGAGATCGCCTTCCTGTTCCTCTTCTACGAGGTCTTCGGCATCATCACCAACGGCCTGGGGGGCTGGATCGCCTCCCACCTGGGGCTCAACCGCACCATGATCGCCGGCGGTTTCCTGCAGGTCTTCGCCCTGGCCATGCTGGCGGTGGACCCGGCCTGGCTGACGGTGGGCTATGTCATGACCGCCATGGCCCTGTCCGGCATCGCCAAGGACCTGAACAAGATGAGCGCCAAATCCAGCGTCAAGACGGTGGTGCCCAAGGGGGCGGACGCCGAGACGCGGCTGTTCAAGTATGTCGCCATCCTCACCGGCTCGAAGAACACCCTCAAGGGGGTGGGCTTCTTCCTCGGCGGCCTGCTGCTGTTCACCATCGGCTTCCGCTGGGCCCTGATCAGCATGGCGGCGGGGCTGTTTATCATCTACGCCTATGTCGCCTGGGCCCTGCCGTCGGGGCTCGGCACCAGCAAGGCCAAGGCCAAGATCAGCCAGATCTTCTCCAAGACGCGGGAGATCAACATCCTCTCCGGGGCGCGGTTCTTCCTCTTCGGCTCGCGGGATGTCTGGTTCGTGGTCGGCCTGCCGGTGTTCCTGGCCTCGGTCACCGGCTGGAACCACCTGGAGGTGGGCGGCTTCCTGGCCCTGTGGGTGGTGGCCTACGGCTTCGTCCAGGCCGGGGCCCCGGCCCTGCTGAAGAAGGGCCACGGCGGGCGCGGTCCCCAGGGTAAAAGCGCGCGCAACTGGGCCTTGCTGCTGGCGGTCTTTCCCGCTGGCATCGCCCTGGCGCTGATGGCGGGCCTGGACCCGGCCCTGTCGCTGATCATTGGCCTCTTCGCCTTTGGCGCCGTCTTCGCCATCAATTCCGCCGTCCATTCCTATCTGATCCTGGCCTATTCGGATCAGGACAAGGTGGCCATGAACGTCGGCTTCTACTACATGGCCAATGCCGCCGGGCGTCTGACAGGCACGGTGCTGTCGGGCTGGGTCTACCAGACCCAGGGGCTGGAGGGCTGCCTGTGGGTGTCCACCGCCTTCGTCCTGGCCGCGGCGCTGATCTCCTTCCTGCTACCACCGGTGAAGGGGGAGGAACTGGAGGTCAAGCCGGCTACCTGAGAGACCGGCGTGGCCCGGCGTGGCGTGGCCCGGTTGACGGGCCGCGCCGCTTATTTTTTCCACCACAGCGCGGTATTTTCTGTCACACCGCGATGCCACTGCCCAGCAAGCACCGACCGCCCCAGCAACCCCTGCCCTGATCGTGCTACACAATGGCAACCGGTTATCCGGTTGTCGTTATCCGGTTATCGATCTATCCGGCTATTAGGGCCCAACATCCGAGGTACCGCATGAGCGCCCAGTGCGAAATCGCCGGCAAACAGGCCGCCGGCGCCCCCATGAGCCTGTTCGAGCGTTGGCTGACCCTGTGGGTGGCCCTGTGCATCCTCGTCGGCATCGGGCTGGGGCAGGGCTTCCCCGCCCCCTTCCAGTTCCTGGGGCGACTGGAGGTGGCCCAGGTGAATCTGCCGGTGGGGGTGCTTATCTGGATCATGATCATCCCCATGCTGATGAAGATCGACTTCGGCGCCCTTCACCAGGTCAGGGCCCACTGGAAGGGCATCGGCGTTACCCTGGTCATCAACTGGGCGGTCAAGCCCTTCTCCATGGCCCTGCTGGCCTGGTTGTTCATCCGCCAGGTCTTCGCCCCCTGGCTGCCGGCGGAGCAGCTCGACAGCTACGTGGCGGGGCTGATCCTACTGGCCGCGGCGCCCTGCACCGCCATGGTCTTCGTCTGGAGCCGCCTGTCCGATGGCGATCCCTACTTCACCCTGTCCCAGGTGGCGCTCAACGACACCATCATGGTCTTCGCCTTCGCGCCCATCGTCGGGCTGCTGTTGGGGCTGTCCGCCATCGTCGTGCCCTGGGACACCCTGCTCACCTCGGTGGTGCTCTATATCGTCATTCCAGTGGGCATCGCCCAGGCTTGGCGCCATTTCTTGCTGAAACAGGGTCAGGCCCGGTTCGATGCCACCCTCGCCACCCTGGGCCATGCCTCCATCCTCGCCCTGCTGGCCACCCTGATCCTGCTCTTCGCCTTCCAGGGTGAGCAGATCCTCCGCCAGCCGCTGATCATCGCCATGCTGGCGGTGCCGATCCTGATCCAGGTGTTTTTCAACTCCTCCCTCGCCTATTGGCTCAACCGTCGGGTGGGGGAAAAACACAGCGTCGCCTGCCCCTCGGCCCTGATCGGCGCCAGCAATTTCTTCGAGCTGGCGGTGGCCGCCGCCATCAGCCTCTTCGGCTTCCAGTCCGGAGCCGCCCTGGCCACGGTGGTCGGGGTCCTGATCGAGGTACCGGTGATGCTGCTGGTGGTGAGGGTGGTCAATGCCACCAAGGGCTGGTATGAGGCGGGGTTACCCGCCGCGCCCAGATAAGATTGCGGCCAGACGGAAGAAGGTGCGCCCGTCTGGTCATCCGCTGGCGGCCTGCTCCACGGCCGTGGCGCCGTGGGGATAGGGGGCTGGCCGGGAAGGGACACGCGGCCGCCAACCAGCCATATGAATCGCAGCCAGACGATGGTTTTAACCCAGGATCAGCAGCATGGTTTCCTCACCCCACGACTCCCATGACCCCGCCGATGCCGCTCCCGCCGGTCCCCTGGCCAGACTGCGCGCCCAACTCCTGGCCAACCCGGCCGAGCTGAAATGGTTCGCCGGCGCCCTGGGGCTCTTCCTGCTGATCTGGTTCCTGCCGGTGGACAGCCCGCGCTTCGCCGGGGCCCTGCTGGAAGGCTTCGCCCTCCTCCACTGGTACGCCCGGGAGCATGTGCTGCTCTGCCTGGTGCCGGCCTTCTTCATTGCCGGGGCCATCGCCGTCTTTCTCAGCAAGGACGCGGTGATGAAGTACCTGGGTCCCACCGCCAACAAGGTCGCGGCCTACGGGGTGGCCTCGGTGTCCGGTTCGGTCCTCGCCGTCTGCTCCTGTACCGTCCTGCCCCTGTTCGGCGGCATCTACCGGCGCGGCGCGGGGCTGGGGCCGGCCATCGCCTTCCTCTACGCCGGACCGGCGATCAATGTCCTGGCCATGATCCTCACCGCCAAGGTCCTCGGCATGGAACTGGGCGTGGCGCGAGCCCTGGGAGCGGTGCTCTTCTCCCTGGTCATCGGGGTCATCATGCACCTGATCTATCGCCGGGAGGAGCAGGCCCGGGCCGCGCGGCAACAGGGGCTGCTGCTCGGAGGCGGCGCGGGCCGACCCTTAGGGGAAACGGTCCTATTCTTCGCCCTGCAGATCCTGATCCTGGTCCTGGCCAACTGGGCCCCGGCCAGCGCCGAGGACAGTGGCGCCTGGCATGCCGTCTTTGTCTGGAAGTGGCCCCTCACCGCCCTGGCGACCCTGGGCCTGGCCCTGCTCCTGGCCTGGCGTTGGCGCTGGCCCTGGCAGCCCCTGGCCGGGGCCGCCGTGCTGGGGGCGGTGCTATTTGCCCTCTTCCCCACTCAACCGGAGTTGGCCTTCACCGCTGGCATGATCGGGGTGACCCTGGCCGCCGCCCTGCAACCGGGGGAGGGCGAGGAATGGCTGGCCGAGACCTGGGGCTTCGCCAAGCTCATCCTGCCCCTACTGCTGATGGGGGTCCTGGTGGCGGGCTTCTTGCTCGGCCGCCCGGGCTATGAGGGCATAATCCCCTCGGCATGGGTCGCCGCGGCGGTGGGTGGTAACGGTCTGGGGGCCAACTTTCTGGCGGCCCTGGTCGGGGCCTTCATGTACTTCGCCACCCTGACCGAGGTCCCCATCGTCCAGGGACTGCTCGGCGCCGGCATGGGTCAAGGGCCAGCCCTAGCCCTGCTCCTGGCCGGACCGGCCCTGTCACTGCCGAACATGCTGGTGATCCGGAGTATCCTCGGCACGCATAAGACGGTGGTCTATTGCACACTGGTGGTGATCATGGCGACCCTCACCGGCCTAGTGTTCGGGGCCTTTTATGGTTGAGGCACTGTAAGTGCTCACCCCCCTGCAGCCTGGGCCGGCTTCGGTAGCTCAATCCGCTGATTCACTTGCTCCCTCCCCCCTGGTGGGGGAGGGTTGGGGAGAGGGGGGGTTCGAACGGTTACGAGCTACTAAGCCGGCCCCGCCGATCGACCCCTCAACTCCGTCACCCAGACCTTCAGCGACCGCGCCACCCTGCTGGCTGGCCTGGTTGAAGACTCCCCCTTTAACCAACTCCCTGACCTCCACCCCACAACGGAAGCGATCGACATGATCAAACTGCAAATCCTCGGCACTGGCTGCGCCAAGTGCGCCACCCTGGCCCTAAATGCCGACGTGGCCGCCCGGTCCCTGGGCCTCGACTATGCCCTGGAAAAGGTGACAGACATGAACGCCATCATTGACGCCGGGGTCATGAGCACCCCGGCCCTGGCCATCGACGGCGAGGTCAAGAGCGTCGGCCGCGTCCTGTCGGTACAGGAGATCAAACAGCTTTTGACGGCCTGAATCCGTGACCCTGTAAGCCCATCCCTGGTACTCCCACTTCCTTGAGATCCAGACTCCTTCTCGCCAAATTCGGCGGAACGGCGGAACGGCTTCAATCTGCGGTGCCCCTGCGCGGATAATGTCCCAGCCATCTTGCCATTGAAGAGCGATTGGAAACCATGACCAGCCTTTACGAGACGGATTTTCATGCCTGGGCTCATCAACAGGCGACCTTGTTACGCGCCGGGAATCTGGCCGCCGCTGATATGCCCAACATCATCGAGGAGATCGAGAGCATGGGACGAAGCGAACAACGCGAACTGGTCAACCGGCTGGTTGTGCTCATGCTCCATCTGCTCAAATGGCGCTACCAACCCGCCCTGCGGGGGAATTCCTGGAGGCTCTCGATTCGGGAACAACGGCTGCGGTTAGCCGCCCTTCTGGAAGACAACCCCAGCCTGAAGTCCAAAATCGACCTGGCCATGTCACGCGCTTATTCCCTGGCCCTGATCGAGGCCGAGCGCGAAACGGGGCTGGCGGAAGCCACCTTCCCCCCGGTTTGTCCCTTTGCCTTCACCCAGATGAGGGATGACGGCTTCTGGCCCGATCAGCAAGCCGAGGCTTAGCCAGTCCAGGAGGTCAGGGGGGACAAGCCTTACGACGAGGAGTTCGCGCTCTAGAGGTCCCAAATCAGGTTTGACTTGCGCTGGGTATAATCCCCGCGTCATCAGGAGAAACCCATGAGTCACCATTTTGTCGAGACAGCCTTTCTGCCCTTGCGCGTCGCGGTGCTGACCGTCTCGGACAGCCGTGGCGAGGACCAGGACGCCTCCGGAAAGTACCTGAAGGAGGCCGCGGAGGCGGCGGGGCACCAGGTCCTGGCCAAGGAGATCGTCCGGGACGATGTCTATCAGTTGCGGGCCGTCCTGTCGCGCTGGATCGCCGATCCCCAGATCAACGTCATCCTCAGCACCGGCGGCACCGGCATCACCGGGCGCGACAGCACCCCGGAGGCCCTGCTACCCCTCCTGGACAAGGTCATCGAGGGCTTTGGCGAGCTCTTCCGCCAGGTCTCCTTCAAGGACATCGGCACCTCGACGGTCCAGTCGCGGGCCATCGCCGGGCTGGCGAACGGTACCTTCATCTTCTGCCTGCCCGGCTCGACCGGGGCCTGTCGCACCGCCTGGGAGGAGATCCTCCTCGCCCAGTTGGACATCCGTACCCGGCCCTGTAATTTCGCCCAACTCATCCCCCGCCTGCTGGAACGTTGAGGTAGCCCCATGACCACGCCAGATTGTTGCGACCCCGGCACCGGCGGCAGCCACCTGCTCCCCTGGCGCCAAGCCCTCGACCTGATGGTGAAATCCCTGGGCCCCATTAGCGAGGTCGAGGAGGTGCCGACGGCGGCGGGACTGGGGCGTGTCCTCGCCGCCCCGGTGGACAGCACCATCGAGGTCCCGGGCTGGGACAACAGCGCCATGGACGGTTACGCCTGCCGCCACGCCGATCTGGCCGCTCAGGGCGGGCGGCTGCGGGTGAGCCAGCGCATCCCCGCCGGGACGACCGGCACCCACCTGGAACCGGGCACGGCGGCGCGCATCTTTACCGGGGCGCCCATCCCCCCCGGGGCCGATACGGTGGTGATGCAGGAGGTCTGCCAGGTCAGCGGGGACCAGGTCCTCATCCCCCTGGACGTCCAGGCGGGGGCCAATATCCGCCGGATCGGCGAGGACATCCGCGCCGGCCGGCAGGTGATCGCCACCGGGACCCGCCTCGGCCCCCAGCACCTGGGCCTGGCCGCGGCGGTGGGCGTCCCGCGCTTGCACGTCTACCGGCGGCTGCGGGTAGCGGTCCTGGCCAGCGGCAACGAACTGGTCACGCCCGGCGAGCCACTGGGGCCGGGACAGATCTATAACTCCAATCGCTTCACCCTCCTGGGCCTGCTACAGGGTCTGGGCTGCGAGATCCTGGACCTGGGGATCATCCCCGACACCCGGGAGGCGACGCTCGCCGCCCTGGGTCGCGGGGCGCGGGAGGCGGATCTGATCGTCGCCAGCGGCGGCGTCTCCGTCGGCGAGGAGGACCACCTCAAGCCGGCGGTGGAGCAACTGGGCCACCTGGACCTGTGGCGGCTCGCCATCCGCCCCGGCAAGCCGGTGGCCTATGGCCGGGTCGACCAGACCCCCTTCTTCGGCAGTCCCGGCAATCCCGTGTCCCTGTTCGTGACCTTCTGCCTCCTGGCCCGACCCCTGGTGTTGCGCCTGCAAGGGGTGAGCGCTGATCCGCAACCCCTCGCCTACCCGCTGCGCGCCGGCTTCGACTGGCCGAAACCGGACAAGCGCACCGAGTTTCATCGCGCCCGCCTCCAGCGGGGCGAGGACGGCGAACCGGAGGTGGTCGTCTTTCCCAGCCGCTCCTCGGCCGTGCTGTCCTCCGTCGCCTGGGCGGACGGGCTGGTCGAGCTCCCCGCGGGGCGGGTCATCCGCCGGGGAGAGCTGGTTTCCTACCTGCCCTTTTCGGCACTGCTGGGTTGATGCCGAAGGAGACCTCACGCCAATGATCAATCTGCTCTATTTCGCCAGCCTGCGGGAACGGCTCGACCTCGCGGAGGAACGGCTGACCCTGCCGCCCGGGGTGAGCACGGTGGCCACGCTGCTGGACCATCTGCGCGCCCGTGGCGGCCGCTGGGCGGAGGCGCTGGGGCCCGCTGAGACCCTGCTGACGGCGGTGAATCAGGAGCTGGTTTCTTCCCAGGCCCCGGTCGAGGATGGTGATGAAGTGGCTATCTTCCCGCCGGTGACGGGGGGGTGATCTGGGGAGGCGGTTGGAGAGTGCCCGCCGCCTGGACCTGGTCACCGGGGTCTTTCAGGCGCTCTTTCCCCAGCGCCGGTCAGCCGCTGGGCGAGGAAATCGATCAGGGCCCGTACCCGGTGGGGGAGGTAGCGGTTGCTGGGCAACAAGGCGTAGATACCCAGTTCGGGCGGGGTGAAGTCCTCGAGCAGGGTAACCATGCCCCGCAGCCGCAGATAGTCCTCGGCGACGAAGTCCGGGACCATGGTGATTCCCAGGTCGCGCACGGCGGCCTCGGCCAACGCCTCGCCATTGTTGGCCTGGAGCTTGAACGGCAGATAGAAGGTTTCCACCTCGCCACCGATCCGGAAGGACCAGGGCTGTACCAGGCCGCGATAGGTATAGCCGATCAGGGCATGGTCGGCGAGTTCGGCCGGATGGCTGGGCTGGCCGTGACGGGCCAGATAGGCGGGAGTGGCGATGATCTGTAGCCGGGAGGTGCCCAGCTTGCGAGCGATGTCCCCGGGCTCCAGATGCGGGGCGACGCGGACCAGCAGGTCCTTGCCCTCCTCCGCCAGATTCTGGGGGCTGTCGGTGAAATCCGTCGCCAGGGTGATGAGTGGATTGGCCTGGGAAAACTCCAGGAGCAGAGGAACCAGCTTCTTCAGCCCGAAACTCAGCGGCACGCCGATGCGCAGATGCCCCCGAGGCGTCAGGCTGTCCGCCATCACGTCCGCCTCCGCCGTCTCCACCAGGTCAAGGATTTCCCGACACTTACGCAGATAGGCCGCCCCGCCCGTGGTCAGGGTCAAACGCCGGGTGGTGCGCACCATCAGCTTGATGCCCAGGTGGGCCTCCAGGGCAGCGATCTGGCGCGTGATCACCGACCGCGCCACCCCCAGCCGCTCGGCGGCGGCGGCAAAACTTCCCAGTTCCGCCACCTTGACGAAGGTGGCCATGGCGTCGAAGCGGTTCATGGTTGTGGTGCTCGCCTTGGCGTGGCCCGCCGTTGTTGGGCTGCTGGGGATGGCCTCGCGCCGCTTCGCGGCGGTTCAAAGGGCCTTCAACAGACCCATCGGGTCTTGTCTAGTCGGTGTGCGGGTAGTCGCCAACGGATGGTCTGGCTGGTGTAGGGGTAGTTACTAACAAACTGTTGCTTATTTAGCAATACACTATTGCGTTCTGTCACCTATTTCGCGCCTACGGCGGCCGGTATAGTTGTCTCCAATTAATCACGGGAGACAACATCAATGCTCGAACTCAGACCCGCCGCCGAGCGCGGCCTTGCCAACCACGGGTGGCTGCATTCGCACCACAGCTTTTCCTTTGGCAGCTATTACGACCCGGAACAAGTCGGGTTTTCCGACCTGCTGGTGATCAACGACGATCGCGTCCAACCCGGCCGCGGATTCGATACCCACGGCCACCGCGACATGGAGATCTTCTCTTACGTCCTGGAAGGGGCCCTGGCGCACAAGGATTCCATGGGCACCGGCTCCATCATTCGTCCGGGTGACGTGCAGATGATGAGTGCGGGTACCGGCATCCGTCACAGCGAGTTCAATGCGTCCCGTGAGGAGCTGGTGCACTTTCTGCAAATCTGGATCATCCCCAACCGCCAGGGGGTCACCCCGCGCTATCAGCAGCGGCGGTTCGAGGAGGCCGAGAAGCGCGGCAGGCTGCGACTGATCATCTCCCCGGACGGGGCCGAGGGCTCCCTCTCGGTTTATCAGGATGCCCGGGTTTATGCCGGCCTCTTCGACGGCCGGGAAGAGCAGGTCCTGACCCTGCCGGCCGACCGCCATGCCTACGTCCATGTGGCTCGCGGCGCCCTGGAGGTCAATGGTCAGCGCCTCGCCGCGGGCGATGGCGCCCGCCTGCGCCGGGTCCGGGAGATCTCCTTCGGCGCGGGCGAGAACGCCGAGGTGCTGGTCTTCGACCTACGCCCGGTGGAACTGCCCAGCTATTGAATAGGTTTGCGTAACCCTTCAGACCCCCTATCCCCGACCCTCCCCCGCCAGGGGGGGAAGGAGAAAGAGAACCAGCGGCTTGCGCTACCGAAGCCCTCCTAGGGCGCGAGGGGTCTGAACACATACGCGTTTACTCGCCCAAACTAGACAATCGGTTCACAACTTACCGGAGACAACATCATGAAAATTCTGCAAATCAATGCCAGTGCCCGCGCCGAGAGCGGCAACTCCACCCGCCTGGCCAATGCCATCACCGCCCACCTCAAAAGCCGTCATCCCGCGGCGGAGGTCGAGGTGCGCGACCTGGCCAAGAACCCGCTACCCTTCCTGGACGAGGCGGGGGTCGCGGCGGTCTTCACCCCCGCCGACCAGCGCACCCCGGAACAGGTGGCCCGGATCGCCCTGGACGAGGCAATGATCGCCCGGGTCCAGGCCGCTGACGTCCTGGTGCTGGGCGTGCCCATGTACAACTTCGGGGTCTCGGTGCAGTTGAAGAGCTTCATCGACAGCATCGCCCGCGCCGGCGTCACCTTCCGCTACACCGAGGCCGGTCCCGAAGGGCTGATCAAGGGCAAGCGGGTCTACGTGGCCTGCGCCCGGGGCGGCGTCTATCGCGATACCCCGGCCGACTCCCAGACCCCTTACCTGCGGCAGGTCCTCGGCTTCCTTGGCATGACCGACGTCGAGTTCATCTATGCCGAAGGTATGGCCTTAGGGCCCGAGAGCGTGGAACAGGCCTTCGCCGCGGCCGAGGTCACCATCGCCAACCTGCCGGTCTAATGCCGGATTGCCAGGGCCTTACCAACTGATTTGATTCAGCCTGTGGTCACGGCAGGCAGATACGGGGGAAAACAGAGGGCGAGCGATGGCCCTCGACAGGAGCCCGCCCTAAATCGGCAAGATACAGGCCAAACGGAAACCTTACGTTGACGTGCAGCCGGGACAGGGAGGTACCGGCTGACTCAGGGTTAACCTCCTTCTCGCTTGCGGCACCCAACGACTGCTGAACGCCGGCTGGCAGGTGCGGGTCATGATTGGCAACCGCACCCTGCACGAAAAGCTGAGCCTCATCTACCATCAGACGCTGATATTCGGCAGCCACAACCCGGCCTGGTCGAGCATCTCCGGCAACTGCGAGCTGTCGGTGTGCATCCAGGACGAGGGCCTCAGCCGTCAGGCCGAGGCCCTCTTCTGGGTAGTGCTGGAAGCTGACCAGTAATCCGGACCCCAATACCTGGGAACTGGTCACGCCGCTCGCCTTGCCGTTCGTGCTCTGAAGCGCGGACGAGCCTGAAATTGGTCTTGCCAAGCGAGGGCACTGCCTGCGCCCTTCTTCCCCTCTACACCGCGAAACAGGAGCAGCCCAAGGCGCCCCAGAACAGGCGGGGATCGGCGACGGGCAGCGGATTATTCCAGGCGATCTGGTGACTATGCCCGTGAAGTGAACAGTGATTACCACAGCCGTCGTGGCAGGCCCGTGCGGCCGTGCCCGCAGCGGTGCCGGATGCCCCCGCGCTGCGTGAGGCAGGATTTGGCTCTGCGTTGATCGGGCTCCAGTCCGGAGAGGCCGGCGGCAGCGGTGGCGAAAGGGCGGAGTAATCGCCTTCACCGTAAACCACCTTTCCACCCATGACGGTGAGTACCGAGTTAATACGACGGATCTCCTCTGGCGGTATAGTCATGTAATCAGCGGACAGCACCGCCAGATCCGCATACTGGCCTGGCCTGAGTGCGCCCTTTACATCAGCTTCCCCGGAGAACCAGGCCGAGCCTTGGGTCCAGAGTCGTAGCGCGGTTTCCCGATCCAGCACATTTTCTTGGTTATAGAGGGCAAGCCCACCGAGCGTCTTGCCAGTAGTGAGCCAATAGATCGCGACCCACGGATCGTAGCTCGCAACGCGGGTCGCATCGGTGCCGGCGCCGACGGGTACGTCCATCGACAGCATTTTGGCGACAGGCGGGGTCTGGCGGGCCGCCTCGGCGCCGTAGTGAGTCACGAAGTACTCGCCCTGGAAAGCCATCCGGTGCTGGATCGCGATACCGCCGCCCAGCGCCCTGATGCGCTCGATGTTTCGGTCACTGATGGTCTCGGCATGATCGATGATGAAACGGGTCTCGAAGGGTCTGCGCCCGTTGACCCTTTCGAACACCGTGAGGAACCGGTCGATGGATTCGTCGTAGGTGGCGTGAATGCGGAAGGGCCAGCGATTTTCAGCCAGCAGCTCGACGATTGGCTCCAGCTCGGACTCCATGGTCGGTCGCAGATCTGGGCGGGGCTCCAAGAAGTTCTCGAAATCCGCCGCAGTCCAGGTGAGGTTCTCCCCGGCACCGTTCATGCGCAGCAGAGCGTTGCCGGCACCCGGCTCCGTCATACCAATCCAACGCTCGTAGTCGGACAACTCTGCTCCAGCCTTCTGTGCGAACAGGTTGTAGGCGATTCGCACCGTGAGCAGGCCCGCATCATGCAGCCGCCAGATGACGTCGTAGTCTTCGGGGAAGTTCTGCCCGCCGCCGCCCGCGTCGATTACCGAGGTGATACCAAGCCGGTTCATCTCGCGCATGTAATGCCGGGTAGAATTGATCTGGTCCTCTATGGGCAGTTTCGGTCCTTGGGACAAGGTGGAATAGAGGATCAGGGCGGAGGGCTTAGCCACCAGCAGACCGGTTGGGTTGCCCGAGGCGTCGCGCTCGATGAGCCCGCCGGGCGGGTTCGGGGTGTCCCTGGTGAACCCAAGGGCCTTGAGCGCCGCCCGGTTGAGCAGCGCCCGGCCATACAGATGCAGGATGAAGACCGGCGTGTCCGGGGATGCCGCGTTGATTTCATCGAGCGTCGGCATGCGGCGCTCGGCGAACTGGAACTCCGACCACCCACCCACGACGCGCACCCACTGCGGTGCGGGGGTTCGCCGGGCCTGTTCCTTGAGCAGGCGCAGGGCATCGGCCAGGGACGGCACGCCCTCCCACCGCAGCTCCATGTTGTAGTTGAGACCACCCCGGATCAGATGGGTGTGGCTGTCGTTCAGCCCGGGGATGACCCGACGTCCCCTCAGATCGACGACGCGGGTCGTGCTTCTGGCGTGGGCCAGGATGTCCTCGTCCGAGCCGATGGCGGCGACACGACCGTTCACGATTGACAAGGCCGTGACTTCCGGCAGCTTTGGGTCCAGGGTCGTGACGCGTCCGTTGTGCAGAATCAGGTCCGGGGCTTCAGTCATAACTCCTGGCAATGCTCGGGCGCAGGGCCGCCAGGGCAATCGAGGCCCCGAGTCCCTGCAACAGAATGCGTCGATATTGGTTCATCACGCTGGTCTCCACTACAGGCGGCTGCGCCGAAGCGCGGCGAATGAACAGCGGATGGCTGGGCTCAAGCCACCGCTACGGGGTCGAGCCGCGGGCCGTGATTGGCGCGCTCCGGCGCCTTGTGGACCATGGTGTAGGCGTAGTCCACTCCCATGCCGTACGCGCCGCTATGCTCCCGGACAATCGCGATGGTGGCGTCGTAGGTGTCCTTGCGGGCCCAGTCACGCTGCCATTCGAGCAGGACCTGCTGCCAGGTCATGGGCACCGCGCCGGCCTGGACCATGCGCTGCATGGCGTACTCGTGTGCATCAATGGAGGTGCCGCCGGAAGCATCGGCGACCATGTAAATCTCGTAGTCGCCTTCAAGCATGGCCGACAACGCGAATGTGCAGTTGCAGACCTCGGTCCACAGCCCGGATACGACGACCTTCTTGCGGCCATTGGCGGCCAGCGCGTCACGCACTTTCTGGTCGTCCCATGAATTCATGGAGGTACGTTCCAGCAGGGGCACGTCCGGGAACACGTCCAGCAGCTCCGGGTAGGTATACCCGGAGAAGCCCTCGGTCTCGACCGTGGTGATGGTGGTTGGTATGCCGAAGGCCTTTGCAGCCTTGGCAAGGGCAACGACGTTGTTCTTCAGCGTCTGACGGTCGATGCTCTGCACGCCAAAGGCCATCTGCGGCTGTTGGTCGATGAGGATCAGTTGGCTGTTCTGGGGGGTCAGCAATTCGAGTTTCGGATTATTCATCTTAGCCCATCTTTGTCATTCTGCCCCGCCCTCCAGGCCAAAATCCCCGGATTTTG
>CALMDH010000308.1:0-16224 GCA_937862735.1 uncultured Gammaproteobacteria bacterium
CGGGACCGCGCCCTCATCGGGCTCATGGTCTATTCGTTCGCCCGGATCGGGGCGGCGCTCGCCATGAAGGTGGAAGACGTCTATGTGCAGAACCGGCGCCTGTGGGTGCGGCTGCACGAGAAAGGCGGCAAGGTCCACGAGATGCCCTGCCACCACAATCTGGAAGCCTGGCTCACCGCCTACACCGAAGGCTGTGGGCTTCAGGGCGATCCGAAAGGGCCGTTGTTCCGGACGATCCAGCGCGGCACGGGGCAGCTTTCCGGCTCGCCCCTACCGCAGGGCAACGCTCACGCGATGATCCGGCGTCGGGCCTTGGCAGCCGGGATCGAGACCAAGATCGGCAATCACACGTTCCGCGCCACCGGCATTACCGCCTACCTCAAGAACGGCGGCACGCTGGAAAAAGCGGCGGCGATGGCCAATCACGCCTCCACCCGCACCACCCAACTCTATGACCGGCGAAGGGACGAGGTGACGCTGGACGAAGTGGAGCGGGTGGGGATTTAAGTTAGTGCACAGCTATATTTGTCCCAAAGTACTCGTGCAAGCCCACCTGGCAGCATCCCCCCGTTAGACTTTTTAAGCAGCGCAAGATTCATGCAAACGCACCGCCGCGCAACATCATATGCGGCATCCACCTCTTCAACTGGAGCGCCGCTATTTATAACGGATCGGTATTTGTTAATACAATGATCTGTGATACGATTAATGAAATCCGCTGTTAAATCAAAAGTATCAATAATCAATGCAGATATGTCAGCGTACTGCGCTACGGTGATTTGATCTGTGCCCTCAGCAACTCTTTCCGATTTCGTCTTATCTCGAAATATAGCGACGATATTATCGACCGTAATAGCCTTTTTGTTTTGTTGAAGAAGAGAAATAATACTAGCTATGCTGCCAATTACACTTAGGAGAGAGATTGGGTCCATGTCTATAATCCTCCTTACCTTTATTAGGGCATCATGTTCTCTGTCGATCCAACTTATCGGTAATCGGTAATCTAGTATTATCGCGGCATCGAGCAATGCTGTGGCGGGGTATTTAAAGTTTAAATATTCGATCGATGGTCGACTTATAGTCGAAAGTCGATCCCACGCGAAACGCAGATATTCGATTTCACGATCGTATACTGCTTGTTCATTCTCCGCGATTTTAGAGGAAAGAATATATAGCGCGCGCGCGGTGTAATTTGAATAAGAAATATAGAAATCTATCAATTCTTTTTCTTGGAGGCCTGCCTTTGAAAACGAATCATATCTATGCGTAATGTTCGGCTCGCGAGCCTGTCTGCGTTGTTCTCCGGTATAGGAGCCATCGGTCCGGTACGCAGGTACTTCACTTAGAGGGTTATCGGGAGATTTTCGGCGCGCAATGATTGAAGAAATAATAGATAATGCGGCAATGACCGCGTATATTGAAGTGCTTATTATGAAGTAATATTCATTTCCATTTTGCATTAAAACTGAAACAGAGAGGGCTATTACGCTAAAAAGCGCAGATATATCCGAATATAGCCTCGTTGATCTAATATATTTTTTAATTTTTGCTGTCTTTATCATCGGCGGAGGTCGGATATGGTTTCGCTAAGCATTGGATATCACATCTATCACCATGGATTGAATAATGAAAATACGTAGCTGCAAAGGTGTGGGGCTAGCCGCTCGGAAATTGGCCGAACTGCCTGTAGCGGCCCTAAGGAGCAAAATGACACGATGCAATGCGGCCTATCGTGCTGTCCACCGGACGGATTCCAGTTCAGAACGAGGGCGTCCCTGAGGACCAGAGAAGAAAGCGGCGGGTGTACCGAGGTTGAACAGAAGGTCATCGCTCCCAGGGGAGTGATCGGTAGAACGCAACAACCTGGTCAAAGAGGGGCCCAAAGTCCGGTAGATTCCCGACCTCAAGACGCATGGCGTCCCACTCCGCGCTGGAGCGGCGCCGAATTTCTGGGTCGTCCAGGGAACCGAGAGCCGGCTCGATATCGCGGTCGGCGCATTTAACGATGAGCGTTTGCAGGATTGTGGCCCGCAGTTCGTCATCGGGTTCGTACCTCGTCAGCAGCCAAGCGATGTCGTACACGTCCTGGCGCCGCATGCGGTTCCGCAGCACCTGCTGGATCATGGCGCGGTACTTCTCGGCGATGATTTCGTCGATGGTGTAGGTCTGGATGGATACGTCGGTGTCGTCCAGAAGGGCTTCAGAAGCCCTCGTAACGGGTTCCTTGAACGACACATCTACCTGAAGAACGCGGGTGGATTGGCCTCTTTCAAGCCGCACCTCGTCAGGAGATCCCTTAACGGCGTAGCCGATAGTGATCTTGAGGGCCGGGGCCCGCATATCCTCAAAGCCTTCGGCCCTGGGATGGTATTCGAACCGCTGAACAGCCAGGGAAAGGTCGACGTAGCCGAGATCGGCCGCAGCACGCGGGAGGGCCCCATTGAAGACGGCTTTCAGTATCCCGTGGTAGGGGTGGGGCTCGACGATGGCCGTGAAGTCCACATCGCCGGTTTGCCGGTAGCTCCCGTGGACAAGCGACATGAGGATGCCGCCCTTGAGGACGAGGTTTTTCCTCAGTTCAGGGGTGATCCCGATAGCGTGCAGGAGAATCCCTGTGGCCTGCCGCTCCAGATAACGTATCGGGTCGGGCTGTGCTTCTTCGATCCAGGCGGTGATCGGGACGTTATAGGGGGCGGGCAGGACGCTCGACATTCAATGAAATCTTCCACTTTTCCGAGTATATAGGCACATAGGGTGCGCGGGGGTCAAGCTTTCGGCTGCCACCCCGCTGAGCATATTGGACCCAATTTTCGACTCTGGAATCTATGATCTCAAGAACTTCATTCAAGATGTAACCGGCCCGTACCTTGATAATGGACTCCGGTGCTCGATCAACGGCCTTGATAATTTCCTCGACATATGTGCGGGCGTGTTCACCCCACACGTCGTACACATGGGGCATTCCTCCACAAAGCTCTGGCCGATCGAGCATCTGAACGAATGTTTCACCAACAGAAGCGATCCGAACGACGGATCCTTTAATCTGCCGAATGACGGGCGCCCGCACCGTCTTATGAAGAACAATGGGGCGCCGTCGGATGATGGCCGGAAACTGAAGGCGGGCCAGTGGGGCCACATAAGCCAACGTGTCCAGATCGGGGTAGTCCTGCCGGAGCTTGGCGTCGCGGACGTTTGTCCAATGCAAGGGCGAAGACAGTGAGAGAGTCTCAGGGATCCGGTTGGTAAGGCTGTACCTTTGCATGGCGGAGAGGTGCGACAGGTAACAGAAAGGATCAACAATACAGGCGATATCTTCCGCTGAGCCGTCCGGGAGGTCTGATATCCGAAAAACACGGGTATAGGGCTGCTTTGATTCGGAGAACGGCGTTCGCTCGTCGTCCATTCCGCTGAAATCTGGATCTGGTCTCAGGTAACGCTTGGAAAGAAGCTCAGAGATGACACGGCGATATTTGTTGCGGTCGGGGCCACTTGGGCGACCACGGAAGCGTTCCCCCCGGTGTGAACCCGCAATGCTGAGATCGTGCACGACTTTATAGAGGTCATACTCCGCAATGACGGGGAGCCCTCGCTCTAATAGTACCGAAAGAGTTGCCTCACTAAAGCGCACAGTGTCCTCTACCCAATGTCCTAAGGACATTGGGTAGAGGACACTGGCTTGTCAAGGGGGACTATCAAAAAAATCAACCGATGCAGGGGGATATAAATCAATATAAGGCTTCTTTGATGTCCTTAGGACATCAAAGAAGCCTTATATCACATTAAATGGGAAATGTCGAGACGTTCAATAAAGCAAAGGGCTCAAGCCAGGGCGATCGCTTCCACAAAGGCCGCATAGAAGTTCACTCCCAAGGAAACCGGCATAGCCCGGTCGAGAGGGCAGGCGAGGGTGAGGGGTACGCCGCGTCATCGGACCGGAGAAACGAGCTATTGCCGCGCGGATGTGGTCATGTGCCGTACAACCGCAGACTTGATTTCGGCGAGGTGGTCGCCCATGCTGATGGTCGGCTTCGGGCAGAAGCCAGCCATCCGCCGTTGCGAAGCTGTTGACAGCGCTGCCATGGAACTCCTCCCGACATGTTCTGTTCGGGCTTCTTGGAGACGGTTGGCGGATGACGTTTCGTGAAGAAGCCTGAGGAACGATCATGTCCAAGGGATCCCTTCACCCCTCGACGATCGAGGGCATCAAAAGTCTCGCCAAAGAGATCAAGTCGGCCGAAGGCCTGAAGCACTTCGAGGCTCTGAATCGGGCTTCGGAGGCGGCCGGTTTCCCGAACTTTACCGCCGCACAGAGAAAACTCGGCGTTCCGACCACTGCGAGGCTACCGCACGTCGCCTATCTCTCGTCCTTCTGGCGGGATCGGGAGGCGGATACGCGCGGCCAGGAAGTCCTTGCAGTGGAACTCTCGATGCCGCTCGCCGCGCTTTTGACACCGGCTCAGCTGAAACACGCTCGCTATCTCGCCCGAAGCGTGGTGGCTGCGTCTGATCACCTTGCGGCCGAAAACAGGGCCGACAGCCAGTCAGCCGCCCGGCGATGGGTCTGTGGCGCCGCCCGGACGCTCCAATTTGCCGACGCATCGGGCTTGAGGCCGTCCGGGGCCAGAAAGCGGGGCTATCCTCGCGGCCTGTTCCAAAATGCGATGCCCGGCCATGATCACAGCAGTGTCTGGTACGATCCGAAAGCGCGGGTGCATGTCCTGGTGGACGAACCGTATGCGGCACGACGGGATGGTATTTCCGAGGAACGGAAGGCTTGGGCAGCCCGTCATGGGTGGGAAGTTGCTCGGCCAACGTGGCCGGGAATGTACAACCCCGATGGGGGCTGCTGCATGTTCCTGGCGGCGGATTCTGCCAAGGGGTACAGCCTCGCACCGATCTTGGAGGCTTTGGACGCTCTGCCTCGTCCCCCCAACGAGGCGGAATGGAGTGGTCGTTCCCTCCCCGTGCCTCCCGCGTTCGTCAGCCCCGCAGCCAAAGCGAAGCAGGAGGCTGACGTAGCTCCCAAGCCGCCCCGGAAAAGAGGGCCGGCAACATCGGTGGTGTATCGCTCCATGTTCGGGAAGGCGCGGCGACGCCCGAAGGGCCGCCTGCCCGTCGAGATACACGCGGAAATCGGCAGCCTCCTGCAGGAGCTGATTTCCGCGACGTGGATGCGCCCCGGTATCCGCAAGCCCCTGGAAATCGTACGGACGACCCTGGACGACTGGGTTCAGCTCGAATACGGGCGGAAAGAGCTGACCGAAGACGACTTTTTCAAGATGTACTATGGCTCGGTCGCCCATAGCAGCCCTTCAAAGAAGCCACCCGAGAACCAGAGCGCTCTGAAACTCGACCTGGATCGGATAACCACACTTCTCGGACAAGGTTATCCGGCCTGCCCACCGCTGAGTTCTATTCTCAAAGGCATCGATGCGGCGCGGAATGCATTACTTCGTTGGTGACTGATAGCACGTGTTTAACTATCGCCGAACCGGACGAAGCGGCGCTTCGTCCGGTGTGGTGTTCCCCCCCAACCGCGTCCGGCGTTGGCGGGGCCGCGCGGATGTGATGACGCGCGTCTTGCGGACGCTTTTGAAGGATAGGCATCTTCAGGTGGCAAATATGCAACGTCACAGCGCGAAAACATTACAACGTTATAGCGTTTTTAGAATGAATCACGCAGGATGCTTTCATGAAAGTCCTCAGTCTCATGACCCAGAAAGGCGGCACCGGGAAATCCACCTTGGCCGCTTCACTTGGCGTTGCCGCCCACGAAGCGGGCGAGCGCACCTTTCTGATTGATATGGACCCGCAAGGCTCCCTGATGAGCTGGGGTTCCAGGCGAGCGGCAGAACAACCGCCCGTCGACCGGATTACGCCGGACAAGCTCGCCTCAGCCATCGCAGCTCTCGCCAAGCAGGATTACTCCCTGGTGGTGATCGACACAGCGGGTATCGACAGTGCCGCCACGTCGGCCGCGATGCAGATCTCCAACCTCTGTTTGATCCCCGCGAGGCCCAGCGCCCTCGACATCGAAGCGGCCCGACCAACGATCGGGGCCCTCTCGCGACTGCAACGGTCCTTTGCCTTTGTGCTCAACCAGGCGCCCGTTGGGCGCACCAATCGCCCGCTCGATGCCTCGCGTGCTCTGGGACTGTTGGGCGTTCTCGCTCCCACGTTGATTGCGCAGCGCTCCGATCACATGGACGCCGTTGCGCTGGGCATGGGCGTCACCGAATTCAATCCCACAGGCAAAGCGGCCGAGGAAGTGCGGCAGCTCTGGGCGTGGGCCAACAAGCGCATGGAGGGCGAACGTCATGGCTAAACCGAAGGTGTCACTGGCGGACATGATGGCACAGGACGTGGCCAACCGTCCTGTGGAACAGAGTAACGTTGAAACGCTAAAGCGTGACGACGCCGTAGCGTTACAGCGTGATAGCGTGAAAGCGTCGCGACGTCTTCAGCACACCAGCCTCTACCTCACGCCGGAGGCGCGCCGGGCGATCAAGGAGATTGCCTTCCAGTACGACAGGAAGCCGCACGACCTCTACATCGAGGGCATCGACCTCATGCTCGCGAAATATGGGAAGCCAACCACCCAGGAGCTCGGCAAAAAGTAACGCTACAACGCGACAACGTGAAAGCTCTTCTCCATGGCTGATGCGCCGAAGCTCAACCTCATGCCCCGCGATGCGTTCGCGGCGCTCAGCCTGCACGAGAAGAACGCCTATCTTCAGAAACTCGCCAGCGACTTGGCCGCCGACACCGGGCGCGAAAGCCGGGAGCTTCCCAAGGACGCCCTCAGCCGCCTGCGCCGCTATTACCTCCGTCGCGTCTGGGCTGATCTCCGGCTCGAAACTATGAGTGGCCCTCTCGCCGTCGCTCTGCGGCGGCTGGGAGAAGCCGTTCGCGACAGCGAACGTCGTGAGGATGTAGCTGCGGCGCTTCTCCAGGAGCTTCCCCCTGCCAAGTCCGTCATGCGGGCACCGCCCGTGGATGACGCCCAGCTCATGTTCTTTGTCCCGTCGGTGTTCGACGCCCCCATCAAGGACGACGTGAACCTGATGGATGTCGCGCCGTTCTCGCTAGGCAAACGGCCGCGCGATGGCGTAATCCGGTACGAGCTGAAGGACAGCCTCATCACCATCGAAGGCGGCGCGGAAACCGGTCTCGCCACGGTTTTCGACTACGACATCTTTCTCAACATGGTGAGCTATCTCGCCGAGGAAGTCCGCCAGTTCCGCATCGCGGAGAGCAAGGGCCAACGCCCGACCTTGCCGCCCAAGGTCTACCGACCGAGCACCGCCCACATTCTCAAATTCTGTCGCCGCTCGGACGGTGGCCGTCAGTACGAGGAAATCGAGCAGGCCCTCCGCCGCTTGGCGAAGACCTCCATCACCATCACCAACCTCGCAAACGGAAAACGCCGCCAGGTCGACACCCGGCCCCTGATTGGCGAGTACAAGGTCGTCAGCACCACCTCATCTGGCAAGGTGGACGAGGTTGAAATCACAATCCCGGACTGGGTCTATCTGAGTGTGGTCAAGGCGGACAAAGTGCTGCCCCTGCTGACGCTAAATCCGGACTACTTCCTTATTAGCTCAGGTCTCGGGCGCTTCATCTATCGCCTCGCCCGAAAGGCCGCAGGCAAGGACGAGGCCTTTTACACGATCGCGGACCTTCACCGCCGCAGCGGTTCCCCCCAGGAAATTCGGTTCTTCCTACGGGATTTGAAAGAGTTCGTGGGGCGGACGCAGGCCTTCCCCATGCCCGACTACGACCTAACGCTCACCGAAGGACGGGATGGACCCATTCTGTGTATGAAGCGCCGAGTTGGCAGCACCCTTGAGGCCCCGGATTTGCCTTTGCTCGAAACCCGCTCCTGAATTTTGTCGCCGGTTTTGTCGCGCGCCGTCTATCACCCACACCGATGCGTTCTCTGAAATCCCCGGCCAGCCTGTGGATAGTTTTTGTCGCTCCCGTCTATCACCCACACGATTCCGTCTATAGCCCACAATTTTCCGTCTATTACCCACGACAAACCGTCTATCACCCACAAAACGTCTTGTAAGCTCATGTTCTGTAAGGCGAATTCCGCCTTTAAAACTAATTAAAAACTAGAAAAACATATAAAAACGTTCTGCGAACGATTTTCAAAATCCTATTTCTAGAGAAGAAACGGTGAAGGCCACCCCGGAAGGTGGCCTCCTAACCCTTGCACGGTCATCGCCGTCCCCGGCTGTATCGTAGGAGCATCATTCCACATAATACCCCTGTTGAGAATCCCTTTTCATTCGGGAAAGAGCAGTTGGCCGTAGTCCATAGCTCCCGACACGACGTGCAGAACAACCACAGCATCCGGTACTTCTCGATAAAAAATCGAATAGCGCCCATGGACCGCGCGGCGAATGCCTTGCGCTTCATACCGGGGAACGAGCTGATAGGCGCGGGGTTGATCCACAAGGGCGCGGCAGCATTGTTCCAGTTCTTCCACGAAGGTGATCGCCCGTCGTGGATTATCCTGCGCGATGTAGTCGCCAACGAGGAGGAGATCCCGCTTAGCCTCTTCGGTGAAAACAAGCTTCATTCGCCGCGCTCGTTTGCCATCTTGGCGTAGCGAGCCTTCAGCTCGGCAAAGACATCATCCGCCGCGTGAAGTCGGCCGGTCTCCGCGTCGGCCAGCCCTCGCGCTAGCGCCGCATCGAGGGCCGCAAGGCGCTTTTCACGTTCCTCGACCAGGCGCACGCCCTCCCGGAGCACTTCGCTCTTCGAGTTGTACCGGCCGCTCCGCACGAGGCGGGCGACGACAGGTTCAAGATTTCCGAGTTCAACGCTGTTGGCCATAAATACGTTCTCCATCCGTTCCTTTATCGCACAGGCTGATAATAGTTATCAAGCTAAAACTGACGAACCTAACTCTTGCTCGAAATATCCTCGGGGGTGCGGGGGCAGACAGCCCCCGCGTGGTTTCTTTGGGCAGAACACATTGGGGAGCCGGATGGGGGGGTGCAGGGGGGAATCCCCCCTGCTTTTACCGCTGGGCCTGGCTGGGGGCGCCCTGGACGGTTTTAGGGCTTCTTTCGGGAGTGCTGTCGACCCTTGGGCTTACCAAGCCGCAAAACTCACCCAGATGAACGCTCATAAGCTGGGGCGCGAGGGTGAGTAGGACGGCCCCTGCGATGAGAACGACGGCCCTACGGCTCTTAAACCCAGACAGAACCCAAAGCACGGCACCGACGAAGGCGAGCAAGAGGCTTGCCGTCATGCCGTAGCCAATGCGCACCAGAGGCATCAGACCGCAGAAGGCCCAGGGCTTGCCGCCGAACCAGCGCCAAAGAAGGTCGACGCCGTAGGCCAGGCCGAGAACGAGGAGCATCACGGCCAACAGGTTGCCGACGAGGCGAACAGGGTCGGAGAAAGCTTTGTGCATGGGGATCGCCGTTGCAGAAGGGTGACAGGTCGGGGAGCAGGATAGGCTTGTTAAGGCAAATGCGCACTTATACATTGTTTCACAACATAGGTGCGCGGCCGCCACAGGGTTGTGGCTGAAGGCCGCAAGGAAGCCCCCTATGGGGCTGATTTAACGAAGGTGAATCTTGGCCTCGTATCACTTCAGCGTGCAAATCATTGGCCGGAAAGCGGGGCGGTCGGCTGTCGCCGCCGCTGCCTATCGGGCCGGTGCGCGCCTCATGGACGAGCGCCGGGGAGAGGTGCAGGACTTCGCGCGGCGGCGCGGTGTTGCCCACACTGAAGTCCTTCTGCCCGAAGGGGTCGCCCCATGGCTCGCCGACCGAGAGCGCCTGTGGAACCACGTCGAGGCGGTGGAAAAGCGGAAGGATGCCCAGCTTGCCCGCGAGATCAACATGGCGCTGCCTCACGAGCTGAGCGCCGAGGCGCGCCTGGAACTCGTGCGGTCGTTCGTCCGCGAACAGTTCACCAGCCAGGGCATGGTGGCCGACATTGCCTTGCATGACCCCGTCCCCGAAAGCGGGCACGACCCACGGAATTTCCATGCCCATGTGATGCTGACGTTGCGTCAGGCGGAGGTCGGGGGGCTTCGCCGCGTCAAGACGCGGGAGTGGAACTCGGACGCCCTTCTGACCACTTGGCACGCGGCGTGGGAGGTCCACCAAAACCGTGCCCTGGAGAGGGCCGGCCACCGTGCCCGCGTCGACCACCGAAGCCTGGAGGCCCAACGAGCCAGCGCCGAAGAACGAGGTGATATGGCCGCCGCCGTTGCACTGGAGCGCTCCCCTGAAATCCATATCGGCCCGAAGGCCCGCGCGGCACGGCAAACGGACCAGGCGCCCCGGAGCCGCCCGCAGACCCGGCCGACGGCACGCCCCAAGGGAGGCGCCTGGCGATCGGCCCGCAACCACGAACGGCGACAGCGAACGGTGAACTACGAGGGAATCGACCGGGGGAGCCGAACGGCTTGGAATGCCGCGATCGTGGACGCCAATCGTCGTCGGACCTATGCCCAGGCCGACAAGTTCGAGCGTCAGGCCGCCCGCCTTCGTCAGAAGGAAATGCGCGCGCAGCGGGCGCTGGCAACGGCAGGAAGCCGTCTCTCACGCGGTGGAACAGGGTCTTCGCCCGTGAGCGACGATGTCCGTCGCACCATGGCCCAGCGCCACGTCAAGAAGGCGCGGGGGCTTCTGGCGGCGATCGAGCGCATTCTGGCGGAACTCTTCCGGGTCCGTGGCCTCTGGGTGCAGCGTCACCGCGATCTCTTGCGGGTGCAGGTGCGGCTTCCAGGGCTGGGAAGGTCGCGGTTCAGGGACTAGGCCGCGTCTCTCAGTGGCGAGGGCGCATTTAACGTTACAACGTTGTCACGTCGTGACGTTCTCCATGCGTCCCAACGACTCTTCCAACTCCAAACCTTGAAATACTGAACCTTCCGGGCCAGCACGGGGTGGAGTACCGGGCCATTGAACATGACGATGGCCTGGTTCCGGGGGAGCCTCATGATTTCCGAGGGGTCGACGAGATAGCGGGCGGCTTCGCTCACGCCTTGGCTGTGCTGATATTCGGCCAGGTCGACGCTCCGCTGGGATTGGCCCGCCGAGTGGCTAGTGGTGGTGCGGTGGCCGATGGTGTCGGCCAGCATCTTCGCCGTTTCGGGGTCATTGACCCCGAACGCTACCTTGCAGCCCGCGTTGGCAATCATGGAGCGGGCCTTGGGGTAGGTTCGCTGTATCTGGTCGAGATCCTGGAACACCAGAAGCAGGCGGGCGTAGGAGGCGAGATAGCCGACGCCGGTCTCAAGCGGTTCGATGCGCCCGAGGGCTGCAGCTTCGTCGAGGAGCAGGAGGGTCGGAATGGCGGGCGGCGCTTCGTGCTTCGCCCGTGTCATGGCCATGAGTGCGCAGCCCATCATGACCCGGAGGAACCCCGCGTAGATGGGCAACTTCTCTTCATCGACCATGATGAAGCAGCTCATGATCTGGCGGTTGAAGTCGCGGAAATCGAAGCTGCTGGAAACGCTGATCATGCCGGCAGGCCGATCGGCGGCCCAGAGGCCCACGGCCTTCTCTGCGTTGGATCTGATGGACTGCGCTTCCGGGCTTGCCGCCATGTTCCTGAAGGACGTCATGATTTCGCGGAGCGACGTGGAGCCGAGGCCGGACGCTTCGTCGATCACGGGTTCCAGGCCCTCCCAGCCCAGGGCAACCAAGCTCCGAACTTTGGCCAGGTTCCTCAGCTCCGGAACCTCCTGGTAGCGGAGGCAGGTGTAGAGGATGAGCCCCTGAAGGAGTTCTGTGGCCCGCTTGTCCCAATGTCCACCTCCCGAGGAATCCGGGATGACGAGGAGCATTGCCAGCTCCAGGGCGTCGTCGGCCTCGTGGTAGGAGCCGGTGCGGATCATATCGAGCGGGTTGAAGGAATCCGACAGTTCCGGCGAGATCGCGTTGAGCGTGACCACGGGGCCGAGCGTGGCGCGGTAGCGCGCCGTGATGGCGCTGTTTTCGCCCTTGGGGTCGGTGCAGATGACGCTGCCCTGGTAGCTCAGGAGGTTCGGGATTACGACGCCGACGCCCTTTCCGGAGCGGGTCGGAGCGAACAGGATGGCGTAGCCGTCCTGGTTGAACCGGAGAAAACGGCCCCAGGCCTTCCCTACAATCAGGCCGCTTCCACCCCAGACGCCACCCCGGACGAGTTCATGGAGGCGTGCCCAGCGCGCGCTGCCGAAGGTGGTGGAGACAGGTTTGAAGATGCTGGCCAGACCGCCGAGGAGCCAGAGTAGCAGCCGCACGAAGAGTGCCAGCACAAAGACGGTGCTCTTTATGATCGCTCTGAAAAACAGGCTGAGAACATCCATGCTGAAATGTCCCCCGGCAGCGGGCGCCACGTCAATGGTGGTGCCTTCTGGGTGGTCATAAGCATTGTGTAAAACGGTTCCTGACCCTTTGCGCGAAGCCTGGCACCGTGCTCGGGCCGGTCAAGCGCTGGTGCGCTCCTCCGCTGCGCTACGGCCCTACGGGTGACCACCCCTGCGCGCGGTGCCATTCTGGAGGCGTCGGGACGGGGAACGTCGTTTCGCCCTGTGGGCGAGGTTCAACGGCCTGCGGCGCGTCGAACGGGGAACTACCAGAACCAACCCTTTTTCTGGCCCTGGCTTTGGTCTTGGCGTTTCCGATTTTCGTCTTCTTCGATCCGCCGCCGCCGCTCTTGGCGGTCTCGTTCCTCTCGCCGCTCTGCGTCACGGAGGGACGACTTCAGCCGGGGGATTTCGGAGTTGGCATCCTCGATATCGGATTCGGCGTCTCTAATAGCGCGAGCCCAACGGTCGACTTCATTGCCACTTGCTGCACGGTATCGGCTAATGGCCCGGTCTCGGGCCGAGTGTGCCTCCCGAAGTTTCCGTTCTAATCGGTCAATTTGATACTGTATCTCGTCACTGCTTGCCATGCGACGCTCCCAACAACCGAGGCGAGCATGTTCGCCTTGCTATTAGTGAACTTCAAGGGCCATTTCCGAAAGAATTTGCTTAAGTAATTCTCCGTATTTTATATAGCGATCGAGTGATCGCAGCAACGCCACGCGGTATGCCATCGCCTTTCCTCTGACTTCTGCGTTATGCCATGGCTCTCCAAGTGCGCGTGCACAGTCATCTATTTCATCCTGCGTATTTCTTATATCGTTCTGCGTTTTTATGAGGCGCGCACGAAGAAAGACCTCTTTCGTAATTTCGTCGTTAGAAAGGATATCAATAGTCATGTTACAAATATAAACGAGATATTATTTTTTTAAAGAATCTTCACCTCTGATGTCAGCTCTACTATTGTAAGCTTCGATAAGGGTACGAGCATATAGGCACATCTGGAGAACAAGCTCTCGCGGGGGTTACCGCTATCCTGTGCCGCTTTATCGAGGAATGACATGACCATCATCGCTCGTATCTCTGTCTTCTTCCGTCGCAACATGTGGCGGTTGGGGTATCGCCTCGGCTTCATCCACGGCTTCATCGCAACATACTGTGGGGAAGCGATGAATCATGAACTGGAATGTATGGACGAACGTTTCGAGTCCGGAGTCTTTCTCCCGCTTCTCGCTCTACGGTCCGCGCTATGGGGGTTCGCCATGGCGGTCGTGCCGAGTTGGCGTTCCCGGTGACGTTCCTTGCCCCTCTCAGCTTCGGCTGAGGGGGGCGTCTTTGCTTCTGACGGTTTGACGAAACTGGAGGTCGGGGCCAACCACCCAGCAGGCACCATCCTCCAGAGGAAGCGCAAGGGGCGCAGCTCTTGCTTTCATAATTACCTCGCGCCCGACCTCCGGCCCAAGGCGTGTGGCTTCTTGCTCTCGGACTGGAAGGGGTGCCCTTTGGTCTCGCTCCTCCTGCTCCCGCAGATGAAGCTCCCTGGCGGTTCGCTGATGTCTCGCATAGGATATGTATTCAAGCATCTCCCTTTGCAGTGGCGATGTCATGAAACAACCAGCCTCTGCGATCCAAAACAACCCATCTGGCTCAGGCAAAATACTTATGGTTAGCTCGGCCATGGCTGGTCTCTTCGACTTATATGCGGCTGCACTGCTTCGCCATTCGAAAATGCAACCACGTCTCTATAGCTCCGAAGAGCTGACACGATACACCCTGCTTCTGCCTCCAGGTGAATTTTGGCAGGAACAAAATGGATGGGAGATCACAGAGCTTCCAATTATCGGGGAGAGTATGACGCTAACTCAATACATGCAGGTCGCTTATTTTGCGCAATTACGAGCTGACGCACCGGTCTCGTGCCTACCTTTTCTTATTCCACCGTACATGCTTGGCGATCTCGGCAACTGGGATGATTGGAAAACCCTCGTCGCCTACCTCGCTAAAGAAGATCTGATTCCGTATATTCTATTTAGAAATAAAAAGATTCGTCAGCGAAATCAAGATTTATACTTAGCGGATATTCGAATCGGATTTACAAAAGACTATGTTTATGGGGGCTAGATTATGTGATGAGCCAGTTTACTGCGCCAATAGCGCTGCCTCCCAACGTCACAGCCAACCAAGCGGCAGCTCCGAGGCAGCCAGCTTTCTCGGAAGATTTGGCTTGTGTTATCATTGTTTCGTATTCTGCATCAGTTGGTAGTCGACCATTCGCTTTATAGAACTGAAACACCGTATTGACGAGGCCGATTGCGCCATTATTCCAAATTTCAATTTTATAGTATCTCAGTTCGCCACCGAGCATAAAATATATGAGTGTTGACTTGGCAAACCCCCCTTGAATATCGGTTATAGATTGCCAGGGAACAGTAAAATTGAATTGAGATGAGTCCTTCCCCTGAAACCCGACGCCGTAATCGCCCCAGCGAACGACGCCGTAAGCAGGCACTCCGAGTGAGCTATTAGCTGTGCCGACGTAGTGGCACCCATCCATAGAAAAAGACTGCATGTGCACACCTACGAATAAACGCCTTGCGGAAGAATATCGGCGGTACCTGATTGCTTCTCAGCGGCTAAATATCGCGCGCAGAAGCATTTGAAGTAAGCTCATGCCCGCGACCTTTGCGCCTTCTTTACCGCCAGCAGCAGCGCCCTTGAGCATCATGTGCCCTCGGCTTAGGTTTGCATTCTTGGGGTCTTCCGCGACGCGCCTTCCTGCGTCGCTTCCCCTCCTCAAAGACTCACGAAATTCCCCGGCCATCGTCACCTCCCCGGCAGTCAGACTGTCTGAGGAGGCATACTATTTGTGCATCCGCAGAAAGCGAGTACGTAGATTGCACAACCTCTCAGGCACTCGCAACTTGCTGCCCCTCCATATATCTGATAATGTCCTTTATCGAATATAGAGAGGTACGGAAAATGAGCGATCCATCGCCGAACGTGAACATCTCTCTCGTGAGCTTTACCGATCTCGTGAAGGCGCTGCGAGAGGCACTTGGTTTGGCGGGAGACGTCCAAAAAATTGTTGCGTCGACCTCTCAGGCCTACCAGCGGTTCAAGGACCGAAAAGCTGCGAGGCAGCTGGGTGCTCTCTCATTCCCACCGGACGAAACGCGGCAGTATCTCGGCCGAATAGCGAACGGGGAAGGCACGCCTGAGGATTTTGAAGCAATACGTCGACGGCTTTCCGAGACCGGGGGTGAAATCGAATCCTGCATCGCGGGTCTTGATAAATATAGTGATGTTATCCGCGAGAAATTCGGCCTGGAAGTCGCGCATAAATGGACAGACCTCATCCACGGCTACGACGGCAAAGCATCAATTCGCTTTGCCTTGGAAATGTTCGCGGAACAAGGTGATGAAAGTTTTTACGATGCGGCGGCTGTGGCCAAAGAGGCCGGATGGATATTGGAGTCGATCGATAGCCTAAATCATCGATTGGTCGAGATGCACGACATGGTTTTGGGGCTTGGTGAAAAGTGACCGCCCTCATTCCAGCCACTACCAAGGCCCCCGCCCTGGTCGCCGCCTCCGGTGATCGGGCGGCGTACCGCTTCCTGGAGTTCTTCACGGCGCAGATCCGCAACCCGCACACCCGCCGTGCCTATGCGCGGGCCGTGGGCTACTTCTGCCGATGGGCCGAGGCGCACGGCGTCCGCTCCCTCGAAACCGTCTCCTCGGTCCATGTGGCGGCTTGGGCCGAGCAGCTGGGGCGGGAGGTTTCGGCCCCGACCGTGAAACAGCATCTCGCCGCTGTACGGATGATGTTCGACTGGCTGGCGACGGGGTATCCCTCCGGTGACGGCCGCCTTGTTCGATATCATCGTCCCGACCAATTTCGC
>CALMDH010000309.1:0-12668 GCA_937862735.1 uncultured Gammaproteobacteria bacterium
CCTGACACACAACCAGCAGCCAGCGACGGTGGAACTGGCCTAAGCCCCTATCATGTTAATTGTCGACAACCTGGAGAAGCGCTTCGAGGCCGTTGCCGGCCCGCCCCTGTTCGCGGGGGTCTCCGTGCGGCTAATGCCGGGGGAATCGGTGGCCATCATGGGCGAGTCGGGGGTGGGCAAGTCGACCCTGCTCAACTGCATCGCTGGCCTGGAGGGGGTGGACGGGGGCCGCGTCCAGTTGGGCGACCAGGACCTGACGACCCTGGACGAGGATGCCTTCGCCCGCCTGCGGCGGCGGGACTTCGGTTTCGTCTTCCAGGCCTTTCATCTCCTGCCTCATCTCACCGTGGCGCAGAATGTTGCCCTGCCGCTTTGGCTGCTCGACCGGGACGAAAGCGAGGCGGCGGATCGCGCCCGGGCCATGCTGGCGCGGGTCGGCCTCGACCGGCGCGCCGACGACTGGCCACGGCACCTCTCTGGTGGGGAGATGCAGCGGGTGGCCATCGCCCGCGCCCTGGTGCATCAGCCCCGGCTGGTGTTATGCGACGAGCCGACCGGCAATCTCGATCCGGGCCGCGCCCTGGGCGTGCTGGAACTGCTCTTCGAGGGCATTCGTAACGCGGGGGCCATGGGTATCATGGTCACCCATTCGCGGCAAGCAGCGACCTACGCCGATCGCGTCTTGCGCTTGACGGCCCAGGGGCTGGTCGACGCCGCCGAGCCCTCATGAAGCTCCGGGTTTTGGCCGCGGGGGTCGTTTGATCGTGCCCAGCCTGAAGATCCTGGGCCGGCGGCCCGACCCCATCCTCTGGCACCTCTTTCTGGCTAGTCTCGGGCGACGGCGTCTGGCGACCTCCCTCTCGGTCCTGGCCATCGCCCTTGGCGTGGCCCTGGGTCTGGCGGTGCAACTCATCCATGCCGAGGCCCTGAACGAGTTTGGCCGCGGTATGCGGCTGCTCAATGGCGAGGCGGATCTCCAGGTGGTCGGACCCCAGGCCGGCTTTGACGAGGAACTGTACCTCCGCCTGGCCCTGAGGCCGGAGATCGCCGAGGCCAGTCCCCTGCTGGAGATCGAGGCGCGCCTACCAGGACGGGAACGAACCCTGCGTATCCTGGGCGTCGACCTCTTCCGCCTCGCGCGGGTCACGCCCTCCCTCCTTCCGGTGGCGACGGCGGGGGAGACCCCGGCGGTGGGAGAGGGGACCCAGGCCGTGGCGGGAGAAGAGCCCCAGCCGGCCGCGAGGAAGGAGGCACGGCAGGTCGCGGGGGAGGAGACCTTCGCGCCGGCGCTGGCCGCGCCCACGGCCCGACAGGATTTCCGCCTGCGGGCCTTGCAGGAGAGTGTCCTCTTTCTCAGTCCCGCCGCCGCCAGCCAACTCGGGATGACCAGCGGGGAGCAACTGGCGGTCCAGGCGGGGCAGGGGCGGGTCATCCTGACCATCGCCGGTCAGGTCCCCGGGGCGGGCAGGGGCCAGGCCCTGGCAGTGATGGATATCGCCGCCGCGCAGTCGACCTTTGGGCACCTTGGGCGCCTGACCCGGATCGACCTACGCCTCGCCCCGGGCGTCGATCGCGAGCGGGCGCGAGGGGTCCTGGCCGTCGATCTTCCGCCCGGGGTCAGGCTCCAGACCCCGAGCGAGGCCCAGTCTGAGCTGGAGGGCCTGTCCCGGGCCTATCGGGTCAATCTGACCATGCTGGCGGCGATCGCTCTGCTGACCGGGGCTTTCCTGGTCTTTTCCGCCCAATGGCTGGCGGTGGTACGTCGCCGCCAGGAGTTCGCCCTGGTGCGCGCCCTGGGCCTGGACCGGGCGGGTCTGCGGCGGGGACTGCTGGCGGAGGGCGCCCTGCTGGGCCTGGTGGGGGGGCTGGTGGGGGTGGCCCTGGCCCATGGCCTCACCGGGCTCGCCTTTGGCCTGCTGGGGGCCGACCTGGGGGCGGGTTATTTCCGCGGCCTGACCCCCACCCTCAGTTTTCAGCCCGGTCTGGTGCTGGCCTATCTGAGCCTGGGCGTGGCGGCGGGGACGGCCGGTGCCTGGCTGCCGGCGCGGGAGGCGGCACGCATGATCGCTGCCCACGGCCTGCGGGCGGGCGACGAGGCCGAGGCCTATCAGGCCCGCCCGCGTTGGGCTCTCGCCCTAAGCCTGCTGCTGATCGCGGCCCTGCTGTGTGGGCTACCGCCCCTCGCCGGCTTGCCCATTGGGGGCTATCTGGCGGTACTGCTGTTGCTAGTGGGGGCGGTCCTGCTCCTGCCGGGGATCACCCCCCTGGTGCTTTGCCCCCTGCACGGACTCGGCCCGACCCTATGGCGCCTGGCCCGGGCGCGCCTCGCCGCCGCCCCGGGTCAGGCGGTGGTGGCCGGTGCCGGGATCGTCGCCAGCGTGGCGTTGGCGGTGTCCATGGCGATCATGGTCAACTCCTTCCGCGTCTCCCTGGAGGAGTGGTTGACCCAGATGCTCCCCGCCGGTCTCTATGTGCGGGCGGCCCCGGCAGGGTCCAGCGGTTATCTGGACGCCGAGACCGTGGCGCGACTGGCGGCGCTGCCCGGGGTCCAGGGGATCCGCCCCATTCGCTATGAGACCCTGCGTCTAGGGACCGCGGGGGTGGCGATGACCCTCATCGCCCGTCCCATCGGCGTCAAGGCTCCCTTGCCCCTGGTGGCGGGTAGTCTCGCGGCCGGTGCTTCCTATGCGGGGCCGCTGCCGGCGGACCCGGGCTTGAATCCCGGCGCGGTCCCGCCTGCCTGGATCACGGAGGCCGTGGCGAACCGCCTGGGGCTGGGCGTCGGTGATCCCCTGGACTTGCCCCTGGGGGGGCGAAGCCAGCGCTTTCAGGTTGCCGGCATCTGGCGGGACTACGCCCGGCAGCAGGGTTCGATCGCCATCGAGATCGCCACCTATCGCCACTTGACCGGGGACGAGGGCGTCAACGATCTGGGCCTCTTCCTGGACGCCAGCACGGACCCCCAGGCGTTGATGCCGGTCATTCGCGACCTGTTGGGCGCGGAGGTGACGGAGATGATCCTCCCGGATGAACTGCGGGGGATGATCCTGGCGATCTTTGATCGCACCTTTTTAGTGACCTACCTCATGGAGGCGGTGGCGGTGATGATCGGCCTCTTCGGCATCAGCACCAGCTTCGCCGCCCTGGCCACCAGCCGGCGCAAGGAGTTGGGCATCCTGCGCCACCTCGGCCTGTTGCGGCGCCAGGTAGCCCACTTGCTGGCCCTGGAGGCCGGCCTGACAGCCCTGGTCGGGGTCCTCGTCGGGCTGGCCACCGGCGGGGCCATGGCGCTGATCCTGATCAAGGTCATCAATCCTCAGAGTTTCCACTGGAGCATGGAGGTGCAATGGCCCTGGGGACCGCTGCTGATCTTCAGCCTGGCCATGATCCTGCTCTCCGCCCTGGCCGCGGCCCTGGCCGGTCGCCAGGCCATGCGTCAGGAGGCGGTCCTGGCGGTGAG
This sequence comes from uncultured Gammaproteobacteria bacterium, assembly GCA_937862735.1. GTDB lineage: Bacteria > Pseudomonadota > Gammaproteobacteria > Chromatiales > Chromatiaceae > M0108. The sequence goes on from CALMDH010000309.1 coordinate 3,461, forward strand.
GGAGGATTGGTGATGGGCGGATTTGGGGAGTGGCTTCCGGGTCATGGGTCTAGCGGGGGACAAGGGGAGTGCGGCTGGACCGAAAGGGCATGGGGGAGGTACGAGTGAATCAAGGGAGAACGACCAAGGCACGTGGGCAGTGGGGGTGGCGGGGAGTTGACGACGGGCAGCCCGGGCCGATCCTCTACCCTGCGAGGATAGGGTTGCGCCCCTGGAGCCAGGTTGGCGTCAGTACCCTGCTGCTGATCGTCACACTGAACCTAGCGGCGGGGTTATTCCCAGCCAGATCCGCGGCGGCGGAAGCTACGGATGCTGCCAGGGAGGTGGCGGCCGCCCCGGGGGATGTGGCCCACGCCGTCAAGGATGTGCCAGATCTGCCTGGAGGGCCTTTCGCCCCGGTCGTCCCCGATCGGCACCTGGTCTTTCCGGACGACACCGGCGCCCATCCGGACTTTCGCATCGAGTGGTGGTACATCACCGGCTGGCTCGGCGACGCGGACGGAACCGAGCGCGGTTTTCAGCTCACCTTCTTCCGCGTTGGCACCGGTATCGGCGCCGACAACCCCAGCCGCTTCGCCCCCCGTCACCTGATCCTCGCCCACGCCGCCATCGCCGATCCCGCCAGCGGTCGGCTGCGGCATGCCGAGGCGGCCGAGCGTGCCCTGGCGCCCCTTGCCGGGGCGGCGATTGGTCGGACCCAGGTCTGGCTCCGGGACTGGGAACTGCGGCTGGAGGATGAGGGCTACCAGGCCCGGGTCGCGACCCCGGACTTCACCCTGGATCTGCGCCTGGTCCCGCCGGGGCCGCCGGTCCTCAACGGCCTCGGCGGTTTCAGCCAGAAGACCCCGGATCCGGCCGCCACCAGCTACTACTACAGCCGTCCCCACTTGGCGGTGACCGGCCAGTTGCGCCTGGACGGGGTGGACCGGCCGGTGAGTGGCCGGGCATGGCTGGACCACGAATGGTCCAGCGAGCTGTTGTCCCCCGAGGCCACCGGTTGGGACTGGATCGGGATCAATCTCCATGACGGCGGCTCCCTGATGGCCTTTCAGATGCGCCACCGGGAGGGCGGAGCCCTCTGGACGGCGGGCACCCTGGTGGCGCCCGGGGGTCTGCCTCGGGCCCTGGCGCCGGGGGAGGTGCGCTTCCGCCCCGGGCGCCTCTGGCGGTCGCCGCGCACCGGCAAGACCTATCCCGTGACCTGGGAACTGGCTATCGCGGGGGAAAACTGGCGGTTGCAGCCGGTGATGGACGATCAGGAACTGGATGGTCGCCGTTCCACCGGCGTCGTCTACTGGGAAGGCGCGGTCCGGCTTCTGGCGGGGGAGCGGGAGATCGGTCGGGGTTATCTGGAGATGACCGGATATTGACGGCGGCCCTATTCCACCAACAGGCGCAGGGACGAGGGGCGAAGAGGCTATGTGGCGGGCCTGCTGAGTCCTTACCCTTCGCACGCGCGATGCCTGAGAACGATATGCCTACTGTCTATCTCCCCCGGACCCTGTTGGCCTGGCCTAGCCCCCAGCGGGAGGCCGTCCTGAAGCAAGAGCTGGAACAACTCGATCCTAAGCTACTGCCCTTGCGCGAGGCCATGGCCCGGGGTAACCAGGTCGCTGTGGAGCCGGTGCGGGTGCTGGTGCTGGCCACCGGGGAGGACGGTGACGGCTACGGGGCGCGGGTCGGACTACTGTTCGCCAGCCTTATCGGTGGATGTCAGTGCGCCGATGATCCCTCACCGCTGGAGGCCCTGCCGGAGTATGCCGAGCTGGAGATCCGCATCGACCGCCTGACGGGGGCGGCGCAGTGGAGGTTGCTGGACTAAGTCAATCGCTATTTAAGCCCCTGATCGATGGATTCCTCTGGGTCAGGCCTCCGCTCACGGCCGCCATGAGGGGGCCCCGATCATTGGGCAGCCGCCAGTTCCTTTTGGGCGCGCCGGCGGAAGACCTCCATCTCCTTGGCGGCCTGGATGTCGCCCCGCTCCTTGGCGACCTGGATACCCTGTTCGAGGATGGCGATGGCCTCGGCCGGTCGGCCGGCGGCCTGGAGGGTCTTGCCGTGGAGCTTCCAGGCGGCCGAATAGCGCGGGTCGAGGCGGGTGGCGGCGGCGAGGTGCTTGATCGCCCGGTCCAGATCGCCTTGTTTGAGATACTCGTTGCCCAAGCTGTAACGGAGCAGGGCCGTATCGGGCCCTTTCGCCAGCAGGGCCTCCAGATTGGCGGCGGCATTTACGGCGGCAGTCATGGCCTATTCTCCTGAGGATCTGATCGCGGATGAGCAAGAAGTGGGTGGCCAGGCGGCTGGCGTCAAGGCGGCGGGTGACTGCGGTGACCTGGACTCGGGAGGAGGCGCCAATCCAGCAGAGCGGGTCCCGTGTTGACAGGATGTCCGATGGTGAAATACGGGCGGCCAGCAAAACAGGGCCAGTCTGCCGTCATCATAGGTCAGGCCGCCGTCATCGCAGGCCAACACATGAGGCGCGGCCTTGGCTAGTGCTGGTGCCTCATCCCACCACCCCCGCGCCACCGGGCTGTAGCCTGCGAGTACGCTGGACCTGGGATGAGCAAGGCGGCCTGATCTTGGATTACCGGTTGGTGGCGCTGCGTCGGGCACTGACCGTCCCTCCCTGGGCGGCTGCCACCCGCGTCGACGGGCTCTGGCGTCATACCTGCGGCGAGGTCTTCATCGGCACCCGGGGGGAGACCGGCTACCGGGAGTTCAACTTCGCGCCTTCGGGCCAGTGGGCGCTCTATGCCTTCTCCGACTACCGCGCCCCTCTGGCGCCGCCCGCGGTGGCCGATCCAGCGGATGCGCCAAGCTGTCATTGTCAGCGCCGCCGGAACCTTTGGAGCCTGCGTGCCCGGATTCCCGCCGCGCTTCTGCCCGAAGTCGTATCCGGCCGGAATTGGGAGCTGGGATTGACGGCGGTCGTGGAGGACGCCGAGGGCAGGCTGAGCTACTGGGCCTTGAGCCACCCCGCATCCACCCCAGATTTTCATGATGCTGGAGGGCGGCTGCTGGCCTTGACGGAACCCCTGGCGGTCCCCCTCTAAAGGGCATTTTTCATACCCATCACCCCCTGTGTTCCCGGGCAGACCTTTCAGTGTGCTCCCTGATCGGTCAGGGAGGGCCGCTTGGGGGCTTTGGATTTCTGGCCGCCGCCACCAATTCCAGGCCATCGCCATCAGGGGGATTACCATGCAGGACAAGCCCATCATCCGTACCGCCATTCCCAAGCGCCGCTATCAGATCGGCGATCACAGCGCCACCCTTCTTGGGGAGATCGAGAGCGGCGATGCCCGCGCCTTTCGCTATCTCCTGGCCTTCGTCCCCCTGGGAAAGGGGGAGCCGACGCTCTACGTCTGCGCCGAGTTCACTCCTCCCCGGGACCTGGATCAGGGCCGCTATCGTCTGCGGCTCGTCACCGAGGCCCTGTCGGAGGTCATGGACAGCGACGATCGCTGGGGGGATCTGGACACCTTCGCGGAGCAGGCCATCAAACTGGGCGTGCAGGCCCTGGGATTGCAGCGGGAGGCAGTGGTCAGGCTCCTTTAGCTCAAAAGTGGGCCCGATTCCGATCGGTAAGATTGGGCCCCCGATTCTTAAGGGGTACCCATTCACACCCCCTCTCCCCAGCCCTCCCCCGCCAGGGGGGAGGGAGTATAAGAATCAACGGATTGGGTTTATTAAGCCCATTCGGGCAGCATGGAGACTGATCATTCCAGGGAAAGGATGAAGTCCCACTGCGCGGGCGTTACCGGCATCACCGACAGCCGGTTGCCCTGGCGCACCAAGGGCATGCCGGCCAGGGGGCCCTCGGCATGGGCCTTGAGCTCGGCGAGGCTGATCAGGCGCCTGAGGTGGCGCACGTAGCGCACGTCCACCATGAACCAGCGCGGCTTGGCCGGGTCGCTCTTCGGGTCGAAGTACTTGGCCTCGGGGTCGAAGGCGGTGTGGTCCGGGTAGGCCTCCCGGGCCACCTTCATGAGGCCGACAATGCCCGGCTCGGCGCAGTTGGAGTGATAGAAGAAGATCTGGTCACCCAGTCGCATCTCGTCGCGCATCATGTTGCGCGCCTGATAGTTGCGCACCCCGTCCCAGGGCTCGGTCTGGTTGGGAACGGCGACCAGGTGGTCGATGCCAAAGACGTCGGGTTCGGATTTCATCAGCCAGTAAGCCATGGTGCCTCCGCTTGTTGGATTAGCGTGAAAGTCACGGGAATGTCTTTCATTATCACGGGTGTGGCCTGCCGCCTCATGACAGCTAGTAGCGCTTGCCGGACCGCTCCAGGGCGGCGGCCAGGTGCAGGAAATTGGCCAGCCGCTCTGGATGCAGTTCCCCGTCGGCGATCGCCGCCTTGAGGGCGCAGCCCGGTTCGCGGTCATGGCGACAATTGGCGAAGCGACAGTGGCCGATGAGGGGGGCGATCTCGCGAAAGCCGCTCACCAGCTCGGCCGGGTCGTCAAGGCTCAGGCGGAAACTGCGCACCCCGGGAGAGTCGATCAGGTAGCCCCCGCGCGGGAGTCGGTAGCAACTGGCGGCGGAGGTGGTATGGCGGCCCAGGCCGGTGGCCTGGGAGAGCCGCCCGATCTGAATCTCCAGGTCTGGCAGTAGGGCCTTGACCAGGGAGGATTTGCCCACCCCAGACTGGCCCACCAGAATACTGGTCTCCCCCGCGAGTCGCTCCGCCAGGGGCGCCAGGCCCTCGCCCCCGAGGAGGCTCAGCCAGACCAGGGGATAGCCGATGCGGGGATAGGGGGCCAGCCGCTCCGCCAGTGCCTCCCGCGCCGGGGCCGCCAGCAGATCGGTCTTGTTGCAGGCGATCAGGACCGCGACCCCCATGCCTTCCGCGGCGGCCAGGTACTGATCCAGTAGGTAGGTACTGGGTTCGGGCTGGGGGGCGAGGACCACCACCAGTTGCGTCAGATTGGCCGCCAGAGGTTTTGTCCGGCCGCTGTAGTCCGGGCGGGCGAGACGGCTGGCACGCTCCCGGATGGCGGTGACCACTCCCCGGTCGGGTCCCGTGGCCTGCCAGACCACGCGATCGCCGCACACCGGGTGGCCGATGTTCTGCCGGGCCAGGCAATGCCAGACCCTCCCTTGCTGATCCTCCACCGCCAGGTCCGCCCCGTGGCGGACCACGACCAGGCCCTGCTGGGGCTGGTCGATCTCAGCCTGGTCCAGGGCATCCAGGGCCCGCTGGTCCAGACGCTGTCTGCGCTGATCATGGATCTGGTGGATGCGCGCCCTCTGACGCTCGGAAAGCCGGCGGACCGGCATTAGGGCGTGAACTTATAGTAATGGGTATTCAGGTAGTGGGCCATGGCGACGATATCGTCGTCGAACCATTTGAGGTTCAAGGTCGATTCGCAGCGACGGACCTGACGTTCCAGGGCCTCGGGAGAGGTCACCTTGCGGTCGGTGCGGGTATAGACCTCGGCACCGTGGCAGGAGGTGCAGTTGAACTGGTAGAGCTCGTCGATATCCGTGTCCTCCGCGCTCGCCAGTGTCGGGAGGACCAGGGCGAGGAGGCAGAGCGTGACCAGGGCGAGGCGGGGTAAGCGCCGGGGTGAGGGGTGCGATGAGGGACAGGATAATGGGCGTGGGGCCATTGGGAATCTCCGTGAGGGTCGGATTACGTGAGGGTCAGTTTAAGGGCTATCATGCCGGGATGATGGCAATAGACTGAGGTCAGTTTCCCGACGATGCAAGAGACGAGCATACCCGACGACACCCATCTGGTCTGGCTAGACCTGGAGATGACCGGCCTGGAGCCGGCCACGGACCATATCCTCGAAATCGCCACCCTGGTCACCGATACCCAGCTCAACGTCTTGGCGGAGGGCCCGGTCCTGGCCATCCATCAGCCGGAGGCGGTCCTGACGGCCATGGATGACTGGAACCAGCAGCACCATGGGGCCTCGGGTCTGCTGACACGGGTGCGTGCCAGCCTGCTCGACGTGGCGGCGGCGGAGGAAGAGACCCTGCGCTTCCTCAACCAGTGGGTCCCGGCGGGCAAGTCGCCCCTTTGTGGCAACAGCATCTGTCAGGATCGGCGCTTTCTCGCCCGCGCCATGCCCCGGCTCGAGGCCTGGTTCCATTATCGCAACCTGGACGTAAGCACGGTGAAGATCCTTGCCCAACGCTGGGCGCCGGCGGTGGCTGATGCCTTCAAGAAGCAGTCGGCCCACCTGGCCCTGGCGGACATCCGTGAGTCCATCGCCGAGTTGCGGCACTATCGGGAGCATTTGCTGCGTTTCTGAGGACTTGTCACGGTTCGCCCTGGCAAACCTCCTGCTGGCGCAAGGCCCAGGTAACATGCTCCCGTACCAGTTCGCTGGGATGGTCAATCCGCGCGGCCAGGGCCTGGCGGATGGCGGCGGCGGGGGGGGCGTTGCCCAAGGCCACGGCCAGGTTACGCAACCAGCGCGGATGGCCGAGGCGACGGATGGCGCTGCCCTCGGTGCGGCGCCGGAACTCGGCCTCGTCCCAGGCGAAGAGGTCGAGTAGGGTGGCGGTGTCCAGGCCCTGGCGGGGGTGGAAATCCCCCTCTGCCGTCAGGCGGGCAAAGCGGTTCCAGGGGCAGACCAGTTGGCAGTCATCGCAGCCGTACACCCGGTTGCCGACCAGGGGTCGCAGTGGTTCCGGGATGGGTCCCTGAAGCTCGATGGTCAGGTAGGAGATGCACAGCCGGGCATCCAGCTCGTAGGGGGCGAGGATGGCGCCGGTGGGACAGGCCGCCAGGCAGGCCTGGCAGCGGCCACAGTGATTCGTGGCTGGGGTATCTGGCGGCAGGGGCAGATCAACGAACAACTCGCCAAGGAAGAACCAGGAGCCGGCGCGGGGGTCGACCAGGTTGGTGTGCTTGCCGATCCATCCCAGGCCGGCCCGCTGGGCGAGGGCCTTCTCCAGCACCGGGGCGGAATCGACGAAGGCGCGGTAGCCAAAGGGACCGATGCGGGCACTGACGCAGTCCGCCAGGCGTTGGAGGCGCTGCCGCAGGAGCTTGTGATAGTCCCGTCCCAGGGCGTAGCGGGAAATGAAGGCCGCGGACGGGTCCGCCAGGCGGTGCTGACTCCGCGCCTGGGGCTCGGGGAGATAGTCCATGCCCACCGAGACGACGCGGAGGGTGCCGGGCACCAGTTCCGCCGGCCGGCCCCGGCGCGCGCCATGACGGGCCATGTAGGCCATGTCGCCTTGTCGCCCCTGGGCGAGCCACGCCAGCAGGCGGGCCTCGTCCTCCCGCAGGTCGATGCCGGCGATGCCCAGGCGTTGGAAACCCAACTCCCGGCCCCAGCGCTTGATGTCTTGGGCGAGCTGGGCCAGGTCACCGGGCCCCAGCTCGCCAGGGTTGTAATCGGCGTTCGTTTCCCTACCATGAGGGGGAAGATCGTCCGAGCCATTTGCTGACAGAAGGGGAGCGTGCATGGATATCGTGTTTCTGCGTGGCCTGCGCATCGAGACTACCATCGGCATCTACGATTGGGAAAAGCAGATCAGGCAGCCGGTGATTCTGGATCTGGAAATGGGCGCGGATGTCGCCAAGGGCGCGGCCACTGACCGTATCGAGGATGCCCTGGACTACAAGCGGGTGGCCAAGCGCCTTAAGGATTTCGTGGGCGGGAACCGCTTCGAGCTGGTCGAGACCTTGGCGGAGCGCTGCGCGGCCCTGCTGCGGGAGGAGTTTGGCATCCCCTGGCTGCGCCTGAGCGTCAACAAGATCGGCGCGGTGAGCGATGCCACGGACGTTGGGGTCATCATCGAGCGCGGCACCTGGGTTGAGGGGGCGTGGCGACCGGCGGCGGGCGATGCCTAGGGTCTGGGTCAGCCTGGGCAGCAACCAGGAGCGGGAACCCTCTTTGCGCTTGGCCATTCACCAGTTATGGCAGGAGTATGGTGACCTGTGCCTGTCCCCGGTCTATGAGTGCGCCGCCGTGGGCTTTGCGGGAGCGCCGTTTCTCAATCTGGTGGTGGGCTTTAGCACCGACCAATCCGTGGCGGAGGTGAGGGCCCGATTGCGGGCCATCGAGGACGCCGCTGGTCGGGTGCGGGGCGCGGAAAAGTTCGCGCCGCGCACCCTTGATCTCGACCTGCTGACCTATGGCGCGATGGTGGGGGTGATCGACGGCTATGAGTTGCCCCGGGGCGAGATCCTGCGTTTTGCCTTCGTCCTCAAGCCCCTGGCCGACCTGGCGGGGGCGGAGATCCATCCCCTGACCGGGCGCACCTATGACGACCTGTGGCGACATTTCGCGGGGGAGCCGGGGGCACTGGTGCCTTATCACCTCGATTTAGCCGCGGTCACCCAGCCGGTTGCCAGTGCCCGACAGCCCACGAAGCCCTTGGCTCGGTCCCCGTCGGCTCACGCGTCCAAATCGAACGGGGGGGCCTGACCTCTTACACTTCGGGGGACCCGAGGCGAAAGCTGTTGGATGAATAGCCAAATCCAGGGCCGATGAAGGCAAAAAAAAGGGGCATCCTGCCCCATGTTTTTCTCAGGGGATCATCCGCCCCCTTGCGCTGACCTTCTCATGTTCATTATCCCCCGGCGGAGAAGGACGCCCCGTCCCTGGGGCCGCGATGGGGTGCCGGGGCGCTGGCGCCCGGCTATGGGGACGTACTGCTGGCCAGGAGTTAGGTTCCCGGCTTGCTCCGGGCTAGACCTTCCCCTTGTCGTGGACCACGAAGACGATGGACGGCTTGGTCAACTCCGGATTGGCGAAGTTCTTCACCGCCCGCACCGGCTGGTCGTTGGGACCCAGGGCCTTGGTCTCCCACTTGCCCTCCCGCAGTTTGTCGATGGGACCGATATCCAGGGTGCGCATCATGCAGGCCATGACGCAGTAGGGCTTGCGGCCGGCCTCGATCTCGTCCACGCACAGGTTGCACTTGCCGACGATGTTGAGCTCGGGGATGAACTGCGGGGCGCCGTAGGGACAGGCGGCCTCGCAGCGGCGGCAGCCGATGCACAGGGTCGAGTCGATGTCGACGATGCCGTTGTCCTTGCGCTTCCAGATGGCCCCGGTGGGGCAGGTCGGCAGGCAGGCCGGTTCCGCGCAGTGGTTGCAGGATACGTTGACTTTGTAGGCGAACACCTCCGGATAGGTGCCGCCCTCCACGTACTGGACGCGCCGGAACCGCGGCCCGGCCGGTAGGCCGTTCTTGTCCTTGCAGGCGATCTCGCAGGCGCGGCAGCCGATGCAGTCGA
>CALMDH010000310.1:0-6500 GCA_937862735.1 uncultured Gammaproteobacteria bacterium
CTACCGGTTGCCCGCCATTAGCGAAAAGCCTGCGATCCGGGCGAGTAGTTACCTTATAGCTCCTTAATGCGCGCTCGCCCTGTTCCTGGCGGTGGATTCCCCGCCGGACTCGGGTTAGTATGCTAAGCCTATTGGAAGCGATCCGACCGGGGATCTGGTAAAAATCATCCTATAAACAGAGGCTTATGAAGAGGGTGATATGCGCGCGCTCATCCCTCTCCTGCTGATCCTGCCACTGACGGCGGCGGCGGATATCTACAAGTACGTCGATGCCGAGGGGAAGATCTACTTCACCGACACCCCCTTGCGCGGTGACGACCTCAAGCTGGAATGGAAGCGTGACGCCACCAAGGTGGCCAAGGAAAACGCGGCGAAGGTGGTGGCCATTGGCCGCAGCCGCCCCTTTATCGAGTCCGCGCCGGCGGATCTCAGCGCCCGCCGCGCCCGTTACGAGCGCACCATCGAACTCATCGCCAGCCAGGAGAATCTGCGCCCGGAACTGCTCCACGCCGTGGTGCGGATCGAGTCGGCCTACAACCCGGGGGCGGTCTCGCCCGCGGGGGCGACCGGGCTCATGCAACTGATGCCCGCCACCGCGGCGCGCTACCGGGTGACGAATATCGAAGACCCGACGGAGAATCTGCGCGGCGGCGCCCGCTATCTGCGCGATCTGCTGGACCTGTTCGGCAACGATCTGCAACTGGCCCTGGCGGCCTACAACGCCGGGGAGAACGCCGTCGCCCAGTATGGCAATCGCATCCCGCCCTATCCCGAAACCCAGCGCTACGTGCGCAAGGTCCTGCAATACCTCTGGGCCGAGCGCACCTCCGCCAACAAGGGTTGAAGCGAGCCCACCCATCTCCGCCAACCAGGGTTCAGGCTGGCCGGGGCGGGGTGAAGTGGCCGACAAGGGTTCAGGCTAGCAGGCCACCCGGGGCGGGGTGAATCTGCCAACCAGGGTTCAGGCTAGCAGGCCTGCCTGGGAGGGGTGAGACCGCGGGGGCGCGACCCCGTGGCGGTGCGGCCCCGCTCTCTTGGTCAGTCCCTCAATCCTCGCCGATGACGCGTTCATCCCGCGGCGTCGACAGCAGCTTCTCCGCTTCCCCCATGCTCTTGGCGAAGATCATGCGATAGGCGGCGTCCCCCGCCAGGGGCTGCCCCTGGCGCAGGCCGCGGACCCGTTCCTTGGCCTCCTTGTAGGCCTCGTAGGTGGCGATGTGGCTCAGGGTCAGGGGGGATTCGGTCTTGGCGTAGATGAAGTAAGGCATGCGGTCTGCTCCTGGTCAGAGGTCAAGGAGGGCGATTCTAGCCCACCGGCCCCAAGGTGGGGGCGCTGCGCCGGGAACCATGACCCGGGCGGCCGCAAGGCTTGGGGATGCCAGCGCGCTATGGTAACTTTGCCGATCGCGCCTGACTTCCGCCGCTATCGGCCTCAAAGCCCATCGGGTGGCCCCTCGGCGCCAGACTCATTGTTCAAAAATAAGCTCACCGGCTGATCGGACAAGGTTCCGGCACGCGGCGCGGGGGCCATCAGGAGAGACGCAAGATGATCAAACCAGTCGGTTCGGACGTGCTCAAGCCGCTCTTTGTCTATGACCCGGACACGCATCATCGCCTGATGCACGAGGCCGAAGCCTTGCCTTCCGTGGTCATCAGCTCCCAGGCCGCCGGCAACGCGGTGATGATGGGGGGCGGGTATTTCACCCCCCTCCAGGGCTTCATGAGCGTCGCCGATGCCATGGGCACCTGCGAGAACATGCGCATGACCAATGGCGCCTTCTTCCCGGTGCCGGTCCTGTGCCTGCTGGAGGATGTCTCGGCCATCCGGGGCGCCAGCCGCATTGCCCTGCGTGACCCCAACATCGAGGGTCAGCCGGTCCTGGCGATCATGGACGTGCAAGCTATCGAGGAGGTCAGCGACGCGCAGATGGCCTTCATGACCGAGAAGGTCTATCGCACCAGCGATAGCGAGCACCCCGGCGTCGCCACCTTCAATAGCCAGGGCCGCTTCGCCGTCTCCGGACCCATCCAGGTCCTGCACTTTTCCTACTTCCAGGACGATTTCCCGGATACCTTCCGCACCGCCGTCGAGATCCGCAACGAGATCGCCGAGCGCGGCTGGCAGCGTGTCGTCGCCTTCCAGACCCGCAACCCCATGCACCTGGCCCACGAAGAGCTGTGCCACATGGCCATGGAGCGTCTCAACTGCGATGGCCTGGTCATTCACATGCTCCTGGGCAAGCTCAAGCCGGGCGATATCCCCGCCCCGGTGCGCGATGCCGCCATCCGCAAGATGGTCGAGCTCTACTTCAAGCCCAACAGCGCCATGGTGACCGGCTACGGCTTCGACATGCTCTACGCCGGCCCCCGGGAGGCCGTGCTGCACGCCTATTTCCGTCAGAACATGGGCGCCACCCACTTCATCATCGGCCGTGACCATGCCGGGGTGGGGGATTACTACGGCGCCTTCGATGCCCAGACCATCTTCGACGAAGAGGTCCCGGAAGGGGCCCTGGACATCGAGATCTTCAAGGCCGACCACACCGCCTGGTCCAAGAAGCTGGGCCGGGTGGTCATGATGCGCGAGGCCCCGGATCACACCAAGGAGGACTTCGTGCTCCTGTCCGGCACCAAGGTACGTGAACTGCTGGGTTCCGGCATCGCCCCGCCCAAGGAATTTTCCCGTCCCGAGGTCGCCCAGATCCTGATGGACTATTATCAGTCCCTGAAGTGACGGTCGATCGTTGCTAACTGTCTTGAGGCGGCAGGCCACACCCCAGAGAATGAAAGACATTCCCGTGACTTACACGCTTACGGGCATGAGGGGTTTTGCCACACCCCGGAAAATGGCAGGCTCCGCTCGCGTCTTTAATGCTAACCGCGCCGTTAACGTTCACGCCCCAAGCCACCTTGGCTGGCATCGGTAGCGCAAGCCGCTGATGCTCTTCCTCCCTCCCCCACCTGGCGGGGGAGGGTCGGGGAGAGGGGGACCGAACGGCTTGCGCTCTCCCGCGCTAATCGGCGAGCGTCATCCCCATCCCTCTGCCAATGCCCATGCCTGGCCCCATACCCATGCCTGGCCCCATGCCCAGTTCCGGCCCCCGGGAGGTGATGGGGCGCCAGAAACGGGGGAAGTCGGGATTGGTGTAGCCCGGCAGGGCGACCATCTCCAGGGGGGGCTTCAGGCGCGAGGTATAGTCCATGACCGCCTGGATGTCCCGGGTGGAAAAGGTCTGGATCTGCTTGACCATCTCCTTGTCGGCGTTGAGCCGTTTACCGTCGCGGATCAATTCGAACTGACGGACCAGATAGCGGTAATGCTGGCCCTGGAGCAAGGGGCTGTGCTTTTCCGGGACGCCCTGGCCGCGCTCGCCGTGGCAGTCCACGCAGTTCTCCTCGTAAAGGCGCTGACCCAGTTCCAGATCCGTGCCCGGACCCACGCCGTTGTCGGGGTCCATGGGGAAATGCTCGATGTAATAGCTGACATCGGCAATATCCTGAATGGTCAGGGAATTGGTCATGGCGAAGGGCAGCATGATCGGGTTGTCCCGATTGCGGGCGCGGATGTCCGCCAGTTGCTTGATGGTGACCTCGGCGTATTGACCGGCGATCTGCGGGTAGGTCCCGTCGGCGGTCCCCCAGCCCTCGGGCTGATGGCAGACCGAGCAGACCAGATAGACCCTCCGGCCGTTGGCCAGATCCGGCTTGAGATGCAGGGCCTGTTCGACCTCCCGGGCGGCGGCCAAGGGGTCGTCGGCAAGGAGCGGCTGGCTGGCGGTCAGGCCGAAAACCAGGGCAAGTCCCAGGATGGGGCATGGCTTCACGGGATCTTCTCCTCTTCTGGTGGTTTAATCTCCCCCTGCCGGGAGGATATCGCCCGTGAGCCCCTGGGCAAGGGTGCGCTGAACACCCGGGGACGGCGCGGTGGGGCGATAGCCGACGGGGTCTCCCGCGATACTTGGCCGCGGGATAAATGGTTTGATTTGGTTACCCGGCCCCGTCCCGCGGGGTCAGACAATAAGCCGCGCCGAGGTGGGTATAAACGGGACGATAACGGGAGTTGGCCGACGATGCAAGGTATTTGCCCGAGGTTATGGCCCAGGGAAAAGACCGCGGGTCAGGGCTCTACCGGGGTGGCATCACCCCGCCGCGCCGCGATCAGGGCGCGGATCAGCGGTAGGGTCGGGCGCTTCTTGTGGGCGAGGCTCGCCCGGTCCAGGTGTCCAAGCAGCTCCAGCAGGTAGCCGGGCTCCCGGGGGCAGCGCTTGAGCATATAGGCGATGGCCTCCTCGCCCAGCTTGAGTCCGCGACGCTGGGCGGCGTGGCGCAGGAGCGCGGCGCACTCCCGCTCATCGAGGGGCTTCAGCCGATAGCGGGTGCCCCAGGCCAGCCGGGAGGCGAGATCCGCCAGGTGGATGCCCAACTCGCCCGGGGGCCGACGGGCCGCCACCAGCAACCCCCGTCCCGCATCCCGCAGGCGATTGTAGAGGTGGAACAGGGCCTCCTCCCAGGATGCCTGACCGATCACGGCCTCCAGGCCGTCGAGGGCGATGCGGTCCCAGCGCTCCAGGGCCTCCAGGACGGCGGGTTCCAGACCGGGATGCCCCAGGGGTAGACAGGCCGCCGCCAGCCCCTCCTGGCGCGCGGCCTGGCAGGCCGCCTGGAGGAGGTGGCTCTTGCCCGTGCCCGGGGGACCAAAGATATAGAGAAATTGTCCGGTGGCCGCGGGCGGGGGGGTCGCTACCCCCGGTGGGGCCGCGGCGGTAAGCGGGCGGAGCGATGGCTGGGCCCAGACGGCCAGGGCCGCGACCACCTCGGCATTGGGCCCGGCCAGATAGGCGGAGAAGTCCGACTCGGCACCCGGGGTCAGGGCCAGCGGCAGTTGCAGGCCAACCGTCGCCCCGGGCTGGGAAGGGCTGGCGCCCTCTGGCTCAGGACGGGGGAGGGTCGCCGCCGACCCCGGGTCCGGCGTGGGGGCTGGCGATGCCGACCCCTGATCTGGTCCGGTGAGGGGCGAAGCCGACCGCTTGTGCGGATCCAGGTCCGGGGCCGGGGCGAGAGCTGTGTCCAGCGACAAACTCGTGCCGCCGTCAGCCGGCCCGTTCCAGGGCCAGGGCCGCCCGCGCTAGACGCCGCCCCAGGGCCTGGCAAAGGCGCCGTTCCTCCTCGCTCAGGGGCAGTTGGCTGTCGCCCCCCGCCAGATGGGAGGGGCCATAGGGGGTGCCGCCGCTGGTGGTGCGCAGCAGGTCGGTCTCGCTGTAGGGCAGGCCCATGAGCAGCATGCCGTGGTGCAGCAAGGGCAGCATCATGCTCAGCAGGGTGCTCTCCTGGCCGCCGTGGAGGCTGGAGGTGGAGGTGAAGACGGCGGCCGGTTTGCCGATCAGGGCCCCGGACAGCCAGAGGGCGCTGGTACCGTCGAGGAAATACTTGAGCGGCGCGGCCATGTTGCCGAAGCGGGTGGGACTGCCGAGGGCCAGTCCGGCGGCGTGGCGCAGGTCGTCCAGGTCGGCGTAGGGGGCCCCGCTGGCGGGGATGCTGTCCTCGGTCGCCTCGCAGACGGTGGAGACCGCCGGTACGGTCCGCAGTCGGGCCTCGATGCCCGGCACCTCCTCGACTCCGCGGGCGATGAGGTTCGCCATCGCGGCCGTGGCGCCATGGCGGCTGTAGTAGAGGATCAGAACGTAGGGCATGGCGGTGAATACTCGGGCAGAGGTGAGGTTAGTAACGAGCGGCCATCATTATAGGGACCGGTAAAATCGCTCGGCGCCGGGGGCGTGGCGGCGGGTCAGAGGATGGCCAGCACGGTCTCGGGTGGTCGGCCCAGGGCCGCCCGGCCGTCCTTGAGCAGGATGGGGCGCTCGATGAGAATGGGGTGAGCAATCATGGCCTTGATGAGGTCCTGACGCGACAGGGCCGGATCATCCAGGCCAAGTTCCCGGTATTCCTTCTCCTTGGTGCGCATCAGTTGCCGTGGCTCCAGACCCAGTTGGTGCAGAATCTGGTTCAGCGTCGTGAAGGTGGGCGGGGTCTTGAGGTAGTCGACGATCTCGGGTTCAAGCCCCCGATCGCGCAGCAGTTGTAGGGTCTCGCGGGATTTGCCGCAGCGTGGATTATGATAGAGGGTGATGGACATGTCTGACTCGCCGTGGAGGGGCCCAGGTGATTCGTCATTGCGAGAGCCCTATTCTAACCCCGGGGCTAACGAAATCGGCGTGAAGGTGGATCTGACGTGGGTGAGGCCAGCGTAACGTGAACCAGCTATCGGGTGGAGATGATCTCATCGGCATGCGCTGCCTGGTGTCCGGCCGGGTCCAGGGGGTCTTTTTCCGTGCCTCCACCCGCGAAGAGGCCCGGCGGCTGGGGTTGAGCGGTTATGCGCGCAATCTCGCCGATGGGCGGGTCGAGGTCCTGGCCTGTGGGCCGCGGGCGGCGGTAGCCGCGTTGCGCGACTGGCTGCGCCTTGGCCCACCCCTCGCCCGGGTCGAGGCCCTCGCGTGCGA
>CALMDH010000311.1:0-4595 GCA_937862735.1 uncultured Gammaproteobacteria bacterium
GGCGATTCATGGCCTCCCCGGCGAACTGGCCGATATTGACCTGCGCCAGGGCGGTGGTCTGCCAGGCGGGAAAGTAGCTGCTGCCCCAGGCCCCATAAGGGATGCGCACCTGGGGATAACTCGATGCGGGATTTGCCAACGCCCTGCCTCGCGATAGAGAGAATTCGTCCCACGCATGCCAATCTGGAGTTATGGTAGCGCCTGTCCTCCCGCCTCACCAGGTTAACGAGCGGTACCTGTTCACACCCCTGCCGCCAGAGCTGGCATGGTTCGCTACCGTGACTACACGCCGCAGCGTGACCTCTCGGTTTTGATCCTGGTGCGGCATCCGCGGTAGTGATCAGGCGGTTCCCGAGTCCACCACAAGCACTCCAGGTCGTACGGTATGTCGTTTAGACCCCTACAAGAAGCAGCAGATGGGCTTAGGGAATCTGTATGGATATCTGTTGGTTATAGCGATAGGCTGTAATAGTGGCGGAGGTGAGTTCAAAAGGCGGGGGGTCGGGGAGGGAAAACTATAGATAATACTTATGGGCACATAGAAAATATCAGTGTAAATGTCGGATTTCGTCGGATCTTGTCGGAATTTATGTCTTAAATTCCAGGAGGGATGGTGTTATAAACAGTAATGGAGTTAAGACTGGAACCCCACTTAGGAGAAAATATTGCCATGAAAATAAATGAGCTATGGCCATTTGGATTGGCGTTATTGGTTATTTCTAATAGCGCATTTGCAGGGATGTTATGTATTCATCCTTTTGATGAAATACATGCAGACCCACCCTCCGCACCCTGTTGTTTAAGAAATGCGACTCCGAGGTGAAGGATGTTTTTATCTTTTGGAAGATTTGCCCACGAGCGGCGCTTGGTCAGAGGCCTGCGTGGCCGGTCCCTGGAACGGTCCTGCCTGGAAGCCCTGGTGGAAATCCTGACAACGCACGAGCGGCGTGAGATGCTGCCCTGGGGTTTGCTGTGGAAGATGCACGTGCGTGCGGATAAGGCCATGGCCAGACTGGGACAGGATGATCCCCGTTACCCACTCCTAAAGGAGATCCGTCGCGGGGCTTTGTGGGAGGTGCAGTCTCGGGAACTACGAGGGGTGTAGTGACGCCAAAGTAATGTCGCCATCCACTTACAGAGGCAATCTTGAAACAACTGACCTGCATCAAGCGCGGCGCTGGCCGGCACTGGGTGGGTGATGGCTTTCCGGTGCGCAGCATCTTTTCCTACCAGGATGTCGGCGCGGAATTGTCCCCCTTCCTGTTGCTGGACTATGCCGGTCCTGCCGACTTCCCGCCGACGGACCGGAAACTCGGCGTCGGTCAGCATCCGCATCGGGGCTTCGAGACGGTCACCATCGTCTATGCCGGTGGCGTTACCCATCGCGACTCAGCGGGCGGTGGCGGCACCATCGGTCCTGGCGACGTGCAATGGATGACGGCGGCCGCGGGGATCCTGCACGAAGAGTTCCACAGCGCCGACTTCGCCCGCCGGGGTGGGCGCTTCGAGATGGTCCAGCTCTGGGTCAACCTGCCGGCCAAGGACAAGATGGCACCCCCGGGCTACCAAGGCATCACCGCCGGCCAGATTCCGACGGTGGCATTGCCAGGCGCTGTGGGCAGCGCACGGATCATCGCCGGCGCCCATGAGGGCACCCCAGGGGCCGCGCGTACTTTTTCGCCGCTGAACGTCTGGGATCTGCGCCTGAAGGCCGGCCGCTCGCTCTCCCTCACACTGCCCGAGGGACACACCACGGCACTGTTCGTCCTGGGGGGTTCGCTCCGGATCGGCACACATACCGTGGGGGCCGCCGAGCTCGCCGTCCTGGAGCGTGAAGGGACGTTGGTCAGCGCCGAGATCGCCGAGGACGCCACCGTCCTGTTGCTATCCGGGGAACCGCTCAAAGAGCCCATCGTCGGTCACGGCCCCTTCGTCATGAATAGCCGCGAGGAGATCGTCCAGGCCATCCGCGATTTCTATGGCAATGTGTCGTGGCGAGAGGGCTAAGGTGCAGATCCTGAGGGGAGTGAGGGCCATCCGGGAACTGCTTCTGGCCGGGAGTCTGGCGCTCGCGCCTAACTTGGCTGACGCCTGTTCATGTGCCTGGCTGGGGGGCTTTTTCCAGGTGGCGCCCCAAGCGCAGCTGATCGTCATTGGCGACATCCTTCGCCATGAACCTGGTCCAGCGCCGGCCATGGCGGTCTGGGTACGGGAGGTGCTCAAGGGCGGCCTGCTGGATTCCGGGATGCGGATTCAGATGGGGGATGGCCTGCATTGTCGGCCCAGCGTGGAAGACTTTCCGCCCGGCAGCCACTGGGTCCTGGCCCTTAACGGCCCGGGCGCCAAGCCTGGCCAAGGCTGGGCCTTATCCCACTGTGGCGAATTCTGGCTGCGGGTGGAAGGGGACCACGTCTGGGGCCGCTTCGCGGGCGACCGGGACGCGACCCAAGCCATGCCCCTAGAACAATTCCGCAACCAGCTCCTCTATCCCCGCTTCACGAGCCGTTTTAGTGGCAAAGTCGAGGCGGGACAGACCTACCGTCATCCCTTTGGCGGTCGGTTCGAGCTGATTCTGGCACCCCGCGCCGGAGGTTGGGAGATTCTGGTCCAGGAATATGGCCGGGAGGAAAACCTGGCCCGCCTGACCCCGCCCTTGCATGCCCTGCCCAACCCCAGGGAGATCGAGGGCTGGCAGTTGCTGCCAGATCCCCGGGCCTGTGCCGCGCGTCCTTACCAGGCCGAGGCCGGACCGGGGAATAGCCGTAACTTTATCTTTTCCCCGGAGGTCGGCAGGCGCATCGCCGGCCCGCTGATGGCTGCCACCGTTACCCCGGAGGAGATCGCGGCGGTAGCGGCGTTCGGGCGGGGGACGCTGGAGATTCGGGATTACGGCCTGGAGGAGGGCGAGGGCGGCTGTCCGATCATCCAGTGGCTGACCTTCTCGGTCCAGGTCGAGGGCGGGTATGACCATTGAGTCGCGCGGATGAAAGCGATGTCGCTTGCTGTTTGCCTCTCCCTCCTGCCGGCCCTAGTGGCTACATAAATACCCTGACAGGTCAATTCGTCCCGGCGCACTAATACTCAAAGCGGTTTAAGCATTGGAGGTCTTGTGCATTATGAACAAAAAATATCTTTTGAAAAATCTAGCGTTGTTCATCCTGGGATTAATACTAACCTCCATCGCACTGGCCCGTGAATACCCGGAATATAACGAAGACGGAACTTCAACGGTCAGGGAAAACCGCAGCGGTTACTATCAACGGCAGGATGCGGATGGGAATTCCTCATGGGGCATCCGTCACGACAACGGCTACATCCAGGAATTTGGTCCAGGTGACCGCAACGCCTTCGGGGTACAATCCAACAGTGGTTTCTACCAGAAGTGGGACAACAGCGGTGGCTATTCCTACGGGGTTCGCAAATAGTCCGCTCTAACCCTCACCTCTCTTAACCTCCCAGTTTGTTCGTTCTTCGGCGACGCGGGCGAGTTTGACCACTCGCCCGCTTTCCTCTTTATTTTTGATTTTATTAAGGTTCTTGTCTCATGCCCTCCCTGCGCTGGTCTGGCAAGGAAGAAGCCGTCAAGGCGGCCCGTGCCGTGCCTTATCGTCCCCTGATAGCCGAGCCCTCGCTCGGTCATGGAGACCCCGCCGCCGAGAATCTCCTCATCCAGGGTGACAACCTGGATGCCCTCAAAAGCCTGTTGCCGGTTTACGCTGGACGGGTGAAGTGCATCTTCATCGACCCGCCTTACAACACCAAGAGCGCCTTCGAGCATTATGATGACAACTACGAGCATTCCGTCTGGTTGTCTATGATGTACCCCCGTTTAGAGCTGCTGCGGGAGTTATTGAGTGAGGACGGCTCGATATGGGTCACAATTGATGATAGTGAAGCCCATTACTTAAAAGTGATTATGGACGAGATATTTGGTCGCCAAGCATTTATTTCGGATATTGCCTGGAAGCGAAGAGATGGTGCCCCAAACGACCGAAAAATAGGCCCGATCTATGATCATTTATATGTTTATGCTAAAGAACCCAATGGCGCCTCAAAGAAAACGAAAACTGAAGAAAATTTTAACCTTATGAGGCGAACGGAAAAGGCTGATTCTCAGTATCGTCAATATGAAGAGCCCTTTGGTTTTGATGAAAGGGGTGCTTTTCGGAAAGTAGATTCAACAGGAAATGCAAAAGGCGGGAGATATGTTGAAAGTCTGTATTACCCCGTGACAAATCCATTTACGGGGGAGCAGGTATATCCGCGTAAAGGGCGATGCTGGGTCTACAGAAAGGATGAAATGGAAGCAATGATAGCTGACAGGCGATTTTTTTGGGGCAAGGATGGAAAGGCGGGTACGCCGATGCGTAAGCTCTTCAAAACAGAAGCCAAGGCAGGTATGACGGCTCCAACAATTTGGGATGACGTGGGGCTTAACCAGCATGCTGCCCGTGAATTGGAATTACTCTTTGATGAGAAAGCCTCATTTGAAACACCAAAGCCAGAAGGTCTAATCGAACGTATCCTCCACATCGCCTCCCTGACCTTTACACATACTTACGTCCACAACCGGCCATGTTTAGGAAGCGCAGCCC
>CALMDH010000312.1:0-44691 GCA_937862735.1 uncultured Gammaproteobacteria bacterium
GAGCTAGCGCCTATGTTGAGGGCCTACCTATGACTTTAACCGGACACCGTTGTACAGAAGGAATATTCCTTCGAGCTACCTTCCGGCATTTTACAAATTTTAAAATTTACATCACCGCAACGTGGAAAGCCCGCTGGGGGAAAATCATACCAAGTGCCAAACATATCAGTACCTTGAAATTTGCGCCCTGACTTATCTGTCCCATCAAGACCGTTTGGACATAAGATAAGTATATTAAAAGATCCCGAGCTATATTTACTAATTTCAAGTGGATGAGCACCACCTGGACCATAGTAAAGTGTTACCACTGCGGTAAAATCGAAAGGGTTCTTCACCACCACTTCGTAGGCATGGGCTGGCAGCGGAACCTGGAGGAATGTCGCGAACAGCAGGGCGGTCGCGCCGGTTTTGCGAAGCATACCAAACGAATTTGAACTCAACTGAGTTTTCATATCATAGCTCCTGGCTGGCAGCAGCCTTGGCTAGGCTCTTTATTTAGAAATCCTGACCCGCTGTACAGACCGATAGTGTCTGCAACGGTATCGGTGACTTGGTCCACCTAGGTCTGGCGCATGATCCTATGATAGGCGAGACAAGGCCGTCGCAACCTTTCCGAATATTACAGGGCACTTTTCCTCCGTCCCCCGCTTCTTTTAGTACCATCCCCCCGATACTTTTAGACAGGGCATCCTGGCACAGACATACCGGCGCCTTGAGGATCAACGACAGGCGGACGCGCGTGGGACAGGGGGTTGTCAGTCACAGTAGCCTTTGCAGGTACCGTTGCCATCAAAACATTTAGCGATGCCGCCAATGTCGGCCCAGTAGACGCAGCCCCAACATGTATTGCCGCAGCTCGAATACTTGTTGTTACAGTCCCTGGCGGGTTGCTGGGAGTCAGCGGGGTAGCCAAAAGAGTAACTAACCGTGACCGTGCCCTTACTGCCTCCTTCACCGTTTTGATGACAATTCAGTTCAGCGGAGCCAGCACTGAAGGCTCTGCCAGGCAGGATGCCGAGGCTCACTGTCACCACGAGGGTCAGGATCGATGCGTGGAATTTGTTCATCGCGAGTGCTCCGTCAGATAGGCAATAAGCCAGCCAATGTCATCCCGGCATCACCCTCGGCGAGCAAAAACCCTGGCTGTCACCGGACGACGGTTGAGGTGCAGGTCTCTCCCCTGTTCACCAGGACGGCATGATAATCGCGACCCAGCCGCCCAAACCTTACCGAATATTACCGGGCGGTTGGCGCCAAACGTTCGTGTCCCGCTGGCCAGGTACACACCCTGTCACCGGTCGATCAAGCGTCCCCCGGGTCGAGTGGGGATCTTCCCCCGGCCAGGGCCCGGATACCCTGCCCTGCCAGCAACCCCAAGAAGCCACAACCCACCAGCGTCAGGAACACATCACCCTGCACGGCATAAAAGGACATTCCGGGACGCCAGCGGACAGTGGCGGAGGTGATCATGGCCTGCCCCGGTGGGGTCAAGGTCCCGGCACTGATGGCGCCGCTGGGGTGGATGAAGGCCCCAGACCCGGTATTGGTGACCCGCACCAGGGGGATACGGTATTCCACGGCCCTGAACAGGAGCAGCGCCAGATGCAATCGACCGGCGGCGGGGTCGCCAAACCAGGCATCGTCGGCCATGGACACCAGCAGTTGACCACCCTGGGCGAGCCCCTGGCGGACGGTTTCGGGAAACAGCCCTTCGTAACAGAGCGACGGGATGATCTTGGCACCCTCCCCTATCGTCAGCACCACCCCCGCGTCACCGGGCTGGTAATGCTGCACCCCCGGGAACCAATCGCGCAGCCAGGGCAGCCGCTCCTCCAGCGGCAGGTATTCGGCAAAGGGGAGCAGTTTGCGTTTGCGGTACTTCGGGCCACAGTTCCCGTCGCCCTGTACCAACAAGGCCGCGTTGTGGTGGCGGTTCTGTGCGTCACCCTCCTCCACGCAGGCGAACAGCAACGCCTTGCCCAGCCGCCGGACGAAGTCGCCCTGGCCCTTGCCGGCCTCGCAGGCGCAGGACAGGGACGGGGGTACCTCGGGCCAAACCAGCAACTCGGTTTCCGGGTGTCGGGCCACCGCTGCCCTCATCAGGTCCGCGGCCGCGGTCAACGCCTCCGTCCCGCGCGGGCTCAGATAATCCAAGGTGACCGGCAAGTTGGGCTGGATGGCCGTGAGGGTCAGCGATGGAACGCCATGCCCGTCAGTCGCCGCTGGGGTGAAGGCCTCCAGGCGCAGCCAACCATAGGTCAGGATGCCAGCAAACAGCGCCGTCAGGGCCAAGGTTTCCGGCAGGATGGGCCGGCCCGCGCGGTGCAGGTAAATCGCTTGTTCGACCAGGGCGTTGACCAGGACCAGCAGGCAAAACACCAGGGGCACGCCGCCCAGGTCGGCCGTCTGAATCAAGAGCGGGTGCGTAAAGAGGGCATTGGCCAGACTCCCCGGAAAGAGGTTGGGGAACAGGTAGACCAGGGCCGTCAGCGCCAAGGCATGGGCTAGCGGCGTCCAACGGCCCCGGTTGCGGCTTAACCCCTGATACAGGCCGAAGAGCGCGTAAGGCAGGGCGTGGTAGAGGGAAAAAAGCAGGGCGACCAGCCAGGCGCCGGGGTCCGCAAGCAGTAACCATTGCTGGGCGCCGACTTTCACCCACCAGGTCAGGAGTAGCCAGATCAACCCGCCGAAGGTCAGTCCCAGGGTCAGCCCACGCCAACCCTTGGTCCCCCGCAAGGCCATGAACCATGGCACCAACGCCAGAAACGCCAATGGCGCCAGCGCGTCGCTCTGAAAACTAAGCCAGACGATCAGGGCCGCGAGACAGACCAGCGCCATCCGCGTGGTGGAATGAAAATGTTCCATCATGATCATGGCCGGGCGCTTCTCCCTGGTGTCGCACCTCATGGCCGAGTGGGGTGCCGAGACGGTTAAAGCCCGCTTCCAGGGCCTGATCAGGGCCGACCTGATCGACCAACTCCTGGAGGGCTTCTCGGCCTATCGTGAGGTCGGCGCCGATGCGCGACGTCCCCCGCTGCCGGCGGTGTCCGGGGGCCAGCGGGTGACGGTCGACCGGGAACGATTCCAGGACTTGCTGACCACCCTGCTCGAAAACCTGGTGGGCACCGGCACCACCGACCTCCGGCTGGGTGTGGAAAGCGGGATGGAGAGCGACCACCCCACCGTGGTGATCACCATCCTGGCGCGCAACCGGTCGCCAGTAGCCAGGGCCCCGGGGCCCGCCCCGCGTCCTTACCTCCAGTGGCTGGCGGAACAGGCGGGCGTCCGTGTGACCTCCGCCGCGGCGCCGGCCGCCGGGCTCCATGGCTATCGCATCCGTTGCCGGCCGGTCGCGGCCGCATGACCCTCTTCCCTTTGGAAAACCAAGACCTGCCTCGGTGATCCAATCCGACCAATTCGATGAGCACGTCCTGGGGCGGACCTGATCCTTTTCAGAGGCTGTGCCGCAGCGAGAAGCTGCCTTTGTTGTCCGACATGCGGGCGTGATAGGACAGGTGCTCGATCTGGGCCGCGGCGAGGCGCAGTTCGATACCGGCCAAGGTCGCCTCCTCGCCGGCGTCGTCCAGTTGGGGTTCCCCGCGATAATCGGGCAGGGCCAGGGGTTTGCCGGTGTGGGAGATGGTCATGACCCCCTTGTTCTTGCGCAGGATGGCGAGAACGGTCACCTTGCTACCCGGAGGCAGGGCGCCCCGCAGAAAGCTGATGACCTCCTGGGCGGCGTTGGCCAGGGAGACGGCGGCGGGCACCCGCCAGCGCGCCTGGACCGCCTGCTCGACCAGCCAGCTCAGCACCTCCCCCTGGGCCCCCGGGTCGCCATCGCGGATGTTCCAGGTCTTGGTGGCGCTGAAGTCCTCCTTCTCCACGGCGGCCGGGCGCTCGCGCCTGAGGATCAGGGCCAGCGCCAGCAGGGCGGCATTGATGCCGATGAACAGCCAGAGGATGGACCAGCCGTCGTCATCCTCATCAGGCCCCTCGCCCCCTTGGCCATCCACCTGAGAAGTCAGGGGCGTTGGCGGGACCCGTTCCGCGGCTTGACCGGGGGCTGCAGACTGGCCAGGGGCCGCAGCTTGACCGGGGGCCGGGGCCTGAGCCTGGAACGACTTTGGAACCGCCCCTAGGGACGCATCCGGCGACAGGGGCCAGGTGGCGTACAGATTCCAGCCCGCGAAGAGCAGATAGAAGGCGCCAAAGGCCAGGACGAAGCGGGCGCGGTCGATGCCCTGGGCCCGGAACGCCGTCCAGCCCAGCAGGGCCAGGGCCAGGACAAGCCCGAGCAGGATGCAGAGGGCGTTGGCATAGGCCGTCCAGTCCGCGCCCCAGAGGCCCGGCAGGGCCAGCCCCGGGGTATCCAGGACCCCAGCCAGGGGCCCGAGCAGGTGGCCGCCGTCCTGCCAGAATTCCGCCCCGACATGACCCAGGTGGCTGAGCAGCAGCAGGGGGATCAGGGGGCGGGCGCCCAGGGCCAGCCAGGCGTCCGGGGACATGCGCCCCGGGTTGGCGCTGGCGGCCAGGCGCGACAGCGACCGCAGCAGCCACCAGGCGCTCCCCAAGGCCAGCGCCATGAGCAGGGTCTTGATCAGGACCGTGTAAGCGGTCGCCTCCAGCCAGCCCTCCAGGGGGAGACGGCCGCTTTCCAGGGCGTTGAGCAGGCTGATCAGGCCCGCCAGGAAGGGGATCAGCCACAACACCACGGGCGCCATGGGGGACTCCGCCGTCAGTTCCGCCGCGGGCGCCTCGTACCGCAGTTGCAGGGAGCCATGCTGGCAGCGCTTGACGCAACCGCCGCAGAGATTGCACTGGGTTACCGATTCCATGGCGAAGGGCGACAGGTGCATGGGACAACCGGCATAGCCGGCATCGGGGACCATGCAGTCCTTGGTGGTGCAGTCGGCGCAGATGTCCTCCCGGGGGCGCACCTTGAACAGGGCGGCCCGGCTATAGACCTGGCTCAGGCCGCCGATCGGACAGACATAGCGGCACCAGACGCGGCCCTGGAAAAAGAGGCTGAAGACGATGGCCCCGGTGAGGATGCTGAGGAGCAGGATGGCGGTCTGGCGGGGCGAATCCAGAATACCCCGGGTCTCCTCCAGCCAGGACAGGAGGATGAAGGCGATCAGGATCAGCCAGCCGCCCTGTTCCTTGAGAAAGTCCGGTACCGCCCGGCGCAGACCGACCAGGCGCCGGACGCCGTCACTCACCTTGGAGAAGGGACAGATCCCGCACCAGAACCGCCCGGCGACAAGAAATAGCACGCAGAGCAACGGCCACCACACCAGCCAGACCAGCAGATTGCCGGGATTATCCTTGTCCGCCGGGCCAAACAGCAGGTAGCCGACCACGGGGAGGAAGAACAGCACCGACAGCCATTGCAGCAGGCCGGGATACCAGGGCCTGCGCATCAGTCGGGTAAGCACGGCGGCGAAAGGGGCCATGATGATTTCCTTTCTGGCGGGAGGGGTGGGCAGGGTCATGAGAGGCGGCCTGCTATGTTAGCCGACTGGCGACAGCCGGAACCTTACCAAATGTTACCGGACACGATTTTCCAGGGGCTGAATCACCTCGGGCATAATAGGCCGGCATCCAGCCGGTTACCCAGGGAGTTATCGCCATGTTGAAGACCATCCGCGCCAAAATGCTGCTGGGCTTCGGCCTCATGCTCACCGCCGTCCTCAGCCTGCTCGGTTATTTCTTGTACGCCGAGGTCAAGGGCACGGTCATCCCCCTGACCCAGGAATTCAGCCAGGAGGTCTTGCGTGCCCGCTCGGCGGGTCTGGGCAATCTGTTCCGGGGCTATCTGAACGACATGCGCATCCTGTCCCGCGATGCCGTGTTTCGCGGTGGGGACATGGCGGCCATTCAACGCGAACTGGCCCACCGCATGCTCGGCATCAATCCCGATTACGAGATGGTCTTCTTCGCCGATGCCCAGGGCCAGTACGTCGGCTCCATCGGCGCGACCGGTCAGGTCGCCGACCGCGGTTACTTCAAGGCGATCATGGTGGAGGGCCAGGACCAGGTCATCAGCGAACCGGTGGTCTCCCGCGCCACCGGGGCGACGGTCTTCGTGGTCGCCGCCGCCGTCACCGACGATCAAGGGCAGCGGGTCGGTCTGGTCGCCGCCACGGTGCTGCTGGATACCCTGTCGGAGATCGCCGGGACCATCGGCATCGGCGAGCATGGCTTTGGCTGGGTCATGGACCATCAGGGGCTCTTGATCGCCCACCCCAACGACCAGTTGCGCATGCGGCTCAACCTCCTGCACGCCGGCGCCCAGGGTTATCAGGGCCTGGAGGAGATCGCCCAGACCCTGGCCCGGGGCGAGGGGGGGGTGGGCACCTACCGGCGTCCGGACGGCACCCTCTTCGCCACCATCTACAACCCCATTCCCAACACCCCGAACTGGGGCCTGGGCGTCTCGCTCCAGGAGACGGAGCTGATGGGGCGGGCCTACGGCCTGATGCGCGCGCTCCTGTGGGGCATGGCCGCCGTCATGGCCGCCGTGCTGGTGCTGGTGTTCGTGGTCTCGGGACGCATCGCGGCCCCGGTGCGCCAACTGGCGCAGGGGGTGGCCTATGTCAGTTCCGGCCACCTCGATCAGCGCCTGGAGGTGCGCACCGGGGACGAGATCCAGGCCCTGGCCGAGGATTTCAACCGCATGACCCAGAACCTCAAGGACCACATCCGCGACCTGGCGCGGGTCACGGCGGAAAAGGCCCGGGTGGACGGCGAACTGCGCGCCGCCAACCGCATCCAGGCCAGCATGCTGCCGCGCCTCTTCCCGCCCTATCCCGACATCGCCAATCTCGACCTCTACGCCACCATGGAGCCGGCCAAGGAGGTCGGCGGTGACTTTTACGACTTCTATCCCCTGGACGACCGTCGCCTCTGTTTCTGCATCGGCGACGTCTCCGGCAAGGGGGTGCCGGCGGCCCTGTTCATGGTCATCGGCATGACCATCCTCAAGAACCTGGTCCGTCAGGGCCAGCCACTGGGGGAGGTCTTCGTCCAGGCCAACAACCTGCTCTGTTCCGAAAACGACATGTTCATCACCGCCTTCATGGGCATCCTCGATGCCACCACGGGGGAACTGGAGTATGTCTCCGCCGGCCACAATCCCCCACTGCTGGCCCGCGCGGGCGGGGATTTTGCTTACCTGGACACCCCCATCCACCTCTTCCTGGGGGGCATGGAGGGGGTGGGCTACCACTCCTCCCGGCTGACTTTGAGCGCGGGGGACGTCCTCTTCCTCTACACCGACGGCCTCACCGAGGCCCAGGACGCCCGGGGTGCCTTCTTCACCGGCCCGCGCATGGTCGCGGCGATCAACGCCCTCCCGGAACGGCAGGTGCGGGAGCTGATCGGCAGTATGCGAGAGGCAGTCGCCCAGTTCGTCCAGGAGGCCCCGGCGGCGGATGACCTGACCATGCTGGCCCTGACCATCACGGCCGGATAGGCTGGCCCCAAGCATGATTCACATCGCCACCATACCCGCCGAGGGACTGGACTTCGAGACCTTTCTCGAGGTCCCCCGGACCATCCATGACCAGGATTCGCGCTGGCGTGAGCACTCCAGCGCGCGGACCCGGCGGATGCTCGCGCGGGGGCTCAATCCCTTCTGGCGACAGGCTGAATCCGCCCTGTTCCTGGCCTGGGCGGGCGCACGCCCCGTCGGGCGGATCGGTGCCACGCGCCGCAGCGTCGCGGGACAGGAGGCGGCTGGGACAAGGGATGGTTTTTTCGGCTTTTTCGAGTCCATTGCCGATCCCGACGTCGCCCGCGCGCTGCTGACCGCGGCGGCGGACTGGCTGGGGGAGCGGGGTTGTACCCGCCTGCTGGGCCCCTGTCAGCCGACGCCGGATTTCGACGGTTTCGGCCTGCTGGTGGAGGGATTCGACGCGCGACGCCTGAGCGGCGAATCCTTCAATCCCGATTATTATCCGGCCTTGTTCGCGGCCTGTGGCTTGCACCCGGAGAAAGATTATTTCTCTTTCCAGAACAATATGCTCGACAACCCGGTCTTCGAGCGCGAGATGGCGCGGCTGGGGCGGTATCGAGCGCGTCACGCCTCGGCCCGGGTGCGGTCGTTCGATGTGGCGCGGTTCGAGCGCGACACGGCGATCGTGCGGGACATCCTGGCGTGCGCCTATGCGGATCAGCCACTCTATGCGCCGCTGGATTTCGACACCTATGCCTTCCATCTCCACACGCTCGCGCGCCGGGAAGACATGCACTGGTTCCTGATCGTGGAGATCGACGGGCAGCCGGTAGGGGTGAACCTGCTGGCGCCGAATGAGAACGAACGGCTGCATGGCGCGGCGCCCCGGGGGATCGGCACCAGCGAATTCAGCATCCTGCCTGAGTATCATCACACCCAGGCGGCCGCGGCGCTCTTCCATGACAGTTGGGCCCGGGCGCGACGCCAGGGTTTTGCCTGGGCATCCATGGCCTATCAGGACGAACACCATGTCAGCATGCACCGCATGCTTGAAAAGGTTGGTTCCTTTCGGGCGAAACGCTTCCGGCTGTATCAAATGCCGCTGAACGCCGCGACCGACCCTGCCAGCACGGGACCGGCGTCGGCTCTCGCGCTCACGACCCGCCACCCTGGCACCGTCTGATGTCAGACCCGCACGGCGACCCCTTGCGCAAACAGGAGCGCGCGATCTTCCTCAGCTTCCTGCTGGCGCTGGCCGGCTTTCTGCCGACGGCCCTGGTCGCGGTGTTCTCGGGCTCGATCCTGCTCATGAGCGATCTTCCGGCCTACGCCCGAGGCATCTTCACCACCTTCATGGGCTGGAAGATCCTGCGCTCCATTCGTCGTGGGCGCATTCATGGCTACGATTACGGCACCGACAAGATCCAGTCATTGGCGGCTATCGTCGGCTCCCTCCTGTATCTTGGCACCCTGGGTCTATTTGCGGTCTGGGCGATCGGCCGCCTGTTCGCGCCGGCCGAGCTGCACCCGACTTTCACCCTCTTCGGCCTGTTGATCCAGTTGATCGACTGTGCGGTCAGCGCCTGGTTGTGGCGGTTCCATCGCAACCTCGCCAGGCTACAGGTTTCACCGGTCATGGAGATGCAATGGCGGGCCTATCGCGGAGACACTCTGCTATCGCTGGCGCTCGCCATCAGTCTGGCACTGACGCTGCTGTTGGATGACTTTTCCTGGTCGGTATATCTCGATCCCATTCTGGCGCTGATCTTCGTCGCCTATGTCGGGCTGTCGTTCCTGCCCGTCCTGGCCAATGATCTCAACGACCTGCTCGATAAAACCCTGCGGGAGGATCTGCAACTGCGCATCGATCGCCGCCTGGCCGAGCATTTCAATGACTACACGGCCTTTCATGGCGTGCGTTCGCGCCGCGCAGGGGGGCGGACCTTCATCGATCTCGCCCTAAGTTTCGACCCTGATACCCCCACGGCCAGCACGCTGAATACCGTCAGGCAACTGCGCGAGAAGCTGGAGGGTGATATTCCCGGTAGCGAAGTGCGCGTGGTGCTCATCCCCTGATTGATCCGGGTGGAACCTGAGCCTGGATCAAGGTCCCCCTAAGGTGATTGCCAATGGCCTTCATAACGACACGCCGGCTCAATCCAAATATCCCAGAAGGGCAAATCAGGATGTCGCTTCTACCCGACTTTCTGTATCCCGGATGGATCCTCGGGCGTTGCCACCGCCTCGCGGTGGATCAGCTCCCAGCCGCTGTAGAGCAACAGGATCGGGTGCAGCCGGGCCTCTCCGAGTTGGCTCAGCACGCGCGCATCGCCGGCATAGCGGCGCAGCTGGGCGCGGCCGGCCTCCAATAACGACACGCGTTTGGCGGGATTGTCGTCGGCGCGGCTGAGGTACTTCAGCTCGATCAGATAGGCATGGCGCATATCCGGGTAGCGGAAATAGAACGGCGCCAAGTACAGATCAGCGAAGCCGCCGGCCTGCTCGGCCTCGGAAAAGACCTGGAAATAGGGCGAGAGATTCAGCCAGGCGAGCAGGAAGCCCTGGATCATCTTCTCCCCCTGCAAAAAGTCCCGCACGCTGGCCTGGCGGCCGATCTCCTCGGCCAGGTAGTCGAAGAAGCCCTGCCACTCGCCGCGATAGGCCATCTTGTTGAGCCGGTCGGCGATTTCGTAGGTGCTGGGGCGAAACACCCCGACCTCGTCATAGGCGTCGCGCAGATAGCCGTACATGAGTTGGCGCACGGTACGGTTGGGGATCTTCAACAAGGGCCGGCCCTCGCGCTCGCCGGCAAAGCTCAGCAGCCCCAGGTAATAGAGCAGGGAGACGAAGTTGTCCTGGCGCAGCAGCCCCTCGGCCGGGAAGCTGGTCTGGATCGCGGCGACTTCCTCGCCAGTTTCGATGATGCTGCGCAGGCGTGAGAAGTTGCCATTCAGGCGCGCGGCCCCTTCGGCGTTTGCAGCGCTTGCTGGCGCCGCCGCACGATCGGCGAGCTGGCGGTCGATCTGCACCAAATGGCGCAGCTTGCCGTAGTCCATGCGCACGTTGTGGTCGATCAGCTCCCGTGGCGGTTTGCCCGAGAAGACCAGCGACTGAAGATAAAAAAGCGCCATGTCGCTGTTGACGATGGGCTCGAGCCGCTCTTCATGGAAATGGTAATGGTTGTACCAGTCATCGATGATGGCGCGATGAACCGCGAAATCCTGCCCGAACGCATCGAACAGCCGCTCCATTTCCCCATGGGTAAAGCCGAGCAGGCTGCTGAAACGGGCATCCAGACTGATATTGGTGCCGATATTGAACCCGCTGGTGACATCATCGAGCGTAATCGGCGAGACCCCGGTGATGAAGAGCCGCGCCAGCCCGCTGCCGGTGCGCCCGACGGCCTCTTTCAGCAACGCGAAGAAATCCCGAAAGAAACCGCTGCTATGGGTCAGTTCCCGGTAGGCCTCGCGCCCGGCGTTGACCAGGATGTTGTTGGCGAAGTTGTCGTATTCGTCGATGAAAAGGTAGAGCGACAACCCGAGCTTGCGCGATTCGCTGATCAGCCGCTCGAGACGCCGCGACAGGCTAGGCTCGCTCATGACGGCCCGGGCGCTGCTCACGGGGATGCGCTCGGCATGACGATCAAGGAAGTCGAGCAACAGAATTCGGGTGTGCGCCTCGAAAGACCCGCGCACCTCGGCCGGCGTGGAACTGACGGCCGAGAAGTCGAAGCGCAGACAGAGATACTGGCCTTTCTCAGCCGTCGGCTGCTGGTGAATCCAGGTGTCGGCGAACAACTCATCGAAGCGCTCGGCCCACCCGGTGTCGTAGTAGCACTCCATCACCGATTGCAGCAAGCTTTTGCCGAAGCGCCGCGGACGGATCAGGAACAGAAAGCGCCCAGCCTGTTCGAGCAGCGGCAGGTAGTGGGTCTTGTCGACATAGTACTCACGCCCTTGGCGCAGCTTGATGAAATCCGCCACGCCATAGGGGATGCGCCAGGGTTGGTCGGGGGCGTTCATGCGTCGGATGTTCCACATCGGTGATCAGTGATGCGACAGGATACCAAGCCCAGTAAGCGCCCGGCGCGACTGGCGTCGGTGTGGCGTTCACGCTAGCGACTGGTGAGGAGCGCATCGCCACCGCGCCCGGCGAGGTTCGGTAGGCCGCGCCGAACAAGTCGGCATCGCGGACGATCGTCTGGCCCGTTGTGTCGAGGGCCTGAGCGCCGCGCGACTCATGGCGAGAGCGTCTCCGCCTCGAACCCGACCAGCGCGCGCCGCTCACGGCTGAACTCGATGCCGACCAGGTGGATCGGCAGACCCTCGGCGCGGTATTTGTCGGCATAGCCGCGCGCCTTGATCTGCGCGAGCGCGGCGCCCTCGGGGGCCAGCTCGACGACCTTGAATTCGAACAGCCAGATCCGACCGTTGAAGCGCAGACGGAGGTCGAGGCGGCCATGGTGGCTGGCGTCCTCGGGCACCAGGTCGAGCCCCAGCGCGGCGAGGTGGCTGTAGAAGACGCTGGCGTAGTAGCCCTCGTACTGGGCAATGGGGTTGTTGCGATACCAGTCGCTGGGGATGGCGGCGAAGAGGCTGGCGATGTGCTGGCGTAGGGCGTCGCAATCGGCGGCGACCAGGACATCGTAGAGGCGACTGACGGCGCGCTCGGCCTGCATGGCGTCGCCCATCAGCCCCTTGAGCAGGGCGTCGTTGAGGGCGGTCTCGACTTCGAGATTGGGATAGCCCAAGCTGTACTCCCAACGCGCGCCGGTCTGACGCGAGCCGGTGAAGGTGAGATAGCCGGTCTGCCAGAGCAGCGCCTCGGAGGGCATGTTCTGCACGTCGAAGGTGGAGATCAGGGCCTCGGAGGCTCGCACCTCGGCCAAGTCGGGGGTGAAATAGCCCCGCTCGGTCAGCACCTCGACCAGAAAGGTTGGCGTACCGGTCTCGAACCACCAGGGGCGGAACTGGCGCGCGTCGAACAGCAGGAGCACATCGAAGGGGTTGTAGACCGCCTCCCCCGTCCAGTTGTAACCGTTGTACCAGGCGCGGATCTGCTCGCGGTCCAGGCCTTCAAGCTCGGGCGCGAAGACCCGGTCCAGGTCAGCCTCGGTATAGCCACAGATCGCCGAGTAACGGGCGTCGACGGTGATGTCCTTGAGATTATTGAGCCCGGAGAAGAGGCTCACCTTGCTGAATTTGCTCACCCCGGTCAGGAAGGCGAAGCGGATGTGGGCATCGGAGTCCTTGATCACCGAGTAGAGGTTGCGCAGTCCGTCGCGCATGACCTTGGCGGTGGCGGGATCGGTCAGGTTGTCGAGGATCGGCTTATCGTATTCATCGACCAGCACCACCACGCGGTCGCCAGTGGCGGCATGGACGCCTTCGATCAGTTCGCTGAAGCAGCTGACGATGTCAGTGGTATCCCGACAGCGGACGCCGAGCGCGACCTGGTTGTTGTGCAGCAAGGCCAGGATGCGACGGTCGAGCGCGGCGCGATCCTGAATCACCCCGCCGCCAAAGCTCAGCCGAATCACTGGATAGCGCCGCGACCAGTCCCAGCGCTGCTCGGCCTCGAGCCCCTGGAACAGCATGGCATTGCCCTCGAACAATTCTGCCAGGGTGTCGAGAAAGAGCGATTTGCCAAAGCGTCGCGGGCGGGAGAGGAAGTAATGCGTGCCTTCATCAATCAGCCGCAAGGCAAAGCCGGTCTTATCAACGTAATAGTGATCCCCCTCGCGGATCTTGCGGAAGGTCTGAATACCGATGGGTAGCTTTGATCGGCGCATGGCATGGGTCCGTGAGTCGGGTCGTCGGCGATTGGAGTCGCGATCGATCAAGGGACATGCTAGCACGGGTTTGTCCTGCGTCTTGGCGACCAGGCCCTGGCCGAGGATTTCAACCGCCAGAATCTGGACCGCCAGGGCCAGCCCCTGGCGGAGGTCTTCGTTCAGGCCAACAACCTGCCCTGTTCCGAAAACGACATGTTCATCACCGCCTTCCTGGGCTTCCTCGATGCCACCCGCAAGGGTTGCCGTAGGCCACCGAATCCATGGCGGAGGGCGAGGGGTGCATGGGGCAGCAGGAAGCGCTTGATCACGCCCGCACGGCGGTGACCCGTTTGGCCTGGAGCCCCTCGCCGCCGGCCTCGGGCAGAAAGCTCACCGCCATGCCGACCTCAAGTTGCTCGAAACGGGGGTGCGCCACGTTCTCGGCGCTGAAATACAGGTCGCCGGCCTCCGCGGCGCTGATGAAGCCAAAGCCCTCCTCCGGGAACAGGCGGGCGATCTGGCCCCGACCGGGTACTTCGTGCGCCTTGACGTCCCCACGATGGACCCGGGCGAATTCCTCAAGCTGGCGCCGGGCATGGTCGAAGGCGTCGCGCAGGGCCACATAGACATCCTCGTGCTGATCCCGGTTGACGACGATCTCCTTGCCCGGAACGCTGAGGTCCACCGCCACGGCGAACTCCTGTCCCTGGTGCTTGTGCTTGCCGGCGATGCCCACCGTGACCCGGCAGGCCATGATGTGGGGATAGAACTGGTCCAGCTTGTCCGCCTTCTCGCGGATGGCTCCCTCCAGTGCCTCGGAGGGGGGGATATCACGCAGGGTGATTTGCAACGGCAGTTTCATGATCTGGCCTCCCAAGACCGTGACCGGGATCAACGCCCCGCGGGCCATGATCGTCATGCCCACGGCCATGGATCCCCTACTTTCAATTGAAGACCCGGCCGGGAGAAAAGCAAGCGGATGATCAACCGTCGCCGCGACTCTCCAGCGGGATGTAGTCGGTCTGACGGTGGCCGGTGTAGATCTGTCTCGGCCGGGCGATGCGCCCCCCTGGGGCCTGATTCTGCTCCCACCAGTGGGCGATCCAGCCCGGCAGGCGGCCAATGGCGAACATGACGGTGAACATGTTGGTCGGGATGCCGATGGCGCGCAGGAGGATGCCGCTGTAAAAGTCCACGTTGGGGTAAAGGTTGCGCTCGATGAAATAGGGGTCGGAACGGGCGATGTCCTCCAGGCGGCGGGCAATTTCCAGCAAGGGGTCGTCGCCGCTGATGAGGGGAATCAGCTCTTCCGCCACCTTTTGCAGCATCTGGGCCCGGGGGTCGAAGTTCTTGTAGACCCGGTGGCCAAAGCCCATCAGCCGCACCTTGCTGGACTTGTCCTTGGCGAGCTTGACGTAGTCCTCGGCACTGATGTTGCCCTGGTGGATGCGCTCCAGCATCTCCAGCACCTCGACGTTGGCCCCGCCGTGGAGGGGACCCCAGAGGGCGCAGACCCCGGCGGCGCAGGAGGCGAAGAGGTTGGCCCCGCTGGAACCGACCATGCGCACCGTGGAGGTGGAACAGTTCTGCTCGTGATCGGCGTGCAGGATGAGAATCAGGTTCAGGGCCTTGCGCACCAGACTGGGGCACAGATACTGCTGATAGGGCTGCGAGAACATCATGTGCAGGAAGTTGGGCACATAGCGCAGGGCCGGGTCCGGGTAGATGTAGGGCAGTCCCCGGGAGTGGCGGAAGGCGTAAGCGGCGATGGTGCGGATCTTGCTGATCAGGCGCGCCGCGGCATGGCGAAACTGGTCCACATCCTCCAGATCGTGCAGTTCGGGATGGAAGCAGGACAGGGCGTTGATCATGGCCGAGAGGATGGCCATGGGCGGCGCCGTGCGGGGGAAGCCCTCGAACTGGTGCTTCATGCCCTCGTCGAGGTAGGCGAACCGGGTGAGATCGCGGGAGAACTCCTCGTATTCCGCCTCGCTCGGCAAGTGGCCAAAGATCAGCAGCCAGGCGACCTCGGTGAAGGTGGTGTTGTCGGCGAACTGCTCGATGGGGATGCCCCGGTAGCGCAGGATGCCCTGCTCGCCGTCGATGAAGGTGATGGCGCTGGTGCAGCTACCGGTATTGCCATAGCCCGGGTCCAGGGTGATATGGCCGGTCTGGTCGCGCAGCTTGGAGATGTCGATGGCCCGCTCGCCCTCGCTGCCCTCCAGTACCGGCAAGGAGTAAGACTGACCGCCCAGGGTCAGGGTGGCGGGATCGAGGGAAGGGTGGCTCGTGGATGATGCGGCGAGCATAGCGCTGAACTCCGGGGCAGTGACCAGGGACAGGATGGCGGTACCTCGATGGCCGCCGGGATGGCGCAAAGACCCACGGGCGCCCGATTTTCAATGGGTGCTGAACGGCGCCTTGCGACACTTCACTCTAGCAAAATATATGCCAGGCGATGTTGGCCGCCTCACAGGCCACGTTGCGCCAGCCAGTCCGTCAGACAGCGGACGCCTTGCCGCTCCAGGGTCGGGCCCAGGCGGAGACTTTCCGCACGCAGTTCGGGCACCGACAGGCTGGCCGCCGCCAGTTCATACGTATTGCCAATGAACCAGCGCTCCAGATCCCGGGACCGTACCTCGGGATGGCACTGGAAGGCCAGGGCCCCGCGTCCCCAGGTGAAGGCCTGGTGGCGGTAGAGGTCGCTGGAGGCCAGCAGGGTGGCCCCTTCCGGCAGGTCGAAGGTATCCCCGTGCCACTGAAGGACGCTGGTGAGTTGACCGTCAAGGTGAGCCAGCGGCGAAGCCCTGCCGGCAGGGGTCAGGTGCAGGGGTTTCCAGCCAATCTCCTTGGCTGGCCCGGGATAAACGCGTGCCCCCAAGGCCCGCGCCATGAGCTGTGCCCCAAGGCAGATGCCCAGGGTCGGCCGATCCGCCGCCAGACGCCGCTCCAGTAGCCACAGCTCATCCGCGAGGAAGGGATAGCGATCTTCCTCATAGGCCCCGATGGGCCCGCCGAGGACTACCAACAGATCAGGTTCGTCCGGCACCAGGCTGGCGAGGTCGTCGATCCCAGCCTCCAGGTAGCGCCAGGCGAAACCTCGCTGGGAAAGGAGGGGTCCAAAAAAACCCAAGTCCTCGAAGGTGAGATGCTGGATGACAACGGCCGTTTTCATCGGCTTGGCCGGCTCCTGTTGTGTGTCAGATCGCGCTACCCGCCACATGTCAGTATTCCTATTGCTCAATGCTGTACTCTCAAAGTCCTTGCCGGGGATTCCCCAACCCGCCGTAAGCAAACGCCTGGCCTTGACGGATCAGCGAAAAATCCGACCGACGGGCGAATGACGCCGAACCTGATCCTCAGGTCGCCTGAACCTCGGACCGATCCGGGGCATCCGGTACCGGCGGCACCCGCCGGGTCGTCACCCCCACGGTCAGACGGTGCCGGCCGCCGCCGCGGATGACGCCGCGCAGGGGGGCCACGTCGCCGTAGTCACGCCCGACGGCGACCCGGACATGGTCAACGCCGGGGATCAGGTCATTCGTCGGATCGAGATCCAGCCAACCGTCCGCCGGCACCCCCGGGGTGCCTGGGGTGTAGACCTGGACCCAGGCATGGGAGGCGTCGGCCCCCACCAGGGCGGCGCCCGTCGCCGAGCAGGTCCGCAGATAGCCGCTGACGTAGCGGGCGGGCAGGCCGAGCTGGCGCAGGGCGCCGGCCATGACGTGGGCCAGATCCTGACAGACGCCCCGCCGCTGGGCGAAGGCCTGCGCCACGGGGGTGTCTACCTCGGTGCTGCGGGCCTCGTAGCGGAAGTCGCCATGGATGCGTCGCATCAGGTCGATGGCCCCCGCCGCCAGGGGCCGGCCGGGGGGGAAGGAGGGGGCGGCATAGTCGCCCAGGTCGGCCAGGCGGGGCAGATAGGGCGAGGGCTGGACGAATTCGACCGCCGGGTCGAAGGGGGCCCCCGCCACGTAACGCAACCGGTCCCGCACCGTTTCCCAGGGCGGCGCGGCCTCCGGCTGCAGCCCAGTGAAGCGCGGCGCCACCCACACCTGGCTGCGGGCGCTGACGCTTAGCCGCCGATGGGGCTTGAGCAGGGTGAGATAGCAGCAGGGGTTGCCGAAAACATCCCGCCCCTCGCGCCGGCGGGCGGGGGGCGGGTCGACCTGGAGTTCATGGGCCAGCAACCGCTGATGGGCGTCGCTCAACGGCTGGAGATAGGCCAGGTGATGGGCCAGGGAGACCGCCAGTTCGTAGTCATACAGGGTCTCGTGCAGGATCTCCAGGACGACGGGGGCCTGGGGCGCATCCATTGGGGCGGTCCGGACATCCGCTCCGCTCGCGACCGATTCCCCCAGGACGGCAGGTGACGGGCCCGGCGCCAAGGCCGGAGCCTGATCTCCCACCAGCCCAGCCTGGCCATGGGCCAGCGCCAGCCCTTCATCCGCATCCGGGTGGTGACTCATATGTGCTGGACCTGGCTGGGCCCGTCGGCCAGGGCGAAATAGCGATGGCCAATCTCCTCGGCCAGGGACAGAGCCCGCTGACGCAGGTCCCGCGCCAGATCCCCGAGGATGACGGCGAGGGTCTCGTCATCCACGTCGCGCAGATCCTCGAGGCTGATCCCCACGCCCGCGGCGGGCAGGCGGGCCACCAGGGATGCCGGCCCCGCTCCACCTTTGCTGTTGAAAGCTCTGGGGGTGGCGGTTGCGGTGACTGTAGCGCTGGCGGTGGTGCTGCCCGTTGCGCCTCCGGCACCGGGCAGCTTGGACAGCTCGGTGCGCAGGCGCCGCAGCACCCCGGCGAAGGCGCGGGGATTGGTATCGTCGAGCACCAGCAGGTCCGCCAGGGCCAGCAGGTCCTCGTGCCCCTGGTAGCGGGCGCGGAAGGTGATGGTGCTGTCGAACAGCTCCAGCAGATGGGCGACGCCGGCGGTACTGGCCAGGGCGCCGGTGGCGAGAAAGACCTCCAGGCTCTGGCTCAGACCGACCAAACGTTCCAGGAGGCGGCCCAGGATCAGGAGCCGCCAGCCCAGGTCGCGGGTCATGCGGTCCGACTGAGCCCCGGTGGCCGCCGCCAGTTGCACCGCCAGCCGGTCCAGGGCCGGCAGGGCCTTGGCCATGACGGGCAGGCCCTCCTCCGCCGGGCTCAGGCTGCGGGAGAAGATGACCCGCATGCGCTGCATCAGCGACCAGTGTTCGGTGGACAGCCGGTCGCGCAGGGCCAGGGAGACCCTTTCCAGGGCCTGAAGGTTGAAGGGGATGCCCGGGATCAGCCCCACCTCCGCCCCGCTGGCCCCCAGGCCCCGCAGCAGGGCCCGTTCGTAATCCCGGGGCGAGACCCCCGGACCCGCCTCCCCACCCGCAACCCGGACTCCGGCCCCGGCAAGGGCCCCGTCTCCGGCCCCATCTCCGGCAGCGGCACGAACTCCGCCCCCGGCAACGGACCCGTCTCCGGCAGCAGCGCGATCTCCGACTCCGACTCCGACTCCGGCCCCAACGCCGGCCCCGACCAGACCGGCCCTGACGCCCAGGGTGGACAGGGCCTCCAGCAGGGGCCCGCTGGCGGCGCCGTCGTCGGCGATGAACAGCAGGGTGGCCCGCGCCAGGCTCACCTGTTGTTCGGTCCGCTCGGTGTAGCGCCCCAGCCAGAAGAGGTTCTCCCCGGTGCGGCTGCTGAGGGGACGACGGCGACCGCGCACCTCGTCCACGGACAGCTTTCCCGGGAGCAGGGAAAAGGCATCCACCGGCCCTGCCGTCAGCACCCAGGTGTCCAGGCTGGTACCGCCGCGCTGCATGGAGACGCTGGCCTCCTCGCGGCGGGCCACCCGGGTCATGCCGCCCGGCAGGAGCTGCCAGCCGCCCTGGCCATCGGCGATGGCATAGACCCGCACCAGGGCGGGGCGGAGCCTTAAGCCCCGGCCCTGCCAGAGGGGCGTGCGGGAGAGGCGCAACCGGCTCTGGATGGTCCAGGCATCCGGGTCCAACCCGATGCGCGCCAGGTCCGCGGCGAACACCGGCGAGGTCCGCCCCCCCTGGGGAAAGGTGCCCCGCGCCCGCTTGTCGTCCAACTGATCCTTGACCGCGTCCCAGGCCGCCGGCTCGCCGCACCACCAGGTGGGCAGGGCGGGCAGGAGCAACTCCTGATCGAGTAGCCGGCGGGCGATGGCGGGCAGGAAGCCCAGGATCGCCGGCGACTCCAGGACGGCGCTGCCCAGGGCATTGGCCATCACCACCTGGCCAGCGCGGACAGCCTGCACCAGGCCGGGCACGCCCAGGGCCGAATCGGGGCGCAACTCCAGGGGATCACACCAGTCGTCGTCGACCCGGCGCAGCAGGCCATGGACGGGTTCCAGCCCCTCCACCGTCTTCAGCCACAGCCGTTCATCCCGCACCTGGAGATCGCCACCCTCGACCAGGGTGAGGCCCAGATAGCGGGCCAGATAGGCCTGCTCGTACCAGGTCTCGCCGTAAGGACCCGCCGTCAGCAGGGCCAGTCGCGGCGGCTGACCACCGGCCAGATCCCGCGCCGGCCCCTCGATGGCATCCAGCAACCGCCGGTAGCCGCTGGCGATGTGCTGTACCCGCAGGTCGCGGAAGGCCTCGGGGAACTGGGCCATGACCAGCAGCCGGTTGTGCAGGACATAGCCCAGCCCCGAGGGGACCTGGGTGCGCTGGGCCACCAGCCACCAACCGCCCTCCGGCCCCCGGGCGATATCGAAGGCGATGATGAGCAGATGATGGCCCCCGGCGGGGCGTACCCCATGCAGGGGCCGGACATAGCCGGGATGGCGGAAGACGAGGGCCGGCGGCAGCAGACCCTCCGCCAGCAGTCGGCGGGGGCCATAGAGGTCCGCCAAGATCGCCTGGAGCAGGCGGGCCCGTTGCGTCAGGCCCGCCTCGATGCGGGCCCAGTCCTCGGGGGCGATCAGGAAGGGCAGCAGTTCCACCGACCAGGGGCGCGTCGCGACACCCTCGGGGCCGAAGACGTTGTGGGTGACGCCATCGCGCAGGATCCGCTCGTCCACCTGGTGCCGGCGGCGGTCCAGCTCGGCGGCCAGGTCCTGCCCAGGCGGCAAGGAAGGGAGGAGGTCGGCGAAGCGCGCCCAAGCGGGTCGGAGCGATCCGTCGTGCGCGCGCAGTTCGTCCCAGGCATCGGGGGAAGGTGGGGCGGTCATCCCGAAGAAAGGGTTATCGATCAGTCCCTTGGGCTTAGACTCCGGCTCCCGGGGACTGAACACCGCCCCCTCTGACAGGGACGCAGACCCCTCGGGACATGAGCTTGTCTCCTGGGGTCCGGCCGCTGGTCCCTGGTAGTCGGATGTCAGCCCCACAATGTTAGACGCTGGCCCGTCGGGGTCAGACAGGGGCACATGCGCGACGGGACTGCTTGGGCGCGGTTCCACGATGGCTCAGCCCGCGCGGCGCAGGTCCAGGGTGAAGGGAAAGTCGCGGCTGGGCCGGGCCGGCGCCACCTCCTGCCGCCCCGGGCTATGGCCGAAGGGGAAGAAACGCGCCAGCCGGCGGCTCTCGGCCTCGTAGGCGTTGACCGGGAAGGTCTCGTAGTGGCGACCGCCCGGGTGGGCGACGTGATAGCGGCAACCGCCCAGGGAGCGGCCCAGCTCCCGGTCGACAATATCCACCATCAGGGGGGCGTGGACGCCGATGGTCGGGTGGAGGGCCGAGGGCGGCTGCCAGGCGCGGTAGCGCACGCCGCAGACGAACTCGCCGGCGCGGCCGCTGGGCTGCAAGGGGGCGGCGACGCCGTTGACGGCGATGACATAGCGGCTGTCGTCCAGGCCCTTGACCTTGAGTTCCAGGCGCTCCAGGGAGGAGTCGACGAAGCGCACCGTGGTGCCGGCGGCCCCCTCCTCCCCCATGACGTGCCAGGGCTCCAAGGCGGCGCGCAAGGTGAGCCCGATACCGCGGGTCGCCACCTCGCCGATGAGGGGGAAGCGGAACTCGAAATGGGGGGCGAACCAGGCCGGATCGAAGGCGAAGCCGGCCTGGTTGAGCGCGGCGATCACATCCTCGAAGTCGTACTGGACGAAGGTGGGCAGCAAAAAGCGGTCGTGCAGACCAGTGCCCCAGCGTGTCAGCCCTGTGGCGCCCGCGCCGCGGTACGGCTGGCGCCAGAACCAGGCGATCAGCGCCCGCAGCAGGAGCTGCTGCACCAGGCTCATGCGGGCGTGGGGTGGCATCTCGAAGGCGCGCAGCTCCAGCAGGCCCAGGCGGCCCGCCGGCCCGTCGGGGGAGTAGAGCTTGTCGATGCAGAACTCACTGCGGTGGGTATTGCCGCTGGCGTCGATGAGCAGGTTGCGCAGGGCGCGATCCACCAGCCAGGGGGGCACGGCGCCACCAACCTGTTGCGGGCCAGCGCCGAAGCCACCGTCCAGCAAGCCCCGCGCCGCACCCCTCCGCGAATCTGGCCGAGAACCCCCGTCACCGTTGGGACCGGACCCAGCCCCTAACCCGACCCCGGGGCTGCCATCCATCTGGCGCTCCAGTTCGGCCAGGGCGATCTCGATCTCGTAAACCTGGTCCTGGCGCGCCTCATCGAGGCGGGGCGCCTGGCTGGTGGGGCCGATGAACAGGCCGCTGAAGAGATAACTCAGGGCGGGGTGGTTATGCCAATAGGCCAGCAGACTGGCGAGCAGGTCCGGGCGGCGCAGGAAGGGGCTATCGGCGGGGGTGGGGCCGCCCAGGACGAAGTGGTTGCCGCCGCCGGTCCCGGTATGACGGCCGTCGAGCATGAACTTCTCCGTCGACAAACGCGCCTGGTGGGCGGCCTCGTAGAGGAATTCGGTATGGTCCTGGAGCTCGTCCCAGTCGTGGGCCGGGTGGATGTTGACCTCGATGACGCCCGGATCAGGGGTGACCTGCAAGACCCGCAGCCGCGGGTCGCGGGGGGGTGGATAGCCCTCCAGGATCAGCTTCACGCCCTGGATGGCGGCCGTCGCCTCGATGGCGGTCAGCAGCTCCAGATAGTCCTCCAGATGCTGGAGCGGCGGCATGAAGACGTAGAGGACACCAGTCTGCCCCCCCTGTTCGGCCTCGGCCCGGGGGCCGTTGGCGCGCTGGGGATCCCGGACCTCCACGCACAGGGCGGTGCGGGTGAGCCAGCCGGCGGACTGATGGCGTTCCGGCCGGGTACCCGCGGCCACCGGATGGGGCCTGCCGGGCTGATGGGGCGGGGTACGCTCCTTGCCGCCAGCCGGGCTCATCTCTCCAATCCCACCGGTACTACCAGTACTGCCAGTACCGACATTAGCCGCAGTCCCCCCAGCCTTCCCCCGCCAAGCCCCGGGATCCTCCGCATCATCAGTTCCTAGGCCACTGCCCCAGCCGGACTGACCAGCGTCCAGAAAATCGGGCCAGGCCTGGCCCTGCAGGGCCACGGCCCCACCCTCGGCGAAGCCATACCCTTGCTGGTGGGCGTCGTAGCCGGTCTGGAGGCGCAGTTCCGCGGCGCTCGGCAGGGGCGCGGCGGGGGCGAAGGGGTCCGGTACCGGCGTGAAGGGCTGATCGCTCCGATCCGCCCAGGGCAGCGAGTCCAGGGGCAGACGGTAGCCCATGGGCGAGTCCCCGGGGAGCAGATAGAGCCGGTCGTCGCGCGGGAACCAGGGGCCGGTGATCCAGCGCGGCCCCTCCTCGCCGGCGATCCAGTCGCGGCGCAGCGGCAGGACATAGCCGACCGGCTGGTCCAGGCCCTGGGCGAAGACCCGCCGCAGGCGCGCCCGCTCCATTTCGTCGTCGAGGCGGGAATCAAAGGGGTCCACGTTGACCGGCAGCCGGCGCTCGCGCCACAGGTAATAGAAGGTGTCCTCGTAGCCGGGCAGGACATGGCCCGGGTCCAGGTTCAGGCGCCGGCAGAGGGCGAGGAGGAAGGCGCGGGCATCGGCATCGCCGTAGCGCTGCCCCTGGCGCTCGTCGGCGAAGAGGCCAGGATCGTGCCAGCAGGGCTGGCCGTCGGCCCGCCAGCACAGGGACAGGGCCCAGCGCGGCAGTTGTTCGCCGGGGTACCACTTGCCCTGGCCAAAGTGTAGGAAACCGCCCGGGCCATAGCGGCCCCGGAGGTGGTGGATCAGCTCGGTGGCCAGGACGCGCTTGGTGGGACCCAGGGCGTCCGTATTCCACTCGGCGCCATCGAGATCGTCCACCGCGACGAAGGTAGGCTCGCCGCCCATGGTCAGGCGCACGTCCCCCGCCACCAGTTGGGCGTCCACCGCCCGGCCCAGGGTGGTGATGGCCGTCCACTGCGCCTCGCTGTAGGGCTTGGTCACCCGCGGCGATTCGTGGATACGGGTCACCGCCATCCGGTGGCCAAACTCGACCTCGCAGTCATCCACCGCCCCCGAAATGGGCGCGGCCGTGGCCGGCTCCGGGGTGCAGGCCACCGGGATGTGCCCCTCCCCGGCCAGCAGACCGGAGGTGGGGTCCAGGCCGATCCAGCCGGCCCCGGGCAGATAGACCTCGCACCAGGCGTGCAGGTCGGTGAAGTCGGTCTCGGCGCCGGAGGGCCCATCCAGGGACTTGACGTCGGGCTTGAGCTGGATGAGGTAGCCGGAGACGAAGCG
This sequence comes from uncultured Gammaproteobacteria bacterium, assembly GCA_937862735.1. Classification (GTDB taxonomy): domain Bacteria; phylum Pseudomonadota; class Gammaproteobacteria; order Chromatiales; family Chromatiaceae; genus M0108. Next base: position 23,812 of record CALMDH010000312.1, read on the forward strand.
CGCCGCCAGGCCCAGGTGACGCAGGGTCTGGACCAGCAACCAGCCGCTGTCGCGGCACGACCCGGAACCCAGGGCCAGGGTCTCCTCGGGGGTCTGGACCCCGGGTTCCAGACGGATCAGATAGAGGATGTCCCGTTGCAGCCGCTGGTTTAGCTCCACCAGGAAGTCGATGGTCCGCATCCGCTCCCGGGGGATGCTAGCGAGGAAGGCCTGGAAGCGGGGCGTCAGCGCGCCCCGGGCGAGATAGGGCAGCAGGTCCCGTTCCAGCTCCGGGGCATAGCAAAAGGGGTAGTGCTCCGCCTCCGGTTCCAGAAAGAAATCAAAGGGGTTGTAGACCGCCATCTCGGCGACCAGGTCGACGCTGACCTGGAACTCCCGGGTGCGCTCCGGGAAGACCATGCGCGCCAGATAGTTGGCAAAGGGGTCCTGCTGCCAGTTGATGAAATGGTCCGCCGGTTCGACCCGCAGGGAATAACTCAGGATGGGGGTGCGGCAATGCGGCGCCGGGCGCAGGCGCACCACCTGGGGCGAGAGGGACACCAGGCGGTCGTAGCGATACCGGGTGACATGGTTGAGGGCGACGTGGATGGACAAGGGGTTCTCCCGGACGGCTGGGCCAGCAGGCGACACTACCGCTTAGCAAGGTCCGCGCCAGTACTAAACCCAAAGTCACCCCTTCAGCCAGATTCGCCAGCTCACTAACTGGGGTAAAGAGTGCAGATCCTTCCCAAGACTTCGCCCCCCCTTCGGTATAGCCCCCCGTGGGTAGCGGAATGGGCCCGAAAAGCAAGATCCCGCCGCAGGGAAGAAGACGCTGGCGGTGCGTCCATGCGCCAGAATCAGGCAGGAACCGCCGCATCATGCCCACCCATGGGGCATGGACAGGCGAGGAGAGAATTCCCTCCTCGCGACACACCTGATTGAGCTGAAATCGAAACCTTATCCCCTCACCAGTCGCAGCCTCCCTTTGTCAGCCGACCCATGAGTAGCTTGAGGGAGGAGCGGGTGGCGTCTGGTGGGGGTGTCAACCGCATGGATGCGGTTGGCAAGCCTACAGGGAAGTATTCACGGCGTCCCCCGCCAGACGCCACCCGCTCTGGAAGAGCCGCGCCATCGGTTGGCATTTCTATTGCTTAAAAAACCTCAGCAAAAGGAAACCTCCTCCAGGGATCTTCCTCCTGAGCCTATGGGTGACCCACCATGACCATCAATTGGAATCTGTACGATCCCCAGGGCGGCTACGACGAGCTCATCGGCGCCCCGGGCACCGCCCGCGCCCCGGCGACCCACCTCACCGACTGGCTGAGATCCCTGTCGGACGAGGAGATACGGTTGCGCAAGCTGAACGCCGAACTGGCCATCATCGACAAGGGCGTCACCTTCACCGTGTACAGCGATGGCGAGAACATCGACCGCGCCTGGCCCTTCGACATCATCCCCCGGGTCCTGCCCCTGAGCGAATGGCAGTGGGTGGAGGCCGGCCTCAAGCAGCGCCTCAAGGCCCTCAACCGCTTCATCGACGATCTCTATCACGACCAGCGGGTGCTTACCGACGGCGTGGTGCCGCGCGAGCTGATCGCCGACTCCAAAGGCTTCCGCCAGGAGTGCGTGGGCATCCATCCCGCCCATGGCGTCTGGGCCCACGTCTGCGGCAGTGACCTGGTGCGGGATGCCGATGGCACCCTCTACGTCCTGGAGGACAACCTGCGCGTGCCCTCCGGCGTCTCCTACATGATCGAGAACCGGGAGGTGACCAAGCGGGTCCTGCCGGAGCTGTTCGAGAACGTCACCATCCTGCCGGTGGATGACTATCCGGAGCGGCTGCTGGCCATGCTCCAATCCATCTCCCCCGCCCGGGGGCCCCGCCACCAGGTGTCGGTGCTGACCCCGGGCATCTACAACTCGGCCTACTTCGAGCACGCCTTCCTCGCCCGCAGCATGGGCGCCCAACTGGTGGAGGGGGCCGACCTGGTGGTGGGCAAGGATGACACGGTGTACATGAAGACCATCCAGGGTCTGACCCGGGTGGATGTCATCTACCGGCGGGTGGATGACCTCTTCCTCGACCCCGAGGTCTTCAACCCCGCGTCGGTGCTCGGCGTTCGCGGCCTGATGCGCGCCTGGCGCCAGGGCAAGGTGGCCCTGGCCAACGCCCCCGGCTGCGGAGTGGCGGACGACAAGGTCATCTATTCCTACGTCCCCGACATCATCCGCTACTACCTGGCGGAGGAGCCCCTGCTGCCCAATGTCCCGACCTACCGCTGCCTGGAGGCGGCGGACCGGGAATACGTCCTCGACAACCTGCCGACCCTGGTGGTCAAGCCCGCCAACGAGTCCGGCGGCTACGGCATGCTGGTGGGTCCCCAGTCCACCGCCAGGGAGCGGCACGAATTCGCCCGCCTGCTCAAGGCCAATCCCCGCAACTACATCGCGCAGCCGGCCCTCAAGCTGTCCACGGCCCCCACCCTCTGCGATGGGGCCCTGGAACCGCGCCATCTGGACCTGCGCCCCTTCATCCTCCAGGGTCGGGATACCTACGTCACCGCCGGCGGACTGACGCGGGTGGCGATGCGCAAGGGTTCCCTGGTGGTCAATTCCTCCCAGGGGGGCGGCAGCAAGGACACCTGGGTCGTTGATAGCGAGTACGCCTGATGCTCTCCCGAGTCGCTGAACGTATCTACTGGCTGGCGCGCTACCTGGAGCGCGCGGAGAACACCGCCCGCCTGGTCAGCACCTACCATTTCCTGCTGCTGGACCTGCCGAAGGGGGCACAGGTCGGCTGGCGGGCCCTGCCGGTGATCACCGGCGGTCAGACCCAATTCGCCGAGCGTTATGCGCGGGCGGACGAGCGCAACACCCTGCGTTTCCTGCTCGCCGATGCCGCCAACCCCGGCTCCCTGGCCAATTCTGTTGCCTGGGCGCGGGAAAACTGCCGCACCTCCCGCGAGGAACTGCCGGGCGAGGCTTGGGAGCAAATCAACGAACTGCATCTCTTCGTCACCGAGCGGGTCGCCAGCGCCCTGGCCCGGGGTGGCCGTTTCGAGTTTCTCAGCGGCGTCATCCGTCGCTGCCAGCAACTCACCGGCCTGCTCCATGGGGTCATGAGCCGCGGTCACGCCTACGATTTCATCGAACTGGGCCGCCACCTGGAACGTGCCGACATGAGCTCCCGGGTCATCGACATCGGCACCCAGGGCCACCCCCTAAGCGATCGGCCCCGGGACGAGGCGGTGCAGCTCGACGTTCACGTCTGGACCAGCATCCTCAAGGCCCTGACCGCCTATCAGATGTACCGCAAGGACCTGCGCATCGCCGTCAACGATACCGACGTCGCCGCCTATCTGCTCCATGACGGCAACTTCCCCCGCTCCGTGCGCCATTGCCTCAACGAGATCGAGTCCAGTCTGGGCAACCTGCCCCTGCATCGGGACATGCTGCGGCGGGTGCGTTCGGCCAGCCACGTGCTGGATCAGATCAAACCGGCGGAGCTGGGTGCCGCCGGCCTGCACCAGGGCCTTGACGGACTGCAGATCGGCATCTGCGCCATTCACGAGGGCATCCGGGAGACCTGGTTTCGGGGGTGATGGGGGTGGCGTTGGTAGCTCGCGTCATCTTGGGGCATGGGTGGATTGCACCCTGGTAAACTGCTGGTGGATCAAAGGGCAACAGATTACTGCACCAGCCGCGCCGGGTCGGCAATTTGACCTACCTGTCCGGCAACTCCGTGCCATGATTCATGATGTCGATGTAGTCGGCGTAGCTAAACACCCGGTTGCGTTTTCGGGCGGTCAGCTCCTTGACGATACCGAGTTGCTCCAAGTGGCCAAGCGCCTTGTTGACCGTCGCCGGGGTGAGGCCGAGCTTCCCGACCAGCGAGCCCGAGGTGGCGAGGGGGTGCGCCAACAGCGCCTGGTAGACCTGGAGGGTAGAGGCCGCCGCCCGACCTAGGCGACTGACCTTGTGGCGATCCTGATTGGCCAGGTCGAGGACTTGCCGCGCCGTTTCCACCGCCTGCGTGGCGGTGACGATGACCGCCTCGGCGAAGAAATCCAGCCAGGCTTCCCAGTCTCCGGTCAGGCGGACCTGGTTCAGCAGGTCATAGTAATACTGGCGGTGGGTCTTGAAGTAGAGGCTGAGGTAGAGCAGCGGCTGCCGCAGCACCCCTTGCTCCCACAGCAGCAGCGGGATCAGCAGACGGCCCAGACGGCCGTTACCGTCCAGAAAGGGGTGGATGGTCTCAAACTGCACATGGGCCAGCGCCGCCTTGAGCAACGCCGGGGTCGGCTCGGGCTGATCATGGAGGAAAAGCTCCAGCTTGCCCATGCACTCCGACACCTCGGCGGCCGGCGGGGGGACAAAGGCTGCGTTGCCTGGCCGGGTGCCGCCGATCCAGTTCTGGCTGCGTCGGAACTCCCCCGGGGTCTGATGGCCGCCCCGGCCCCGGGTCAGCAGCACGCCGTGGATCTCGCGGAAGAGCCGCAGCGACAGCGGCAATCCCCCTTCCAGCAGGCGCAGACCATGATCGAGGGCGGCGACGTAGTTGCTGACCTCCCGCACATCATCCAGCGGGACGCCAGGTTCCTGATCCAGCTCGAACAACAGCAGGTCGGACAGGGAGGACTGGGTCCCCTCGATCATGGAGGAGAGCACCGCCTCCTTGCGAAGGTACATATATAGGAAGGTCGCGGTGTCCGGCAGCAGGGTCGAGACGCCATCCAGTCGCCCGAGCGCCAGCAGCGCCTGGTCGAATTTGCCGCGCAGATCCGGTGTCCAGTCGATGGGTGGACGCGGGGGCAGCGGCGCGGGGACGAAGGCCTGGACCCGCTCACCCACCGTCGAGATGGTCACGTATCTACCCTGGAGTTCGCGCTTCATCCTACCTGCCTCAAACCTAAAACAAGATCCGCTTTTATTTTACTCTAAAGCAATATCCTAAAATAATATGCCGGAAAGGATCGCCCCCGCCAGGGTCCTCCGTGAGCATAGCTGCATAGCGTCTCATGCCCGTGGTTAGCTCGGCATGGCCCGCGAGGACTTCGGTGCGCTGCGCGGCGTGATCGACAATCCTCTTCTGCAAATCCAGGCGGCTTCCTCCGGGTGTCTGATCTTCGCTATTCGGTCGCTATGGGGAAATTGGAATCCGGCACGCCCGCAGTTAGGACCTTCAACCCCAGGCGGCTATACCTCAAACGCCGTTGCTCGACCACGCCCCAGGGAGTAGGGTTTCATTATCTTGCCCTGCTCGGGACCAATCCGCGGAATCAAAGATGGGACGCACGGCACCGACCCCGACATCCAAGACCGGGGCTGACCAGGTCCGGCACCGGCCACATCGCCGCGGGCTGGCCGAACGGGTCCTGATCAGCCTCCTCCTCGGGATCGCCGCCGGTGTCTTCTTCGGCGAGTTGGCGCACGCCCTGAAGAGCGTGGGCGACGCCTTCATCATGCTGCTGCAGGTGGCGGTGATTCCCTATATCGTCGCCTCGCTGATGACGGCGCTGGGCCGGCTCACGCTCGACGACGCCAAGAAGCTGGGCCTCAAGGCCGGTGGCGTCCTGCTCGCGCTCTGGGGCATCGGTGTCGTGGTCCTGCTGCTCACGCCGCTGGCCTTCCCCGACTGGGCGTCGGCATCGTTCTTCAGCACCAGCCAGGTGGAGGAAGCCAAGCCGGTCGACTTCCTGAAACTCTACATTCCCGCGAACCCCTTCGCGTCGCTGGCAAACGCGGTGATGCCCGCCATCGTGGTCTTCAGCGCGCTGATCGGCGTCGCGCTGATCGGAGTCAAGAACAAGCAGTCCCTGCTGGAGCCCTTGGCCGCGCTGGCGGAGGCGCTGATGGCGGTGACCGGATTCATCGCCAGGCTCGCCCCCTACGGGGTCTTCGCCCTGGCCGCCAGCGCGGCCGGCACCCTGAACCTTGAGGAACTCGAACGTCTCCAGGTCTACGCCGTCGTCTACATGACGATGGCCGTCATCCTGAGCTTCTGGGTGTTGCCGGGGCTGATCACGCTCGTCACGCCGCTGCGCTACACGGACCTGATCCGGGCCCTGCGCGGGCCGCTGATCACCGCCTTTGCGGCGGGTAGCGTACTGATCGTGCTGCCGTTGCTGGCCGCGGCGTGCAAGACGCTGTTGGATGCGGAGCGGGAAGGTGGCGATGGCGCAGCGGACCACGCGACGGTGGATGTCCTGATACCGGTCGCTTACAACATCCCCGGACTCGGCAGTATCCTGTCCCTGACCTTCGTGCTGTTCGCGGGCTGGTACATCGGGTCCCCGGTCCCCTGGTCCGAGTATCCGCTGTTCGTCGGTGCCGGACTCGCGAGCCTGTTTGGCGGTACGATCCTCACGATCCAGTTCCTGCTGGACCTGCTCAAGCTGCCGCGTGACCTGTTTCAGTTCTTCGTCACTATCGACGTCCTGGGCGCCCGCTTCAGTACGCTGGTCGCGGTGATGACGATCGGCGCAACCGCGCTAGTGGGCGTTCAGGCGCTGCGGGGCCGGGTTCGCCCACGCCTGCGGCCCCTGCTGCGTTTCACGGCGATCACGGCGGTACTGGTGGTCGGGGCGCTGCTCGGCATCCGCGCCTTCTATACCTACGTCATCGTCGCCCCTTACACCAAGGATCAGGCCCTGCGGGAACTGCACCTGCTAGCGGACCCGCAGCCGGCCACGGTCCATCGGGAGATGCCGGCGACGCTCAGTGCCAGGGCGACCGGGCCGGCGGATATGGCAGGGATCCGCGCGCGGGGGGTGCTGCGCGTCTGCTACGTCAACGACGATTTTCCGTCGTCATTCTTCAACGCCGACGGCCAGTTGGTCGGATTCGACATCGAACTGGTGCACCGCATGGCCCGCAGCCTGGAACTGCCGCTGGAGTTCCTGCCGGTGCAAGGCGAAGGCAAGGAGGACGCGGCGCGCCTGCTCCAGGCCGGGGTGTGCGATCTCTATGCGTCGACCATGGGCATTTCAGCGCGGCGCATGGAGGCATTTACCATGACCGTGCCGGTATACACCTCGTCGGTCGGGTTCATCGTCCCCGATCACCTGCGCCACGCCTTCCACAGCTGGGATGCCATCCACGAACGCGGCGCGGCGCTCCGCATCGGCGTTCCCGGCAACCCGGAGGCGTTAGCCTTCGCGCGGTCCATGCTGCCGCAAGCGGTCCTGGTGCCGCTGGGTGGTCTCGGCGCCCAGCGGCAAGTGTTCGAGTCGGGGTTCCCGGAGGTCGACGCGATCGGTGACCTGTCAGAGGAGGGTGCCGCGTGGACCCTGCTCTACCCCCGTTTCACCTTGGTCGTGCCCAAGCCGACCGTCTTCACCCCGCAAGGCTTTGGCGTCGCGCGGGGCAACCAGTCGCTCGCGCAAACGCTCGACGCCTGGATCATCGAGGAGAAGGCGAAGGGAACGGTGGACGCCCTGTACCGTTACTGGATGCTGGGGGATGCGGCGAGGAACGCCAAGCCGCCCCGCTGGTCGGTAATCCGCGACCTGCTGCATTGGGTCCCGTGACCCGGCCCCCCTTCCATCTGCCATCGATTGGCGTGATAGGATCAGGTGCCATCGATCGATTCCGACCTGCAAGACGGTGCCCTGCCATGACCCGCCGCTCCCTGCCCATCGGCATCCAGACCTTGCGCGAGATCCGCGAAGGTGATTATTACTATGTCGATAAGACTGGCTTCGCCTTGCGGCTGATCGCGGAGGGCAAGTATTACTTCCTCTCCCGCCCGCGGCGCTTCGGCAAGTCGCTATTCCTCGACACCCTGGCGGAGCTATTCGCGGGTAACGAGGCCCTGTTCCGGGGGCTGGAGGCGGAGCGGGGCTGGGACTGGTCACGGCGCTATCCGGTGATCCGGCTGAGCTTTGGCGGTGGGGTGGTGCGGCAACCGGCCGAGCTCGAGGTCAAGATCCGCGAGCAGTTGGCCATCAATCAGGAGGCATTGGGAATTTCGTGCGAGCAACCGTCGCTGGCGGGCTGCTTCGCGGAGTTGATCCGCAAGGCCCATGCCGCCACCGGCGAGCGCGTGGTGGTGCTGGTGGACGAATACGACAAGCCCATCCTGGACAACATCACCGCGCCGGCTATCGCCCGGGAGATGCGCGATGGCCTGCGTAACCTCTACTCGGTGATCAAGGACTCGGACGCCCACATCCGCTTCGCCTTCCTCACCGGGGTCTCCAAGTTCAGTAAGGTCAGCCTCTTCTCCGGGTTGAACAACCTGTTCGATCTCACCGTATCGGCGGACTATTCCGCCATTTGCGGCTACACCGAGGCCGACCTGGACCACGTCTTCGCGCCGGAGTTGGGAGGGCTAGACCGGGACCAAATCCGCGCCTGGTATAACGGTTACAACTGGACCGGCGAGGCGGTCTACAACCCCTTTGACCTGCTGCTGCTGTTTCGTGAGCGCCAGTTTCGCCCCTGGTGGTTCGAGACCGCGACCCCGACCTTCCTGATCGAGGTGCTTACGCAACGCGGCTATTTCACCCCGGACCTAGCCCACCGCCAGACCAGCCTGGCGCTGCTGTCGAGCTTCGATGTCGAGCACATCGACAGCGATGCCCTGCTCTTTCAGACCGGCTACCTCACCATCCATCAGGTGGAGGAGCCCTGGCTCGGCCAGTGGGTCTATACCCTGGGCTATCCCAACCGAGAGGTGGAGAGCAGCCTCAACGCGGCCTTGCTGCCGGCCCTGGGGGTGGATGGCCAGCGCGCCTTCAGCCAGCGCATCGCCCTGGTGCAACGTCTGCAAGCGGTGGATTTCGCCGGCATCCAGGCGCTGATCAGCGCCCTGTTCGACGGCATCCCCGCGGATTGGTACCGCAACAATCCCATCGCCCGTTACGAGGGCTACTACGCCAGCGTCTTTTACAGCCACCTCGCCGCCCTGGGGCTGGACCTGGTGCCGGAGGATGCCAGCCACCAGGGCCGCCTGGACCTGCGCCTGCGCTTCAACGACCGGATCTGGTTGTTCGAGTTCAAGGTGGTGGAGCTGGCCCCGGAGGGGGCGGCGCTACGGCAGATCAAGGACAAGGGTTACGCCGACAAGTACCGCGCCGAGGGGCTGCCGATCCATCTCATCGGCATCGAGTTCAGCCGCGAGCAGCGCTCGCTGGTGGGGTTTGAGGTGGAGACCCTGGACCGCGAACCCACTGCCGCCCGATCTTCTCCGCCAAGGCGTAAGCCTCCTGCTTGAGCCCCTGAACCCCGAGGTTCTCGCTGAGACCAGGATGACGGCCAACATGAGGGGCATCTCGTCAAGCTCCGCCATGCGCTCGCCGAAGCGCGGCATCTAAAACTCCCCGCGCAGTACCCCCAGCATGAAACCGGCACCGAACACCAGCGCAAAGTAGGCAAGTCCCGCCTTGATAGGCCGCATGGTTATGCCTCTAAGGCTTGTCCGGCGGGCTGGCCAGGATGTCCAGGCGGAAGGGCGGCAGGGCGGCGATGGCAAGGCGGATATTCTCCGCCCAGGAATTGCGCAGGGCGCGCAGGTAGGGATCATCCTCGTCAAGGCGGCGGTAGCGGTCCAGCACCAAGGAGTCCCGCTGGTACAGCAGCAGCTCCACCGGCGGGCCGACGGTGACGTTGCTCTTCATGGTGGAATCCATGGAGACCAGGGCGCAGCGGGCGGCGTCCTCCAGCGAGGTCTGGCGTTCGACGATGCGGTCGAGGATCGGCTTGCCGTATTTGGCCTCGCCGATCTGCAGGAAGGGGGTCGCCGCGGAGGTGGTGATGTGGTTGCCCTCCGGGTAGATCATGTGCAGCCCCGGCGGCTCGCCGGCGATCTGGCCGCCGAGGATGAAGGTGGCGGCGGGGTTGAAGCCGGCGTTGGGGCCGTCCTTGTCCACGTAGCGTTTCTGGCGCTGGCGACTGACCTCGCCAAGGTAATCGGCCACCTCATTGAGATAGCGCGCATGGGCCAGGGGGCAGTCGGGATCGTCCTGGAATTCATGGCGCAACTGGGCCACCACCGCCTGGGAGGTGGCCAGGTTGCCCGCCGTCAGGATTACGAACTGCCGCTCCCCGGCAATGCCCAGGGTGTGCATCTTGCCGTAGCTGCTGACCTGGTCCGAGCCCGCGTTGGTGCGGGAGTCCGAGGCGAACACCAGTCCCGAATCGACGCTTATGCCCACGCAGTAGGTCATCGCGAAAACCCTCCTCTGAAACCTGAAGCCAACTTAACCCTTCATACCCCCCTCTACCCAACCCTCCCCCGCCGGGGGGAGGGAGCAAGAGAATCCGCGGCTTGCGCTAGCCATGCCAGACCTGGCCAGACCTGGCCAGACCAGACCAGGCCAGGCGGCAGGGGAGGCGAGAAGGCTTGTAAGCCAACAAACTCACGGGCGCGCGAAAAGGGGGCCCGAGGGCCCCCTGGCGTCCCTGCCACTGGCGCATCAGAATCAGTACCGATAGGCGCTCTCGCCATGGGCGGTGATGTCGAGACCCTCGCGTTCCTCGTCCTCGGGGACGCGCAGGCCGACGACGAGGTCCACCAGCTTGAAGGCGATCAGGGCGACCAGACCCGACCAGAGGATCGCTACGCCCACGCCCCAGGCCTGGCTGGTGACCTGGGCCACGGTGTCGAAGGGGGCGACGGCGTTGGCGACGTAGTCATAGACGCCCACCCCACCTAGTTCCGGATTGGCGAAGACGCCGGTGAGCAGGGCGCCCACGATACCACCCACGCCGTGGATGCCGAAGACGTCCAGGGCATCGTCCGCGCCCAGCAGGCGCTTGAGACCATTGACCCCCCAGAGGCACAGCAGACCGGCGACCAGGCCGATCACCAGGGCGCCGCTGGGGCCGACCCAGCCGGCGGCGGGGGTGACGGCGACCAGACCGGCCACCGCGCCCGAGGCCGCGCCCAACAGGGAGGGCTTGCCCTTGAGGAGGGACTCGGCCGTGGTCCAGGACAGGGTCGCGGCGCCGGTGGCGACCATGGTGTTAAGGAAGGCCAGGGCGGTGAGGCCGTTGGCTTCCAGGTTGGAGCCGGCGTTGAAGCCGAACCAGCCGATCCACAGCAGGGAGGCGCCGACCATGGTCAGGGTCAGGCTGTGGGGCGGCAGGTGCTCACGTCCGTAGCCGATGCGCTTGCCCACCAGATAGGCGCCCACCAGGCCGGCCATGGCGGCGTTGATGTGGACCACGGTACCGCCGGCGAAGTCCAGGGCACCCTTCTGGAAAAGGAAGCCCGCGGTGGCGGCGGCGGCCTCGGCCGCGGCGGCGTCGGTATAGGCATCCGGGCCGGCCCAGTACCACACCATGTGGGCCATGGGCAGGTAGGCGAAGGTGAACCAGAGGATCGTGAACAGCATCACCGCCGAGAATTTCATGCGCTCGGCGAAGGCGCCGACGATGAGGGCGGGGGTGATGGCGGCAAAGGTGGCCTGGAAGATGATATAGGCGAATTCGGGGATGTAGACGCCCTTGCTGAAGGTGGCGGCCACCGATTCCACCGTGACTCCATTGAGGAAGAGCTTTGAGAAGCCGCCAAAGAAGGCGTTGCCCTCGGTGAAGGCGATGGAATAGCCATAGACGAACCACAGCACCATCATCAGGGAGAAGATCATGAAGACCTGCATCAGCACCGACAGCATGTTCTTCGAACGGACCAGGCCACCATAGAAAAGGGCCAGACCGGGGATGACCATCAGGGCGACGAGGGCGGTGGAGACCAGCATCCAGGCGGTGTCGCCCTTATCGACGGTGGGGGCGACGGCGACCAGGTCCGCGGCGGGTTTCAGGGCCTCCTCAGCCCCAGCGACCCCCGCCAGGGCGAGCCCGAGGCCCGCCAGCGGGATGGTTAACAACTTATTCATGCGCATAACCTCTTCACAACATCCAAGCAACAAGCACCCAGGGGCTACAGGGCATCGATACCCGTCTCGCCGGTACGGATGCGCAGGGCCTGTTCCAGTTCGGAGACGAAGATCTTGCCGTCACCGATCTTGCCGGTGCGGGCGGCACTGATGATGGCCTCGATGACCTTGTCCACCAGATCCGGCTCCACGGCGATCTCGATCTTGATCTTGGGCAGAAAATCGACGACGTATTCAGCGCCGCGATAGAGCTCGGTATGGCCCTTCTGGCGACCGAAGCCCTTGACCTCGGTCACAGTGATACCGGAAACGCCGACATCCGACAGGGCCTCGCGAACGTCGTCGAGCTTGAAGGGTTTGATGATGGCGGTTACCAATTTCATGTTGGAACACTCCCTGGGTTGGCCGGGCACTCGGGCCGGCATCGTGGAAACGGGTTGGCCATTTGTTCACATCCCCTGCCTGAGCTGGCATCAGCTAGCGCAAGCTCCTGAGGCTCATGCTCCCTCCCCCCTGGCGGGGGAGGGTGGGGGAGAGGGGGTTTGAACGGTTTCATGGGGTGAAGGTGAATAGGGGTCATAAGGTGCGTTGATCGGCATCCTCACTCGTTTACCGTCGCATCATTCCAATCGTTAGTCGGACCCGGGAAAGAGCGGCGATCAACCAGTAGGGGGTATAACCCGGTGCCTCGGCGCACGGGGCATGACATCAGAAGGTTTTCAACCACCCCACCCAGAACTTGGGATCGTTGTTGTAACCAATCTCGTCATCGCCGTTGTTCTGATCCCAGTTGAGGCTGAAGGTACCGAAGTCCCCGGCATCCTTGGTGAGGCTGGCACCGTAGTTCCAGTAATCGGCGCTGGCCGTCCGGACCAGGGTCTCTTCGCCCAGCAGGACCTCGTAGGGGATCTCGCCGTTCTTGAAATCGGTATAGCCGGCGCGCAGGCCAAAGCCCAGGCCATAGGGCAGGTCGCTATAGGTGAAGGCGCCGGAGAAGTACCAGTCGCCATCGTCATAGAGGCCCTCGTCATTCTCGCCATAGACGGTGTAATCCACGCCCAGCTTGAACCACTTGTATTGCAGGCTACCGCCAAGTTCCGCGAAGTTGAGATCCTGGCCCCCCGGATAGGCGTAATAGATACCCTTTAAACTATAGGTCAGGTCCTCGACGATGCTATTGGTATAGCCCAGGTAGAGGTCCACCTCGGCGCTGGGGTTGTCCTCGTCCAGATTGAAATCGACGTTGGATAGCCAGGTCCCGGCATAGAACCCGCTGCTGTGACTGTAATCGACGCCACCCTGCACCGCCGGCTTGTCGTCCGTCTGGGTGATACCGCGCCAGACGTAATTGCTCACCACCCCGATATTGGCGCTGACGCTGTGCTCGGGGGGCGGATTGCCCTCATCGTCCGCGATCAGGGTCAGGGGAGCGGCCATGAGGGCGCCAGCCAGGCTGGCGAGTAACAGGTTGTGAGACTTCATGGGCTGATTACCTCGCTCGATCCAATAGGTCTGTTGGGATTAGGGCACGCCACGGAACGAGCCGGGCAATGAGGATGTCACCAGCGTTAGAGCAGAACCCATGCCAACTACCCCGCAATACCTGTCAACTGGCGTCCCGGCTACCACCCGACCGAATTGGGGCCAGGGCTGAAGTAAGACCTCGCACCAACTTAGGCCACCCGCGCCGGTCTGATCGCACCGGAATGGTGCCCCCGCCCCTCCTTTTCCCCTCATTCACCACGGGTCATCCCCCAGCCGTCAGTTATCGGCCGGTCAAGGGAACCCCAAAGTCGTTCCCTCCATCAGTCAACGTCCAGCCTAGGAACCAAACGGTCAACCTGTCATCTACCCGCCGTCCGTCCCCGCTCAAGGCAGGAACCGTTGGGAGCGCTTTCGATCGCGACGGGTATAATCCGCGCCTGAGCCCTGAGCCCTGAGCCCTGAGCCCTGAGCCCTGAGCCCTGAGTCCTGAGTCCTGAGTTCTGAGTTCTGAGTCCTAAGTCCTAAGTCCTGAGCCCTTAGCGCCTGACTCCCGCGCTCATCGCGCCTAGCGGCGGCTCCTTCGCCCCCTCCCACCCTTTCCAGGTGACGCCATGTTCGACCCCAAGCACCTCGACGACCTCACCCGCCGCCTGACCGGCAGTCTGCCCCAGGGGCTTCAGGCCCTGCAGCAGGACATGGAACGGAACATGCGCGCCGTGCTGGAGGCCGGTCTGGCCAAGCTGGACCTGGTGACCCGGGAGGAATTCGACGTGCAGAGCGCCGTGCTGGCCCGCACCCGCGCCAAGCTGGAGCACCTGGAGGCCCAGGTGGCGGAATTGGAGAAGGCCCTGAAGATCGGCGGTGGCCATACGCCCTGAGCAGGCGTTTATTCGGTGCAGCGTTTATTTGGTGCCAAGCTCAAGGGCTGGGATGCCCCCCTTAAAGCATCCGGGTGGGAATCTACGTACCCGGGTTGGCTGGCATGCCCCTACCCGAGGGCGTCTCTGCCAGCCTGCCTGGTTGACCAAGTAACATAGGCGCCCACCGTGACACTGGAGCCAGGCCTGCCTTGAGCCTCTGCATCCTCCACAGCCGCGCCCGGGAGGGCATGGCCGCCCCGGCGGTGACCGTGGAGGTCCAGGCCGCCGGCGGCCTGCCGGCCATGAACATCGTTGGCCTGGCGGAGATGGCGGTTCGCGAGAGCAAGGACCGGGTGCGGGGCGCCCTGCACAATGGCCGCTTCCAGATCCCCGCCGGGCGCATCACCGTCAACCTGGCCCCGGCGGACCTGCCCAAGGAGGGCGGGCGCTTCGATCTGCCCATCGCCCTGGGGGTGCTGGGGGCCTCCGGGCAGGTGCGGATCAAGGCCCTGCCGGACCTGGAATTCCTCGGCGAACTGGCCCTGTCCGGGGACCTGCGCCCCGTCCAGGGGGTCTTGCCGGCGGCCTTGGCGGCCCGGGACGCCGGCCGCGCCCTGGTCCTGCCGCGGGAGAACGCCGCCGAGGCCGGCCTGGTCAAGGGGCTGCGCATCCACCCCGCCGCTCACCTGCTGGAGGTCTGCGCCCACCTCAATGGCGAGGCGCCCCTGGGGATCTACCGGGCGGCGGACTTCGATCCGGTGGAGGCCCTGTACGCCGACCTGAGCGAGGTCCGGGGCCAGGCCCACGCCAAACGCGCCCTGGAGGTCGCCGCCGCCGGCGCCCACAGCCTGCTGTTCATCGGCCCCCCGGGGACCGGCAAGTCCATGCTCGCCAGTCGCCTGCCGGGCCTGCTGCCGGCCCTGAGCGAGGGAGAGGCCCTGGAGGTCGCCGCCATCCGCTCGGTGAGCGGCGTGGAGACCTTCGACCCGGCGCGCTGGCGCCAACGCCCCTTCCGCTCCCCCCACCACACCGCCTCCGCCATCGCCCTGGTGGGTGGCGGCGCCAATCCCCGCCCGGGGGAGATCTCCCTGGCCCACCTGGGCGTGCTCTTCCTCGACGAACTGCCAGAGTACGAGCGGCGGGTACTGGAGGTGCTGCGCGAGCCCCTGGAATCCGGCCACATCCACATCTCCCGCGCCGCCCGTCAGGTCCGTTTTCCCGCCCGCTTCCAGCTCATCGCCGCCATGAACCCCTGCCCTTGCGGCTATCTGGGTGACCCTGGCGGGCGCTGCCGTTGCACCGCCGAGCAGGTCGCCCGCTACCGCGCCCGCCTCTCCGGGCCCCTGCTGGATCGGATCGACCTGCACGTCGAGGTCCCGCGCCTGCGGCCGGAGGAGATGACCGCCCCGCCGGGGGCTGGCCGATCTGGCCCGCCCGAGGGCACACTACCGGATACCCGACCCGGACGGCGGAGCAACACCCGGACGGTCCCCCCGGCCAACCCGCCAGCCGCTCTCGGCACGGAGATCCTGACCAGCGCCCAGGTCCGTGCCCGGGTGGAAGCGGCGCGCGAGCGCCAGTTCAGCCGCCAGGGCAAGCCCAATCAGGCCCTGGAGCCCCGGGAGATCGAGCGCCACTGTCCCCTGGACGCAGCCGGCCAGCGCCTCATGACCCAGGCCATGGCGCGGCTGGGCCTCTCGCCCCGGGGCTATCACCGGGTGCTCAAGGTGGGGCGGACCATCGCCGACCTGGCCGGGAGCGAGGGCATCGCGATCAGCCACCTCAGCGAGGCCATCGGCTACCGGCGGCTGGACCGCAACTCGCCGGGCTGAGTCGTCAGTCCATATCGGAAAATCATGCTGCAACTGCGTAACGTCGAACTGCGCCGCGGCACCCGCCTGCTGCTGGAGGGCGCCGATCTCACCGTCTACCCCGGCCAGAAGGTCGGCCTGGTGGGGGCCAACGGCTGCGGCAAGTCGAGCCTCTTCGCCCTCATCAAGGGGGAACTGCACCCGGACGCCGGGGAGGTGCTGGTGCCGGCGGGCTGGGAGATCGCCCATGTCGCCCAGCAGACCCCCAGCGGCGACCAGCCGGCCATCGAGCTGGTCATGGACGGTGACCGCGAGCTGCGCCAGGTCGAGCATGCCCTGGCGGCGGCCGAGGCGGCGGGGGATGGCCTTGCGCAGGGCGAACTCCACGCCCGCCTAGAGGCCATCGGTGGCTACACGGCGGAGAGCCGCGCCGCCCGGCTGCTCCACGGCCTGGGCTTCAGCCCTGGGGAGGAGCGCCGCCCGGTGGATTCCTGGTCCGGCGGCTGGCGCATGCGCCTGGGCCTGGCCCGCACCCTCATGTGCCGCTCCGACCTGCTGCTGCTCGACGAGCCCACCAATCACCTGGACCTGGACGCCGTCATCTGGCTGGAGTCCTGGCTGCGGGCCTATCCCGGCACCCTGATCCTGATCTCCCACGACCGCGACTTCCTGGACGCCATCGTCCGCCAGGTCGCCCACATCGAGCAGGGCCGGCTCAACTACTACACCGGCAATTACACCGCCTTCGAGGCCCTGCGCGCCGAGCGCCTCAGCCAGCGCCAGGCGGCCTTCGTCCGTCAGCAGCAGGAGATCGCCCGCATCCAGGGCTTCGTCGAACGTTTCCGCGCCAAGGCCACCAAGGCGCGCCAGGCCCAGAGCCGCCTCAAGGCCCTGGAGCGCATGGAGCGTATCGCCCCGGCCCACGTCGACAGCCCCTTCCACTTCGCCTTCCGCGCCCCGCCCAGCCTCCCCCGGCCCCTGCTGGTGTTGGAGGGGGGCCGCGCCGGCTACGGCGAGCGCCTGGTCCTGGACCGGATCAAACTGGACCTGGTGCCAGGTGACCGCATCGGCCTGCTCGGCCCCAATGGCGCCGGCAAATCGACCCTGATCAAGGTCCTGGCCGGCCGCCTGCCCCTGCTGGCGGGAGAATGGCGCCAGGCCCAGGGGCTGCGCATCGGCTACTTCGCCCAGCACCAGATGGACCAGCTCCGCCCGGACGAAAGTCCCCTCAAGCACCTGCAGCGCCTGGCCCCCGAGGCCACGGAGCAGGTACTGCGCGACTACCTGGGTGGCTTCGACTTCGCCGGCGACAAGGCCCTGGAGCCGGTGGCCCCCTTCTCTGGCGGCGAGAAGGCGCGCCTGGCCCTGGCCCTGGTGATCTGGGGCCGGCCCAACCTGCTGCTGCTGGACGAGCCTACCAACCACCTGGACCTGGAGATGCGCGAGGCCCTGAGCGAGGCCCTGCAGGATTACGAAGGCGCCCTCGTCGTGGTCTCCCACGACCGCCACCTGCTGCGGGTGACGGTGGACCAGTTGTTGCTGGTGGATGGCGGCCGGGTGGCCCCCTTCGATGGCGATCTGGACGAGTACCCCGCCTGGCTGCTGCGTCGCCAGAGCCGGCTGGAGCAGGCGGCCGCGGAAGTGGGGCCCGGCGGCAACGGCGGTATGGCTGGCGGCGCCGACGGTAAGGCTGGCGGTATGATGGGCAGAACAACGGGCGAGGCGACTGGCGGGACGTCGGGCTGGACGTCGGGCGGGACCAGCCCGCGCAGCGCGGACCTACAGACGCCGGCCGCTACCCCGGACAACTCCGCCGCCGCCCGCAAGGATCAGCGCCGCATGGAGGCCGAGGAGCGCAAGCGTACGCAACCCCTGCGCCAGCGCCTGCAGAAGCTGGAGGCTCAACTCGACCGGCTCGCCGCCCACCGTGCCACCCTGGAGGCGGAACTCGCCGCGCCCGCCCTCTATGAGGCCGAGGGCAAGCCGCGCCTGCTCAAGCTCCTCGCCGACAAGCAGCAACTGGACGCGGAACAGGAGGCGGCCGAAACGGCCTGGCTGGAGGCCAGCGAGGCCCTGGAAATTGCCTCAAGCGGCTAGCAGCACCCTGGTCAGGAAGGGCCGCCCTGGCTCCAAGGCGATCGTTATTGGGGATTCCGGAACATCGCCAGCGTAAACGCGGATTTCACGATCCACCGGATGCGGAACCGACGCGGTTTTCGCGCCCGGTGATTGGGGATTGACCAGAAAACACGGCGAAGATCGCCATCACCCGCCCATGGCAGGCAACGGCAGGCTCGCGCTCCGGAGCTTGTCTTGCCGGGAAACCTCGATCTCCAGGGAGCGCGCGTCACCCGCGGCGGGGAAGAAGACGCTGCCCACCATCCTGCCGCCCGGCGCCAGTTCGACCCCGGGGACGTGACGGAGCCGGAAACGCTGCTCGGACCCGACACGGCTTTCGGCACCCGACTCCCGAACCAGGCTGGAAATCGCCGTCACCACCAGGCCGCCATAGGGCACCACCTGACCCGCGGCGATTCCGGCCGCCCCGGTGGCGACATCCCCGGCCACGCTGGCACCCACGTTGGGGGCCGCCTGGGTTTCACCATAAGATCGGGCGGGTTGCAGGTAACGGCCGCTCGCCGTCAGCAGCTTGACGTCGCGCACCGCTACTGGGGTGGGGCCGCGGTTAGCCAGACTCAGCTCATACTCCCACCAGCCGGCCTCCGGTTGGTGGGAGAGGGTGGGAGACAGCCTGGTCAGCGTCACCTCCAGGCCATTGACCTCGGCGCCAACCGGGTGAAAACGCCGCTCAGCGCCAGGCCCGGGCGGTTGATCAGGGGTGGCGCACCCGGCGGCGATGACGGCAACCAGCAGCAGACTCGACAATATTCGGGACATGGGCACTCCCCAGCCAAGGACAGGTCTTACTGAGCTTAGCCTCCGCGCTTACTATCAGCAAACCCCGTGCCCCTACTGACTTTTTTGCGGGGCCTCGCCCCAGACCTGATGATGAACCTCATTGCCAGCATCTTTCACGAGCATGCCCAGATCAACTTCCGAGAGTAGTGTCATATGCAAGACATCGCCAGATTCATCGCCGGCTTCAGGCGATTCCAGAAAAAGTATTTCAGCGAGGACCGTGAACTCTTCCAGCAGTTGCGTCAGGGACAGTGCCCGAAGGTGGCCATCATCGCCTGCGCCGACTCCCGCGTCGATCCCGCCCTGCTGATGGGCGCGGAGCCGGGGGATGCCTTTGTGGTGCGCAATGTCGCCAACCTGGTGCCACCCTACGCGCCGGATGGCGGTTTTTCCAGCGTGCCGGCCGCCCTGGAGTTTGCCGTGCTCACCCTGGCCGTCGAGCACCTCATCGTCCTCGGTCATGCCCAGTGCGGTGGTATTCGCGCCCTCATGGACGATGGCGCCCAGGGTGAATTCATCGGCAAATGGATTGACATCGCCCGGCGGGCGCGGGAACGGGTCCTGGTGGAATTGCCCACCAAACCGTCCGGACTCCAGGCCCGGGCCTGCGAGCAGGCGGCCATCCTGCTGTCCCTGGAGAACCTGATGACCTATCCCTGGATTGCCTCCCGGGTGGGGGCCGGGGCCCTGCATCTACATGGCTGGTACTTCGATATGACGGCTGGGGCCTTGCTCCATTACCAGCCGGGTAGCCAAGGCTTCCATCCCATCGCCGTGGACGGCGGCGATTGAGGATTATGGGTGGCCTCCCCTTTGGATTCGCCCTGATGGAACCGACCCTATGGTAAGTATGAAAGACGGGGGTGGCCTCTTTCCTTGTCAGTGTCTCGACGAGTCCCTCAAGATCATTGGCATGGAGTTCACTCCCATGCCGTATGCCGTATGGGCTGGCATGGATAGCCAAGCCGCTGATTCTCCAGCTCCCTCCCCACTGGCGGGTGAGGGTTGGTGAGAGGGGGGCTGAAGGGCTACGTCAGGACCAGCGAACTTCTATCCTGCCCAGGGCTGGCCCCCTATTCCGGATATAGCCGCGCCTCAATCGGACCCCGCAAGGCGTTGGTGACCAGGATCCGGTCGGCACGCCGCAGATCCGCCAGGGTCAGGGGGGCCTCCCGCGCGCCCCAGGCCGGGTCGTCCAGGATCAGGCCACGCATCACCCCGGGCAGGACGCCGGCGGCCAGGGGTGGCGTCAGCCAGGCCCCGTCGAGGAAGGCGAAGAGATTGGTGCGTCCGCCCTCGGTCACCAGGCCCTGGCGATTGCAAAAGAGCATGTCGAAGGCCCCCTGGCGCACGGCGGTGGCGATGGCGGCGTCATAAGGGGCGCGATGGCTGGTCTTGTGCGCGAGGAGGGGGTCGGCCTCGTCCATGGGCTCCGGGGCGATGAGCAGGCCGACCGGGCCCGGGGGCAGGGGTTCGAGGGGGGCCTGACCGAGGGTGAACTGTCCATCCTTGCGCAGTTCCAATTTCAGGCGCCAGGGGTGGTCGGGGGACAAGGCGGCGGCCGCGGCGATCAGGGCCGCACGAATGTCCGCCAAGGGCAGGCGAAATCCCAGGCACTCGGCGCTGCGGCGGAGGCGCGCTAGATGCCGACCGAGATGGCGAACGCCATCGCTGCGGGTGGCATGGAGGGTCTCGATAAGGCTGAAGCCCGGGTCGAGGGCGGTGAGGAACCGGGCCTTCAACTGGCACTCGGCGTATTCCTGGTCCGCCTGGCTGTCGCTGACGATACCGGCGCCGATGCCCAGGGTCCCCGGCCGCGGCGCCAGCGGCGAACCGCTCACCGTCGGGGCGCCCAGGGTGAGGGTGCGAATGGCGACCGAGAGGCAGAAGTCACCCTGGGCATACGCCAACTCACCGGGAGCCGGGGGGAGATCGATCCAGCCGATGGCGCCGGTGTAGAGCCCCCGAGGCCGGGATTCG
>CALMDH010000313.1:0-1713 GCA_937862735.1 uncultured Gammaproteobacteria bacterium
CGCGAGCTAGCGCCTATGTTGAGGGCCTACCTATGACTTTAACCGGACACCGTTGGCCAGATGTCATGATGGGAATCATGGCACCCTGCATTGCCGTAGCGCGCATCCTTGCGCCAGCTCGCGCCCTGGCCTTTTACGACAATGAGACCGCCCGCACGACAAACCAGGTCGTCTACCGTCTCTGCGACGCCTATCTTTCCCCCACGGCCTTCCTTACGGATCTGGGCCCCAAACAGATTCGCTACCCCGGATACCATGAACTGGCTTATCTCCACCCGCGGTGGTTCAAACCGCGGCGCACCCCGCTGGAGCGGCTGGCCATGAAGCCCAACGAACGACTGTTCCTGGTTCGCTTCGTGGGGTGGTGGGCTTCACATGACCGCGGCGAACAGGGCTTCACGGAGCAAGGCAAGATTCAACTGGTACGCGATCTGGCAGCGGCGGGAAGGGTGATTGTGTCTTCCGAAGCCCCCCTGCCGGCGGAATTGCAAGGTTACGCCTACAAGTTACCCCCCGAGGACATGCACCATGTTCTCGCTTACGCCGATCTTTTCGTTGGGGAGAGTTCCACGATGGCCTCCGAGGCCTGCCTGCTGGGGACCCATTCCGTCTACGTCTCAAAAACCGGTCGGGGAATCAATGACGAACAGGCGCAAAAAATTTCCCACACCAAGTTTTTCAGTCACCACCAGGAAAATGAGGCCCTGAATTTGGTTCGGGAACTATGCAAGCGCGGAGATATCAAGGCTGCCGCCCTGGCCCAACGCCAACGCATGATCGAGCAATCCGTTGATCCGACCACGGCATTACTCAACCTTGTCTCCCACAAAGGACTGACATCCAAGACTCCAGCGTCAGTCTGGCGCCGGGCATGCCAAAGGGCATTTGCCCCCTCGACTGAATCATACTGGCCATTGGATAGTGGCACCGTGTAAGGTCATTTCTTAATGGACCATTATCGGCAGGCCAAATTTACATGTCTAGAGCTAGTTGCCCCATATAACTAAACCATAATTTTTGATTGTATTTAATGTTATTGTTACTGTTATTGCTATTGTAATTGTGATACTTTCAGGATTCCCGCCTGAGCGATTCGTTCAGCAAGTTGCCGCCATGCGCAATGTTCCATGACAAATAAACGCCCTTTATGAGCCTGTTTAAGGTAGGCCTCCTGATCATGCCAAAGCGCAAGAACGGTGGACCATACATCCTGTGGCATTGCGTAACAGGCCGCATCACCAAATGTATCCGCGAAACTCGGTGGCAAAATGACCGGAATGCCCACGGCCATAGCCTCGATGATCGCGCGACCGAACTCTTCGATATAATCCTCATGCGGATAATGCACGAAGAAATCCAGGTCGCGCAGAAAATTAACCGGTTCCAGCGAGCCAAAGGCATGAGCACGCCAATTTCCAGGGGCTTTGTTGACGATATTCAAGGCGAAGCGGATTCCCCCCAGCAATCGCACTTCACATGGCCGATTCGCGCAATAGGCGGACCTCAGCGCATCAGGGTCTGAAGGCCATTTGGTGTAATGATCGCGAGCATGGCGCCCAATAACCGGCCGGCTTCGAGTATTTCCACGCCAGCGCAACTCCCCAGCGCACCAGGAATCCGTGTCGAGCAGGGGATTCCAGGTCCAAGGAAGTACGGATTGCAACGGTGTCCGGTTCAATTAGCCAAGCAATGCTTTAAATGCCCTCTCTGAGC
>CALMDH010000314.1:0-32394 GCA_937862735.1 uncultured Gammaproteobacteria bacterium
TGATCCGCGCCCAGGCCCTGGAGGGCCAGCCGGCACGGGCGGCGGCGGGCTTCGACCTGGACCGGGCCATCGCCCAGGGTCGGGCCGACTTTGGCCAGGGGGAGATGATCGACCTGGAGATCCGGGTGCGGGGGTATCTGGCGACCCTACTCAGCGCCTGCCCGCTGACCGACGGGCAGGAACAGGAGGATGAACCCGAGGACTCAGGATTTACCCTTCGGGTGAAGGCGCGGCTGCCGTCCACCGGTCAGTTACTGCGCTGGCTGCTGGGGGCGGGGGATAACGTGGAGGTGGTGGCGCCGGAAACGTTGCGCCGGGTCGTGGCAGCGCAGGCGGCGAAGACTGCGGCGCTTTATGCTAAGGGAAAAGCCCAGGGTAAAGGGTCCACGCCCACTCCCACGTCTATGTCCAACACTTGAGGGCGGGACCCTTCTTGTTGTCGCCCCGCCCAACGCCCTCCGATCCTCCCTGGCACGACCGAAAAACGGGATGCCATGGATCTTCAATCTTGAACGAAGCCATGCCCGGGACAGGTGGTCCACTTCAAGGAGTGGCGCTCAGCGGTACTCCCGCCGTACCCGGGGGCTGACTCCGCACAGCAGGTCATAGCTGATGGTGCCGGCGGCCTGGGCGATCTCTTCCACCGGCAGGCCCGGGCCCCAGAGGATCACCTCGTCACCCGGCCTGGCCTCGGGGCAGGGGCGCAGGTCTAGAGTGATGCTGTCCATGGAGACGCGGCCAATGAGGGGTACCCGGCGGCCCTTCACCAGCACCGGCGTGCCCGTAGGGGCGTGGCGGGGGTAACCGTCGCCGTAGCCGATGGCGGCTACGCCCACCGGCATGTCCTCGGGACAGACGAAGGTCCCGCCATAGCCGATGCGCTCCCCGGCCCGGTAGACATGGGTGGCGGAGATTTGGGCCTTGAGGGTCATGACCGGTCTGAGGCCCAGTGCCGCTGCGTCACGGTCGCCAAAGGGCGAGCCGCCATAGAGCATGATGCCGGGGCGCACCCAGTCGGCGCGGGCGGCGGGACAGGCGAGGATACCCGCGGAGTTGCCGATGTTTAGCGCCTGGCCGGGCCGGGCCAAGGCGCGCAGGCGTTGGCACTGGAGGTTGCTCAGAGGGTCGGCGGGTTCGTCGGCGTTGGCCAGGTGGGTCAGCAGTCCCGGTCCGGGTACCACTACCGGGCAGTCGGCAAGCCGGGCTTGGATGTGCGCGACCTCTGCCGGCTCCAGTCCTAGCCGGTGCATGCCCGTGTCGACCTTGAGCCAGATACGCAGGGGGCGGTGGGCAACAGCAGCGGTCAGGGGTAGCGCCGCCAGCCAGTCAGCCTGTTCGGCCTGATGCACCGCCAGGTCGAGCCGGGCCTCCCAGGCCACTGCGGTTTCCTCAGCGGACAGGGCACCGTTCAGCACCAGGATGGGGTGCTCGACGCCCCCAGCGCGCAGGCGCAGGGCCTCCTCCAGCCGGGCAACGGCGAAGCCATCCGCCGCCGTCAGGGCCGCGGCTGCCTGTTCCATCCCATGCCCGTAGGCGTCCGCCTTGATCACCGCCCAGATGCGGCTTCGGGGGGCGTGGCGCCGCGCCACTTCCAGATTGTGGCCAAGGGCCGCCGTGTCGATGCTGGCGATGGGGCCGACGAATCTCACGGCTTATCCCTGCGGCCGACTGGTTTAAGGTCCCCGCGGTCGATCGCTGTCGCTACCAAGGAAGCCAGCTCCAAGGAATCAATGGTAGCCCTCATCCCCGTAGACGTCGGAGATGTAATTCTCGAATTTGGTGTACTTGCCGAGGAAGGTTAGCCGCGTGGTGCCGATGGGGCCATTACGCTGCTTGCCAATGATAATCTCCGCCACGCCCTTGTCCTTGCTGTCCTCGTGGTAGACCTCATCACGGTAAATAAAAACAATGAGATCTGCATCCTGTTCGATCGCGCCCGAGTTGTGGCTGAGAATGCCATCCGCCAACCAATTCGCCGGACCAGGAACGGTAAGGTCGAAGACATCCTCCTCGCCGGCTTCTTCAATGGCGACAACGCGATCCCAGAAGAGGTCATTGCTGGCTAGGTTGCGTAATTCATCATCGTTCAGAAGTTCGGCATAACTCGTGAAGGTTTCCCGGGAGGGAGCAAATTGGTAATGCGCTGCGCCGCCATAGGATGTGCCGCGCATCTGGGCCATCCTGCGGGTGGTGATGCCTTGCGAACGCATGGCCATGCGTACCTGCCCGAACATCTCTATTGGCAAGGTATCCAGGTTGGGGTTAGATGCCGTGTTAGCGATCAGTTCATGCAATCGCTCGGCTTGAGGTTCTCTAGGGCCAAATGCCCCTACCAAACTGAGAAATTGCCGTTGTTGTTCCGCTCCTCTGATCCAGACCATGAAAGTAGTGCGGTATTGTTCGCTCTTGACGGCTTGGATATGTCCGCGGATTCCTAAGCGGAGCAGGAGAGACATCACGTCGTCAGCCAGACCTTGGCTGTTCGTACTCAGGTGAACGCCATGACTGCCGCGCTGGCCTGGTTTGCGTGGCGAGATCGTGCCGTCGGTAGCCCAAAGGTGTTTCAAAAAGAGGGCAATTTGGGAGTTACTGAGCTTAAACAGGGCTGGTGGGACACGCTTTTCGTGAGACCTCTGTCCGAAGATACCGAGATCGCGCAGCCAACGGTTGATACCAGCCGGATGCCAGCGATTGCCGTTACCACTAAAGACGAGTTGATGCCAGGCCCCTTCTCCCTCATGGCGATTGACCTGCACTCCGAAGTGTTGCCGGGCACAGTCAGCCACTATCTGGCTATTGGTATCAGAGGCGGTTGTGTAACGCAGCGGCTGACCAGAGAGATAGCTACCATCGCCAATGAGGTGGGCGAGAAGAATGATCTCAGGCTCTGGCCAATGAGATACGGTAAGGGGTTCCGGCAACTGACGGGCCGTTGCCAGACGGTCACCAGGGCGTACTTCGGACACAAGAAGCCAGCCCTCCGCACCAAACAGCCGATGCTGGGCTGTACAGCAGATGCGGCGGCCGCTGGCTAGGTGGACACGGAAAACGGGTCTGCTACCTACTCGCCACACCTTGTCCGAGGGAGCCGTTATCAGGTGTCCCTGGGCGTTCAGTGCTAGCACCTCAGGCGCTTGTCCCACCAGATCCCGGATCGGGGTGCGGCTGCCATCGGCGAGCAGCACCAGGGTATCCCCGGTCACGCACTCGCGCAGGTCCGACATCACCGGCCGCTTGTTGGGGCGCTGTTCCAGGCTGCGGTTGAGCTGTGAGAGGGCGACGACGGGGACTTTCAGCTCCTTGGCCAGGGCCTTGAGGGCGCGGGAGATGGCGGAGATCTCGGTGGCGCGGTTCTCGCTGTTGCCGGGCACCTGCATGAGTTGCAGGTAGTCGAGAACGATCAGCGCCAGATCACCGTGTTCGCGCTTGAGGCGGCGGGCGCGGGCGCGGACCTCGGTGGGCGACAGGGCTGGGGTGTCGTCGATGTACATGGGCGCATCGGCCAGCATGTTGACCGCCGAGGTCAGGCGCGGCCACTCGTCCTCTTCCAGCTTGCCGGTGCGCACCCGGTGCTGGTCGATGCGCCCCAGGGACGACATCATGCGCATGGCCAGGGCGTCGCCGGGCATCTCCATGCTAAAGATGGCCACCGGGCGTTTGACCGCTAGGGCGACGTTCTCCGCTAAGTTCATGGCGAAGCTAGTTTTTCCCATTGACGGCCTCCCCGCGACGATGATGAGGTCGGAGGGCTGGAGGCCGGAGGTCATCTCGTCGAAGTCGGCAAAACCGGTGGGCAGGCCGGTGATGGGCTCGTTGCGCTGGAAGAGGATCTCGATGCGCTCGACGGCCTTGCCCAGGAGGCTGCGCAGGGGCTGGAAGCCACCGCCACCGCGCTGTTCCTGTTCGGCGATCTCGAAGACGCGGCGCTCGGCCTCGTCGAGCAGCTCCGCCACTTCCCGCCCTTCGGTGTTGAAGGCGATGTCGCTGATGCCGGTGCCGACGGAGATGAGCTGGCGCAGCACCGAGCGCTCGCGCACGATCTTGGCATAGGCCTTGACGTTGGCGGCGCTGGGGGTGCCGGTGGCGATGACGCCCAGGTAGGGCAGGCCGCCGGCGTCCTCGAGCTGGCCGGTGCGCTCCAGCCATTCCGCCAGGGTGACCACGTCGAAGGGCTGGTCGCGGGCCGCCAGGTCGCGGATGGCGGCGAAGATCAGGCGATGCTCGCGGCGGTAGAAGTCCCCATCGTTGACCTTGTCCGCCACCGAATCCCAGGTCTGGTTGTCGAGCATCAGGCCGCCGAGGAGCGACTGCTCGGCCTGGAGGGAGTGCGGGGGGACGCGCAGGGCGTCACCCGAGGGCATGTCCAGCTCAGGATAGGGCGGGTCGTAGGGGTCTGACATGCGGTGCTCGAGCGTTGGCGAGGCGGGACCCTCTGTCACCGGTGCCGTCGGTTACCTTCCATGGCAGGCATCAGGATAAGTTGGGGGAGGCCGGCCCCGGGTCAGGGAAGCCCGGGGCCGGAAGGCGGACCTGGCAAGCGTCCAGTTACTGGTTCCCGATGGGCGCCCGAGGGGGCGATCTCACATCGGGAAGTAATGGATGGACAGCTACTCAGCTCGCGGGGACGATCTCGACCTTGAGGGTGGCGTTGATCTCGGGATGGAGATGCACGCCGATCTCGTAGTGGCCGGTGGCGCGGAAGGGGCCGGTCGGCAGGCGCAGTTCCTGCTTGGACAGCTTGATGCCCATGGCATTTGCGGCTTCGGCGATGTCGGCGGCGCCGACGGAGCCAAACAGGCGGCCCTCGTCGCCGGCCTTCCGGGCGACAGTCACGGAGCGGCCGTCGAGGCTCTCCCGACGCTCGTCGGCGATGGCGTAGGCCTCGGCGGCCTGCTGCTCCAGCTCGGCGCGGCGCTCCTCGAAGCGCTTGAGATTGTCAGCCGTCGCCGGTACGGCATAGCCTTTTGGGATCAGGTAGTTGCGTCCGTAGCCGGCGCGAATGTCGACCTTTTCCCCCAGATTGCCCAGATTGGCGACCTTTTTCAGCAGGATGACTTCCACTTGGGTACCCCCAGTTCGAATGTTCAGTTGTCGCGGACCGCGCTAGCGTTAAGCTGGGTCCACAATGCCTGGCGAGGCCGCCCCAGGGCGGTCGCCGTCAGTTAAGTTAATTAGCCTGGCGCGGACGGACCCGAGTACGCACATTCACCCAGATATCGGCTAGACCCAGACCGGCGGTCAGGACCTGGGCATGGGGCATGGCCAGCAGATACAGGGCGTAGACGCCAACGAGCCATGCCCGGCTGGCGCGCAGCGCCTTGACCAGCCAGTGGATCAGGGCCAGCCCCTGGAGCAGGAGCATGGGTGTAACCAGGATCAGCATGTCCGCCGCCCACTGGTTGCCCTGATCCACCAGCAGCCAGGCCAGCAAGGCCATGCCCAGCACCCCGACGCCCCGGCTCAGCCGCAGGTCGCGAAACTCGCTACCAAAACCGCCCGGGTTGTAAAGCAACGCCTGCCACCAGCGACCGAGGAACAACGCCAGCAGGGCCTGAAAGTAGAAGGCCGCGGCGAAGGCCCCGGTCATCCAGCGCGCCACCTCGGCGATCAGGGCCTGGCTCCCGGCCTCCGTGGTCAGCCCGCCCTCGATCAGACCCTGCCGGATCGGCTCCATCAGTTCGGTCCAGTAAAGGGTGGGATCACCAACGCCGATCCGCAGACCGACCACGATCAACAGGCCCATGAGGCTGGCCAGGCTCACCGCCAGGGGCTGGGACCGGGTGTTGCGCAACACCAGGGCCAAGGCCCAGACGGGGAGCCAGAGCGCCAGGGCGAAGCCGAGGGCCGGCGCCGGGCTGCCCAGGGCGGCGAAGGCGAAGAGGCCACTGGCCAGACCCGCGAAGGCACCGACGATCAGTCCCTCAACCGGACCCAGGCGCAGGGTCACCAGGGCCACGGTTGCCGAGCTCAGCATCCCCGCCAGGGGAAAGAGCAGCGACAGCACGGCGAAGACCGCGGCGACCAGCGCGGCCTGGGAGCGGCCGCGCATGATGAAGGTGGCAAGTCCTAGCATCGGATCAGGCGTCGCCTCGGATCAGGCGTCCCGACTGGCCGTTGGCCACGGTGGCGGGGCCAGGGCTCAGGCCGGTCGAGGCTGGATCAATGGCCGTCGGAGTAGGGCAGCAGGGCCAGGTAGCGGGCCCGCTTCACCGCCAGGGCCAGTTGGCGCTGGTACTTGGCGGAGGTCCCGGTGATGCGGCTAGGCACGATCTTGCCGGACTCACTCACGTAGGCCTTGAGGAGGTTGAGATCCTTGTAGTCGATCTCGTTGATGCCTTCGGCGGTGAAGCGGCAGTAGCGCTTGCGGCGGAAAAACTTTGACATGGCAACCTCTTATTCCAGCTCGTCGTCTTCGTCGTCGGACTCTTCGACCCGCTCCACGCGCTCAGCGCGGTCACGGCGGCGGCGTTCGCCCCCGGACTCTTCCGCGCCCTCTTCCTCGGACTTAGCCAGGGGCGAGGGTTCGGTGACGGCGGCATCGCGGACCAGGATGAGGTTGCGCAGCACCGCGTCGTTGAAGCGGAAGGCGCTTTCGAGTTCCTCGCGGGTGGCCTGGTCGCACTCGACGTTCATCAGGATGTAGTGCGCCTTGTGGATCTTATTGATCGGGTAGGCCAGTTGCCGGCGCCCCCAATCCTCCAGGCGGTGGATCTTGCCGCCGGACTTTTCGATACTGGCGCGGTAGCGCTCGACCATGGCCGGCACCTGCTCGCTCTGACTGGGGTGCACCATGAACACGATTTCGTAGTGACGCATAAGGTCTCCTTACGGGTTGAACAGCCCCCCGCTGGGCGGTGAGGCAAGGAGTATCCTCCCGACGCCGGGAGGATCGGGCATTATACGGATTACCCTTGGGAGATCAAAAGCCGTTCTGGTCGAATTTCCCGCGTACTGCTCATCCACCCTGAAGAGGTCCACCCTTGCCTAAAGCCCCCGCCAAGAGCCGTCTGACCTATGTCTGCAACGCCTGCGGCGCCAGCCTGAACAAATGGGCCGGGCGCTGCCCGGACTGCGGCGCCTGGAATTCGATCGAGGAGATCGCCGAGTTGCCGGCGCCGGCCCGGGGGCGTCAGGGTTATGCCGGCGGGAAGGATGGCGCGGGGATCCTCTCCCTGGAACTGGTCAGCCCGGAGCGGGAGCTGAGGATCAGCAGCGGCATCGCCGAATTGGACCGGGTCCTGGGCGGCGGCCTGGTGGCTGGGTCGGTGGTACTGATCGGTGGCGACCCGGGCATCGGCAAGTCCACCCTGTTGCTCCAGGCCTGTGCCGCCCTGCGGACGAGCGCCGGCCAGGCGGGGAACGCCGACCATGAGGAAAGGGAGCCAGGCGCCCTAGACCAAGGCAAGGGCAGCCGAGCGACCAGGGACCATGGAGAACACGTAGAACACATAGAAGGTGGAGAACATGGAGAGCATGGAGAAGCCGTCGCAAGGCATGCCGGCCCCAGGGCGGCAGGGGGGGCGGCAGGGGGGGCGGCAGGGGGGACAGACCCCGACCGGGCGGCAGGGGGGGTAGACCCCGACCGCGCCGTCCTCTACGTCACCGGCGAGGAATCGCCCCAGCAGGTCAGCCTGCGCGCCCGCCGCCTGGGACTGAGCGGCGCCGGCATCCGCCTGCTGGCGGAGACCGGGGTCGAGCGCATCCTCGCCGCCGCCGACAGCGAACAGCCCCGGGTACTGGTGGTGGATTCCATCCAGACCCTCAGTACCGACCTGATGCCCTCCGCACCGGGTTCCGTCTCCCAGGTGCGGGAGACGGCGGCGCAACTGGTACGCTGGGCCAAGCAGACCGGCACCTGTGTCTTTCTCATCGGCCATGTCACCAAGGAGGGCGCCCTGGCCGGCCCGCGGGTGCTGGAGCATATGGTCGACACGGTGCTCTACTTCGAGGGCGAGCCTGGCAGCCCCTATCGCCTGGTGCGGGCGGTCAAGAACCGCTTCGGCGCCGTCAACGAGTTGGGCGTCTTCGCTATGACCGATCGCGGCCTCAAGGAGGTGCGCAACCCCTCCGCCATCTTCCTGTCGCGCCACGATCAGCCGGTCTCCGGCAGCCTGATCGTGGTCACCCGCGAGGGCACCCGGCCCCTGATGATCGAGGTTCAGGCCCTGGTGGACGAGAGCCCCCTGGCCAATCCCCGCCGCGTCGCACTGGGGCTGGAGCAGAACCGCCTGTCCATGCTGCTGGCGGTGCTGCACCGCCATGGCGGGGTGGCCATGTTCGACCGCGACGTCTTCGTCAACGTCGTGGGCGGGGTGCGCATCACCGAGACCGCCGCCGACCTGGCGGTGCTGCTTGCGGTCCTCTCCAGCTACCGCGACCGGCCCCTGGATCTGGAACTGGCGGTGTTCGGCGAGGTGGGCCTGAGCGGCGAGATCCGCCCGGTGCCCAATGGCCCGGACCGGCTGCGCGAGGCGGTCAAGCATGGCATCAAGCGTATCATCGCCCCCAAGGGCAATGTCCCCAAGGGCGGCGTCCCGGGCCTGGAGATCCTGGAGGTGCGGCACCTGCGGGAGGCGATCGACGGCGTCTAGCCCATCGCGTACCTAGCGCCAGTCCGTCCTCACCGCAGGGTAACCAGGGCGTCTATACTGCGGCATCTCCAAGGATTACCTTGTTATTTCGTTATTGCCCACGGCAATCAATGCTTATCCTGCACGCATTCTGGTCTCCGGACGCCACAGCGGACTTTATCCAATACGGGGACTTCCACCTCTGGGCCGAGACGCTGACGGACGCAAGGCAAGGGCAGACCCAGGACAAGATCCCGCGCCATCCCTTTCAACTCCCCGCCAAGGACTGGCCCGCCTTCTGGGGCAGCCTCGGCTTCAAAGAGGACCCCGGGGTGCTGGCCCTGGAGACCCAGAGCCTGCTGCTGCCCAGCACGGCCGAGGCACCCCTGCCATCGCCGGCCCTGGCACGCTACTGGCCAGCGGATCTCAACCTCGCCGAGGCGCGGCCACGCCCCTGGCGGCTGGACTGTCTGCGGCTCGACCGCCCCATCCGGCAACTGAGCGATATCCATTTTCTGGCCTTTCAGCAGCGCGGGGCGGTGCAGCCCGCGGGCGATTTCCTGTTCTGGTATTGGTTCACCCAGGAGATCAAACGGCTGCTGGTGCGTGACCAGTATCTCCCCGCCCTGGTGGTGCGGCAGCCGCCCCGGCCCAAGGGTGGGCGCAAGGACCCGCCCCTGGAGATCCTCGGCGGCTGGGAATGGGCCGGGGAGGCCTACGAACAGCTCATTGCCCGGGCGGTGGAGCGTCTGCCACCCGCCGCGGTCCGCACGCCCCTGGATGGCGCCAAGGGGCCAGCGAATGGCGGCGAGTGGCCAGGGGGCTGGCCAGACGCGGAGAGCCACCTGCGCCACTGCGCGGAGGTCATGCTCAACCAGATCCCGCGCCAGTTGGCCTGGCCAGCGGTCTTCACCAAAAAGGTCACGGGCAGCCTTCTGGCGGCCGCCATTGCCCCGCGTCCAACCAACGCGCCCTGGATCGGCGTGGAACAAGTCCGCCACTGGCGCCAATGGCGCGGGCACCTGCGTGGCGCCGAAGGGGAGGTCGCCTTCACCCTGGGCTTTCAGCTCGAAGAGCCGCCGCTTGATGAAACTGGTGGGGTCGGCGCCGCCCCCGATGTCCCTGCCAGCCCCGCCATGGTCACCGAGGCAGTCGGAATCTCTGGAGTTGCCGGAGCCACCGAGGTTACTAGGGTTCCCGGAGCCGGAGGCGCACCCGGGTCCGCCAAGACTTTCAGGACCGCTGGCTCTGCTGGGGACGCAAGTGCTGCCGGAGCCTTGGCCTGGGCAAGACCCTCCAGGCCATCGCCCGCCTGGTCCAGGAACGGGCGGCAGGGGAGGGGCCAGGGGATTACCTGACGGCGGAGGCGGAAGGGCGCCGGGAAGCGGGGGCGCCAGGGGGAAGTCCGCCCGGGGGCGCGGCGGAGACCCTGGCCCCGGCCAGGAGCACGACTGGCGCGGTGCGGAAGGAAATTCGGGCGCAAGCTGTCGCCGGTCCCCTGGCGCCGACCCTGCTCATCGCCCCCACCTCCGTCATCGGCAACTGGCACAAGGAGGTGCAGAAGTTCGCCCCCCAGTTGCCGGTGCACATCCACCATGGCCCCACCCGCAGCCAGGACAAGGCCGACTTCCTGGCCCAGACCGCCGGCCAGGCCTTGGTCATCACCTCCTACGCCCTGGCGCGGCGCGATCAGGCCCTGTTCACCGCCCGCGACTGGCACCGCGTCATCCTCGACGAGGCCCAGAATATCAAGAACCCGCTGGCGGCCCAGACCAAGGCCATCCTCAAGCTGCGCGCCCCCCATCGCCTGGCCCTCACCGGCACCCCGGTCGAAAACCGCCTCATCGACCTCTGGTCCATCTTCAACTTCCTCAACCCCGGCTACCTGGACACCCAGGCGCGCTTCCGCAAGGGTTACGAGATCCCGGTGCAGCGCGACCGCGACCCGGTCAAGACCGCCACCCTCAAGCGCCTGGTGGAGCCCTTCATCCTGCGCCGCCTGAAGAGCGACAAGGCCATCATCCAGGACCTGCCGGACAAGCTTGAGGCCCTGCAGTACTGCAACCTCAGCAAGGAACAGGCCGCCCTTTACGAATCGGTGGTGCGCGACGTGGAGCGCCAACTGGAGGACAAGGAGGGCATCGCCCGCCAAGGCCTGATGCTCTCCACCCTCATGAAACTCAAGCAGATCTGCAACCACCCGGCCCAGTTCCTCCAGGACGGTAGCCCTTTCACCCCGGAGCGCTCCCACAAGCTGCAACGCCTGCAGGAGATGTTGGAAGAGGCCATGGCCGAGGGCGACAGCGTGCTCATCTTCTCCCAGTTCACCGAGGTCGCCGCCGCCCTGGAGCGGCGCCTACTGCCGGCTGGCGGCCCATCTGGACCAGGACCCCTTCCTGCTGTTCGAACTGCGCGGCCTGTCGCACACGCGCCTCCACCAGGCCTTGGTCACCACCCCCCTGGGCCAGGCCCTGGCCAGCCTCAGACCTGAGGCGGAGGACCCCACCGCCCCCCTGGAGCCCGCCGCCTCCTTCTTCACCCGTCCGGTGATCCGCAACGACGCGGCTCCCATCCCGAAGATCCCGGGCGCGGAAGAGTCCGCCAACACCACAGTAGAACATGGCCCCCCGACCCCCCCGAATCCTACAGGAACCAGGACCACCCAGAACGCCGCAGGTACCGCGTCCAAGTTGCTGGACTACCACGCCTTCTGGAGTGGCCGGCATCGCCTGCCTACCGAGATCGAGCCCGCCACCCCACCCGTCCTACCCGCCATCCTGGTGCGCAAGGCCGGCGACTATCCCGGCTTCTGGGACCGGGACAGTTCCTTCATCGGCGTGATGGAGGAGCTTTATCAGCGAGTGCGGGAGAAGCATCGGGATTTGCTTTAGCTGCTCTCACGCAACGATCCTTCGGCGGCAGGTGAAGCCCTCCAGGTGATGCGAAGGTCATCGAGCCGCATGTCGAATTTGCTACGCTTGTAACATCGACAACCAGAAGGGGGATCGACTTGTGTTTGCGCCCGACGTGCTCAACCCGATCCATCGCATCGACGTGGAGCGGTTTCACAGAATGATCGAGGCCGGCTGCTTCTGCGACGGCGACCGAGTGGAATTGATCGACGGGGAGATGCATGACATGACGCCCATCGGACCGCCCCACGGGGGCACAACCGATATCCTGACCATGATCCTGGCCCCGAAGCTGGCGGGCAAGGCCATCCTCCGCATCCAGGGTCCCCTGGTCCTGGACGACGGCACCGAACTCTATCCGGATCTCGTCGTGCTCAAACAGCGGGACGATTTCTACCGCCAGGCCAATCCCACGGGCGACGACGCCCTGCTGGTCATCGAGGTGGCGGACTCCAGTCTGAGCCTGGACCAGGGCCCTAAGCTCGCCAAGTACGCCCACGCCGGCATCCGCCGCTATTGGGTGGTGGACCTGCGGCACCGCACCCTGCACGACTACCGGGACCCGGACCGCTTCCAGGGCCGCTACCGGCAACTGCACTCACTGACCGCCGGGGACATCAGCCTGGACATCGCGGGGGTGCAGGTCAGGGTGGCCATCGCGGAGATCTTTCCCGACTAACCGGATCTTTGCGGTCGTTGTCTCTTCAGCGATGGCGCTATTACCAGCCCTTGATCAGTCCAAGGCGCGGAGCTGAACGAATGCGGGCTTGGGTTCCCAGGATAGAGGCGCCGAGCCGGGGCAGCAGCCGCAAGCCCAGCGCGAGATAGAGCAGCAGGGCGAGCACCAGGATCGCCCCCAGGTTGAAGGCATAGGTGGCAACCTGGAAAGGACCCAGGTGCTTGTGGCCGGCGAGGAAGTGCGCCCCGCCCCAGGGGGATTCCGGTAGCCGGTAGATCGGCAGGGTGCGGTGGTAGAGCCCATCCCGCCCCTCGCCGATGGGCTCCAGGTCATGCAGGTTGAGGACCTGACGTTCGAGGGTGGCGTTGGTGTGCCGTGTGCGCAGCGCGGCCAGGTCCTCATGGCCGAGTTCCGCTGCCAAGCGGGCCTCGATGTCGCGCCGTTCGGCCGTGGCCGCGCGGCGCTCGGCGAACCGGCGGTGGCGGGCCTCGTCGAGAAAGGCGTTCAGGCGTTGGCTGAGGGCCGCGTCCTTGCCGACCGCCGACCATTCCTCGGTCGTCAGGGGTGGGGCGAGACCGGTACGTGCCGCGAGCGCGGTGATCTCCCGCTGGAGAAGCCGTCGCTCGCGCTGGCCCTGGATGTCGGGAGCGCTCGCCAGAGTCAGGGCCTGGACCCGGCTTTTCAGTTCCGGCAGGTAATAGTCGAGATCATCCTCGGCCAGGCGGACCCGGGCATCGACGGCGAAGAAGTGCCGCATGTAGGCATTGTCGCTGTATAGCGCCACCACCAGGGCCTCGTAGCCCCAGCGGGAGGGTAGGGTGTTGGCGTAGAACGGCACCTGGCGCTGGCGGTCGTCCGCGGGGATGAGGTCGTCAAAGCCGATGATCACGCCGCTCAACAGCATCTGCGGCACCAGTAGCAGGGGAATGAGGATGTAGATGGTCACCGCCGAACGCAGGGTGGCGGAGATATTGAGACCGAGCAGGGCCGAGGCGAAGGCGCAGGCGAACAGCAGCAGCCAGGCCTTGCCGAACAGATCGGGGATCTCAAGCAGCGGCATGGCAACGGCCAGGTAGAGCAGCATCTGCAAGCCGACCACCAGGGCCAGGTAGAGGGTCTTGGCGTTGATGTAGCTCCACCAACTCAGGTGCAGGAAGCGCTCGCGCTGCTGGATGCGGGCGTCGCGGCAGATCTCCTCGGCGCTGACGCTCAGGCCCAGGAACAGCGCCACCACCACACTCATGAACAGAAACACCAGCAGGTTGTGGTTGGTGTGATAGGCGTAGTCGGCGCCGGTCGCGCCCCGGGTGACCAGGGCCAGCACCAGGGCGAGCAGGGGCGGTTCCAGCAGGTTGACGGCGAGATAGCCACGGTTGGCCAGGCGGGCGCGTAGGTCGCGGCTGAAGAAGATCTTGAGTTGGCCCAGGCGGCTGGGGCGATGCAGGCCAGGTTCCGGGAGCGGCAGCGTAGCGGCGGTCTCGGACGGCAAAGGGGATGCGGTGGATGAGGAGGTCCTTGTGAGCGCTAAAGGTTCAAAAGGCTCGTGAGGCTCAGAAGTTTCTGAAAGTAAAGTAGGTGCGGTAGGTGCGGTAGGTACAGGAGGCTCTGAAACATCAGTCAGGTCTGGCGGTGCCGGGCGCGCCGCCTCCGCCTCCTGATAGAGACGATACCAGGTCTGGGGGCTAATACGCCGCTCCGCGGTGGCCTGGCCGGCGGGGTCAAGCAGCTTCTCCTCGACGATGGCGAAGATCTGCTCCGGGTTGACGCTGCCGCAGCCAGGGCAGATGGCCTGCTCGGCGCCAGGCAGGCCACCCCGGGCGCGGAAGTAGGCCACCGCCTCCAGGGGGGAGCCGCGGAAGATGGGCCAACCGCCCTGGTCCAGCACCCAGAGGCTGTCGAACAGGCGGAAGATCTTCGAAGACGGCTGGTGGATGACGACGAAGATCAGCTTGCCCCGGGCCGCCTGCTGCTTGAGCAGGCTCATGACCATCTCCGCGTCGGCGGAGGAGAGGCCGGAGGTCGGCTCGTCGACGAACAGGACGGTGGGCTCGCGAATCAATTCCAGGGCGATATTGAGGCGCTTGCGCTGACCACCGCTGATGGTCTTTTGCAGGGGGGAGCCGACCTTGAGAGCGGCGGTCTCCGCCTGGCCGAGGTCGGCGAGCAAGGCCCGCACCCGGTCGATCCGCTCCGCGTCTGAGAGTTGGGCCAGACAGAGCCGGGCGGCATAATCGTGGTTGGCGAAGACGGTCAGGTCCTCGAACAGCAGATCGTCCTGGGGGATGTAGCCGAAGACGCCGGCCACCGCGGCGGGTTCCCGATAGACGTCGCGGCCATTGAGATAGAGGGCGCCATGATCGGGGGGCAGGGTGCCGTTGAGAAGGTTGAGCAGGGTGGATTTGCCGGCGCCGCTACCGCCCATGATGGCCACCAGACGCCCGCCCTGCTCCTGGAAGGAGAAGTCATGCAGGCCGGCCTCGCCGCCAGGGAAGCGAAACTCCAGGTGCTCGCCGCGCAGGATGACGGCCGGGGTGGTGGCCACCAGCGCGCTGAAGGCGGCGTCAAGCTGAGAGACGGCGAGTTCGTTGCCCCAGCGGTCGCGCAACACCTGGCCAGGGCGCAGGGGCTGGACGTCACCGGGTGCCAGGGGCCGTCCTTCCAGGGTGAGGGGCTCATCACCCAGGGGGGCGACGAGTAGCAGGTCATCCGCCGCCAGACGCAGCACCGCCAGCCGGCCACGGAAGGCCTCTGCCTCGCTGTCCCCTAGCAGCCGGCCTTCGGGTCGATCCCGGGCGACGGCCGCCGGATCGGCGATGAAGGCCAGGATGGCGTCCAGGCTCGCCGGACTCAGGCCCAGGGTCTGGCCGAGCCGGCGGGCGATGCGGCGGGCGGGGGCCTCTTCCGCGTTAGGTGCCGCCAGGACCAGGAAACGCAGCACCGCCGCCTGGCGCTCAACGCCGTGAAGCAGGGTCTGGAGCTGGTCCCCCAGCCCGGCCGCCTGCGCCAGGAGGTGCTCCGCTGGCTTCTCCTGATGGAGTTCGGCGAGGTCGTCAAAGAGACCGATGTAGGTTGCGGCATCGGCCAGCCGGACGTGGTCGTGAAGGTAGGCCAGCACCCGCCT
Source organism: uncultured Gammaproteobacteria bacterium (assembly GCA_937862735.1). Taxonomy (GTDB): domain Bacteria; phylum Pseudomonadota; class Gammaproteobacteria; order Chromatiales; family Chromatiaceae; genus M0108. Next base: position 15,283 of record CALMDH010000314.1, read on the forward strand.
GCGGGCGGCGTCCCGGGCATCCCCCCTCAGGCTCGCCGCTTGCAGGGCGAAGAGGTGCAGGACGGCGTTGAGCAGGCGTTCAGGAATCATCAGGGTGGAGGTCGGGGCAACCCGCTCAGCGTGCCGGGGTCAGGATGGCGGCGCGGGTGGCGGCGACTTCCTTGTTCACTTCGGTCCATTGGGCCTGAATGGCGTATGTTTCCTCGGGGGTGGTGTCGGCCCGGTAGGCGGCGTGCATTTTGGCGATGAGATCCGCTTTCGCAATCGTCCGGCCATTGACGGTCAGGGTCTTGTCGACCGGTGCCGCGACCTTGAGGAGCGTCAGCATAACCTCTTCCCATTCCCCGCGATCAGGCTGACCCTGGGCGCCCTTATCGAGTGCAAAGTCACCCGAATCGTGCAAGGCATTGTGGAACTTGCCCCTCATGTAGGCTTGCTGGATCGTGAGGCCGAACAGCGAATCGACCAGGTATTCGGCGCTGCGCGGGTTGGCCATCAGGACGGGGACGTCCTGGATGTAGCTCGCGGCCAGGTGCCCGAAGGTCTTATCGAGGTCGATGCCTTGTGGATCGGCGGCCGCCCGCTTGAGGGTGGTGAACAGGGCGCTGCTGAGATCCGCCTCCGCCCGCAGATCCAGTTTGTCCTGGACATCCTCGATCACCGCCACCGCCTCGGCGACCGCCTTGCGCTGCTTGAAGGTGGCGGCGTAAAGGGCATCGAAGAGCTTGATGCCGGCGTACATCCGCAACTGCTCATCATTGAGCCGTTCGGCCAGGTTGTTGGGCGCAAGGAGTGACGGCTGCCAGGTGATCCCATGCGCCGACAGGCGTTTGAAGAGGTCGAAGGCATTGTTGATCTTTTCCTGCGCCAGTACCCCCTGGACTTCGGCGGAGATCTGTTCGAGGGATTGGGTCACCTGGGAAACTGAACCTGTGTCGGCGCCTTGGGCGGTAGAGGCCAACAGGAGCAGGGAAGAGGCGAAGGCCATTCTGGATACTTTCATTGCGATTGTCTCGTCTGTCATTATTGCTTAACTAGCTGTTTTAATATGATTTATGCCCACTAATGGGCGGGATGGGGGGCCACCCAGATTCGGCCAGCCATGCTAACCGGCTTGTTTACCCTGGACCCGCGCGCACCCTGGCCCGGCCAGGCGACTGCGGCCACCCGTCAGGGGGATGACCTGGATCTGGGTGGCGATGCGCTCCTTGAGGGTGGGGACGTGGGAGATGAGACCGATCAGCTTGCCGTCCTGGCGCAGGCCCGCCAGGGTGGCCAGGGCTGTGTCAAGGGCCTCCTCGTCCAGGGTACCGAAGCCCTCGTCGAGGAACAGGGAATCCACCCGCACCTTGCGGCTGGCCATCTGGGATAGGCCCAGGGCCAGGGCCAGGCTGACGATGAAGCTCTCGCCACCGGAGAGGTTCTTGGTGGAGCGGACCTCACCCGCCTGGTAGCTGTCGACGACGGCGAGTTCCAGCGGTCGGTCGTCGTCGTGGATCAGCAGGTAGCGGTCCGACATCTTCTGGAGCTGGCGGTTGGCGTGGCCAATCATCAGCCGGAAGGTCAGGCCCTGGACGAAGTTGCGGTATTTCTTGCCATCCGACGAGCCGATCAGGTCGTGGAGCCGGTCCCAGCGCTGGCACTCCCGCTGTTGCGCCGCCAGGGCCTGGGCGCTTACTTGTCGTTTTTCCTTAAGCTGGTCGTTGGCTTGAAGTCGCTGGCGCAGGCCGCCAATGGCATGGAGCAGGGCCCGCTGTTCCTCCTGCAGGGCAGTCCGGGTCCCCGTCAGCGCCTCCAGGGGTAAGTCCGTCAGCCACTTCTCCCGTTCCCGGGCTAGGGCCTGGCCTATGTCGTCGGCGGCGCGACTGAGGGCGGTGAACTGCTCCGCCAGCGCCTGCGCCTGGTGCGTCAGTTCCCGGCGTTCCTCCTCGGGTAGGCAGGCGCCCTGATAGTCCTCTTCATCGCGGAAGCTCGTTGACTGGAGCTGGCCGCGAAAGGCCGTCTCGGCGTGGTGCAACTCGGGTTCACGCCGCTGGAGGGCTTGCTCCAGGGTCTCCAGCCGGGTTTTCAGCTCGGCAAGGACCTGGGTGGCGCGGTTGAGGTTCCGCTGGCTGCCCTCCAGGGCTTGGGTGGCGGCGTCGATGGCCTGGGTCAGGCGGGATTCCGCCACCGCGGGGTCCTGGTCGCCAAAGAGTTCCTGGCGGTCCCGGGCCAGGGCATCCCGTTCCGAGACCAAAGCGTCATGCAGGGCCTGCAGTTGCTTAAGGGCCCCTGCCGCGGCCTGAATCCGTTCTCCTTGCTGGGCGGTCCGCACCTGGAGGGCGTTGATCGCCTGGTCCAGGGTGAGCTTGAGGTCCTGGTGGGCCTTGCGCTGGTCGCGCCGGCTGATCAGTTGCGCCTGGATCTCATCCAGATCCGTCACAGTCAGGGCGTCCAAGTAATCGGCTGCCGCTCTTGCCTTTGTCCCTGCTCCGGATGGGCCGGTGCTGGTCAGGCCGGTCTCTGACCTGACCTCAGGGCTGAGGATGCCATAGGGTTGCAGGTCCAGGCTCAGGGCGGCGAGGGCCTGGTCGCGTTCCGCTCGCAGGTCGCGCGCCTCCGCTTGGAGCCGATCCAGTTCCCGTTGGGCGGTTTCGCGCCGCAACGCGGTGGTTTGGGCGGCGTTATCGGCGATTTGGGCGGCATCCTTGGCTTGGTCCCAGCGGTCACGCCGCGTGGCAAGTGCCTTCTCCGCGATCTCGGCGGCGGCCAACTTGCTGGCGGTCTGCTCTAGGGCCTGGCGGAGTTCCTCCTGCTGGCCTTGCCATTGGACGATGCGTTCGGGCAAGGCGACCTCAGGGGGGGATTCGGGCCAGGGGAGCCCCAGCCCATCAAGGGTCGCCAATAGCTGACGCTGGGCCTCGGTGCCGCTGTGGGTCCGATCCTGCTGGTCGCTCAGGAGCTGCTGGCGATCTTTGTCCAGACCGGCCTGGCGGATCTTGAGGTCCGTGATGGCGGCCGCCGTGGTCTTGAGGACGTCCTTGATCTGCTGAAGTTCTTGGCGGGTTTCATCTGGCAGCGGAATATTTCCCGCGGCATAGGGATGATCGAGGGCGCCGCACAGGGGGCAGGGTTCGCCGTCCCGCAACTGGTGGCGCGCCTCTTCGAGACTCTGGATTCTTTCCAGCAGGCTGAGCTGGGTCTCTAGCAATTCCCGCCGTCTTTCCCAACCCGCCAGGCGGTCGCTTTGGTCCGTCAACTCCCGCGTCAGACTTGCGATGGCTTCGCCGATTTGCGCGTCCCGCTGATCCAGGTCCGCCAGGGCCTGGCGGGCCTCCCAGAGCGTCTGGGCCGCCGCCACCGCCTTGGCGAGCAGATCCCGGCGCGCGCTGAGGTCGGATTGCCGCTGACGCCAGGTCGCCAAGTCCAGTCCCTCCAGGAGTTGTTGAAATTGAGACTGCTGGTCGGCCCACTGGCGGTAGAGGTCATCGCGTTGGGAGGTGGTGCTGGCTGCTTGCGCCGCGGCTTGTTCATGGCGCCTGACGGCTTCCTCGGCGGCGGTCCGCGCTTGCCGGAGACTCTGGTCCTTGGCAAGCCACCGGTCATCCAAATGGCGCAGTCCGGCGAAGCGCTGGAGGAGGCCCGTGAGTCCCTCCAGCAGGCCGGCATCCGCTTCGGTAGCCGCCAACCGCGCCGCCAGCTCGGTCGCCTGGTGCTGCTGGGACCCCAGGGAGGTTTCATCGGCGCGTTGCTTATCGTGCAGCTCTGCCAGGGACCGGGTCTGGTCCCCCAGGGTCTGGGCCGCTGTGGCGATGGGTTGCGCCTTCTCGGCGATGCGCAGATCCAATGCCTGGACCTGGCGGATGATCGGTAACCGCAGATTCTGGTCAGCCTTGGCCTGGTCGAGCTGGGCGCTGGCCTTGTCCAAGGCCGTTTTCTCCTCCCTGACTGCGGCTTCCCTTTGGGGAAGGGCGGCCTGATCCTCATTCCGGCGGCGGCGATCCTCGTCCTGGGCGCGGCGCAGGGCGACCAGGTTGGCAAAGGCCCCGGCCAGTTCCAGGGCCTGATTGGCCCGTCCGAGCTGCTCCCGCTCAGGGGCGAAGGCCCGGTCTCGGGCCTGCCAGTCTGCCAGTTGCGTCGCGATCCCTTGCAAGTCCCCTTCGAGCCGGATTAGTCCCTCGCGCCAGGCAATGGCCTGGAGATTCAGGCCGATCCGGCCGTCGAGCTCCACTTCATCCTGCTGGCGACGCTCCAGGTCCCCGCGCAACTGGGCTTCATCCGCTTCGGACAAGAGTTGCAGGCCAGCCAGCTCGGCCTGAAGGATGCTTAGGCGGTTGCGTTCTTCGCGGTTACGTTCGTGGACGCGGATGGAGATCTGGCTGTAGATCTCGGTGCCGGTGATCTGCTCCAGGATCGGTGCCCGCTCGTCGGGCGGCGCCTGGAGGAAGGCAGCGAAGCCACCCTGGGCCAGCAGCATGGAGCGAGTGAAGCGATCGAAATCCATGCCGGTAGCCGCCTCGATCTGGCCGGCGACGCCATGGAGGCTAGTCTCAAGCAAGGCGCCAGTGTCGGCGTCGGCGATCTCGTGCCGGGCTTGCTGAAGCTCGCCATTCGGCTTGCGACGTGCCCGATGCTGGCTCCAGTGGCAGCGGAAGCGACCGGCCTGGGTCGCGAAGGTGACCTCGGCGAAGCACTCGCCGGTCTGGCGGGACATGATCTCGTTTTCGCTCCTGGTGACTCTGGCCAGGCGTGGCGTGCGGCCATAAAGGGCCAGGCAGATGGCGTCGAGGAGCGTCGTCTTGCCGGCGCCGGTGGGACCGGTGATGGCGAAGAGGCCATCAGCGACATAGGCGGGGTGGGTCAGGTCGATCGCCCATTCACCGATAAGGGAGTTCAGGTTCTTGAAACGGACGTTCAGGATGCGCATGGCCCGACGGGGTCCCTAGTCCGCCAGAGGGTCAGCGTGGTGGAACGTGGCCAAGATCTCCCGGTAGGCCAGTAGCAGGTCCGCTTGCTGTTCCGCGACGATACCCTGAGTATCCAGACAGCGGGTGAAGACCTCCAGTTCGTCCAAGTCCCCCAGGCTTTCCTCGTCGTGTATCTGCTCCAGTACCCCCTGGACGAGGCGGTTGTTCCGGATGCGCAGGATTTCGGGGCGCGTGGCGGTTTCCTTCCGCGTGGGGGGGTCCTCCGGTATGGCCAGGAGCGCCTCCAGACGTTCGCGCAGATCACCAATCAGCGTCTCGCCCTCGTAGATCACCTCGATCCAGGTCGGAGACTTGGCGGCCACCAGTTCCTTCAGCCGCTCGGCTAGCCGGTCCCAGTCGCCCTGGATACGTTCGAGGGTTTGGAAGACCGGGATGGGGATGAGGCGGACGCGGCACCCTGGCCAACCGCCGTTTCCTTTTTCCCATTCCACCAGGCAGAGGCTCTTTTCCTGCCGGGCCTCGCCGAAGCCCATGGGCAGGGGGGAGCCGCTGTAGCGGCGGGTCTCGGCGCCGCCGACCCGCTGGGGGACGTGGAGGTGACCCAGGGCCAGGTAATCAAGGCTGGCGGGAAAGATGCCCGGGCTGACGTGGGCGAGGGAGCCGACGTACAGCTCCCTTACCCCGTCGCCTTCCAGGGTCGTACCTCCGGCGGTGAAGAGGTGGCCCATGGCCACCAGGGGGATCTCCGCCCCTAGTTCCGCCCGCCGGGCCTCGGCCCGGGCGGTGACGCTGGCATAGTGGTCGCGGATGCCTTGGATCAACCTGATCTCCTTGTCCGCACTGTCCTCCCCGGCCTCGACCCGCCGGATATCCCGGTCCCGCAGGTAGGGCACGGCGCAGACGATCAGTTCCGGTGTCCCGGCCGGGTCGCGCAGCACCAGGACCTCGTCCGCCGGATTCTCCGCCGCGCTGCCGATGACGTGGACGTCCAGGGCCCGCAGCAATTCCTTGGGGGCCTCCAGAAAGGTGGGGGAATCGTGATTGCCCGCGACCACCACCACATGACGACAGGGCGAGGTCGCCACCCGGCACAGGAAGCGGTAATAGAGCTCCTGGGCCCGATGAGTGGGGGTGCTGGTGTCGAAGACATCCCCCGCCACCAGCAGGACCGTCACGCCTTTCCGCTCGATCAGCGCCGCCAGCCAGTCCAGAAAGGCCGCGAACTCGTCGTAGCGTTGGCGGCCGTAAAGGGTTCGCCCCAGGTGCCAGTCGGAAGTGTGCAGGATTCTCATTCCGGGGCCCCCGGAAAGCCGCCGACAGGCGGACGACTCCGCGCCTACCAATGGGCCAGCAGCCGGCCTTCCTCGACCTTGTGGTCGAAGCGGCGCAGGGGCCGGTTACCGACCTCTACGCAGTCGCCGGTGGTGAGGTCGAAGGCCCAGTGGTGTTTGGGGCAGGTCAGGCGGCCGTCGACCAGGGCCAGGTGGGGGATGTTGGTTTCCTGATGGGGACAACGGGAGTCATAGACCCGGCAGTCGTCACCCTGGCGGTAGATATAGAGGGAGCGGCCGTCGGCCTCGGCGAAGGACACCTCGCCATCCGCCAGTTCGGAGACGGCGGCTAGGTCATGCCACTGGGGCTCGGCACCCAGGTTTTCCGGGCGGAACTCAGGCAGGTCCATCTTCAGCAGGATGTCCGTGGCCCAGACGATCTTGGCCAGGCCCAGGACCGGGAAGGCCATGAGCAGGGCGTCGATGATCTCGTGGGGGGTGGCGCCGTTGCGCAGGGCCCGGGTCAGATACTGCTTGAAGCCGGGTTCAGTCTGAACGGCGACCTTGGTGATGACCGAGATCAGGTCCCGGGTGCGGACATCCAGGTGGTCACCGGCCTTCTTTAAGAACGTGAAATAGCCGGTCATGGCCTCGGGGCGAACCTTGACCAGATAGTTGAGTGCGTCGCTCATGCTGATACTCCCGCGTGATGGACTGAGCCCCGGACTGGGGCGGGTAGGGCATTATCCGCGCCACTGGGGGATATATCGAGCATTCCGCTCATGGCGAAAATCACGGTATTTCGGAGCTTCTCCTGACTGAGTTCTACCGTGACCTGAAGCAGAGTTCCGCAGCCAGATAGGGCCATCAAGGCGGGACGGACAAGCACCGGCCAGGTTTGTTATCTTTCGCCGGCCATGAACCTAGACACTAGTATCACCCCGGCCAGCTTCGTCGACCCGGAAACTGGCTTTGCCGCCTATGACCCCGTCCAGGCGGAGGCGGCGCGGCGGCTCGCGGCCGTGCATACCGCGCTCATGGCCAGACCGGCCAGCGTATCGGCGGCCGGTCCACCCCGCCTGGCCAGATCGCCCCGGTTATCCGCGTCCAGGAAGGGCGCGCTGGCTCAGGCGCACAAGGTCCACGCTTCCAGTGCTGGACTCTTGGGTCGGCTCCGGTCCCGCTTTGGCGGCGCCGCGCCGGCTATCCCGCCCGTCAAGGGTCTCTACCTTTGGGGCGGCGTTGGGCGCGGCAAGACCTATCTCATGGACTGGTTCGCCGAGGCCCTGCCGCTGCCGGGCAAGCGGCGGCTGCATTTCCATCACTTCATGCGCGACCTGCACGGGGAACTGGCCGGTCTGCCGCGCCAGCCCGATCCCCTGGAACTGGTGGCGGAGCGGCTGTGTCAGGACCTGCGGGTCCTGTGCCTGGACGAGTTCGTGGTCACCGATATCACCGATGCCACCCTGCTGCATGGCCTGCTGCGGGCCTTCTTTCGCCGGGGGGTAACCCTGGTGACTACCTCCAACACGCCGCCGGATCTGCTATACCTCAATGGGTTGCAGCGCCCCCTCTTCCTGCCCGCCATCGCACTGCTCAAGGAGCATACCGAGGTCTTCGAACTGGATGGCGGCGAAGATTACCGGCTGCGGACCCTGCGCGAGGAGGGGGTCTATCACCATGCCGGGGAGGGCGACGCCGAGGCGCACCTGGAGGCCACCTTCCGCCGCCTGCTGGGCGGGCACCACGAAGATCCCCCGCTGCTGCACGTCAATGGCCGCGACATCCCGGCGCGCAGGTTGGGGCCGGACCTGGCCTGGTTCGACTTCGCGGTCCTGTGCGGCGGTCCGCGCGCCACGGCGGATTACATCGAGATCGCCCGGGAGTTCCACACCATCCTGCTGTCCGGGGTGCCGCGCCTCACCCTGGGTCAGGACGCGGCGGCGCGGCGCTTTCTGCATCTGGTGGACGAACTCTATGACCGGCGCGTCAAGCTGATCCTCAGCGCCGCGGTGCCGCTGGATGAGTTGTATTCCGGGCAGTTGCATGAATTTGCCCACGAGCGCCTGATCAGCCGGCTGGTGGAGATGCAGTCGACCAGCTATCTCACTTCCGCCGGCTAGTGGGCAAACGACGGGAGCAAGCTGCCTTCAGACGGGGCGCGCGGCCGCTCGCCGGGCGGCCCATTGGCTGATTTGTGCGTAGCCCATGACAGTCATGATCGGGAACATGCAGGTAAAGGCGATGAGACCGAAACCATCCATCAGGGGATCGCGGCCGGGTACGTGGGTGGATAAACCCAGCCCGAGCGCGGCGACGAGGGGCACGGTGACCGTCGAGGTGGTGACGCCCCCGGAATCATAGGCCAGGCCGATAATGGGACGGGGCGCGAACCAGGTCTGGATCAAGACCAGCACGTAGGCGGGAATGAGGAAATAGTGCAGTGGTATGCCGGTAATGACGCGAAATGAACCCAGGGCAATGCCGATGGCGGCGCCCAGGGCGACGGCGATGCGCAGTTTTCCGGCCTGGATGGTGCCGCCGGAAACCTGGCTGGCCTTCATGGAGACCGCCAGCAGCGAGGGCTCGGCGATGGCGGTGGAAAAGCCAAGGGCGAAGGCGAAGAGGTAGATCCAGCCAAACTCGCGCCAGTCCACCTGGGTTTCCGCCGCCGTCAGCCCCAAAAAGCCGGGATCGGTCAGTTGCTGGGCCATGAGTTTGCCAAGCGGAAAGAGGGCGTGCTCCAGGCCCTCCAGGAAAAAAGTCAGGCCAATCAAAACGAATAGTAAGCCCACCAGGACTCTGGGCAGGTGGGCTATTTTGCGGCGCAGGATCAGGACCTGGCTGCCGACGAGAATGGCGACGATGGGCAGAATGTCCCAGATGGTTGCCAGGAGGGTGGACCAGAGGGATACCAGTTTCTCGATCATCGCCGAATCTCCTGTGAAGAGGGAAAAATCAGGTGCATCGTTGCGGTCGCGGGGAAAAGGTCATCGCTCATGACCGGGCAGGGCGTCTGATCCCCATCGAGGAGTGGGCCGAGAGTCAGCCTGGGGTCACTGGGGTGGCGTGACCGAGCAAGTGAAAAAACAATCCCCAGTCGAAGGCCTGGCCGGGATCGGTTTTACGGGTTGGCGCGATGTGGCTGTGACCGACGATGCGCTGGGGGATGATGGCGGGAAAAAAGGCCATGATGGCGCGGCTGGTATCCGCCAGGACCTGGTATTGGGCGGGTGCGTAGGGGATGTCGTCCGTTCCCTCCAGTTCGATGCCGATGGAAAAGTCGTTGCAGCGTTCCCGCCCCTGAAAAGCGGAGACCCCGGCATGCCAGGCGCGCTTGGTGAGAGCGACGTACTGGATCAGTTCCCCGTCGCGGCGGATGAGGAGGTGGCTGGAGAGCTTGAGCCCGGCGATGGGTCCGAAGTAGGGATGGGCACCGGGGTCGAGGCGGTTCTGGAAGAGGGCGTCGATCCAGGGGCCGCCGAACTCGCCTGGCGGCAGGCTGACCCCGTGAATCACCAGGAGATCCACTTGGGTATCCGGAGGCCGTTCGTCCCAGTTGGGGGAGGGAACCTGTCGGGCTTGAGGCAGCCAGGCCAGCGCCATGGCGTGATCGCCGCGGGGTCAGAGGTGAGGCACCAGCCCTTTCATCACTAGGTCGGTGAGGCTGACCACCCCCAGTACCTCCCGGTCCTTGACCACCGGCGCCCGGCTGAGGTCGAAGCGGTCGAAGAGCCGGGCGCAGTAGCGGATGTCCATGTCCGGATGAACGGTGATGGCCGGCTTGACCATGATCTCATAGATGTTGACCCGATCCGGGGCGCGGCCCTTGGCCAGCACCTCGCAGGCGATGTCCGAGAGGACGACGATGCCCAGTTCGTCATTCTCACTGCGCGGTTTGACGATCAGCGTCTTGGTATCGACGTGGCGCATGGCTTCGAGGGCGGCGGCGACCGTCGCCATGCCGTCCACCATGTCGAAGTGGGGCTTCATGACGTCGCGAACGCGGATCAGGGGATGGGTGGACATGGTTCAAATCTCCTCTTCGACGAGCTGGGTCAGCTTACGGACCTGGTGATCGATGCCGACTGCGTCTTCCACATCGATCTGAAAGGCAATGCCCGAGCCGGGCTTGGCGCCGAAACCGGCCGCCTTGGCGATGGTTTCCAGGATGTGGCGGCTCAGGTGCTCCTCGACCAGCAGCATGATGACGTCGCGCTGGCTCTCCAGGCTCAGGCCGAAAAAGGTCTTGGTCTTTTCCACCCCCTCGCCGCGAGCCTGGTTGATGACGGTGGAGCCGGTGGCACCGGCCTTGCGGGCGGCGTCGAGAACGGCCTGGGTCGATCTATCCTCGACGAAGGCCAGGATCAGTTTGAAGTGCATGGATCTTAAACCTCAGGATACAGGGGGACCGGGGCGGAGGGACCGAGCCGGCATTCAGGAGGAAGCCGGTGCAGCGGCCCGCGCCGCGCGCCGCGCGGCCCATGCGCTCAGTTGCGCGTAGCCCATGACGGTCATCATGGGGAAAAGACTGGCGAAGGCAATGAGACCGAAGCCATCCAGCATGGGGTTGCGGCCCGGGATATGGGTTGACAGACCCAGCCCCAGGGCCGCCACCAGGGGGACGGTCACCGTCGAGGTGGTGACGCCGCCGGAATCGTAAGCCAGCGCGACGATCATACGGGGGGCGTACCAGGTCTGGAGCAGCACGAAGACATAGCCGGTGATGATGTAATAAGGCAGGGGGGTTCCGGTGATGATGCGAAAGGCCCCCAAAGCGATGCCGATGGCGACCCCGATAGCAACGGCGACGCGCAAGCCCCAGGGCTGGATGGCCCCGCCGGACACCTCGCTTGCCTTCATGGCGACGGCGATCAGGGAAGGTTCGGCGATGGTGGTCGAGAAGCCAATGGTGGCGGCGAAGAGATAGATCCAACCGAATTCCGTCCAGTCCACGCTGGTCTCGCTGCCGTCCAGACCCAGGAAGGCGGGCGCGGTGAGCTGTTCCGCCATTAGCTTGCCAAGGGGGAAGAGGGCACGCTCCAGACCTTCGATGAAGAGGGTCAGTCCGATGAGGACGAAGAAGAAGCCCAATAGCACCCGTGGCAGGTTGGCGATGGGGCGGCGGATGAGGAGGACCTGACTCCCCACCAGGATGATGATGATGGGCAGGATGTCCCAGATGGTGACCAGCAGAGTGTTCCAGAGGGAGAGGAGTTTTTCGATCACAGCAGGGCACCGTAACCCATGACGAAGATCATGGGGGTTAGCGAGGCGAAGGCGATGAGGCCGAAGCCGTCGATCATGGGGTTGCGGCCCTCGATACTGGAGGCCAGGCCCACGCCCAGGGCGGCGACGAGCGGTACGGTAATGGTGGAAGTGGTGACCCCCCCCGAATCATAAGCGATGCCGATGATTTCCGGGGGGGCGAAGAAGGTCATGATGACCACGCCGATGTAACCGATGATGATGAGATTCTGGATGGGAAAGCCGCGCAGGATGCGTAATACGCCGATGACGATGGCGGCCCCCACTGACAAGGCGACCGTGATCCGCAGACCATTGGCGTAATCTTCGCGCGCCGCCGGTTCATCCGTGATCCAGCCGCCGACGGCGGCGACATTGGCGGCCTCGTTGGCCACCGCGATGAGGGCGGGCTCCGCCACCGTGGTACCAAAGCCCAGGGCGAAGGCAAAAATGAGCAACCAGATGAGGCTGCCTTTGGCGGCAAAATCCCAGGCCAGGGATTCGCCAATGGGAAAGAGCCCCAGTTTGAGGCCCTGGACGAAGAGGGTCAGGCCGATCAGGACCAAAAACATCCCCCAGAGCATGTCCAACAGGTTAGGGATGGGCTGCCCGAGCACGACCAATTGAAAAAAGGCAATGACGGCAATGATGGGGACCAGGTCCCTGAAGCTGTCGACCAGAGAGGTGAAGAGTTGCAGGATAAGGGCCTTCATCGCGGTGCGGTTGGGACGCTCCTGGGGATGCTATGTAATGACGCCCGCACGGAGCCAACGGTTGTTGGCGACTCGCCGGAGATCGGGGCCGAATGGCAAGTCTTCAGCGCAATTGGCGCGCGATTTTAACAAGATGGCAACAAATGACCAGAAATTCGCTAAGTCCGAGGTAAAAAAAACATGAACCGAGTCCACGAGACGCTCCAAACACCTTGCACCCCGGCTAGCAACCGAGGCGTGAATGGAACGAGCTGGCCTCCGCAGCCGCCAGATCCCGCCCTCGTCGCCGGTCAGGTAAGGATCGCCCTGGCCGAGGATCTGGGGGATGGCGATCGCACCGCTGCCCTCTTGCCGGCGGATCAGGTATCGCGGGTGGAACTGATCACCCGCCAGGAGGCGGTCATCTGCGGTCGCGCCTGGTTCGAGGAGGTCTTTCGCCAGATCGATCCGTGTGTCAGCGTTGCCTGGCAAGTCGTCGATGGCGACCGGGTGGGGCCGGGCGATCGCCTCTGCGTGATCGAGGGGCCAACCCGCGCCCTCCTCACCGGGGAACGCACCGCCATGAATTTCCTCCAGACCCTCTCCGGCACCGCCACCCGGGCCTGGCGTTACGCCCGGGTGGTGGCCGATCTGCCGGTGCGCCTGCTCGATACCCGCAAGACGATCCCGGGCCTGCGTCTCGCGCAGAAGTACGCCGTGCGCTGCGGCGGTTGCCACAATCATCGGCTGGGCCTCCACGACGCCATCCTCATCAAGGAGAACCACATCCTGGCGGCGGGCTCCATCGCCGCGGCCCTCGACGCCGCCCATGCCCTGGCGGCGGGGGTGCCGGTGGAGATCGAGGTCGAGTCCTTGGCGGAGGTCGCGGAGGCCCTGGCCGCCGGCGCCACCCACCTGCTCCTCGATAACTTCAGCCCTGAGCAGATGCGTCAGGCCGTCATCCAGGTCGCCGGTCGCGCCCGGCTGGAGGCCTCCGGGGGCATCACCCTGGAGCGTCTGCGGGCGATCGCCGAGACCGGGGTGGACGAGATTTCCATTGGCGATCTCACCAAGGATCTCGACAGCGTCGATCTTTCCATGCGGTTTCTGCCCTCCTGACGGCCAGCCTGACGGCTGGTCTCCGAGGGGCCAGCCGTGTTATCCTTGGACTTCCCTAGGTTATTGAACGTCCCGCGATATTCCTTAGTCTTTGTTTAAGCTAAGAATATTGGCTATCCATTCCCGGAGGTGGACGCTTGAACGAGAGCACCAGTCCTGGTTTCCAGGCACGCTATTCCAACTCGCGGCTGGCCGGTTTGTCCCGAATCGCCCTGGTGATTGCCCTGGCCATGTCGCCCGCCATGCATGCCGAGGCGGGCAGTCACGGCAAAAAATCCGCTAAAACGACCCGGGTGGTGGATGGCCACCAGGTCGGCAAGGCTTCCTGGTATGGCCCTGGTTTCCATGGCAAGAAAACCGCTAGTGGCCAGGTCTTCAATCAACACGCTCTGACCGCCGCCCATCCCCACCTGCCGCTGGGCAGCAGGGTCAAGGTCACCAACCTCAAGAATGGCAAGGAGGTGGAGGTGACCATCAACGATCGCGGTCCCCACAAGGCCGGACGGATCATCGACCTCTCCCGGGCCGCTGCCAAGAAGATCGCCATGGGCGGACAAGCCCGGGTCAAGGTGGTCGCCATCCCCAACTGACCAGGGCGGGGCCTGCAATCCTGCCCATAGTCATTTTCGTCGGTAACCCTTCAGACCCCTCTCCCCCACCCTCCCCCACCAGGGGGGAGGGTGGAAGAAAATCAGCAGGTAGTACTTTCTATGCCAGCCCAGGCATTGGGTGGTGACTGGTTGCCTGCGTCTAAGCTGACGCCCCTCCTGGCGGCATTCTCTGGCCTGATTCAGCAGAGTCCTGAACCGCGTCCAGGCTACTAAGTCTGGCCCAGGTGCTAGGATTATGGCGCGGGCGGGTCCCGAAAATTCATGTTCAACGCATCTTGAATTCACCCCCGCCTACCCAATTTGGGATATATAACCCTATGAAGTAGCGGAGATTCCCAGTCATGCGCATGGATAAATTGACGTCCAAGTTCCAGTTGGCCCTGCAGGATGCCCAGAGCCTGGCGGTGGGACGCGATCACCAGTTCATCGAGCCAGTCCACCTGATGGCGGCCCTGCTGGACCAGGAGGGCGGCAGCGCCCGGCACCTGCTGTCCTTGGCCGACGTCAACGTCAACCGGCTGCGATCATCCCTGGGCGAGGCCATGGAGCGACTGCCGCGGGTGGAGGGCAATGCGGGTGAGGTCCACATCGGCAACGAGCTGGGCCGGCTGCTCAACCAGGTGGACAAGCTGGCCCAGCAGCGCAAGGACCAGTACATCTCCTCCGAGCTGTTCGTCCTGGCGGCGGTGGAGGACAAGGGCGAACTGGGACGGCTGATGCGCGAGGTCGGGGCCAGCAAGGGGCCCATAGAGCGCGCCATCGAGCAGATGCGTGGTGGCCAGGCGGTGAGCGACCCCAACGCCGAGGAGCAGCGCCAGGCCCTGGAGAAGTACACCATCGACCTCACCGAGCGGGCCGAGCAGGGGAAGCTGGACCCGGTCATCGGTCGCGACGACGAGATCCGCCGTACCGTCCAGGTCCTGCAGCGTCGCACCAAGAACAATCCGGTGCTGATCGGCGAGCCCGGCGTGGGCAAGACCGCCATCGTCGAGGGCCTGGCCCAGCGCATCGTCAATGGCGAGGTGCCGGAGGGGCTCAAGACCAAGCGCCTGCTGTCCCTGGACATGGCCGCCCTCATCGCCGGGGCCAAGTTCCGCGGCGAGTTCGAGGAGCGCCTCAAGGCGGTGCTCAACGACGTGGCCCGCCAGGAGGGCAACATCATCCTCTTCATCGATGAGCTGCACACCATGGTCGGCGCCGGCAAGGCCGAGGGGGCCATGGATGCCGGCAACATGCTCAAGCCGGCCCTGGCCCGGGGCGAGCTGCACTGCATCGGCGCCACCACCCTCGACGAATACCGCAAGTACGTCGAAAAGGACGCCGCCCTGGAGCGCCGCTTCCAGAAGGTGCTGGTGCAGGAGCCCAACGTCGAGGACACCATCGCCATTCTGCGCGGCCTCAAGGAGCGCTACGAGGTCCACCACAAGGTCGAGATCACCGACCCGGCCATCGTCGCCGCCGCCACCCTGTCCCACCGCTATATCGCCGACCGCCAGTTGCCGGACAAGGCCATCGACCTGGTGGACGAGGCCGCCTCTCAGATCCGCATGGAGATCGACTCCATGCCGGAGGAGATGGACCGCCTCGACCGCCGTCTCATCCAACTCAAGATCGAGCGCGAGGCCCTGAAGAAGGAATCCGACGAGGCCTCCCGGCGCCGCCTGGCGGACCTGGAGGAGCAGATCGCCAAGCTGGACCGCGAATTCTCCGACCTGGAGGAGGTGTGGAAGGCGGAGAAGGCCTCCCTCCAGGGGACGGCCCATATCAAGGAGGAGCTGGACCGGGTGCGGGTGGAGATGGAGACGGCCCGCCGGGCCGGCGACCTGGCGCGCATGTCGGAGCTCCAGTACGGCCGTATCCCCGAGCTGATGAAGCGCCTGGAGGCCGCCAGCGCCGCTGAGCACGCCGAGAAGACCCTGCTGCGTGACAAGGTCACCGAGGAGGAGATCGCCGACATCGTCTCCAAATGGACCGGCATCCCGGTGTCGCGCATGCTGGAGGGCGAGCGAGACAAGCTGTTGCGCATGGAACAGGAGCTGGGTAAGCGGGTGGTGGGCCAGGGCGAGGCAGTAGCCACCATCAGCGATGCCATCCGCCGCTCCCGCGCCGGGCTGTCCGATCCCATGCGGCCCATCGGCTCCTTCCTCTTCCTCGGTCCCACCGGCGTCGGCAAGACCGAGCTGTGCAAGGCCCTGGCGGAGTTCCTCTTCGACACCGAGGAGGCCATGGTGCGCATCGACATGTCCGAGTTCATGGAAAAGCACTCGGTGGCGCGGCTCATCGGCGCCCCGCCGGGCTACGTCGGCTATGAGGAGGGCGGCTACCTGACCGAGGCAGTGCGCCGCCGGCCCTATAGCGTCATCCTCCTGGATGAGGTGGAGAAGGCCCACCCGGACGTCTTCAATGTCCTCTTGCAGGTCATGGACGACGGGCGGCTGACCGATGGCCAGGGGCGGACGGTGGACTTCCGCAACGCCGTCATCGTCCTGACCTCCAACCTGGGCTCGGACGTCATCCAGCAACTGGCCGGGGAGGAGCACTATCAGCGGATGCGCGCGGCGGTGATGGAGGTGGTGCGGGTCGCCTTCCGCCCCGAGTTCATCAACCGCCTGGATGATATCGTGGTCTTCCACCCCCTGCGCCAGGAGCAGATCCGCGCCATCGCCCGCATCCAGATCCGTTTCCTGCAGAAGCGCCTGGCGGACCGCGACATGAAGCTGGTGGTGGACGATGCCGCTCTCGACCACCTGGGCGAGGCGGGCTTCGACCCGGTCTACGGCGCCCGACCCCTCAAGCGCGCCATCCGTGCCCAGTTGGAGAATCCCCTGGCCCAGGAGATCCTCGCCGGCCGCTTCGGCCCTGGGGATGTCATCGAGGTCGAGGTGGACAACGGGATCCTGGTCTTCGAGAAGGTGTTGGAGGGGGAGATCGTCGACTGATCTGGTCTTCTTGTGAGCGCTTTGGCAAATGCCAGTTCGGCCCTTTCATCGGCGGGGGTCCGGGTTATCGACCTCCGGGATCCTTGGCTGGATCAAGGTGTCATCTCGTCATCTCGGATGACGCCTTGATCAACCCTGGATAGCTAATCCGGCTTCTCTGGAGTCGATCCTATCGCCCTACTTGCGGGACAGCCAATCAGCAATGATGGCGAAATGCTCGTCGGATACCTCGCTGACGGCCGTCCGCATGGTGGTGGCCAGGGCATTGGTGCGGGCACCGTCCCGGATGTCGATCATTTGCCGTAACAGATAGCGCGCATTCTGAC
>CALMDH010000315.1:0-17476 GCA_937862735.1 uncultured Gammaproteobacteria bacterium
AAAAGGGGACATTTCTATATTGCACAAAGGGGACATTACTACTTTGGGCTAACAGTCAGCGTTGGGATACTTGCAACCGAGGGTCCGCTGGGTGATGCTCACGCTCCCTAGGCGCTCGCGGTTGCCGGGCGCGTGATCCTGATTTTTTTTGGGGTAGATGCCGGTGGGCAATTCGCTGCAAGACCAGTTACTCAAGGCGGGACTGGTCAACACCCAACAACTCAAGCAGGCCAAGACGGAAAAACGCAAGGAAAACCGTCAGTCGCAGGGCCAACCTCCAGCGCGGAACGAGAGCCAGCAACGGCTTCAGGTGGAGGCGGCGGAGAAGGCCCGCCGGGATCGGGAGCTCAACCTCAAGCGCCAGGAGGAGCTCCGGCGCCGGGAGGAGGAGAATTCCATCCGCCAGTTGATTCATGCCCATCGCCTGTCTCGGGCGGGTGGGGAGATCGCCTTCAACTTTCAGGATGGCGGACGGCTACGACGGCTTTATCTCACGCCCGAACAGCAGCGGTCGCTGGTCGCCGGGCATCTGGCCCTGGTCAGGCAGGATGCCGAGATCGAACTGGTGCCACGGGAGATCGCCGAAAATCTCCTGACGCGCAGTCCTGCCCTGGTGTTGGTTCTGAACCAACCCGCGGGTAAGGCCGCCACCGCCGCCACCGATGATGATGATCCCTACGCGGCCTACCAGGTACCCGATGACCTAATCTGGTGAGCGGGCGTGCTGATCGATACCCATTGCCACCTGGACGTCAGTGACTTCGACCGGGATCGGGATCAGGTCCTGGCCGCGGCTCGCCGCCAAGGCGTGGGGCCCATCGTGGTGCCCGCCATCCACGCCGCCGGCTGGCCTGGGCTGCTGGCCCTGTGCCGGCGAGAGTCCGAGCTTTATCCAGCCTTGGGATTGCATCCGGTCTATCTCGATCAGCACCAAGCCGGCGACCTGGATGAACTCGAAGCCCTGATCCATCGCGAGAATCCCGTGGCGGTGGGGGAGATCGGGCTGGATTTTTTCCTCCCGGATCTGGATCGCGAGCGTCAGCAGGCCTTGTTCGTCCGCCAGCTCGAGCTGGCCGCCGGCGCCGGGTTGCCGGTGCTGATTCATGCGCGCAAATCCCATGATCAGGTTCTGGCCTGTTTGCGCCGTCACCCAGTGCCCGGCGGCATCATCCATGCCTTCAATGGCAGTCTGCAACAGGCCCGGCAGTATCTGGCCTTGGGATTCAAGCTTGGTTTCGGCGGCATGCTGACCTTCGCTCGTTCCAGCCGTCTGCGGGCCCTGGCCACGACCTTACCCCTGGAAGCGCTGGTACTGGAGACCGATGCCCCGGACATGAGCGGCGCCGCTCATCGGGGTGAGCGCAACAGCCCGGCCTATCTGCCCGAGGTGTTGCAGGCCCTGGCCCAACTCCGGGGCCAGGATGCGCGCTATCTTGCCGAACAAACCAGTCACAATGCCCGCCAGGTCCTGGATCTGAACCGATGGCAGTTGGTAATCCCACCAAGCCACGGCTATGACTTTACATAATACACATTATGCGCAATAGCCATGGGGGCCTGAATGGTCCCCAGCCCCGGCGCCGCTTGCTCTGAGACCGAACTCCTCCGGAACGCCTACGCGGCCAATCTGTCCACCCTGCGGCCGCTCCTGCAGCGCCTGCGGGCTTCCTCTACAGAGGCCGCCGCGCTCTGTCTCGTAACCCCGCGCACCCTGCGCCGCTGGCTGAAAACCGGCCAACCCGATCCCACCGCCTTACGCCTCCTCGCCATCCTCGCGGGCTATGTTCCTTGGGAGGGTTGGCAGGATTGGGAAGTCGATAACGGCTTTCTCTTCCCGCCGGGCTTCCGTCGGGGTGGCATCAGCCCGGGCGAATTCTGGGCGATCCCTTATTACCGCCAGGCTCATCGCGGCTATCGGGCGCGTGCGTTGGCCTTAGAGGCGGAGCTCGACGCCTGCAAGGCGGCCCTCGCGGAGTGTCGCCAGGCCCTCCAGTCTTCCCGTGCCCGGGTTGGTAACACGGGCACTTTGTCTCATGGGTGAGACTGGGCATGCTGATTGACTGGATCACCGCCCGGGTTCCCCTCGCGCTCTTCAGCCCGGAAGACCTGATCCGCCTTCGCGCTTCGGGCGATCGCATCCAGCGATACAACCTGGCCACCGGCGATGTCACCTGGGAAACCCAAGCCTGGGATTCCATCCGCTCGGATTCTCACCATCTCAGCTTTCGCGTTGGCTCCGATGTCCTCTGGGTCCAAGGGTCGCCGGCCCGGGTGATCGGTGACGGCGATGCCGTCTTTGGTTCCGGCGCCGCCGCCGCCCTCGATTTGCCGGGCTGCATGGCCCGCATGGGGGCGGTCCTCTGCGCTAAGCTGATGCTCCCCTGTCCGCCGCTACGCTCCTGGCAGGTCTCCCGTATCGATGTCACGGGCAACCTCCTCCTGGCCGAGCTGGCCAGCGTGCGCGTCGCCTTGCGCCTTCTGCGGGACTGTGAGGGCGGCCGTTACCGGGTCTCGCAACAGGCCGGGGATACGGTCTATTGGAGTCAGCGCAGCCGGATACGGGCGGGTAAGGCCTATGCTAAGGGTCCGCATCTGGCCTATCTGATGCGCAAAAGCGATTATGACGGGAGGGCCTATACTGAATCCGAGATTTCCTTAGCTGGCAGCCTGTTGCGGCTCGAATTGCGCCTTGGTTCCCAGCTCTTGCGCGAACGCCTCTCCAAGCCTTGGCATGAATTAACTTCTACTGAATTAACAGACTATTGGCACCAATATTTTTCACGCATGCTTGGCAATATCGACATTACCGACATGAATATCGCTGAACGTATCAAGGCCGTGGCGCCCACCCCAGGACAGGCGAAGGCGGCCCTCATGACGTGGGCACTGATTCAAGCGGAAGGCTGGGAAAAGGCCCGCGATCTGCAAAGTCGTCCGACCTGGTATCGCAACCTCAAGCTCTTGCGTGCGGCTGGGCTCGGGGATGCGGATCTCGCCTCCGGCCGCGTGGTGGCCTTGCGTCGCCCCCTCCTTCACGCCCAACAGGTCAACTCCTGGGAGGAATTGCGGCGACTGGCCGCCTGATTCCGCGGGTACCCTGTGAAACGCCCCCAGCCAGTCGGCCAGCCAGGGCGCTTGCGACCTGGCGGGGCCGACCGGGCGCGGGGCGATCACCCTCCCCTGTTCTGTTTCTGACGCTCTGCCTGGGTTACCCGTCCTCTGGCGTCGGGTTCTGCATCCTTCGCCCACCGACTGCCTGCCTGTCCACATATCCACGGGCAACCCTGGGCCCCGCTAAGGCCCAGGGTTAGCCGGTGGATATGTGGGCAGGCCTCTCGGGTACCTGTGACGCCTCCGGCTGTTCTCCTTCCTTGGCGTGGTGTCCAGTGCTTGTAACACTGGACCTAACTGCCATGGGTGGGAATATCGCCCCTCAACTCGCCGCCTGGGGGGCGTCTTCGCTCGCCTTCTCGCAGTTGATCAGGGGCTTCGTGGCCTGCGGCAGGATGAGCCATTTTGGCTCGAACCAGCGCTTATTCTCCGGGTTCAGCATCTGTTCGATGCCGCAGGCGATGCAGTAATGATCAACGACATCGATGAGGTGGACCTTGTTCGCCTCCGGCAGGGCCATCGCCCGTTCCAGCGCAATCCGCAGTAAGTCATCGGTTTTCAGGCGGTCCGTATCGAGCAGTAAGGCATCGGCCGAACAGCCCAGCCCCTCCATCAGCTTGTAGAGCGAGGACAGCTTGGGATCGGCGCCGTCCGCTTCCAGTTTCGAGATGTGGCCGACCTTCATGCCGGTCTTTTCGCCTAGCTGGTACTGGGTCAGCCCTTTCTCCCGTCTAAGCCGACGTAAGTTATCCCCGAGACTCATCGCTTGCCCCTCTGATTACCCTTCAGGGGGATTATAGGGGTCAAATTTTCCCCTCTGGCTTGATGTTCCCCTGGAAGATGGGTTAAATTTCCCTTGGCGGGGAATTGACAGCCCTGAATCAGCCCTCCCAGGGCAGACCCAGCAACCGATGAGCGAGTTGATACCTTACACATTATGCGCAATAGCCATGGGGGCCTGAATGGTCCCCAGCCCCGGCGCCGCTTGCTCTGAGACCGAACTCCTCCGGAACGCCTACGCGGCCAATCTGTCCACCCTGCGGCCGCTCCTGCAGCGCCTGCGGGCTTCCTCTACAGAGGCCGCCGCGCTCTGTCTCGTAACCCCGCGCACCCTGCGCCGCTGGCTGAAAACCGGCCAACCCGATCCCACCGCCTTACGCCTCCTCGCCATCCTCGCGGGCTATGTTCCTTGGGAGGGTTGGCAGGATTGGGAAGTCGATAACGGCTTTCTCTTCCCGCCGGGCTTCCGTCGGGGTGGCATCAGCCCGGGCGAATTCTGGGCGATCCCTTATTACCGCCAGGCTCATCGCGGCTATCGGGCGCGTGCGTTGGCCTTAGAGGCGGAGCTCGACGCCTGCAAGGCGGCCCTCGCGGAGTGTCGCCAGGCCCTCCAGTCTTCCCGTGCCCGGGTTGGTAACACGGGCACTTTGTCTCATGGGTGAGACTGGGCATGCTGATTGACTGGATCACCGCCCGGGTTCCCCTCGCGCTCTTCAGCCCGGAAGACCTGATCCGCCTTCGCGCTTCGGGCGATCGCATCCAGCGATACAACCTGGCCACCGGCGATGTCACCTGGGAAACCCAAGCCTGGGATTCCATCCGCTCGGATTCTCACCATCTCAGCTTTCGCGTTGGCTCCGATGTCCTCTGGGTCCAAGGGTCGCCGGCCCGGGTGATCGGTGACGGCGATGCCGTCTTTGGTTCCGGCGCCGCCGCCGCCCTCGATTTGCCGGGCTGCATGGCCCGCATGGGGGCGGTCCTCTGCGCTAAGCTGATGCTCCCCTGTCCGCCGCTACGCTCCTGGCAGGTCTCCCGTATCGATGTCACGGGCAACCTCCTCCTGGCCGAGCTGGCCAGCGTGCGCGTCGCCTTGCGCCTTCTGCGGGACTGTGAGGGCGGCCGTTACCGGGTCTCGCAACAGGCCGGGGATACGGTCTATTGGAGTCAGCGCAGCCGGATACGGGCGGGTAAGGCCTATGCTAAGGGTCCGCATCTGGCCTATCTGATGCGCAAAAGCGATTATGACGGGAGGGCCTATACTGAATCCGAGATTTCCTTAGCTGGCAGCCTGTTGCGGCTCGAATTGCGCCTTGGTTCCCAGCTCTTGCGCGAACGCCTCTCCAAGCCTTGGCATGAATTAACTTCTACTGAATTAACAGACTATTGGCACCAATATTTTTCACGCATGCTTGGCAATATCGACATTACCGACATGAATATCGCTGAACGTATCAAGGCCGTGGCGCCCACCCCAGGACAGGCGAAGGCGGCCCTCATGACGTGGGCACTGATTCAAGCGGAAGGCTGGGAAAAGGCCCGCGATCTGCAAAGTCGTCCGACCTGGTATCGCAACCTCAAGCTCTTGCGTGCGGCTGGGCTCGGGGATGCGGATCTCGCCTCCGGCCGCGTGGTGGCCTTGCGTCGCCCCCTCCTTCACGCCCAACAGGTCAACTCCTGGGAGGAATTGCGGCGACTGGCCGCCTGATTCCGCGGGTACCCTGTGAAACGCCCCCAGCCAGTCGGCCAGCCAGGGCGCTTGCGACCTGGCGGGGCCGACCGGGCGCGGGGCGATCACCCTCCCCTGTTCTGTTTCTGACGCTCTGCCTGGGTTACCCGTCCTCTGGCGTCGGGTTCTGCATCCTTCGCCCACCGACTGCCTGCCTGTCCACATATCCACGGGCAACCCTGGGCCCCGCTAAGGCCCAGGGTTAGCCGGTGGATATGTGGGCAGGCCTCTCGGGTACCTGTGACGCCTCCGGCTGTTCTCCTTCCTTGGCGTGGTGTCCAGTGCTTGTAACACTGGACCTAACTGCCATGGGTGGGAATATCGCCCCTCAACTCGCCGCCTGGGGGGCGTCTTCGCTCGCCTTCTCGCAGTTGATCAGGGGCTTCGTGGCCTGCGGCAGGATGAGCCATTTTGGCTCGAACCAGCGCTTATTCTCCGGGTTCAGCATCTGTTCGATGCCGCAGGCGATGCAGTAATGATCAACGACATCGATGAGGTGGACCTTGTTCGCCTCCGGCAGGGCCATCGCCCGTTCCAGCGCAATCCGCAGTAAGTCATCGGTTTTCAGGCGGTCCGTATCGAGCAGTAAGGCATCGGCCGAACAGCCCAGCCCCTCCATCAGCTTGTAGAGCGAGGACAGCTTGGGATCGGCGCCGTCCGCTTCCAGTTTCGAGATGTGGCCGACCTTCATGCCGGTCTTTTCGCCTAGCTGGTACTGGGTCAGCCCTTTCTCCCGTCTAAGCCGACGTAAGTTATCCCCGAGACTCATCGCTTGCCCCTCTGATTACCCTTCAGGGGGATTATAGGGGTCAAATTTTCCCCTCTGGCTTGATGTTCCCCTGGAAGATGGGTTAAATTTCCCTTGGCGGGGAATTGACAGCCCTGAATCAGCCCTCCCAGGGCAGACCCAGCAACCGATGAGCGAGTTGATACCTTACACATTATGCGAGATTGCATGTCATGTAAGGATTATGGTTTAGGACGCGGCAGCTTTAGTGCTGGTGGCCGTGTTCCTGGCCAGGTCGCATGTTAAGATTTATCAATCGATACGGATCAATGCCCGATCCGGTCAAGATCCTGCTCAAGACCTTGCTCCAAATACAGATTTAGATGCAGACTCAAATCCTGTTCCCGGGATTCTACTGACTTCCACCTCCCGGATTCAGGCCACCATCCAGACCCCCCCTGTTCGCCTGACAAGCGAGGACCAGCCGTTGAACCTGCGCGCGTTTCTTAATCTCCTGGTATTGGCCAGCCTACTGCTGGCCCTGGCAGGTTGCGCCTCCTCACCCCGGTCCGGCGGCGGTGCGGATATGGAAGACGCCACCGCGGGTGATGCGGTCGTACCTGATCCCAACAAGCCTCGCCTGTTCTTTTCCGGGGGCGACGTCCAACAGGTGCGCGGCGCGGCCCTGGGCGCCGCCGTCACCCAAGGCTGGAAGGTCCAGGAAACCTCGGGAGACAGCTTGATTCTGACAAGAAATCTGGATAGTTCCGCCGCCGAAGCCCTGGCGCCCGGGGCCTCGCGGGGCCCCCTGCCGCCCATCGTGGAAGTGCGCGCGGACTTCTTCCCCCGCGGCGGTGGCGTCGAGACCCAACTCGGGGCCGAGGTGATCACCCAGCGTGGCACCCCCAAGGAGACGCGCCAGGACTACACCGACGCCTACCGTAACGAACTCACCCATTCGCTCGCCATGCTGCAAAATGCCTGGCATGAGACGGGTCCGCGGATCGCCCACGCCCTGCCGCCAACGGGAGGCTTCCAGGACGGCGCCGCCCCCACCGAGGGCCAGGTGGCCGACGCCTCGACGCCAGCATCAGCCGCTAACGGCTTCACCGGGCAAAACGAAGCGGAGTTCGCGGCCAATCCCTCGTCAACCTACGGCAGTCCCACGGTAGCCGCGACTGACTACGAGCCAGAAGTCGAGGCCGACGCCGAGACCATGACCAATGAGCAGCCGGAATTCAGCTCTGCCGCTACCTGGGCCTTGCCTGCCGGTGCTGCCGCCACCGCCGCCGCGGCGGCCCAGGCACGGGCGAGCTCCCTGTCCCCTACTCCCACCGCGGCACCCACGGCCAAGGTTGGTGGTCCAGCACCGGTGGTCAGCCGCGTCCCGGCGGCCAATCCCCGCCTCATTCAGACTCCGGCTCCTCCCACGCGAATGGCCTCCGCCCCCCCTCAGACTTTAGCCACCAAAGGGCTGGGCGGGACTTCCGCCGCCAACAGGGGCGGACAGAGCGCCGCTGCCTCGTCGCCGACTACCAAGGTAGGCAGCGTCCCCGTCACCAAGCCAGCCAAGGCCACGCCCATGGCATCCAAGACCACGATAACCTCCAGCAGCGCCGCAACCGCAAAGCCAGCCGCAAAGACCACCGTGACGGCTAAAACCGCCCCGGCGGCAAACAACAAGACCCCCGGCACGGCCACCAAGACCGCGGCCAACTCCGCCACGGCTTCCAGCTCCGGCGCCAAGACCAAGACTCCCGCAACCGCGACCACGAACGTTACGAAGACCCAGAAAACGACCGGTACCCCTGCCTCGGCCGGTACCGCTGGCAAGGCACCGGCGGAGGCTTCTGCAAAAGCTGCAACCAAGACGGCACCCGTAAACCAGCAGCCTGCGAAGCCAGCCACCACTAACGCCAAGACGGCTTCGGCCTCC
Source organism: uncultured Gammaproteobacteria bacterium (assembly GCA_937862735.1). Classification (GTDB taxonomy): domain Bacteria; phylum Pseudomonadota; class Gammaproteobacteria; order Chromatiales; family Chromatiaceae; genus M0108. The sequence goes on from CALMDH010000315.1 coordinate 8,281, forward strand.
GGCACCACCAGTACCAAGAAGGCCAATACCTCCGGGACCAGTAGCGCATCCAAGACGACCACGGGCGCCAAGAAGACAAACTCAGCCAAGGAGAACTAACAATTGTCTGGCTCGCGGTGCCAACCCCGAGCTTAAAGGGCTGGATGGGCAAACCGCCGCGGATTGGGCGCGGGCCAACGGCCATCTCTCCCCTCTGGCGGGAAGAGATGGGGAGAGCGGGTCCTTAGGGTAACGATCCTGGTAGTGCCAAGACTATGATGTTGGAGACTGCCGCCCCCATCTGATCCTCACCATTCGAATTGGCGACGGAGCCAGCTTATCCATGAGACGTGCTCAACGCATCCAAGATCTAGTCACCCGCGAACTCGCCCCCCTGCACCTGGAATTGGTGGACGAAACCCACATGCACAGTGCCCCACCGGAGGGTGAATCCCACTTTCGGCTGCTCGTGGTCAGTGACCGCTTCACCTTCCTCAAGCCCCTCGCCCGCCAGCGCCTCGTCAACGGCTTGCTCGCGGCGGAATTCGCCAACGGCCTGCATGCCTTGGCCATGCACACCTGGACCCCGACTGAATGGTTTGATCGGGGGGGAAGCGCCCCCGAGTCCCCACCTTGTCTGGGCGGGGGAAAGACGGGTGATGGGGTGAAGGGTTGACAAGGTTAACAGCTTGAAAAATTAAGGGTTAAAAGGTTAAAGGGTTAACGGATTGAAGGGGTAAGGATTGGCGGCACCCGCAGAGGATGCCTCTAGCGGTCATCTGCGCCGGACTTCGTTCTGAAAGTTGCGCCGGGTTCCCCGCCGGCTCCCACGACAGGTTCCGCGCCGGACTCCCTGCCAGGCACCCCACCCGGTTCTGGGACATCAAAGGGATTGCGCGGTCGTCGAACAGGAGTTCGCGCGCCACCGGAAACACCCGCCTCACCACCGCCGGTATCCGCGGCCGCGCCCGCGCTGGCCAGGGTGGCGTCATGACCGCCACCACCCCTGCCTCCTGCCGGCGTCACCTCATCCCTACCTCCATTGCCGGACTCACCACCCGCCGCCGCCTTGCCGCCAAGCGCCGCCTCGCCGCCAAGGGCCGCGCCACCGACAGTCCCTCCGCCCCCCGGGGGGTGCTCATCCATCAGCCTGGTGCGAGGGCGGCGGCGCGGGCCGCGGTGGCCCACCGGCTGGCGCGCGGGAGGGGAGAAATAAAGCCCCGCCAGAAAGGCAAAGATAGCCAGGTTGACCGGCACGCGCAGGTTGTAATCGGTAAAACCGTGTCCGAGCAACAGGAACAGGCCGATGCCAGCGCCGACTTGCAGGCAACGAAACCGCGACCACTCTGCCCCGCCCAGGAGTCGTACCCCCTGGCGCAGGAACAAGGCGACAAATAACCCCAGCAGCACCCAGCCAGGGACGCCGGTCTCGTAAAGCACTTCCAGATAATCGTTATGGGCGTGGTTGATGAACCACTGGCCCAACTCGATCGGTTGGTGGACGGGGAAGACCTCCAGGTAGGTCCCCGGGCCACTGCCAAGCGGCAGCAGGGTGCCAGCCCCATCGAGGGTGGCGCCGGCAACCCGCCAGCGGGCATCACCCTCCATGTCGCCCCAGGCAAAGCGGTCCAGCACCGGCGCCAGCCCCAGAGCAAGGGTAAAGCCGATCACCAGGATGGTCAGTCGGCCCATCAGGCCAAAGCTACCGCCACCCCCCAGATGCCGGGAAAAGACGATCGCCACCAGGATCAAGCCCAACATAGCCATGGCGATCCCGCTGCGGGAGCGCGTCACCACGATTCCCACGACAAAGATCACCGCCAGCAGGGCAAATGCCAGACTGGGCCGCCCCCCGGCCCGCAGCAACCGCACCAGCTTGTGGCGCCAATCGCGACCGTGCCGCCGCCCCGGCGGCTTGCGCCCAAAATGAAACAGGAACAGGGCCAGCGCCAGGGGAAACACCATTTCCAGCAGACCGGCCAGGTGATTGCGATTGCGATAGGTCCCGGAAGCCGCCCCGCCGCGGGGGGCCAGTTCCGCCAACTCGTAACTCACCCCCGTGGTCGCGCTGGCGAACTGGATGAGGCCGATGACCACCTGAACCAGGGCCACGGCGAACAACAGGTAGGTCAATTGTTCCGCCTGGCGCTCGCTGATCGCCCGGGTGGCCAGATACACCCCCAGGGCGATCAGGCTGGTCAGCCACGCGGACTCGGTTGCCAAGGGATGCAGGCTCAGCGCCCTCGGCTCCATCAGGACCTCCGGGGCCACTAGCGCCAAGGTCTGGTCAAAGACCTCCCGCCCCGGCGCCATCGCCAGGATACTGGCGGGCAGCGGGATCAGGTACAGCAACGGCAGTATGAACAAGCCCCCCAGCATCAGGATCTCCGACGCCCTGAGCCTGAGCGGCTCCGGCTCCCAGAGGGACAGGCCGATCAACAGCAGTGACAGCCACTGCAAGACCAGGCGCGGCCCGGGATCGGCGCCGCCGCTGAACAGGGCGGCGATGAGGAAGAGCAGGCCCAAGCTGGCCAGCAGGACCTGAGGGCCAAATCTGGACGGGTGCGTTGCTAGCGCCGACACGGAGGGGGATAAAGGTGAAGGTGAGTGTGATCCGGACCTTGATGGGGTCCGAGCCCGGGGTGGCGCGGTGCGGGTCGCCAAGCAGGTTGCGCTCCGGTTAGAATGGCTCATCGAGTCGAAAGACCGCAAGGCCATGGGGCCCTGTGGCACATCCGGCATTGTATACCCACCCCTGGCCAGATTGCGGTCCCCACCTCCGCCGAGGCCGCGTCACAGCCGCAGACCCCTGAGAGTAACTTGGCAGTGAAGCAACGTCTTCGCCCGAACCATCCGGGGCGGCCAGTTTCGCTCCTGGTCCTGGTCTTAGTCCTGACCCTGTTCCTACTTCTGCTGGCGGGTTGCGAAACCCACCCCGGCGCGAGCGCGGGCACGCCCAGCGCCACCGCCGCCGACCAGCCGTTGGCGATCATGGGTCAGGAGGCGGCAACCCCACCACCGGGGGCGGAACTCATGCCCGCCATCGTCGGACCACCCCCCGACCCCAGTCTGGAAGACCTCATCTATCGCATCGGCCCCTATGACGAACTGAAAATCGACGTCTTCGGCGTCCCTGAACTCTCCTCCGAGGCCCAGGTCAATCTGCAAGGACTGATCGCCCTCCCCTTGCTCGGTCCGGTCAAGGTCAACGGCCTGACCCCCGAGGAGGCCCAGGCCGAGATCGCCCACCAACTGGCCAGCCGCTACCTCCGCGACCCCCGTGTCCTCGTTTACGTGAAAAACTCCGCCAGCCTCAACGTCACCATCACCGGGGCGGTCAATAGCCAGGGCGTGCACCCCATCAAGGGCCGCACCACCCTCACCGACATCCTCGCCCAGGCCGGTGGCGTCAACAAACTGGGTAAGAAGGGCCAGGTGGTCCTCTACCGGGGTGAAGATCCCACTGCGCAAGACACTCGCCTGGCCGCCGGCCCCGATGCCAAGATGAAGGCCTACGTCATCGACTACCAGGCGATCCTGGACGGTAAGATGCGCGACCCCCTGGTGGTGGGTAACGACCGCATCTATGTCCCCGAATCCGGGCTGGCGCTCTTCTTCAGTCCCTTGGCCAATGTCCTCCAGACCTTCGTGATGCCGTATCGGACCGGCTTCTGATCCGCTGCCCATGCCGCCCCCCTACCCTGCCTCGTTCCCCATTCCCTCAGGACCTTATCCCTTCCCACCCCCGAGTGCCGACCAGAATCCCCTGACCTTTCCGGGCGCGCCCCCACCGGGGTTTGGCCCCTTTGGTCCCTTTGGCCCTGGGGATGGACCCTCCCTGGACCCGCGGCTCTACCTGGGCATCCTGCTCCACCGCAAGTGGCTGCTGATCTTTTCCCTGCTCCTGGCCCTCATCGTCGGCCTGATCCTCACCATCCGCGAGACCCCCATCTACCGCGCCACCGCCGTGGTCGAGTCCCGCCCCCCGGTAGCCAATCCCTATGGGTACACCGACTACACCGCCTATGCCAGCAATCAGAACTTCATGGGCGACCAGATCCAGCTCCTCAAAAGCGCCGCCCTCGCTCAACGGGTCGCGAAGGACAACCAGCTCGAGATGCCCCTGAGCAAACCTGAGGTGCAGGATGCCAAAGGGTTTTTCGCCGAGATGGCGGAGCAGGTCGAGACCTGGCTGGGTAAGAGCCCCGCCGCCCCGTCCGAAGAGGCCACGGACCAACGCCTGTCCCCGGTCGCGGATCCTCAGGCCGCCCAGCAGCAGGCCATCGAAGCGGCGGTGCGTGGCCGCATGGAGGTCAAGCCGGTCCCGCAGACCAACCTCATCAACATCGCCATCGACGACCCCGACCCCCGCCGCGCCGCCGCCCTCGCCAATGCCGTGGCCAAGACTTACGTCGTCATGAACCGCGAGCGCCGCTCCCTCAGCTCCGACACCACCCAGAACTTTTACGACACCCAGGTGCGCGAAACCCGCGCGGAACTGGAAGACCTGGAGCGCAAGCTCATCGCCTACGCCCGGGGCAAGGACCTGGTCAGCCTGGACAACCTGCTGGAATACCACGAAAAGGAATTCACTGAACTCAAGTCCCAGCTCTTCGAGGCCGAACAGCGCCTCTACCAGGCCGAGGCCAAATACACCGCCATGCGCGACGCCGGCGCCACCGGTGGCGAGGACTTCCTCAACAACGAGGTCATCCAACAGCTCAAGACCCGGCGCGGCCAACTGGAAGACGAATATCAGCTCAACAACAAGGTCTTCCTGCCCGAATACCCCAAGATGGCGCAGCTCCGCACCCAAATCGAGGCCATCGACCGGCAGATCGCGGACGAATCCCGCTCCATCGCCCAAAGCATCGAGATCGCTTACGAGGCCGCCCGCCGGGAAAAGGACTCCCTGGCCCAACGCCTGGCGGAAAGCCGGACCGCCTTGCTGGACATTCGCGACCAGACCGCCGATTACAACGCCCTCAAGCGCGAGCACACCGCCCTGCTGTCCGTCTACGATGGCCTGATGACCCGGATCAAGGAAACCGGCATCATCGCCGACGTCGGCGCCAACAACGTCGCCATCCTCGATCTCGCCGCCGTGCCCACCCAGCCTTACACCCCCAACCTGCGGGAAAACCTCCTGCGCGCCCTGGTGGCGGGACTGGTCATCGGCCTCCTCCTGATCGTGCTGGTGGAGAAGATGGACGACTCGGTCAAGACCACCGAGGAGGCCGAACGTCTCCTGGGCGTGCCCCTGCTGGGTGGCTTCCCCTATCTGGGCAGCGGCCACGCTAGCGACGAGAAGGATGCCCTGGACATGGCCTTGCTCAGCGATCCCAAGTCACCCCTGGCCGAGGCCGCCCGCTCGCTGCGCACCACCCTCTTCTTCGCCGCCGCCGGGGGGACGCCCAAGGTGCTGCATTACACCAGCGCCAGCCCGGGGGAAGGCAAATCCGTGGCCAGCTTCACCACCGCCCTCGCCTTCGCCCGGGGCGGCACCACCGTGCTCTGCATCGACGCCGATCTGCGCAACCCCTCCCTGCACCGCATCTTCGACCTGCCCAACCGCCAGGGGCTCAGCACCTTTCTGGTCACGGACATCCAACCCGCCGAAATCACCCAGACCACCGATCACCCGGGCCTCTTCGTCCTCCCCAGCGGTCCCCTGCCCCCCAACCCGGTGGAACTGCTCTCCAGCTCCAAGATGATCGACCTGATCAAGTTGGCCGCCCAACGCTTCGACTACGTTTTCATCGACGGACCGCCCATGCTGGGCCTGGCGGACGCCCCGGTACTGGCCAGCGTCGCCGGCGCCACCCTGTTCATCGTCGAACCGGGCAAGACCCGCAAGGCCGCCCTCCTTGACAGCGCTAAACGCCTGCGCGGCAGCCAGGCACGGGTCATCGGTACCGTCTTCCAGAAGATGGGGCGCGCCGGCGCCGGCTATGGTTACGGCTACGGGTATGGCTATGGCTACCATTACAACTACCAGTACCTCTATGGGTACGGGCAACCGGGCCGGGAGTTGGAACGGACCTGACCCCGCCCATGGCCGCCCGCCGCCGCCTGCTCTGGCAAGCCCTCCTCGCGCTGGGCCTGGGCCTGTTGGCCTGGCGCATGACCGCCCTGGGCCTGGCCACCTTCCAGGTCAGTGCCCGGGACGACCCTGACGCCGCGGCCGCCCGCCAGGCCCTGGACTGGTATCCCCGCCAAGCGGAGGCCCTCTATCGCCAGGGGCTCGCCCTGATCGCCACCGACGGCCCCGCCGCCAGCGCCAAGCTTACCGCCGCCTACCGCTACAACCCCACCGATCACCGCCCCTTGCTGGGGCTGGCCAGACTGGCCCTGGACGAGGGGGACAGCGCCCGAGCCGATCAACTCATTACCCGCGTGGATGCCCTCCGACCCAGCCATGCTGATCTCCAGCGGGATCTGGGTGACTATTGGTGGCAACGCCAGCAGCCGGAACAGGCCTTCGAGCACTGGTCCCGGGCCATCGCCGGCCAGCCCACCCTGGCACCGGGGCTGTTCAAGACCTTCCGTGAACTGCTTGCCGACCCCGCCATGGTGGGTCCCTTCACCACCCTGACCCAGGCCCCTCCCACCTGGTGGGAGGCGTTCTTCACCGATACCGCCCAGCGTGGCACCGACCTCAGCATCCTGCGGCGCCTGTATCGTTTACGCCGGGAGGCCCCCGAGGCCCCCCTGAGCCAGGTAGAGCGCCAGGCCTACTATGAGCGCCTGCTCCGCGAGGGACAGATCGAGGAGGCCTACCTGGCCTGGGTCAACAGCCTGACGGCCGCCGAACGCCAACACCTGGGGCTGGTGTTCAATGGCCAGTTCGAACTCCCCCTGAGTGCCCGCGGCTTCGACTGGCGCGTCATCGCCAACGACCGGGCCGAGATCAGCCGCGCCCATTACGTGGGCGAGGATAACCGTGCCCTGCGCATCCGCTTCAAACTGCTGCGCACCCCCTTCGACCATCTGGCCCAAACCCTGTTTCTCGCCCCCGGGGCCCATGAGCTGTCGGTCACCAGCCGCAGCGTCGATCTGCTCTCCGAAGGCGGTTTTCGCTGGCAAGTCAGGTGTCTTGCCCCCAACCAGGAACCGCTCGGCGAGAGCCAGCGCCTCTTCGGCAGCGACACCTGGACGACCCTGCGCTTCGAGTTCGCGGTCCCCGCCACCTGCCAGGCCCAGGAACTCCGCCTGGTCTCCGCCGATGGCCCCGGCCGGGATCTCCTCACCGACGGCGAACTCTGGCTCGACGCCATTAGCATCCGCCCGCTGGCGGCCCTGTCCCCCCTGGCACGGGGCAAGCTGGAGGCAACCCGGGCCGAGGAACAGGCCACGGCACCGCTATCTAACGAGCTAGAGGCACCTTAGGCACTATAGGCACCTGAGGCGCCTGAGGTACCTTAGGCACCGTTCAATGACAAGTTAGCCATCCTAGCCCCTCTCCCCCTCGCGGGAGAGGGGTTGGGGAGAGGGGGGAGAATCAACCGGCATGGCCAAGTTATTTTTTAAACCGTTACTGAGTCGCCATCTGTTGGGAGATCACGCCATGTGGCAACCAAGCCGTTCCCTTCCGCTGACCGCTGCCCTGTGCCTGCCTTTGTTCCTCGGGATAGCCATCGCCACGGCTACCGCCGCCGAACCCACCCTGGGCCAACTGGTGAGGGTCAAAGGCTCGGTCTTGGTGTCCCAGGGCCCGCTCTACACCCTGGGACGGGAAGGCACCCCCCTCAAGGCCGGCCATCGCCTCATGGCCCTGGAGGGCGCCGAGGCCCTGGTCCGATTCAGCGATCAGTGCCAGTTCCGCCTGGGCGAGGATCAGCTCCTCGATATCGGTGACCATAGCCCCTGCGCCCTCGGCCAGGGCGGCGAATACCCGGCGGAGGCCGCCCTTCTAACGGGGAACGAAGCGCTCGAACCGCAACCCGCCGCCCTGAATGATGCCAAGGGCTCCCCGGGCACCCCCGCATCCACCCCCATCGGCACCGTGGCGGAGGTCAAGGGCCTGGTCAAGGTCAATGACCAGCCCGTCCGGCCTGGTGCCCAACTGCATCGCCGCAACCCCATCACCACCGGGCCCGACGGCGAAGCCACGCTGGAATTCACGGACGGCCAGAGCGTGCGCCTCCGCCCCTCCTCCAAATTCACGATCCATGACTACCGGTTCAACAGTCAGGAACCCGTGAAACATCACGCCGCCTTCGAACTCCCCAGGGGCGGGCTCAGTTTCACCGCCGGCGCGATGGCCAAGGAAAACCCCGACGCCGTCACCCTCACCACCCCCTATGGCACCATCGCGATCCATGGCGCCGACTTCTCGGTCGTCATCGGCAGCCTGCTCATTCAGGTCACCGCAGGCACGGTGTCGATCAATGGCGAGGTCATCAGCGCGGGTCAATACGTCTTCGTGCCGGATGGCGCGAGCGTGCCCCAGGTGTTTGAATCATTGGCGGAGCTTCAGGCCGCCGTACCCGAGCAAGTGCTAGCTCAAACCTCCACCTTGAGTACCAGCACCACCCTGGCGGCGGGCCAGACGGTCACCCTGACCGCCACCGGTCTCACCACCACCACGATCGGTGTGACCGCGCTGGGGGCCGCGGCGGTCCTGGGGGGCGTCACCGCCCAGGGGAACACCAATAACGACCCCATCTCGGTTCAGCCCTGAACACCCACCACTAGAATTGGGCGATATAGGCGACACCCATACCGAGGCCCCAACATTTTCAAGCGCATATCGAAAAAAACCTGGCCGAGGGCCAGGTTCTGGTATTAGCTGAATCGCCTGGGCCGCTCAGGCTATCCGCTCAGCCGCGCTGAAAAAACTGCGGCAACTTGGACAAATTCTTCCACGCCACGGCGCCCATGGCCCCCAAGCCCACTGGCCCGCCAAAGCCATTTCGGCTCAGGACCAAATAATCCTCCCAGGACTTGCGCATGATCTTATACAAGGTGCGGTTGCTCGCGCCTCCCGTACGCATCCGCACTAGCACCTGCGGCAGGTACACTACTCGCCCTTTCATCTGCCCCAGCACCCGCAGGATCAGGTCATAGTCCGCCGCGATGTGATAGCGGGTATCGTAGCCCCCAAGCCCGGCATTCTCCCCCCGCCCGCCAAGCGCACCAACGTTCGTCCCCGGGGACGCCATCGCTGCCGGCCATGGAGAGCGAAGCGAAGGCCGGTAGTCCCCGGTAGGCGTCG
>CALMDH010000316.1:0-5435 GCA_937862735.1 uncultured Gammaproteobacteria bacterium
GCCACCCCATAGCCGCTGATCCGACCGAGATTGTAGGCGAGTTGGTAGGGCAGCAGGCGCGGCGCCTGGGATCTGACCCCGACCGGCAGGCCCAGCGTCAGGGTGCCGACGATGCCGCCGCACATGCCGACGCAATGCACCCCACCCAGCAGGCCCACCAGAAAGGCCGCCAACCCCTGTTCCACACCACTCAACATCACCCGTTCCCCCGCCTGACGTCATCGACTCGCGACCTTTCATCCTCGCCCTCGGCGCTAGACCCGGATCATGCCATGTGGCGGGGACCAGAGGCGGGCGTGCACGCTCTCGTCGCGCCAGCGAAGGGCAAGTGTGTATCATAGCCCGATCAGTCTGACCCTTCGTCCGGAAGCCGCAAGATGCAGGATTACCAGCGCGAATTCCTCCGTTTCGCCCTCGACCAGGGGGTCCTCCGTTTCGGCGACTTCACCCTCAAGTCCGGGCGTCACAGTCCCTACTTTTTCAATGCCGGCCTCTTCAATACCGGGGCCGCCCTGGCCCGGCTGGGACGCTTCTACGCCGCCGCGCTCCAGGCCTCCGACCTGGCCTGCGACGTCCTCTACGGCCCCGCCTACAAGGGCATCCCCCTGGCGGCGGCGACGGCGATCGCCCTGGCGGATGAGTACGGGCGCGATGTCCCCTATGCCTTCAACCGGAAGGAGTCCAAGGACCATGGCGAGGGCGGTCTCATCGTCGGTCATCCACTGCGGGGTGATGTCCTGATCATCGACGACGTCATCACCGCCGGCACCTCCGTGCGCGAGTCCATCGACATCATCCAGGCGCAGGGCGCCCGGCCCGCCGGGGTCCTGATCGCCCTCGACCGTCAGGAGCGTGGCCAGGATGAGCGATCCGCGGTCCAGGAGGTGCGGGAGCGCTTCGGCATCCCGGTGGTCAGCATCGCCACCCTGGCGGACCTGGTGGCCTTTCTGGAGGCCTCGCCGGCCGGGACCGCGATTCCCCCCGAGACCCTGGGGGCCGTGCGCGACTATCGTTCCCGTTATGGCGTTTGACCAACCGACCCGCGGCCGCTTCCTTTCAGGACGGCTCGCCCTGGTCCTGGCCTGCACCCTGGGCACCACCCTGGCCGTGCCGGTCGAGGCCGCGCTCTACCGCTGGGTCGACGAACAGGGCAATGTCCATTATTCGGACATCATCCCCCCCTCCTCGGTGCGCCAGGGCCACACGGAGCTGCGCAAGGACGGGATTCCCATCCAGACCGTGCCGCCGGCGCGGACCCCGGAGCAGATCAAGGCGGACGAGCTGCTGACGCGCCTGCGCGCGGGTCAGGAGCGCTTGCTCAATCAGCAGGCGACGGCGGATCGCGGCCTGCTGCACACCTTTCCCTCCGAGGCGGAACTGAGGGCCTCGAACCAGAACCAGCTCAGCGCCCTGGAGACCATGATCCAGGTGACCCGCAACAATATCCTCCGTCAGGAGGCCTGGCTGGCCAGCCTGCGCACCTATGCCGGCAACATTGAACGCTCCGGCAAGCCGGTCCCCGAGGAATTCACCCTAAGCGCGCGCAAGACCGAGCGCTCCATCCAGGCGGCCCAATCCAGCATCGCCGCCCGCGAGGCGCAACAAGCGGCGCTCAAGTCCCGCCTGGACCGTGACCTGAACCGCTACCGCCAGTTGCAGGCCTCCGGCCGCCTGGCGGCCCTGAGCGCGAACAAGCGCCACACCGATCTCCACCGCGTCATTCCCTGCGCCAGCGACGCCGACTGTGATCGCCTCTGGGGCAAGGCCCGGGACTATCTCCTCAGCCAGCCGGGACTGGCGGTCCAACTGGATGATTCGGACGATCTCTTCGTCGCCGCTCCCCGCTCGTCGGGCCGGGCGGCCGGGACCATTGCCATCGGCGCCCCCGACCTGGACCAGGATGCCGACCTGGTCCTGGCCCGGGTACCTGACGAGCAGGGCCCCGGGGCCACCCTCTTCGCGGAACTGCGCTGTCAGGCCGCGGCCCTCGGCCAGGAGGGCTGTTGGCGTCCGGAGTTGGTGAGGGCGATTCAGGGCCTGGACTCGGCCCTGCGCTGACCCTGGGTAAACGCAGCCCCCTCTCCCCAGCCTTCCCCCACCAGGGGTTAGGGAGCAAGAGAATCAGCGGCTTATGCTTCCGATGCCAGCTTAGGCAGCAGGTGGGTGTGAATGCTTACACCTGGGGTCGCCCGCGCCGACGCGTCAGCGGCGCTTGATCAGGGTGCCAACCCCTTCGTCGGTAAAGAGATCCAGCAGCAGGGCATGCTCCACCCGGCCGTCGATGATGTGGGCGGTGCGCACCCCAGCCTGAACCGCGTCCACCGCGCACTGGATCTTCGGCAACATGCCACCATGGATGACGCCGGTACGCACCATCTCGTCGAGGCGGCCCACGTCCAGCTCCGAGACCAGGTTGCCGCTGGAATCCAGCAAGCCCGGGGTATTGGTGAGGAGCATCAGCTTCTCGGCCTTGAGGAATTCCGCGACCTTGCCCGCCACCAGGTCGGCGTTGATGTTGTAGGAGCGGCCATCGGCGCCGACGCCGATGGGGGCGATGACCGGGATGAAGCCCCCCTTGACCAGCATGTCGACGACCCGGACGTCGATGCTCTCCACCTCGCCGACGTGGCCGATATCGATGATTTCCGGCTCCTTGAGCTCCGGGGCGTCGCGGCGCAACAGCAGCTTGCGCGCCCGGATCAGGTCCCCGTCCTTGCCGGTGAGCCCCACCGCCCGGCCGCCATGGCGATTGATGAAGTTGACGATCTCCTTGTTGACCTGACCACCGAGGACCATCTCCACCACGTCCATGGTCTCGGTATCGGTGACGCGCATGCCCTGGACGAACTCGCTGGCGATCCCCAGGCGCTTGAGCAGGTCACCGATCTGCGGCCCGCCACCATGGACGATGACCGGGTTGATGCCCACCAGCTTCATCAGCACCACGTCACGGGCGAAGCCCTCCTTGAGGGCCTGCTCGGTCATGGCGTTGCCGCCGTATTTGATGACCATGGTCTTGCCCTGGAAGCGCTGGATATAGGGCAGGGCCTCCACCAGCACGCGGGCGATGTTATGGGCACGTTCGAGGGCGATGGTCATCTCGTTTCCTTTAGCTACGACGAGGGGTTCATTGGCGGGATTGCCGGCTGGGACGCCGGATGGCGTGGCAGTCATGGCAACGTCTTTCATTTTCTGGGGCCTGGCGCGCCGCCCCCTGCCAGTTGGCGTAGAAGACGCCCGGGGGGCCTACCAATTCCAACTTCAGGGTCGGCCCCTTCCTGACGTCAGGCGGGCTGACCGGTCCCCGGTCATGCACCCCCGCCCGCTGATCCACGGCGATCGGGCCGGGCATCACCCAGTAGCAGATCGCTCGGGCCAAGATCTTCGGGCGGCATCGGCGGGAGCGGTTCCTCCGGGCGGTGGGCGCCGGACTGGGCGACGCGGCGGCGAATCGCCGCCAGGCTGATGAGCAGCGGCCGGATCGCCTCCATCAGGGACCGGGTCTCCGCCAGCCGGGACTGAATCTTGCGGATCGGCCAGGTGTTGGCGGCATCCTCGATCATAGCCCTCAGGCCGGCGAAATCGGCGGCCAGGGCCTGTTCCAGCCGGTTCAGCAACAGCCGCAGGACGAAGGCGATCAGGCCCATGACCAGCAGATAACCGCCCAGGGCGATGAACAGCGGCTTGGGGGCGAGCAGCGACTCGGGGGTCATCCAGGCGGCGACCCGCAGGCTGGTGCCCGGGACATTGACCCAGAAGCTCGGCGCCGCGTCGGGCGCCGGTGACTGCGCCTTGGCGTCCAGGGTCGCGACCTCGATCTCGACCTGCTGCTGAAACTGGAGTTGTCCCCACTTGGGACCGCCGTCCTGGAGAAAGGGCAGCAGGGCCATCGGCAGGGCGACATGCACGACGCCCAGCACCCCCTCCTGGTTCTCGTCCAGAACCGGCGCGGCCACTGCCAGGTGCATCCCGTCCTGCCCGACCAGATGGGCCTCCACCGGGGTGGTGGCCCGTTCCTGCCGCGCCCGATGGACCATGTCCTGTCCGGCCATGCTGAGGTCCGGGGTGACGGGTTCGGCCTCGGCCCCCCCGGCCGGCGCGCTGGGTACCAGTCGCACCCGCAGGGCCAGGGGGATGCGGCCGGCCAGGCGCTGCTCCTCGGCGCTTCGCGCCTGGGGATCGCCGGTCCGCAGAACCTGACGCAGGGCCGGATCGCGAATCACGCGGCGCAGGTCCTCCTGGACCCGCGCGGCCCGCTTGCCCAATTCCTGTGCCACCAGTTCGCTGTAATTATGGGCCTGCATGGCGGCATAGGAGTTCTCCCGCTCGACCCAGAGGTAGAGGCCAACCATGAAGACCATAAGCATGAGGGGCGCCAACCCGATGAGACAGTTGATCCAGAACTGATGCAGCCCCGGCAGGGCGGTCCTGGGTCCCGTCTCGTTCCCCCCCTGATCCGGCGGGTTCCAATCCTGACTCATTGCCTTGACCTCCTGCTTAAGATTCCATTGTTGTTATGAATAAATCCTGGTCGGGACCCCGTTCAGCGCCGGCCAGTATGACCGAAGCCACCCTGGCCGCGCTGGGAGGCGGTAAAGGACTCCACCAGCTCGAAGCGCGCCCGCAGCACGGGCACCAGCACCAGTTGAGCGATGCGCTCACCGACCTCGATGCGGAAGCTGTCCTGGCCCCGGTTCCAACAGGACACCAGCAGTTCGCCCTGATAGTCCGAGTCGATGAGCCCGACTAGGTTGCCCAGGACGATGCCGTGACGATGACCCAGGCCAGAGCGGGGCAGGATCATGGCGGCCACCCCAGGCGTCCCGATGTGGATGGCCATGCCGGTGGGCAGCAGCTCGGTCGCCCCCGGCGCCAGGTCCAGGGGCGCGGTCAGCATGGCGCGCAGGTCCAGACCGGCGGCGCCTGCCGTGGCATAGTCGGGCAGGGGGAAGTCCCGCCCCAGCCGCGGGTCAAGGATCTTGAGTTGCAGATCGTGCCGCATAGGCCTCCTCGATCAGGTCCGTCAAGGCCTCGGCCAGGCGCGCCTTGGGCATCAGGGGTAACCGGTCCACCCGGCCGTCACGGCGGATGACCGTCAGGGCATTATCCTCCCGTTCGAAGCCACCCTGGGTCCCGCCCACCTGATTGGCGGCGATCATGTCCAGACCCTTGGCCCGCAGCTTGTCCAGGGCCTGTTCCTCGACGCGCTCGGTCTCGGCGGCGAAGCCCACCGTGAAGGGGCCCTCGCGCAAGGCGGCGACGTCGGCCAGGATATCCGGGTTACGCACCAGGCGCAGGGTCAACTCCGCCTGGCCCTTCTTGATCTTGGCGGGGGCCGGATCGGCCACCCGGTAGTCGGCGACGGCCGCGGTGGCCACGTAGAGGTCCTGACCCGCGATCCGGCTCATCACCGCCTGATGCATCTCCAGGGCGGA
>CALMDH010000317.1:0-5300 GCA_937862735.1 uncultured Gammaproteobacteria bacterium
CATTCTACCATGAAATGATCATTATATTCAATCAGTTAGATTCAAGACAGCCTCTGAAGGTATCGGCGGGAAGAGGGCTGTCTTGGAAAGGATCTTGGTCGAGCTCAAAAATAGATAGACTGGTATTGATGGCGAGAGAGTCGACCAAATTGGGTGCGCGCCGCCGGGACTGAGTCTTCACGACCGGTGTTCAACGAGTCTGAAACCGATGAAAATCATGCCAATGAACGAGCCCACTCCTCGCGTCAGCCCTTGCACGGGGGCTCCCATCTCCCCTTCACGGCGAGAATTCCTGCGCTTTAGCGGTTTCCTGCTCGCGGCCCCGGCCATACTGACCGGCTGCGGGGGACGGGGTGGGAGCGGAGACCAGACGCCCATGACAACCTGTGCTCTGGCGGAATCTGATCCCGCTGAGGGCACCCCCATCTATCTGGCCGACTATGAGCCCCCGGCCTACTTGATCGACGAGGTCGAACTCACCATCGATATCGGCCCGACGGTGACCCGGGTCCAGTCCCGGCTCACCTGCCGGCGCAATCATGAGGTCGGCCGGCAACCCCTGGTCCTCAATGGCCGTGAACTCCAGACCCTCTTCGTCGCCGTCGATGGCCAGCCCCGCCTGGTCACCGACTGCACCCCGGACAGCACCCGACTGACCCTCCGGGAGGTGCCGGATGCCTTCCGGCTGGAGACCATCGTCCACCTCGATCCGGAGCGCAATACCAGCCTGGCGGGCCTTTATCCCTCCACCACCGGCTACTTCACCCAGTGCGAGCCGGAGGATTTTCGCCGCCTCACCTGGTTCCTCGACCGGCCGGACGTCATGTCCCGCTATACCGTCACCCTCATCGCCGATGTCGAGGCGTTGCCGCTGCTGCTGGCCAACGGCAACCTCATGGCCCAGGGCCAGTTCGCCGACGGGCGTCATTGGGCGACCTGGCGGGACCCCTTCAGAAAACCCAGCTACCTCTTCGCCGCCGTGGCGGCGCGGCTGGAGGTGTTGCGGGACCACTTCGTCACCCGGAGCCGGCGCACCATCGCCCTGGCGGTCTATGTCGAGCCGGGAAAACTGGACCAGTGCGGCCATGCCATGGCAGCGCTGAAGAAGGCCATGCGCTGGGACGAGGAGCGCTTTGGCCTGGAGTGCGATCTCGATCAGTACGCCATCGTCGCGGTGAGCGATTTCAACATGGGGGCCATGGAGAACAAGGGGCTCAACATCTTCAATACCCGCTATGTCCTGGCCGATCCGCGCACCGCGACCGACCGGGATTTCATGAACATCGACCGGGTGGTCGGGCATGAGTATTTTCATAACTGGACCGGCAACCGGGTCACCTGTCGTGACTGGTTCCAGTTGACCCTCAAGGAGGGCCTGACAGTCTTTCGCGAACAGGAGTTCACCGCCGATGTCCTGGACCCGGACACCGCCCGCATTGCCGATGTCCGCGCGCTGCGTGCCTACCAGTTTCCCGAGGATGCCAGCCCCATGGCGCATCCCATCCTGCCCGCCAGCTATGTCGCCATCGACAACTTTTACACCCCGACCGTTTACGACAAGGGCGCGGAAGTGGTGCGCATGATCCAGACCCTCATCGGCCGGGAGGCCTTTGGGGCGGGACTGACGGAATATCTGCGCCGTCACGACGGCCAGGCGGTGACCTGCGAGGATTTCGTCGCCGCCATGGGCGAGGTCTCGGGGTTTGATTTCACCCCCTTCATGCACTGGTACGACCAGGCGGGGACGCCGCGGGTGACGGTCAGCGAGGCCTTCGATCCCCAGGCAGGCCGTTACACCCTGACCATGGCCCAGTCCAACCCCCTGGCCCCGGCGGGCCCGCCCTGTCTGATCCCGCTCCGCATGACCCTCTTCGGGGTGGATGGCACGGAACTGCCCGGCACCGACCGGACCCTGCTGCTGCGGGAGAGCCGGCAGAGTTTCAGCTTCGAGGGCCTGAGCGCTCAACCCACCCCCTCGCTGCTGCGCGGCTTCTCGGCCCCGGTCAGCCTCGACTTCCCCTACAGTTCCGAGCAGTTGGTACTGCTCCTCAATGGGGAGAGCGATCCCTTCGCGGCCTGGGAGGCCGGCCAGCGGCGGGTGACCGCGATCCTGCTGGCGGCCATCGTCGCCGGTAACGAACCTCTCTGGCCGGAGGATTACTTCGCCGTCGTGGGGCAACTCCTGGCGCAGCGGGAGACGCGCGGCGCGGCCCTGATCGCCGAGTGCCTGACCTTGCCCGACGAGGCCAGCCTGACCCAGGCGATCACCGGGGTGGTGGACCCCGACGCCCTACACCTGGCCTGGACCGGCTTCCGCCAGGCGCTCGCGGCGCGGCTGCAAGCCGATTGGTGGACGACCTACGAGCAACTCGCGCCCCAGGGGCCTTACCGCTTTGACCCCTCGGAGATGGGCCGCCGTGCCCTGCGCAATCGCTGCCTGGCGTACCTGGCGGAACTGGAGACTGAACCGGCCCGCGCCGCGGCCTGGTCTCAATTCCAGGACGCGGACAACATGACCGACCAGTATGCCGCCCTCGCCGTCCTCACCGATCACGTGGGGCCGCAACGGGAGGCGGCCCTGGCCGCCTTCTACGATCAGTGGCGGTCAGAGACCCTGGTTATCGATAAGTGGTTCGCCGTTCAGGCCGCCAGTCGCTTGCCGGACACCTTGACCCGGGTCGCGGAGCTGACCCGGCACCCCGATTTCGACTATGCCAATCCCAACCGGGCCCTGAGTTTGCTGCGCACCTTCGGCGACAACCTGGTGCGCTTCCATGCGGCGGACGGTGGTGGCTATGAGTTCCTAGGCGAGCAGATTGCCGTCATCGACGGCATCAACAGCACCACTTCCGCCTACCTGGCCCGGGCCTTTGACTCCTGGCGGCGCTACGATGCCGGGCGCCAGGCTCATTGCCAGCGGGTGCTGGAGGGCTTGCGGGAGCGGCCGGGCCTGTCCAGGGCCCTGCTAGAGGTGGTGACTAAGCTTTTGGAAGGAAGCCCCGCCTGAGGGGGATGGCTTTTGCCCTCGGCCAACCTCGGCAGCAGCAGGTCACCCCTGATGTTGTTCAGGCCCGACGGCCAGCCACCGGCCGCTTATGGCACCCCCTACCCTTCACCGGTGCTGAAGCGGTACCCCTAAGCTAAAGCCGGCGCCGCGCTCGGTCTTGAGGGGCAGTTCCTGACCGCTGACCGCCTGCCAGCGATGGCGCAGCCGGCTGACCATGGTGTTCAGGCGGCGCTCGTCGTAGTCGAACCAATTCTCGCCAAAGGCCTCCACCAGGGCGCGCCGGCTGACGACCTGGTCGGGCGCGGCGGACAGGCAAGTCAATAGGGTCAGCTCATGGGCATTGAGATCCAGGCAATGACCCTCCGGATCGCTCAGTTGATGGCGCGCCCGGTCCAGGTACCAGCCCAGCCCCAGACGCCGCAAGAGGGCATCGACGAAGCCCGCCAGTTCCGGAAAGCGCACGGGCTTGACCAGGTACTGATCAGCGCCGCCATAGAGCCCCGCCAGCTTGTCCTCGGCGCCGGCGCGGGCGGTGAGCAGGATGACCCCCACCCGTGGGTGCTCCCAGTGCAGCCGGATCGCCGCCTCGGTGCCGCTGCCGTCGGGGAGCATGATGTCGAGGATGGCCAGGTCGATGGTCGCGATCAGCGGCCAGAATTCCGCCAGGCACCCGGCCTGGCTGATGGTGTGACCGCGGTGGGCGAGAAACACCGCCATTTCCTCGCGCAGGCCGGCCTCGTCTTCGAGCAGGGCGATACGGGCCATGAGTTCGTTCCTCCTCGTTCAATCCGCCCGCAGGGCCTGAATCGGGTCCAGCCGCGCTGCCTGGCGGGCGGGGTAGAAGCCGAAAAAGATGCCCACGGCGCTGGCCACGCCCACGCCGAGCAGGATGGCGTCCAGGGACAGCAGAAACTCCCACTGGGCGAGGTAGGCCGTCACCCAACTCGCCCCCACCCCCAACAGGATGCCGAACAGGCCGCCGATCAGGGACAGGATCACCGACTCGACCAGAAATTGCTGTTGGATGTCCCCTTGCTTGGCCCCCAGGGCGCGGCGCACGCCGATCTCCCGGCGGCGCTCGGTCACCGACACCAGCATGACGTTCATCACCCCGATACCGCCGACGATGAGGGAGATGCTGCCGATGGCCCCGGCGAGCAGGGTGAACATGCGCATCTGCTTCTCCATCTGGGCGATGATCTCCTCCGGGCTGCGCGCCCGCACCGGCTGGCGCCGGGCCTGAAAATAGGCCTGTGCCTGGGCCATGGCCTCGGGGTTGGTGTGGCCCGGTTTCACCCGCGCCAGGATCGTGCCGATCTCCGGCTGCTTTTGCAGCCGCGTCGCCTGCGGCAGGGGGATCAGCACGGACTGGTCTGGCTCCAGGGAGGCGAGGCTGTTGTAGCTGGCGGGGGCCAGCACGCCGATGACGGTATACAGGCCGTCGCCGACGCGCACCGGGGCGCCGAGGGGCTCCGCCACGCCGCGCGCCGCCAGTTGCCGGGCCAGGTCGGCGCCGATGACCGCGTAACGGTTCCCCTCGTCCAGGTCGCTCAGGAAGCGCCCCTGGGAGATCCGCAGCCGGGCCAGGGTCGGAAAGGCCTCGGTCACCCCCACCAGGCTGGCCCGTTCCAAGGGTTTGCCGCCCTGGCTGACGGTCTGCGACAGGGCGCTGATGCTGGGGGCGATGGCGACCAGGGCCGGGGCCGCCGCCAGCAGCCCGTTCAGGTCGGCGGGCTGGAGACCGCGCGGCGGGGCGCCCCCGCGGCCCCCGCGGCCACCCCTACCGCTGAAGTCCTTGGTGAGGGTGAAGAGGTCGGTACCCATCTCCTTGAACTGGCGCAGGGCCTCCTCCTTGACGATGGCGCTGACGCTGACCATGGCGATCACCGAACCGATGCCGATGACGATGCCGATCAGGGCCAACAGGCTGCGCTGCTTGGCGGCGGCCAGGCTGGTGACGGCCTCGCTGAGGATGGCGGTATGGATCATGGCACCAGCAGCCCGTCGCGCATGGTGACGACCCGGTCGCATTGGCGAGCGATGCCGGGGTCGTGGGTGATGATCACCACGGTGATGCGGTCATCGCGATTGAGTTGGCGGAAGAGGGTCATGATCTCCTGGCCGACGCGGGTGTCGAGGGCGCCGGTGGGCTCGTCGGCGAGGATCAGGGTTGGCTGGCCTACCAGGGCGCGGGCGATGGCCACCCGCTGCTGCTGGCCTCCGGACAGCTCGGGGGGCTTGTGGTGGGCGCGCTCGGCCATGCCCACCCGCTCCAGCATGGCCAGGCCCCGCT
>CALMDH010000318.1:0-38199 GCA_937862735.1 uncultured Gammaproteobacteria bacterium
CGGCGGCGAACAGGGCATAGGCGCTGTTCATGGCCCGGCTGGCCTGGACCACGGTGCGGCATGCAGGTTCCAGATCAGGGCGGCGGCTGGTGGTGACGTTCCTGCGCGCGGGTGGGCGAAGTTGGCGCCAGGGGGTCAGGGTGAATGCGGTGGGGGAACAGGGCGCGGTGGTCGCCAGGCATACCCGACCCCTGGAGCCATGATAACAAGATCGTAGGACGCCCGAGGGCAGTAACGCGGGGTTGGTCACCCGGACCTGGAGCGGATGAGGTGGTGGCTTCAGGGCACGAAGGGCAAGGCCAGCGGCGTCACCAGCTCCCAGGTGTTCGGGTCTGGGTCGCTGGCCAGCTTCCAGCGCTGCCAGAACAGGGCCTCGGCCTGTTTGGCGAGGTCCTCGTCGTCGATGCACACCGACAGTTCGCAGTTGCTGGAGATACTCGACCAGGCCAGGTTGTGGCTGCCGAAGATCACCGTTTCGTAGTCGATCAGGATTAGCTTTTCGTGCAGGGTGCGGTTGCCGGTCATGACCCGCACCTGCCAGCCGGCGTTCAGCAGGCGCTGGGCGGTCTCCTGATTCGGCCGGCGCTTGCCGATCTTGATCGGCGCCGCGCGGCGTTCCCTTTACCGCCGCACGGAAAGGGAGCGGGGGGCTGGCTCAGGGGCGAAAGACATCTTCCAGGCAATCCGCATCCAGGATTCGGCTGGGTGCTCGCGGTTGCCGCGACTGACCCATCACCCCCAGGGCGGAACCGGCGAAGCCGGTCCTCAAGCGCTACCACGGCACGGTGACACTCGACCCGAGCCTGGTCGGTCGGGATGCCGGCAAGTTTTCACAGCTCCTCAGCCAAAGACCCCCGCCTGGGAAAAGGCCAGCACGGAGAAGTAGCTTCCCACGGCGCCCAGGCCGATCATCATCCCGTAGAAGGCATTACGCAGCCGCTCGCCCTTGAGCAGCAGGCTGATGGCGCCCATCACCAGGCAGATCTGCAGAAAGAGGGTCGCCAGGTCGAAGGTGTCGCCCACCACGCCCAGGGCCTCGGCCTCCGCTTCCCACTCCAAGGCCCCTTTGATCTGGCCCCGCTCGCCGTCCTGCTCCAGCACCCAATTCCCCTCCCCTACCGCGCTGGAACCTTGCAGGATCTCCTTCTTCTCCTTCTGGTAGCGGTCGATCTCCTGATTCAGGCTGGACAGCAGGCCGGACATCCGCTCCTGGTTATCCACCGCCACCACCCCGGCATCGATCAGCAGTTGGAGCATGTCCCTTTGGCCCTCCACCAGGGACTCTTTGATGCCCTTGGCCTGATACCAGTCGAAGGCATTGGCCTTCTGGTTGTGGGCGATGATCTCGTCCGCCCCATACTTGCCCGCGCCCAGGTCCGTGATGGCCAGGATCGCCGCCAGGACCGCCAGGGTCAGACCGCAGATCATCTCAAAGGTGCTGGACTGGCCGTCGCCCTTCTCGTCGTCGCTAGCGCTCATGCTTCGCCTCCAGGTTGAAAAGGCCGGCGATTCTAGCCCAGCCGCCACCCCGGGCGCATGCGATATCCCCATGTCCCGGCAAAGCACCATGAAACGCTGCGATTGGTAGCCTCCAGCCTATCCGGGGATGGCTTTACCGCCAATGAGGCGGCCCGCCGAGCCTGCTCCTGGGCGCGCCATCCCTTGTCTCTGCTGGACGAGAGCATCCGCCAGGTTCTTTAAAGATTCACGGCCTGCGGTTGCCCGATCAGGGACTGGGCAAGTCTTCAGTAACTCCGGAAAGAATGGCCTAATAGTGGACCTCGACCGCGAGCAAGCTCACCCCATCCAACCACGAGTCCCTGACCATGCGCCTTCGTCCCCCTCTGGTTTTCCTGCTGGCCCTGTTTACCCTCGGAGTCGCCTTGGGGGCGGTCGCGGGTCAGCCCCTGACCCTGCTGCATTTCAACGACTTCCATGGCCAACTGGAACCCTACCCGGATCGGGACACCGGCAAGCCCATCGGGGGGATCGCCCGCCTCGCCGGCCTGATCGAGGCGATTCGGGCCGAGGACCCGGGGCGGCCGGTGCTGCTGCTCTTCGCGGGGGACCTGCTGCAGGGCACCACCACCTCGACCCTCTACCTGGGCCGGCCGGATATCAAGCTGCTGGAGGAGATGGGGGTCGCCGCCGCCACGGTGGGTAATCACGAGGTCGACTTTGGTCAGGACAATCTGCGCAAGCTCGCGGGCATGGTCAACTTCCCCCTGCTGGCGGCCAATCTGAGCGCCACGCCCGAGCCCCTGCCGCTGCCGTCCTTCGCCCTCTTCCACCCGGCGGGCGGACCCCGGGTGGCGGTGCTGGGGCTCACCACCGCGGAACTGATCACCGCCAGCCACCCGCGCAACGTCCAGGGTCTCAGCGTCAGCGATCCGGTGGCCGTGGCCCAGGCACTGGCACCGAAACTCGACGCCCAATCCGACCTGCTGATCGTCCTCTCCCACCTGGGGCTGGCGGGCGACCGGCACCTGGCCGAGGGCGTGGCTGGGGTGGACCTGATCGTCGGCGGGCACAATCACTTCCGCCTCGACCCCCCCGTGGCGGACCAGGGCGTCCTCATCCTCCAGGCCGGGGAGCGCGGCGCCTACCTGGGCCGGCTGGACCTGGAGGTGGAAGACGATCGGCTGCTGTCCTGGAACTACCGGCTGCTGCCGGTGGATGACCAGACCCCGGTGGACGAGAAGATCGCCGCCAAGGTGGCGCGACTGGCGGCCCAGGCCGACCAGGAGCTGCTGACCGTCGTGGGCCGCGCCGGCACCGAACTGAGCGCCGAGCGGGAGCTGATCCGCCGCCATGAGGCCCCCTTCGGCAACCTGGTGGCGGACCTGGCGCGGGAGTACAGCGGGGCCCAGGTGACCCTGTTCAACGCCGGCGGCTTCCGCGCCACCATCCCCGCCGGGGAGGTGCGGCTGAAGGAGATCTACCAGGCCTTCCCCTTCCGCAACGAACTGGTGACCGGCGTGCTGAGCGGCGCGGAGCTTCAGGCCGCCCTGGACCACAGCGCCGCCCTGGATCCCGCGGACAACCCCGGCGGCTTCCTTCAGGTCTCCGGGGTGCGGTTTGTCATCCGGGACGGCAAGGCGGTGGACGTGACCCTGGATGGCCAGCCCCTGGACCCCGCCGCCGACTACCGGGTGGCGGTCCCGGACTTCCTCGCCGCCGGGGGCGACAGCTACGGCATGCTCACCGGCCTGCGCGATCCGGTCAATACCGGCCAGCTCATCGCCGATCTGCTGGTCTCCGCCTTCCGCGCCCAGCCCCAGGTGGATGCCAAGCTAGATGGGCGTATCAGCCGGCCCTGAGATACCGTGAAAAAATCCTCTCTCCTGGAATCTTAAGATCATTATAAACAATTAGATAGCAAGTCGCAGGCGGTGAAAAACTCCCTATTTCTTCGCCAGCCCTGAGATACAACGCCAGCCCCTATCCTGCTAGCCTACTTCCCTCCCGGATCCTCAGGTAGCGGTGGGTTTGTCGGCATAAGGCAGGCGGAACCACAGGGCATAGAGGGCCGGCACGAACAGCAGGGTGATCGCCGTGCCCACCGCCACGCCGCCGATCAGCACGTAGGCCAGCGGCCCCCAGAAACTGTCCTGGGTGAGCGGGATGAAGGCCAGGACGGCGGCCAAAGCGGTAAGCACCACCGGCCGGGCGCGCTGCACCGCCGCCTCCACCACACCGGCGAAGGCCGGCAGGCCCTCCTCGAAGTTGTCGGCGACCTGCTGGGTCAGGATCAGGGTGTTGCGCATCAGGATGCCGGCCAACCCCGTCAGCCCCAGCAGGGCGACGAAGCCGAAGGGCTGGTTGAAGAGGATGAGCGCCAGCACCGCGCCGATCAGGCCCAGGGGCGCGGTGGCCACCACGATGAAGGTCCCGGCGAAGGAGCGCATCTGCAGCATGATGAAGATCAGCATCACCGCCACCATCACCGGTTGCAGCTTCTGGATGGAGGCATCGGCCTTGCCCGACTCCTCCACCGCGCCGGAAATGTCCAGTCGATAACCGGGTGGCAACTCCGCGCGCACCCCGGACAGGGCCTGCCAGAGGTCAGCGGTGACGTCATTGGGCTGGGCGCCCCGCACGTCGGCCTGCACCGCCAGTAAGGGCTCGCGGTTGAGGCGCTTGATGACCGGGTCCTCGAAGCGGACCTCGATGCGCCCGAGCTGGCTGACCGGCACCTTGGTGCCGTCCTGGGTCAGGATCTCCAGCTCATCCAGGCTGTCCGCGGCCAGGCGCTGACCCCCGCTGGCGCCCCGGGCGATCACCTCGACGCTACGGATGTCCTGGCGCAGTTGGGTGACGGCCCGCCCTTCGAGCTGGGATTGCAATTGCTGCGCCACGTCCCGCGGCGTGAGGCCAAGCAGGTGCAGACGCTCCACCTCCATTCCCAGGTACAGGATCGGGGCACGCTCGTCCCACTCCAGGTGGGGATCGACCACCTGAGGGTTGGCGGCCATTACCGCCCGCACCCGGTGGGCGATGTCCCGCAGCACCAGCGGGTCCGGGCCGATGACCCGAAAGCCCACCGGCCAGATCACCGGCGGCCCATAGAGCAACCCGTACACCCGCACCCGCGCCTCGGGAAAGTCGCCCTGGGCGATGTTCTGGCGCAGGGTCGCCATCACCTGGTCGCGGGCCTGGGCATCCGCCGTCACGGCGATGAGCTTGGCGAAGGCCGGATTGGGGGCCTCCGGGTTGGCGGAGATGAAAAAGCGCGGCGCCCCCGCCCCGATGTAGGCCGACAGGCTCCTGACCTCGGGCAGCGGCGCCAGGATGGCCTCGAGCCGTCGCACCGTCCGCTCGGTGGCGGCGATGCTGCTGCCCTGGGGCAGATAGACGCTGACCACCACCTCCGGACGATCGGAGCGCGGGAAGAACTGCTTCTGGACCAGCAGGGCCATGCCGGCGATGGCGAGGACCAGCAGGGCGACCGTGGCCCCGACCACCGTCTTGCGCCAGGTGACGCACCCGGTGATGAGCCCGCGCAGCCAGCGGTAGAAGGGGGTCTGGTAGAGGGCCTCGGGGCCGTGCGCCCCACCCTTGACGCTCCTCGGCAGCATCTTGACCCCCAGATAGGGGACGAACACCACCGCCACCAGCCAGGACAGGATAAGGGCGATGGCCAGCACCCAGAAGATGTTGCCCGCGTACTCGCCGACGCCGGACTGGGCGAAGCCGATGGGGAGAAAGCCGGCGACGGTCACCAGTGTGCCGAAGAGCATCGGCGCGGCGGTGACCGTCCAGGCATGACCGGCCGCGGTCACGCGTTGCCAGCCCTGCTCCATCTTCACCAGCATCATCTCCACCGCGATGATGGCGTCGTCCACCAGCAGGCCCAGGGCGATGATCAGGGCGCCCAGGGTGATGCGGTCGAGATTGATGCCCATCAGGGTCATCACCAGAAAGGTCAGCCCCAGGGTGAGGGGGACGGCGATGCCCACCACCAGCCCGGCGCGCAGGCCGATGGCCAGCACGCTCACCGCCACCACCACGGCCACGGCGATCAGGAACTTGACCTGAAACAGGTCCACCGCCCGGGCGATGGCCTCCGCCTGGTTGGTCAGAACCGTGAGGGACATGCCCAGGGGCAGGCCCTGGCGTTCGGCTTCAAGGAAGGCCCCGAGCCGCTCCCCCAGCACCAGCCCATTCTCGCCCTGGTTCATCACCACCCCCAGCAGCACCGTGTCTTGTCCGCGCGAGCGCACCAGGTAGCTGGGCGGGTCCTCATAGCCGCGGCGGATGGTCGCCAGGTCGGCGAGCTTGAGCACCCGGTTGCCGATGCGCACCGGCACCGCAGCGAGTCGCGCCGGGTCGGACAAATCCGCGTCCAGCCGCAGATAGAGGCGCGGGCCGGCGGTCTCCAGGCGCCCGGCGGGCAGCAGGTAGTTATTGGCCTCGATGGCGGCGAAGATCGCCTCCGGCGCGATCCCCAGATTGTTCAGCCGGGCGGCATCGAACTCGACATAGACCCGCTCGGCGCGCTCGCCCAGCACCAGGGCCTTGCGCACCCCCGGCACCCGTTGCAGCCGATCCCGCAGCCACTCGGCCTCGCGGGTCAGCTCGCGCATTGGCAGCCCGGGGGCGGTGAGGGCGATCAGGCTGAAATAGACGTCGGAGAAGTCGTCGTTGACGATAGGCCCGATGACCCCCACCGGCAAGTGGCGCGCCTCGTCCAGCAGGCGCTTGCGCACCTGATAGAAGAGGTCGGCGATCCGCGCCTGGGGCGTCGAGTCGAGAAACTCGACCTGCAGGCTGGCCTGACCGGGGCGGATGGTGGTCTCGATGCGGTAGAGGTGCTCGACCTCCTGGATGCGTTTCTCCAACCGGTCCACCACCTGGGTCCGTAACTCCTCGGGCGTCGCCCCGGGCCAGGCCGCGGTGACGACCATGACCCGCACCGTGAAGGCGGGGTCTTCCGCCCGCCCCAGGGAGAGGAAGGCGTAAACGCCGAACAGCACCGCCAGGATGAGCAGGAACAGGGTCACCGCGCGCTCGCGCACGGCGAGCGCGGACAGGTTGGGAAAGCTCATCGGCCTAGCTCCCGAACCGCCATGCCTTCATGCAGGAGATGGGTGCCCAGGGCCACGATCCGCTCCCCGGCGGACAGGGGCCCGTGGATGCGGGCGTACTCGCCATCCAGCGCCAGGACCCTGACCGGGACCGGCGTGACGGCCCCCTCCTGGAAGCGCCAGACCCGCGGCCCCTGACCCCGCTCGTCGAGGGCCCCGAGGGGCACCCTGAAGTCGATCCCGGCCGCGCCCGCGTCAGCCGCGTCCGCGGCGGCGAAGCGGGCGCGCAGCACCGCGCCCAGCACCAGCTCATCCGGCCGCTGCAACACCGTATAGCGGGCCCGGCGGGTCCGGCCCTGGGGGTCCACGGCCCCGGCCGTCTCGCGCAACCCCAGGGGCAGGACGGCGCCGTCCGCCAGCAGGGCCTCCCCGGCGGCGGGTGGCGTCACGCCCTCGGGAAAATAGACCTCGACCTCGCGCTCCCCGGTCTGGGCGAGGGTGGCCACCGCCTGACCGGCGGCGACCACCTGACCGGGCTCGCCGGTGACGTCGATCAGCACCCCGGCGGCCGGGGCCTGGAGGCGGCCGTATTCCAGGGCATTGCGCGCCTGGGCCACCCGGGCGGTGGCGGCATCGCGCCGGGTCTGGGCCTCCCGCCAGGACAGTTCGGCCCGCTCCACCTCCTGGGCGCTGGTGAAGCCTTGCTCGCGCATCTGGCGATAGCGGGCCAGTTCGGCCTCCGCCGTGGCCAGTCCCGCCTCGGCGCCCGCCAGATCGGCCTCGATGGCGGCCAGGGACTGCTCCAGGTCGCGCCGGTCCAGTTCAAACAGGACCTGGCCGGCGCTCACCGCCTGCCCCGCGTCCACCGCCCGCCGACTGATCCGCCCCCCGACCTGAAAGGCCAGCGGGGACTCCACGCGGGCGCGCACCGTCCCCGACAACCCCAGGGTCTGCCGTTCCCCCGCCGTCACGGCGACGGTCTTGACGAAGGGTGGCAGGGCCTCGGCGGACCGCGGCGCGGGTGCATCGCCGCATCCCCCCAGCAGCAGGCTGACCGTGAGTACGAGAATGAACGGGTGCATGGATATTCTCTCCAAGGGACGCGGGGCTGGCTGATGTCCTTCTACCGGGCATTATCCTGGATGCCCCTTTACCCGCCTACTGTGTTCGTCCCAGGCCCCCACCCGCTGCCTGGGCTGACAGAGGTAGCACCAGCCGCTGATGCTCCTCCTCCCTCCGCCCTGGCGGGGAAGGGTTGGGGAGAGGGGGCTGGACGGTGACCACCTGATCAGAGGACACGCTCACCCATGGACCCCTGCACCCTATCGGCCTGGCCATGGCTCCATGGCGGACGCCCCTTCAGGCCAGCCAGGCCGCCAGTTCCAGTGGCCAGCGCACTGCCGCCGCCACCACCAGGGCGACGCCGATGGAGAGGGCAACGGAATAGAGGGCATCCCGGCGCCCCAGCAGCCTGAGCATCATGGCGAAGGTGGAGACGCAGGGGACGTAGAAGGTCAGGAAGACCAGGAAGGTGACGATCTGGGTGGTATCGAGGACCGTGGCCAGTTCCTGGGTCCCCAGGGCCTGGAAGACCATCAACAGGGACAACTCCTTGCGCAGGATGCCGAAGAGGATCGGCACCCCCAGGGCGACCGGCAGCCCCAGCCAGCCGGCGGTGATCGGGGTCAGGGCCCAATCGATCCAGCCGTCGGCGCCATAGTGTGCCAGCAGGGCCAGGACCACGCTGCCCGCCACCAGCAGCGGCAGGACGATGGTGAGGATGTCCCGGCTGCGCTCCCAGGTATTGGCCAGGACCCGGTGCCAGGTCGGGACGGCATAGGCGGGGATCTCCTGGATGATGCCCGGGGTGGTCTCCGGGTAGCGGCGCTTGAGCAGCTTGCCCACCAGGCTGACGACGATGGGGATGAGCATGAAAAGTCCGAAGACCCCCAGTCCCCCGAGATACTTGCCCCCCACCGCCAGCAGGATGGCGGAGCGCGCCGAGCAGGGCAGAAAGGTGATCAGCAGGGAGGCCACGATGCGGTCCCGGCCGCGGGTGACGGCGGCGGTGGCGGCCAGGGCGGGGACGTTGCAGCCCAGCCCCATGAGGAACGGCAGGGCGACCCCGCCGTGCAGCCCCAACTGGTGGAAGCCCCGGTCGACGACGAAGGCGACGCGGTGCATGATCCCGGTCTCCTCCAACACCACCAGCAGCAGCACCAGGGGGAGCATGTAGGGGATGACGATCCCCGTGAGGCCGATGAGGCCATCCAGGACGGCGCGGGCCAGGACCCCGGGGAGGGAGGCCGGCTGCCAGGGCTCGGCCCAGGCGATCAGGCGGGCGACGGTGAGGCCATCGAGAAAGGCGCTGACCTCGAAGACGAAGAACAGCACCAGGGCGAAGATCGCCAGGGTACCGGCGAAGCCCCACTTGGGATGGAGGAAGAGATCGTCCGCCCAGCGCTGCCAGCGGGGGGTCTCGTCCCGCAGCCCGGGGCGCAGCACCGCCTCGTAGAGCAGGGCGGCGCGGTGATGGCGATCGGCGTGGATCTCCTCCGCCAGGGGCCGCGGCAGGGCGGCGTCGGCGCTGCGCCGCACCGCCCGCAGGCGCTCCTGGAGCTCGGGGAAATGGGCCTTGAGCTCGCTACAGAAATAGGGGTCCTTTTCCGCCAGTTGCAGGCTGAGAAAGGGCGCGGGGACGGCGAAGGCCGCCGTCACCTCCGGGGCGGTGACCAGGGCGGTAATCGCCGCCAGGGGCTCGGCGAGATGGCCAGCGACCGCCGCCGCGGGCTCAGCGCGCTGGCTGGTGGCCCCCGCCACGGGCTTGGTGCGATGGTCGTCGGCCCCTGCCTGGGTCGCGGTGAGATGAGTGCTGGCACCTGCCGTGGGCCCGGCACGATGGGCGGTGGCACCTGCCAGGGGCTCGGCGAGATGGCCGGCAACCCCCGCCAGGGGCTCGGCGGGCCGGACACTCGGTGCCTGGGCCACCGTCCGCGCCGAGGTACCGCGGTGTTCCCGCGCCACCCGCGCCAGGGTGGTGAAGAGATCGGCCAGCCCCAGGCCCATGTGCGCTACGGTCGGCATCACCGGCCAGCCCAGGCGCCTCTCCAGGGCACGCAGGTTGATGAAGCGCCGCCGGGCCCGGGCCTCGTCCATGCGGTTGAGGGCAAAGACCATGGGGCGACCGAGTTGCAGCAACTCCAGGGCCAGTTCCAGATCCCGCTCCAGGTTGGTGGCATCCAGTACCAGCAGCAACAGATCCGGGGCGGCGAAGTCGGTCTCCGGCTGATGGGCCTCGTGGCGGGCGATGGCCGGCCAGCGATCTCCCCAAAGCAGGTACTTAAGGGTCACCCTGGCGTCCGGGTCACGCGGGTGCAGGCCATCGATGGCCGGCAGGGCGACCAGGGAGATCTGGTCCAGGCCCACCTCTACCAGGCAGTCCTCGTAGGCGGGGCCGACCCCGGCCAGGCGCTCGTGGCGCGTGGCGGTACTGGCGGCGGCGCGGAAGATGCTTTCGCGGCCGCTACCGTCCCGGCCAAGGATCGCCACCCGGGGACTCCGGGCGCCGCGCAGGCCAGGGCCAAGCAGGGGGAAGGTCGGTATGGTCATGGTGGATACAACTCGTCATGTCCGATCAGCTTGGGCCCATCCTTCACGCCCTCGCCCGCCGCCTGGGCGGGCAAGGATGGCACGGCCGCTGATGCGCTTGCTCCCTCCCCCCTCGCGGGGGAGGGTTGGGGAGAGGGGGGCCTGAACGCTGGTCACCAGGGTTGATAAACCAGATGGACGGGCTGGCCCCGGCGGAGGACGGTGAGGGTGATCGGCTTCCCCTGGTCGAAGGCGGCCAGGGCCGCGTCCGCCTGGCGGATGTAGTCCAGGGCCCGGGTGGGGCTGAAGTGGGGGATCTCGCCCTGGACGAGGACGATGACATCCCCCTCCTGCAAGCCCAGTTCCCAGAGGATGGAATCCGCCTCCACCCGGTCGAGGGCCAGGCGGGTCGGCTCGCCATCCCGGCGGGACTGGACGGAACTGCTGGCCTTCATCAGCTCCGGCATCCAGTTGGAAGAATCGGTGAGATGACTCATCAGCTCCGGCGCCAGAACGACCTCCTGGCGCCGCAGTTGCCCCCTGGCCTCGGCTGGCACCCCTTGTTGGCGCAGGCGGTTCAGGAGCCTGCGCTCCTCACGCTGCGCCGCGGTTTCCGGTGGGTTGCTTTCGGGACCGGGGGGGCCGTTGGTTTCCGTCCCCGGCGGCGCCTCCTGGTCCGCCCCTGACCAGGCTGGCTGCCCTTGGCCCCGCGCGGGGCCGGCGGCCATCGTCAGGTCATCGGCCCGCGCGGGGTCCTTGGATGGATCAGGCTGTTCGCGGGCCGCGTCCGGCCACAACCAGAATGCCACCCCCACCACCAGGCCCAGCAACCCGATCAGCATCAGCCCCTGAATCAGGTCAACAAAGGGCGCTCGGCTCTGACTGGTGATACGCATCGGCTGAATGAATCGGTGTTGGGCTTGGCTTGCGCGTGGCGGGAAAGAGGGCGGGTCGGGTGACGTCTCGGGGGTGTAAACCGCGACGCATGGGCCGTGGGGTTATCTGCAACCGATTTTGGCGTCCTGACGGGACGCAACCTGCCCGGAAAATGTTCTTGGCGTCCTGAAGGGGTGGAACCTGCCCGGCTAACTGTCATGAGGGGGTGCGCCACATCACTGAAAATGAATGATTTTGTCGTGAGTTTCACGCTAATCCCGGCGCCAGGCCAAGCGTGGGCGCGGGGGGCCATCCTTCAGGGGGTTTCATGATAACAGCCTGCTAGGCGATGTCCGCAGGGAGATGAGGGATCTGTCCGACTGGCACCTATCAGCGCCGGGGTCTAAACCTATAGTCATTACCGTGCCATGCGCGGTGTTCCCCGGCCGCTGCTTTTCCGGGTCCGTGGCGGTTCACTAATCCGAAGCGCCTCGGGGGGCATGACTCATCCCCCCCGAGGCTGAACCGAGGGGATGAATGCTTTCGGCAACACGGATCAGCCTGGTGAGGAGGATAAGCGCGTGAGAGCCATGGTCATCGACCGGATCCTGTCCCTGGCGGACGGGGACCCGGCCCCTCTGCGGGCGGTGGACTTACCCATCCCGGTCCCCGCGCCCGGCGAGATCCGCCTGCGGGTGACGGCCTGCGGGGTCTGTCATACCGAACTGGATGAGATCGAGGGCCGCACCGCCCCACCCCGCCTGCCGGTGGTGCCGGGTCACCAGGTGATCGGGCGGGTGGACGCGCGGGGGGCGGGGGCGACCCGCTTCGAGCTGGGCGCCCGGGTCGGGGTCGGCTGGATCCACTCCTCCAGCGGCGCCGACGACGAAAACCTCAGCCCCCGCTTCCGCGCCACCGGCCGGGACGTGAATGGCGGTTACGCCGAGTACCTGACCGTTCCGCAGGCCTATGCCTACCCCATCCCCCCGGTCTTCGGCGACGCCGAAGCGGCGCCCCTGCTCTGCGCCGGCGGGGTCGGCTACCGCTCCCTGCGGTTGACCGGCATCGGCGATGGCCAGGCCCTGGGGCTGACCGGCTTCGGCGGCTCGG
Source organism: uncultured Gammaproteobacteria bacterium (assembly GCA_937862735.1). GTDB lineage: Bacteria > Pseudomonadota > Gammaproteobacteria > Chromatiales > Chromatiaceae > M0108. Next base: position 12,102 of record CALMDH010000318.1, read on the forward strand.
CCCACCTGGTCCTGCAACTCGCCCGCCACCTCTATCCCCACACCGCGGTCCACGTCTTCGCCCGGGATGCCGCGGCCCAGGCCTTCGCCCGGGAGCTGGGCGCGGTCTGGGCCGGGGACACGGCGGAGCGCGCCCCCCGGCCGCTGGACGCCATCATCGACACCACCCCGGCCTGGAGGCCAGTAGTGGAGGCCCTGGCCAACCTCAGGCCCGGCGGCCGGCTGGTGATCAACGCCATCCGCAAGGAAGAGGGCGACAAGGCGGAGCTGCTGCGGCTGAACTACGCCACCCACCTCTGGCTTGAGAAGGAGATCAAGTCGGTGGCCAACGTCACCCACCGGGACCTCGCGGAATTCCTGCCCATCGCCGGGGCCATCCCCCTGCGGCCCGCGGTGGAGACCTACCCCCTGGCCGAGGCCAATCGGGCCCTCCTGGAACTGAAACGCGGACCGGTGCGGGGGGCCAAGGTCCTGGTGGTGGACTGAAGGGCCAGCCTCAGGGGCTAGGCTCCGGAGGGGAAGGTCTGGACGGCGGCACGGCGGGCGTCTTTCACGTCCACCGGGGCCATCGGTCGGCACCCACCTGGACGGGGTCGGACACTGGCGAAACCCGGCTCGGGGCCTATACTGAACTGTAGAAAATTAGCATTATCAGAACTTCTAACATAGCCCGACTCTCTGATCCGACCACCCCGGGGTAATCATGCGGACCCCCTCTCCCCAACCCTCCCCCACCAGGGGGGAGGGAGCAGCAGGATCAATGGCTTGCGCTACTGATACCAGCCCAGGGAGCGGGGTGAACGCTTAAGCTTGGCTCAGCTTGAGGGGCAAGGGGGTTCCGTCGCGGTCATGGCCAGAGGCGGTCAGCTTGAGCGGCGGTCAGGTCAAGCGGCAACCATTTTCCACGCGAAGGGGAGAGCGTCATGAAGGCCAAGCGCACCTATCGGGTCCGCCGCTTCGGGCTCATCGCCCGCATCCTGACCTTTTTCGTCGATTCGCCCCTGACGCCCCTGATCGCCGGGGCGGCCATCCTGCTCGGCGCCCTGGCGGTGTACCTCCTGCCCCGGGAGGAGGAACCACAGATCGTCGTGCCCATGGTCGACGTCTTCGTCGCCATGCCCGGCGCCAGCGCCGAGGAGGTGGCCCAGCGGGTCACCCGGCCCCTGGAGAAACTCACCCGTGAGCTCCCCGGGGTGGAATACGTCTACTCCACCTCCAGCCCCGGCCAGGCCCTGGTCATCGTCCGCTTCCTGGTGGGCTGGGACGAGGAGGAGGCCATCGTTCAGCTCTACCAGAAGCTCTACGCCAACCTGGACCGGATCCCCCCCGGCGCCTCCCCGCCCCTGCTCAAGCCCCGGCGCATCGACGACGTGCCCATCCTCGCCCTGACCTTCCATGGCGGCGGCCAGGACCACCTCGCCCTGCGGCGCGTCGCCGCCCTGGTGGATGACGCCGTCAAGGAGATCCCCGAGGTCTCGGAGACCACCCTGATCGGCGGCCAGCGACGTCAGGTGCGGGTGGAACTGGACGCGAGCCTTCTCACCGCCTATGCCATGGACCCGACCCGGGTCCTGGAACTGGTGGAGTTGGCCAACCGTCAGCGGCGTACCGGCAGCTTTCCCGCCGGGGAGCGGGAGGTCCTGACCGAGTTCGGCGGCTTCCTGGACAGCGCCGCCGCCGTGGGCGGGGTGGTGGTCGGGGTCCATGCCGGGCAGATGGTCTATCTGCGCGACATCGCCCGCATCCAGGACGGGGCGGAGGAGATCGAGGACTATGTCCTCTTCGGCCGCCCGAACCCGACGAGCGTTGGCCAGGCTGGCCCCGGCGCGGCTGGCGCTGGCCTGACCGGCCCCGGCCCAACCAGCGCTAATCAGGCTGGCGCTAGCCCGACTGGCGTTGACCCCTCTGGGGCTGGCTCGACTGACGCTAACCCGGCTGGAGCAGGCCAGTTCAGCGCTGGCCCACCACTGGAGGAGGCGGCGGTGACCCTGGCGGTGGCCAAGCGCGCCGGGACCAACGCCGTCCAGGTGGTCGCCGAGGTGCTGCGCAAGGTCGAGACCCTGCGCGGCCGGGTCATCCCGGCGGACGTCGAGGTGACCGTGACCCGCGACTATGGCCAGACGGCTCGGGAGAAATCCAACGAACTGCTGTTCCACATGGGCCTGGCGGTAGCCGGCGTCAGCCTGCTGATCGCCCTGGTCCTGGGCTGGCGGGAGGCCGGGGTGGTGGCCATCGCCATCCCGGTGACCCTGGCCCTGACCCTGGCGACCTTCTATCTGCTCGGCTTCACCCTCAACCGCGTCACCCTCTTCGCCCTCATCTTCTCCATCGGCATCCTGGTCGACGACCCCATCGTGGACGTGGAGAACGTGGTGCGCCACTTCCGCCTGCCCCAGAACCGCGACCGGCCCCTCAAGGAGCTGACGGTGGAGGCGGTCAACGAGGTCCGCAGCCCCCTGATCCTCGCCACCCTCACCGTCATCGCCGCCGTCCTGCCCATGGCCTTCGTCCAGGGTCTGATGGGCCCCTACATGCGCCCCATCCCGGTGGGGGCCACCGCGGCCATGGTCTTCTCTATGGCCGTCGCCTTCATGATCACCCCCTGGGCGGCCTACCGCATGCTGCGCTGGCATGCCCGCCAGGGGGCCCAGGTCCATGACCGGGAGGACCTGACGACCCGCGCCTATCGCCGGGTCATGACCCCCATGATCCGCCGCCCCTGGCTGGGCATCGCCTTTCTCGCCGGCATCACCCTGCTCCTGGTGGGCTCGATCGCCCTGGTCGTGAACGGGGCGGTCAAGGTGAAGATGCTGCCCTTCGACAACAAGAGCGAGTTCCAGATCATCGTCGACATGGACGAGGGCACCTCCCTGGAGCACACCGCCAACGTCGCTCGGCAGATCGCCGCTCGCCTCAGCGCGGAGCCGGAGATCCTCAACTACCAGATCTACGCTGGGACCGCCGCCCCCTACAACTTCAACGGCCTGGTCCGGCACTATTTCCTGCGCCGGGGCCCCCACGTCGCCGACATCCAGGTCAACCTGGTGCATGGCGAGGAGCGGGAACTGCAAAGCCATGCCATCGCCAAGCGCATCCGTGAGCGCATCCAGGACATCGCCCGGGAGCACGGCGCCCGCGTCAAGGTCGCCGAGGTCCCGCCGGGGCCGCCGGTGCTCCAGACCCTGGTCGCGGAGGTCTATGGGCCTGACTATGGGGAACAGATCCGCATCGCCGCCCATATCCGCGACCTCTTCGAAGCCACCCCCGGGGTGGTGGACGTGGACTGGTACGTGGAGGCGGACCAGCCCCAGGTGCGCTTCCACTTCGACCAGGAGAAGGCCGCCCTGCTGGGTATCAACGCCGACCAGGTGGCGGAGGCCCTGCGCATCGCCCAGGCCGGCGCCGATGCCGGCCTGCTTCATGGGGTGGACGAACCCGAGGACGTCCTCATCCGCCTGCGCCTGCCCCTCGACCAGCGCGCCCGGCCGGGCGAGTTGCGGCCCCTGCCGATCTGCGGCGACCAGCGCTGCGTGCCCCTGGGCGAGGTCGTGCGCCTCGAACAGGGGGTCGGGGAGAAAAGCATCCATCGCAAGAACCAGTTGCCGGTGGTCTATGTCACCGCGGACGTAGCCGGGGCGGAGGAGAGCCCCCTCTACGCCATCCTCGCCCTCAAGGAACAGCTCGCCGCCTACGTGCCCGCGGGCCGCGCCGCGCCCCTGGAGATCCTCAACATCCGCCAGCCCTTCTCCACCGCCGAACCGGCCATGAAGTGGGATGGCGAATGGCACATTAGCTACGAGGTCTTCCGCGACCTGGGGGCGGCCTTCGCCGTGGTCCTGGTGCTCATCTACGCCCTGGTGGTGGGCTGGTTCCGCTCCTTCCGCACCCCCTTCATCATCATGGCGGCCATCCCCTTCTCCCTGGTGGGCATCCTGCCGGCCCACTGGGCCCTGGGGGCCTTCTTCAGCGCCACCTCCATGATCGGCTTCATCGCCGGGGCCGGCATCGTGGTGCGTAACTCCATCATCCTGGTGGATTTCATCAAGCTGCGGGTCAAGGAGGGCATGCCCCTGGCCGAGGCGGTGGTGGACGCCGGCGCCGTCCGCTTCCGCCCCATGCTGCTCACCGCCCTGGCGGTGGTGGTCGGCGGCAGCGTGATCCTCTACGACCCCATCTTCCAGGGCCTGGCCCTGTCCCTCATGGCCGGCGAGATCGCCTCCCTGCTGTTGTCACGCATGGCCGTGCCGGTGATCTACTACCTCGCCATGCGCCATCAGCGGCGCGCCACGGCCTAGCTGGCCCGCGGCGTCGATGGGTTGACAAGCCCGCGGCCCGGGTGGTGAATTTCACGCCAAGGCCCTGCTACCGGCTGGCCAGGGACCAGTTTGGCGTCAGGGGGTCCCTGTACCCCATCGTTGAGGATGTAGGTCGCGACCCCGAGGCAGATCAGCGTGGCCAAGACCAGGAAAACCGTCAAACGGACAATTCGGCCAGGTCCAGGAGTTGCGCCCGGCAGCCAGCCGGGTGTCAGAAGCATGTAGTGCAAACCCCAAAGCCAGACCAGCGCGCCGATCACTAGCACCAGCTTACCGAGCCAGTCCGGCAGCATGGGTAGCAACACGGCGACCGCGACTCCGACCACCGCCATGATCAGGGGCACCTCCATGGCGTAGCCGCGCTGGGTCCCCGAGGGTCGCGGCCCCGCTGGAGCGCGTCGCATTTTCACGCCCCGACCGCGCGGTGATAAGTTTTCTCCCCCATCTTCTTCAGCGGAGCAGGCATCACGGGCTCCCGTGGTGTAGAGATTGGGCTAGGGTTAGAAGAAAAGGTTGCACGAGTGCATCTTACACGCCTGGGGCTCTATCATGCCTTGCTCCGATATGAAGCGCTTCATCCTTGACGCAGCCATGGCATTGTTGGCGGAAATGAGCTTTATACCGCCGGCCCCAGCGGCCCCTGAGGAGGATAGGCGATGATGACCAGACCCAAGAGGCGGCCCGGGAAGGAGAACGCACGTTGATGACCAATCCCAAAATCCTGGTGGTGGACGACGAACGGTTAGCCATCGAGGTGCTGTGCAATGCCATCGAAGACCTGGGCGATGTCAGTTATGCCACCAGCGGCATGCAGGCCCTAGCGATGATGGCCGAAGCACCAGTGGATCTCATCCTGCTCGACGCCCGCATGCCCGACCTGGATGGCTATGACACCTGCGTCGCCCTCCAGCGGGACTATCCCGACATCCCCGTGGTGTTCGTGACCGCGGCTCACGACCCCAAGAGCGAGATCCGCGCCCTGGAGGCCGGGGCCAGCGATTTCATCACCAAGCCCCTCAACCCGCCGGTGGTGCGCGCCCGGGTGACCATGCACCTCCGGTTCAAGGCCCAGAGCGATCTGCTGCGTAACCTGAGCCACCGCGACCCCCTCACCGGCGTCGCCAACCGCCGCGCCCTGGAGGAGCGGCTGGCCGTGGAATGGCGGCGGGCGGCGCGCCATCGGTTCCCCTTGTCCCTGCTCATGTTGGATGTCGATCACTTCAAGGCTTACAACGACCACTATGGCCACATCGCCGGGGATGCCTGTCTGGAGCGGGTGGCCGATGCCCTGAGCCAGACCATCGGCCGCGCCGAGGACCTGGTGGCGCGTTACGGCGGGGAGGAATTCGCCGCCCTGCTGGCGGGCAGCGGCCCGGAGGAGGCCCTGGCTCTGGCGGAGAAGGTGCGCGCGGCGGTGCAGGCCCTGGCCATCCCCCATGCCCGCTCCAGCGCCAGCGACTGGGTCAGCGTGAGCATTGGCGTTGCCAGTGTGCAGCCGGGCGGCGGGGCGGGGTCCACCCCCCCAGGCAGGGCCGTTGAGTTGGGCGGAGCGTATGAGTCGGCCGGAACGGGTCAGTTAGGCGGGTCAGGTGAACCGGGCGACGTTGGAAAGCCAGATAACCTCAGCTCGTCCGGATTCCAGATCAGCCAGGAACTGTTCGAGCTAGCCGACCAGGCGCTTTACGCCGCCAAGGAGGCGGGGCGCAATCGGGTGTGCGTGATGCGGTGATGGCGGATTCAGGGGGATCGTCGATGCGGATTCGCCCGCTTATGGATCAACGAATAAACACCGCGCCGACCAACGTCTTCGGCCTGCCCTTTTACGTCGACGGTATAAACGAGGCCGGTCTTGCCGGTGGGCTGCTGAATGCCCCGAATAGCGCCCACTACCAGGACGTACCGGCCCACCAGGCATCAAACAGCATCGCCCCTCAGCAGTTGCTGACCTATGCGCTCACCAATTTCGCGACGGTCGAGGAAGTGCGCAAGGCCCTCGCGAACCTGTACGTGAGCAACGCACCCATGAAGGAGTGGGGCGGCACGCCGAAGGCACACATGACCTTGCACGATGCCCAGGGTGGCAGCATTGTCGTCGAGTATCTCGAGGGGCGCCTGGCGATCACCGACAATGTGATCGGCGTGATGACCAACGACCCGCCCTTAGCCTGGCACCTGGCCAACATCGGCAACTATGTGAACCTCAGCGGCTTGGATAAGAAGCCGCTGGAGGTGAAGGGCAAGGTCTTCCCGCCAGCCAGTTCCGGCAACGGACTGCATGGCCTTCCTGGCAGCATGCTCAGCTCGGATCGCTTCGTCCGGGCGGCCCTGTTCGTGCTCAACACGCCTGACAATGCATCGACGGACGTCCAGCGCAGCCGCGCCTGGCACATCCTGAACAACTTCGACATCCCCTACGGCGCGATCTATCTGGATGCTTCGAGCGGCTACGGCGGCGGCGCGAATGCCTATGAATACACCGAGTGGACCGTAGTTGCCGACCTCAAGAACAAGACCTATAGCCTCCGTTCGTTCGAGAGCCCGGACGTCATGACCCTAGACTTCAAGAGCATCGACCTGAACGGCAAGAGTGTCGCCAATACGCCGCTTCCCAAGTAGGTTCGCCCGTCGCCCCCCATCGATGGCGGTATCCCCCGCCATCTGAGGCAGCCACCCCCCGGTTGTGTCATCATCGCCTTGAATTCGATGTCGAGAGAAGCCCAGGCCGTCGTGGCCATAACCTTTTGCTCGATGATCCGCAGCTACCGCGCCTGGCTCGTAGGGCCATTGCTGACGGCGCTAACCAGGTCGAGATCAAACCGGCGACCCCGTGGGAGATCGCGATCAAGATCAGCTTGGGCAAGTATGAATTACCCGAACCCTATAGCCCCTTCATGGAGCGGGAATTGAAGGAAAACCCTGGAACAGCCAAGCCAACCCGCCGGCTGTTGCCCGCGCAGATGAAAGAGGGAGATACTGGCAACTCCGGATCCCCTCCTGGGTCTACCTGTATCTTGAAGGACATCGAGAGGAAAAGGGGCTCAACGGTTATTTCAGATAGTGTCACACTATGAGCCAATTAATATTGAATATCCCCGACGAGTCGCTGTTGTCGCTCAAGCTTTCTAATGAAGAAGCGGCCGCGGAGATCCGGCTGGCTGCCGCGGTCAAACTCTTTGAACTGGAAAGGCTTTCCTCAGGGGCAGCAGCTCGTCTGGCCGGCATACCACGGACACTGTTTCTGACCAGACTGGTCGATTATGGCGTCGATACCTTCCGCCTAACGGCGGACGAGCTGGAGCGGCAGACGTCCCTTGTCTGAGGTCATCTGCAACACCTCGCCGCTGCAATACTTGCACCAGATCGGGCACCTGGAGCTATTGCCACGCCTCGTGGCCAGGGTCGTTGTGCCGACCGCCGTAGCGGAGGAGTTGGCCGAGGGCAGACGCCGCGGGCTCGATCTACCAACCCCCGAAAACCTGCCCTGGGTCGATCTGCGCGACCCGGTGGTCAAGAAACTGACACGCCTGGTTCCTGATCTAGGCCACGGCGAGACCAGTGTTCTGCTGATGGCCCTGGAGTCAACCGATGCCGTCGTCATCCTGGACGATGCCCTTGCGCGGCGCTATGCGGAGGTTCTGGGGCTCAGGTTGACCGGCACGCTCGGCGTCTTATTGGACGCCAAACGCCGGGGGCTGGTGGCAGCAGTCAAGCCATTGATCGACGATCTTCAGCAACTCGGCTTTCGTTTGAGCGATCGAACCCGAAAGGCCACCCTGCGCCTAGCCGCTGAGATCTGAAGGCCAAGTTCGCTCCATACCGCCAGGCGGGTGCAACCTTCCTGAAATCCGGCTCCCGATCTGGAATGAAGCCATCTCGGCTAGAGCACGTGAAATCAGGGACATGTCTTAAACCTCCGACGCAGGGTCAACAGCGAACCACCGCTTTCCGTCCTCGGTCGAGTGGGAAAGCGACCTCCATGATGGTTGGGGTAGATGCCATGCGGCCTTGGTCATGCCCTGCCGCTGGCGGAAGCATCTACCTCTTAAAGTAGCCGTTCATTCCCCCTTGTCCAGCCGCGAAAGCCAACGGATGAGTAGCGACTAAACCGGGCTCCCGCCCGCGCGCCAGGCCAGCCAGGCGGCGGCGATGGCCAGGGTCACCAGGGTGACGGGCACCCCGGCGCGGGCGTGGGTGCGCCAGTCGAGGGTCAGCCCGCGCCGTGCCGCGGCATCGGCGACGATCAGGTTGGCGATGCTGCCCACCAGCAGGAGGTTGCCAGCGAGGGTGCTGGCCAGGGCCAGGATGGGGCCGGCCAGGGGATCGGTCGCCACCGGCAGGAGCAACATCACCGCCGGCACGTTGGAGACCAGGTTGCTCAGCAGTACCGAGGCGCCGAAGAGTATCCCCGGTTGTTCCAGCGGCACCCCCATTGCCGCCAGGGCCGCTACCCCCTGGGCCACCAGGCCGCTGTCCTGGAGGGCGTGGTTGACCACGAAAAGGCCGACGAACAGGACCAGCAGTTCCCAGTCCACCAGCCCCAGCATCTGGCGGGAATGCAGGCGGCGGCTGGTGAGTAGGACCCCGGCACCGATCAGGGCCGCCGCCTCGCGGGGCCAGGAGGTCAGCAGAAACACCCCGAGCAGTGCTCCCGCCACCAGCAGGCCCTTGGTGGTCTGCCAGGCGTCGAAGACCGGCGCCTCCTCGTCCGCGTCCGGCGAATGGAGCGGCGCGACCTCCCCCCGGGCGTGCCAGCGTCCCCGCGTCTGCCAGGCCAGGATGGCCCAGGTCGCCAGCAGGCCCAGCAGGACCGGGACAATCACCTCGGCGACGTAGCCGCCAAAGGACAATCCCAGGGTGGCGCCGATCAGCATGTTCTGCGGGTTGCCGATCAGGGTGGCGGCGGAGCCGACGTTGGCCGCGCAGGCCAGCCCCAGCAGGAAGGGCATGGGATCCAGTTGGCGCCGCCGGCAGGCGTCGATCAGGACCGGCGCCACCGCCAGACAGACGACGTCGTTGCTGAAGACCGCCGCGAGTGCCCCGACCACCACGACCAGGGCGCCCAGCAACAGCGTGGGGCGCAGCGGCAGCGCCGCCAGCTTGAGGGTGACCCAGGCATAGAAGCCCCCCAGCCGCAGCTGCGCCGACAGCACCATGAAGGCGAAGAGCAGGATGAGGGTCGGCAGGTGGAGCGACTGCACCGCCGCCTCGGTACTGACCGCGCCCAGCCCCACCAGGGCGATGGCCCCCAGCAGGGCCACCCCGGTGCGGTCCAGTTGCAGAAAGGGGAGACCGCCCAGGATCATGCCCAGGTAGACGACGATGAAGACGAGGGTGACGGTGGCGACCATGCCGCCCATTCTAGTCCCACCACCCGCCTAAAGCCGGTACGGGCTTCGCGAAACGGACCCACCCGCTCCAAGGGGCGAACGAGGCCATGGGGTCATTTAGCCACGGTACTCCAGGCCCGGGGGGCATAAAAAGGTATGCCCGCCCGCCGGCGATGGGCTATTGTGGTCTTACCAGACGCCAACCCTCCCCTCCCCCGCTTCGCTTTCGCCTCCGTGAACACCTTCAGCAACCTGGGTCCGCAGCCGTTTTCGCCCCGCGAGCTCAAGCAGGGACTGGTCTTTTCCGTCATCCTCCTCCTGTTTGCCGCCCTGATCGGTTATCAGGTCCTGGTCACGCGCTCGGCGGCCCAGGCGGCGGCCATTACCGATGTCAACAACCTGGCCCTGGTGCTGGAATCCCAGATCAATGCCGAGTTCGACGCCGCGGCCCGCACGGTCCAGGTGGTTTCCGACACGCTCACGCCGGAGGCCCTGGTGCCGGGGCAATCGGAGCGCTACGCGGACCAGATCAATGCCTGGCTGAAAGCCCATGCCGCCGGCCACCCCATTGCCACTGCGCTACGGATCTTTGACGCGCAAGGCCAGGGGCTCTATTGCAGTCTGGGCCAGGAGATACCGTTCTCGATCGCGGATCGGCCTTTTTTCCAGCAAGTTCGTGATGATCCCGCCGCCGATATCGTCTTCTCCCGGGTGGCGATCGGCCGCATCTCGGGGCTGCCGACGATGTGGGTGGCGCGGGCCATCCGGGACCCCGGGGGGCAATTTCTCGGCGCCGCGGTCGTAGCCGTCCAACTCGCGGTCCTGCATGAACAATTCAGTCACATCGCCCTCGGGGAGAAGGGTGTGGTGGTCTTGCGGCGGCTGGACGATGGGGCCGCCGTGGTGCGCTTTCCCGGGCCGATCGAGGTCGACAACCGACCCGAGCCCAATATCCCCACGCGCCTGGCGGTGCTGAACCAGGGACCGGCCGGCCATATCGAGATCATCTCGCCGGTCGACGGCTCCCAGCGCCTCTATGGCTATCGCCAGATCAGTGACTTCCCGTTCTTGGTGGCCGTCGGCATCGCCAGCGAGGACTACCTCCTGGACTGGGGGCAGGATTCCCTGCGCCTGCTGCTGGTAGCGCTGCTCTTCGTCGCCGTGCTGGCGACCGTGTTCGTCCTGCTGATCCGCGCCCAGCGCCGCCGTGACCGGACCGAGCAGGCCTTGCGCGGCAGTGAAGCCCGCCTGCGCCGGCTGATCCATGACAACAATTCGGTCATCCTGGAACTCGAGCCCCGGACCGGGGCGATCCGCGATGCCAACGCCGCGGCCTGCCGCTTCTATGGCTGGTCGCGGGCCGCCTTTCTGGACCAGCGTTTTCAGGACATCTGCCAATCCCCGGCGGACGATGTCCTGGAGGATCTGCAACGGGCCGTCGCGGGCGCCCGCGACTATCTGGTCTATGACCAGGTCCTGGCCAACGGCGAACGCCGGTGCGTCGAGGTCTATTGCACCCCCCTTCATATGGCGGAAGGGCCGGTGCTGGTCGCCATCGTCCATGACATCAGCGAGCGCCGGCGCCTGGAGGACGAACTCCACCACCAGAACCTGCTGCTCAACACCGTTCTGGGCAACCTGGATGCCCATGTCTTCATGAAGGATCGCGCCGGGCGCTTTCTCTATGTCAACCAGGCGGTGGCCAACTTTCTGGGGCACCCCATCTCGGCCTTGGTCGGCAGCCTGCAAACCGAGGTGCTGCCGCCGGAGGCCGTCGCCCACCTCCGTGAGCTCGACGAGGCGGTCTTCACCAGCGGGCAATCCCAGAGTCGCGAAGAACGCCTGGTCGGCCGTGATGGCAAGACCTATTACTTCTGGACGGTCAAGGTCCCCCTGCGGGAGTCCGGACAGCCGGACCGGCTGATCGGACTGGCCACCGACATCACCGAGTTGCACTTTCTGCGGGAGGAACTGGAGCGCCGCGCGACGACCGACGACCTCACGGGACTGGCCAATCGCGGTCATTTCTACGCCACCGCCGCCACCCACCTGGCCCAGGCGCAACGCTACCGCGAGCCGCTGTCCCTGCTGATCCTCGACATCGACCACTTCAAGGATGTCAACGACACCCATGGCCATCAGGCCGGCGATGCCGTCCTGCGCGGCGTGGCGGAGCATTGCCGCCAGGCGATCCGGACCTCCGACCTCATCGGCCGCATGGGCGGCGAGGAATTCGCCATCCTGCTGCCGGAAACCGGCCAGGAGTCGGCTTGCCAACTGGCCGAGCGTCTCCGGCTGGGCTTGCAGTCCCAGCGCTGGACCAGCCCTGTCAGCGAACCAGCCATCACTCAAGCTAGCGACCTGACACCGGGGCCGAGCCGGGAACTGGCCGTCACGGTCAGCATTGGCGTCGCCACCCTGACGCCCGCCATCCCGACGCTGGATGTCCTCTACGCCCGGGCCGATCAGGCGCTCTATGCCGCCAAGACCGGGGGGCGCAATCGGGTCAGCGGCGTTTGCCCGTCACCTCCCCAGCTTGACGAAAATCAATAGGCAGCCCCGATCAGCGAGATACGGCGAAACGATTAGCCGCGGGCGTGGATTGAACCTAGTATCAATTCACAGCCAAGAGGTGACCGCGAACTGCCCAAGCCTCCGCGCACCTCGTCCGTCAGTCAACGCAACCACGATCGGAGACAGCCATGACTTCCACTACGACGACTTCCGGCAAATGCCCGGTGATGCACGGCGGTAACACGGCCGTGGGCAACGCGAACATGGCTTGGTGGCCAAAGACGCTGAATCTCGACATCCTGCATCAGCACGACAGCAAGACCAACCCGATGGGGCCCGACTTCAACTACCGTGAGGCGTTGAAGCAACTCGACGTTGCCGCGCTCAAGCGGGACCTGACCGAGCTGATGACCAACAGCCAGGACTGGTGGCCCGCCGACTGGGGTCACTATGGCGGCCTGATGATCCGCATGGCTTGGCACTCCGCGGGCACCTACCGCATCGCCGACGGCCGGGGGGGTGGCGGCCGGGGCAATCAGCGTTTTGCCCCCATCAACAGTTGGCCCGACAACGCCAACCTGGACAAGGCGCGGCGCCTGCTGTGGCCGATCAAGAAAAAGTACGGCAACCAGGTGAGCTGGGCTGATCTGATCCTGTTCGCCGGCACCGTGGCCTATGAGTCCATGGGTCTCAAGACCTACGGTTTCGCCTTCGGTCGCGAGGACATCTGGCATCCGGAAAAGGACATCTACTGGGGTTCCGAGCGGGAATGGCTTGCCCCCAGCGGCAGCGAGGGCTCCCGTTACTCCGGCGAGCGGGATCTGGAAAACCCCCTGGCGGCGGTGATGATGGGTCTGATCTACGTTAACCCGGAGGGCGTGGACGGCAAGCCCGATCCGCTCAAGACCGCCCACGACGTGCGCGTCACCTTCGCCCGCATGGCGATGAATGATGAGGAGACCGTCGCCCTGACTGCCGGTGGTCACACCGTGGGCAAGGCCCACGGCAACGGCAACGCCGCCAACCTGGGCCCCGCGCCGGAGGGGGCTGACCTGGAGGAGCAGGGCCTGGGCTGGAACAACCACCAGACCCGCGGCGTCGGCCGCGACACCGTCACCAGTGGCATCGAGGGGGCCTGGACCACCCACCCCATCCAGTGGGACAACGGCTATTTCGACATGCTGCTCAACCACGAGTGGGAATTGAAGAAGAGTCCGGCCGGTGCCTGGCAGTGGGAACCGGTCAGCATCAAGGAAGAGGACAAGCCGGTGGACGTCGAGGACCCGTCGATCCGCTACAACCCGATCATGACCGACGCCGACATGGCGATGAAGATGGACCCGGCCTATCGCAAGATCGCCGAGCGCTTCCATCAGGACCCGGCCTACTTCTCCGAGGTCTTCGCCCGCGCCTGGTTCAAACTGACCCACCGCGACCTGGGCCCCAAGACGCGCTACTTCGGCCCCTACGTGCCCGCCGAGGACCTGATCTGGCAGGACCCGATCCCCGCCGGTCGCGCTGACTACGACGTCGCCGCGGTCAAGGCCAGGATCGCCGCCAGCGGGCTCAGCGTCAGCGAGATGGTCAGCACCGCCTGGGACAGTGCCCGCACCTTCCGCGGCTCGGACAAGCGCGGTGGCGCCAATGGCGCCCGCATCCGCCTCGCCCCGCAGAAGGATTGGGAAGGCAACGAGCCGGCGCGCCTGGCCAAGGTGCTGAAGGTGCTGGAGGGGATCGCCGCCGAGACCGGCGCCAGCGTGGCGGATGTGATCGTGCTGGCGGGTAACGTCGGCGTCGAGCAGGCGGCCAAGGCCGCGGGCTTCGACATCAACGTGCCCTTCGTCCCTGGGCGGGGGGATGCCACCCAGGCGCTCACGGATGTCGAGTCCTTCGAGGTCCTGGAGCCCCTGCACGATGGCTTCCGCAACTGGCAGAAGCAGGACTATGTCGTGCAGCCCGAGGAGATGCTGCTCGACCGCGCCCAACTCATGGGCCTGACCGCCCCGGAGATGACCGCCCTCATCGGCGGTATGCGGGTGCTGGGCACCAACCACGGCGGCACCCAGCATGGCGTCTTCACCGACCGCGTCGGCGCCCTGACCAACGACTTTTTCGTCAACCTGACGGACATGGCCTACACCTGGGTACCGACCGGCAGCAACCGCTACGAGATCCGCGACCGCCAGACCGGCGCGGTCAAGTGGACGGCGACCCGGGTCGATCTGGTGTTTGGCTCCAACTCCATCCTGCGCGCCTATGCCGAAGTCTATGCCCAGGATGACAACCGGGAGAAGTTCGTCCAAGACTTCGTGGCCGCCTGGACCAAGGTCATGAATGCGGACCGCTTCGATCTGGTCTGAGTCATGATTGCCGATCGCTTTGTCTGGTTTGAGTCTTGAATGCCGATCGCTTCGATCTGGTCTGAGTCATAAATGCCGATCGCTTTGTCTGGTTTGAGCCTTGAATGCCGATGGCTTTGTCTGGTTTGAGTCTTGAAGGCCAATCGCTTTGATCGGGTTTGAGTCCTGACAAGGACTCTCTTGCTCCCTCCCCCCTGGCGGGGGAGGGCTGGGGAGAGGGGGGCTGAAAGGCTACAACTGATATAACCTGTCAGCGAGCAAGCCAACGGCCCAGTCGGCAAATTACCGGAAGCCCCGCATCAGACGGGGCTTTCGTCATCCGGCTCCCTTCGCCAGACCCCTCCCCCCCGCCGGTTTATCGCTAGTAGTCAGTTTCACCACCACCTTTACGAATGCCTTTATTACAAGGCACTGTTTATAAGTGTCAATTTCCGCCTTGGCTAAAATCGGATTGGCGGAATGGTCAACTAGCCGATCAGCCTAGCGACGCGCTGGCCGGCCCCTCCAAGGCGAGCAACCAGAGTTCGCCCTCCCTGCTACCCACGGCGATTTCCTGACCGCTGAGGGGGGTCACGAAAGGTTGGACCGGGGCCAGGGGAAAGCGGGCCAACTCCTCGCCGTTCTCCAAGTCCAAAACATGAAGGACGGAGTTCATGTCGAGGGCGAACAGCCGCCCATCCGCGCTTGCCAGTTCCGCCATCAGCGGCGCCCATTCCTGGGCTTCCCCCCGATAAGCGGTGGTGCGGTGGCGCCAGCGCACCTCGCCAGAGTAAACATCCAGGGCATAGATCCAACCCGTCGGGGACCAGAGGAAGGCGCCGTCGCCACTCAGGTGGTGGGAATTGATGAAATTCCCGGCATTGAAGGTCCAGCGCAGTTCACCGCCGCGCAGGTCGATGCCGTAGAGCTTTTCGGTATAGCCTCCGGCGACGAGGAGGTCCTCGCTGGCGAGGTGGAGCTGGCGCAGATACTTCCAGTCCTCGGCGCGATGCCGTTCCCAGAGGAGCTGGCCGCTATGACGGTCCAGGGCGTAGAGGCGGCCATCCCCGGGACCCACCAGGACCTTGTCCCGGGTCACCGCCGGGGCGTAACTGATCTGGGTGTCCGCGACGGCGGCGAACCGCCAGCGCGGAACGCCGCTGGCCAGATCGAGGGCCAGGAGTTCATGACCATCGCCGACGAAGATCGCCTCCGCCGTCAGGGCGGGGACGCCGAACTGCCGCTGGGCCTCCCGCCGCCACCGGGGTTCCCCGTTCGCCAGCCCCCAGACGCCCAGCGCGCCCCGCCCGGCGCCGAGGAGGGTGTCGGCCGTCGCCCGGGGGCGGAAGACGGCCCCACCGGGCAGGTGGTGGGGTCGCTGCCAGAGCGCCTCCGCCACCGTCGGGTCGACCAGACCCAGGGTGGTCTCGCCGGCAAACAGTAACCGGGCGGCGGCCAGGGCAGCGGGACTGCTAGGGTAGCTCCCGACGTCGCTTACCGTCGGGGCGGCGTCGGCACTGCTGGCGGGACTGGCGTACCGGGGACCTTCGGGACTTATGGCAAAATTCCTGCCAGGGCTGGGGACCGGAGAATGATCGCGATTGCCGTCCCGGTCGGGAGCAGGTATCAGGGTGACTGGCGCCAGCCGGCTATTACCGGTCACCCAGCGCCGCAGCAGGCGCGCCTCACCCAGTTGGGGCGGGCGGGGCGTCTCCGCCCGGCCGGACCGGGGCAGCCACCCGGCGCTACCCGCCAGCCCCAAGCCCAGGGCTTGCAGCAGGCGCCGACGGCTGGGGTTCACCGGCAATTGGCGCCCTGCTCGATCCAGCGCAACAGGATGAGGGTGTTGGGGTGATCCCGATCCGCGGTGGGCGGTATGCCCGGCGGCATGCGGTCCTCCACCAGGTGCTGATAAAGGCTACTGTCCTCGGGCTTGCCGGGGATGACGATCTTGGTGGCCTTGTCCACGCCCTTGGCCACGGAGTCCGCCCCCAGCATGATGCCCTCGTGGCTGGTCATGTCGAGTTCGTGAAAGCTGGGCGGCTCCTGGTTGGACATGTGGCACTGGGTGCAGGCGGGTGATCCCGGGGCGAAGGCGCCGTCCGTCCTGAACAAGGGCAGGACCTGGTCCTGGAATTGGGCATCGTTTTTCGCCCCCGCCGCGATCCAGTTGAGGACGGCGGTCACGCTCTCAGGCTTGGCGTGGGTGCTGAAATGCACGCCCAGCGGCATGCGGTTGTTGCGCATGCGCCGGCCGAGGATGCTGGTCTTGGCCGGCTTGCCGGGCTCGAACAGGGGCCGGGCCGGGGTCTCGGTGGAACCCTTCCTGATCCCGTCGCAGGTGGAAAGATCCAGGCCGCGGTAGCTCTTGGCCGGGTCGTTGGAGGAGTGGCAGATGATGCAGGCCACGCCCTGGCCAAAGGCGTTCGGGGTGCGCATCAGGGTGGCGATGTAGTCATAGGGGATGGGGATGTGGCGTTGCAGGATCAGCATGTCGACCGCGGCGTCATCACCGGCGAGACTGATCTTGCCCTCGCGCAGGTCTTCGATCCAATCCGCATTGACGGACTCTTTCGACCGGTCATCGTCGTCATCATCGTCCTGATCCGCCAGCAACTGGGTGCTGAGAAGGCCGATCAGCACGGCCAGAATGAGTCCAGCGAGGGGGCGCCAGGTGGGCGCGCGACAAGGGAGCGGGCGGGGGTGCATGGGATTCAGCCTCCTTTAAGGTTGATCTTTTTCAGACATTTTAGCGCGCCCTCGCCTAAAACACCTCAGCGGAGACTGCCCTCTTCCGGGGCGTGGCCGGCCCTTTCAGGAGGGTTAGCGGTCCGCTAAGGGAACCTTAAGCTTGGGCAATCAAACTAGCCACCGTGAACCCTGAGCATGACTCATTTCATCACGCCCGGAGATTGCCCCAATGAAACCCCTCCTCTTCCTGCTCCCGGTCCTGGTCACGGCCAGCGTGCAGGCCGCCACCCCCACGAATTTGATGAAGGACTACGCGACCGAGGCCAGCCGTCAGCAGGGCGGCTTCACCCCTTCGGCGCAACGGGGCGCGGCCTTGTACCAGCGCGACTTTGGGATCTCGGCCAAGCTGCCATCCTGTTCCAGTTGTCATCGGGACGACCCGACTCAGGCCGGGCAGCATAGCGTCACCGGCAAGCCCATCAAACCCCTGGCCCCGGGCGCCAATCCCGAGCGATTCACCGACCGGGCCAAGGTAGACAAATGGTTTGGCCGCAACTGCAAGGAAGTCATGGGACGGGACTGTAGCGCCGCGGAAAAGGCCGACCTGATCGCCTTCCTGACCGGAGGACGCTGAGATGAAAGCCCCTAATCTCCTTGCATCCCTGCTGGCCCTACCCCTGGCCGCCCAGGCCGACAAGCTGGTGATCCCCGCCGGGGCGCCGCCCGCCTTCGCGGCGGAGTGCGGTGCCTGCCACCTGGCCTTTCCCCCCGCCCTGCTCGACGCGCAGGGCTGGCGCGCGGTCATGGCCCGGCTGGATCGGCATTACGGGGACAACGCCAGCCTCGACGAGCCGACGCGCCGGAGCATCGAGGGCTTTCTGGTCAAGCATGCCGGTGGCGACAAGGTTCATGCCCCCGTCACCCCCGGTGGCGAACCGCCGCGGCTGACCGCCACCCCCTGGTTCAAGCGCAAGCACCACGAGGTCCCGGCCAGCGATTGGCAGGACGCCATGGTCAAGAGCCCCGCCAACTGTGGCGCCTGTCATACCCGCGCCGCCGAGGGCAGCTATCGCGAGCGGGAGATCGTCATGCCCAATGGCCGCCCCTGGGAGGAGGAAGACGATGATTGAGCACCCGCGCCCGCTTGCGCAACCCCGACTGGCCGCGGCGAACGGGGCCCAGCCGGCCTTCCCCCTAGCCCCGCCCAAGGCTCACTCGCCCGCGCCCCCCGCTCCGCCACCCGGGAGTGAGGCGGGGCGGCGGATTCAGGACCCGGCGCAGCCCGCGCGGGTCCTGATCTGGGACTGGCCGGTGCGCATTGGCCACTGGGCGCTGGCGGTGCTCTTCACCCTGGCCTGGCTGACCGGTGATAGCGAGGAGTGGCGTCTGGTCCATGCCACCCTGGGCGGGGCCCTGCTGGGACTGGTCCTCTTTCGCCTGCTCTGGGGCTTCATGGGCAGCCATCATGCCCGCTTCAGCAGTTTCGTCCGCGGTCGCCAGGCGGTGTTCGCTTACGTCCAGGGGTTGCTGTCCGCGCCCTTTGGCCGCAAGGTGGAGGACGACGCGGGTCACAATGCCGCCGCGGGCTGGGCTATCCTTGCCATGCTGACCCTGGGGCTCCTGACCGCCGGTAGCGGCTGGATCGCCTATCAGGGCGAGAACTGGGAACTCTTTGGGGAGGTCCATGAGTTCCTGGCCACGACCATGCTCTGGATCGTCATCATCCATATCCTGGGCGTCCTGGTCAGCAGCTTGGCGCATGGCGAGAACCTGATCGCGGCCATGTTCACCGGCTACAAGCGGGGTCGCACCGAGGAGGCGATCACCAGAACTTATGGGCTGTTAGTCCCCCTGGTACTGGCCTGGAGCGGGTTCTGCGCCTGGCTGGTCACCCGCTGAGGCGTCATCGTTTAGCCCCCCTCTCCCCAACCCTCCCACGCCGGGGGGAGGGAGAAAGATAATCAGCAAGTTATGCCAACGAAGCCCTCCTGGGGCGTTTGGGGCCTGTGGGGCGTGTGGGGTCTGAACGAGGACGCTGAGGCATTAGGGGACCCGGCCGCGTGGTCGCGGCCCGGTCAGGTAGAAGATTGATTTGGTGATGGGGAACAATCCTATGCGTATCCTGCTGGCTGAAGACGATCCCCACCTGGGCGACGGGCTCGGCGTCGGCCTGCGCCAGGCCGGACATACGGTGGACTGGGTACGGGACGGCGAGGCGGCGGATCTGGCCCTCAAGACCGAGGACTTCGACCTGCTGGTGCTCGATCTGGGCCTGCCGCGCCTGACGGGCATGGAGGTGCTGCGGCGCTTGCGCCGCCGCGGTCAGACCCTGCCGGTCCTGATCCTCACCGCCCGGGACGCCACCGATGACAAGGTGCAGGGCCTGGATGCCGGCGCCGACGACTACCTGGTGAAGCCCATCGACATCGACGAGTTGGCGGCCCGCGCCCGGGCCCTGGCCCGGCGCTCCGCTGGCCATGCCAGCCCCCTCCTCCGCCTGGGCGACCTGGAGATCGACCCGGCGGCGCGGCTGGCCCGCCTAGGCGGGGAGCCGGTGGAACTCTCCGGTCGGGAATTTTCCCTGCTCCTGACCCTGGCGGAACATGCCGGTCGGGCCCAGACCCGCGCCCAACTCGAGGCGGCCCTCTATGGCTGGCAGGATGAACCGGAGAGTAACGCCATCGAGGTCCATGTCCACCACCTCCGCCGCAAGCTCGGCGCCGAGCGCATCCGCACCCTGCGCGGCATCGGCTATCTGATGCCCAAGCCATGAGGAGGGGTGCCGCTTCCCCCCAGGAACCCGCTGGGGCTCCCCCCGGCGCTTCCGCCACGGGTGCTTCTGCCGGCAATGCCGCCACAGGTGCTTCCCCCAGCGCTGCCACCGCTGGCGAGCCCGCTAACCCTCCCGAGGGATCGCGCCACGCCTCCGATCAGGAGAGACCTGGCCGTGACTTTCATGCCCCTGGCACCCGCTGGTTCTCCCTGCGACGACGGCTGCTAGGCCTGCTGTTGACCGGCGTCACCCTGGGCTGGGCCGCGGCCCTGGCGCTCTCTTACCAGGATGCTCATCACGAGATCGACGAGATCTTCGACGCCAACCTGGTACAGGTGGCGCAACTGCTGCTGGCCCTGGCCAGCGAGTACGACGATGACGACGATATCGCCCACCTGCCGGGGGATTTCCATAAGTATCAGAAGAAGGTCCTCTTCCAGCTCTGGAACGAGGATGGCTATCTGCTGCTGCGCTCCCGCCATGCCCCCCGGGACCCGCTGACCAACCAGACGGGCTTCTCCGAGAGCCAGGACCGGGAAGGCCGACGCTGGCGCTATTTCAGCCAGTGGGACGAGGAACAAGACCTGCGGGCGGTGGTGGCGGAGGACCACGAGGTACGCCAGGAGCTCGCTGGCGACATCGCCCGCCGGCTCCTGGGCCCCGCCCTCCTTGGGCTACCCCTCCTGGCGGGCTGGATCTGGTTCGCCATCCGCCAGGGGCTGGCCCCCGTCGCCGCCATCGCCGCCCAGGTAGCCCAGCGGGAGCCGCAGAATCTGCTACCCATCACCCCCAGCGCGGCGCCCACGGAGTTGCGGCCCCTGCTGGTGTCCCTCAATCAGTTGCTGGGACGCATCGAGCAGGCCCTGGACAATGAACGGCGCTTCACCGCCGATGCCGCGCACGAACTGCGCACCCCCCTGGCCGCCCTGGCGATCCAAGCCCAGGTGGCGACCCGCGCCCGCGACGCCGCCGAGCGGGACCATGCCCTGGCCCTGATCACCGCCAGCAGTCGTCGGGCCGGCCACCTGGTCGAGCAGTTGCTGATCCTGGCCCGGCTCGATCCGACCGCCCCCTTGACCACCGCGCCGGTCCATCTGGACGCGCTCGCCGCCGAGGTCTGCGCCGACCAGGCCGGCACCGCCCTGGCCAGGGACATCCGTCTGGAGCTCGAGGACGGGAGCGACCAGGTGGTGGCGGGCAACACCGAGCTGCTGCGCACCCTGCTGCGCAACCTGGTGGACAACGCCCTGCGCTACACCCCGCCCGGCGGTCAGGTGTTGGTCGCCATCGACCAGGACCGCGATCGGATCAAACTGATCGTCAGCGACAGCGGCCCGGGCATCCCGCCTGACCAGCGCGCCCTGGCCCTGAAGCGTTTCCACCGCCTGGCGGGCCAGGAAATCGCGGGTAGCGGCCTTGGCCTCTCCATCGTCGCCCGTATCGCCGACTTGCATGGGGCCCGGCTGGAACTGGGCGATGGCCTGCGGGGCGCGTCAGGTTCGCCGGGGCTGGGCGTGACCATCAGCTTCCCCACACCGCCCCGGGTGGCTAGCACCGCGCGCCTGAACCGGGCGCCTCGGGGGCCGTGAAGCAAGCCCTATTTCTCCCCAAGTTGTTTCTTCCATAGTATTGTTATCTCCTGAAAGACTTGTAAATTGCATAGATCAGGCCCCAAAAAACACCCGTCAAGCCGCCGACGAATACTTTATATAGAGTCCCAAAATCGCCTGTGATGCCGGGTGGTGGTTCAACCACAATGATGCCGACGACAACTAACCCAACAAACCACAGAAAAACTTTCCCCCATGGATACGGGAGCGAGGTTTTATGACCAGGTTCTTCCAACTCATTCTGTTCATGGTTCATTTCACAAGAACTCGGCTTTAGCATTTGGCAACATAATGGCCACCACACCCACTACCACCACCGCAGTCAAACATCCCAGCGCCGACGTCTCTTTCATCGCCTTGGTCGTCGACTTCATCGCTTACCATCGGCAGCGCTCTTAGCCTAAGCTGAAACTCGTTTGGTGAGGCTTTACCCCACCTCTTTAGATTCAGCGCTAGCAACCACGAGAGAATCACCTCATCGGGCATTTCCGGCCTATAGTCCTCCCAGCCATTGGCTGCCGCCACCGCCGCATCAAGACACCTGGTAAGGCCCCAAAAACCGCTCCCCATTGAAATGAATCAGATGTGACGGCGCATCGGCTACCCACACCTCCGTTTCCCAGGCGATGTCCACCAGGTAGCGCGCCATCACCGTGCGATTGGGGAATGCGGTCACATAGACCAAACCCGCGTTACAACCGGCAAACAGGGTGGCCAACTCGCCATGACGCTTGCCATCCACCGGCCCATGACTGGTCACCGCCTCCACCAGCAGCAACCAGTTTTTCGCCGCCCAGTGCAGCACCACATCGGGCATTTTGCCGTGGGCATCCACCACGACCCCGAGCCTGGCCAGCAGGTCGGCGTCAAAAAAGCCCCACTTGTCGCCAGTGTCGCCGGCATACACCAGCACGCTCCCCGGCGCGAAGCGCGGGGCAAAGTCCTCGATGATGGCCCGGATCAGCCGACTATGCTCGCCGGGGCTGAGGCTGATGCGCTGCCCGAGTGCCACCGCCACCGGGATGCGCACCCGCTGCCGTTCCCGGGCATAGCGGGCCACCAGGGTTTCCCGCTGGGCCAGATAGGCGGCCAGGTGGTCATCCCAGGCGGGGGTGTTGAAGGTGCGCAGCAGCGCCAGGGCGGCGGGTTCGATCTGATAGACCGCCTTGGGACTGTTCACCGGGCGGTCAGGCTGGTCCGGGTTGTACCGCACCACGCCCGCATCCCGTAACTGGTGCATGGAGTAGCGGCGGAAGGTCTCGCGGGTGTTCGGCGCGTAGTCTTTGCCGTAGTGTTCCCGAACCCAGTCCATGATCGGGGTGATGCCAATCAGCGGATTCTCTGCCGCGTCCCATGCCTTGCCAGGGGTGAGGTTCAGCAGGGCCAGCGAGCAGAGGGCGGTCCGCTCGTTCCGCTGACCGCGTGGCAGACCCAAGGCCAGAATGATCTCCCGCGCGGCCTCGATGGTGGGGCGTGCTGATCGGTCATCCGGCCAGGGTCCCGATCTTGGCGTCGATCTGGTCCTGGCTGAGCGCGCTTTGTCGCATCGCCCAACCGCCCAGGTCGAGCAGGACCTCCCGGCTAGGGTATTTCATCCGCTTGAGGTCGGTGGCGTTGACCTGGGTATGGCCATTGAAGCGCCGGAAATGCTCATCGACCGCGGTGCTGTTCAGAAACAGCGCCAGCCCCCGGGCCAAGGGCTCCGGCAGGCCCTGCTTGTGCGCATGAAAGACGTTGAGGTGGTTTTCAAAGCCCAGCCAGGGCACGGCACCGAAGGTGGCCGGTTCGACCACGCTGGCCACCAGGCGGCGTTTCTCTTCCTTGGAGGAGAAGCGCCGGACGACGCAATAACAGCCCAGCGGATACAACCACTTTTCGGTCGTGGCGTGGTGCTCGATGGCCTGGGGTTTCTTCAGGGCCGGGTTGGGCCAGAGGGTGCGTTGCCCCACGAAATGGCCAGGGTAGAGCAAGGGCACGGTGCCTGGCCCTGGCAGGGCACGGAGATGCGCCTTCAGACGAAAATCCACCACCGGCCCGGTGGAGACCTGAAGCCCCAGGTCCGCCAGGGTGGCGCGGATCGCTGGAAACTGCTCAGTGAGGCTGATCTCCGGCGCGGTGGGGATGAAGATAATGCGCTCGCGGTCGTCCGGGAACACAATCCGCGCGAACGGATGCTCATGGGTGGCCAGGTCGGTGAAGGTGTCGTCGGTGGAGGTCGACACCCGCACCGGCCCCGGCTGCCCCCCCCGTTCCAGGCGAATGATGATGTTCTCCTGGAGCACCTCATCATCCTTGAACGCCTTGCAGCGTGAGGTGAACAGATGCAGGTGGCGGATCGCCGCCCGCTCCAGGATGAAATCACGGAACGGGCGATAGTAGGGGCCGTTACAGAAACTGCGCGGGATGATCGCCACGATCTGTCCCCCCGGCGCGGCCAGGGCCACGGCCAGGGCGACGAAGGCGGAATACAGATTGACCGTTTCGATCCCGATCCGGCGCAGGGCCAGCCGATGGGCGGACTGGCTGTTGATTTTCTTGTAGGGCGGATTGAGGATCGCGTGGGTATAGGGTGTCAGCGGTGGCGCAAACAGATTGCCGGACAGCGACTCCACCGCCGCATGGATAAAATCTTCCGCAACGACCTTGCTGACGAAATCGCCCCGGTGATCGTATCGCGCCAAGGTCTGCGCCAAGTGGCCGATCAACGCCTGATCCAGTTCAAAGGCATCCACGGCCACCCGTGAGAAGTGCAAGCCACCCGCTCGCCAGCGCTCCAGAAAGGCCGCCGACAGCGAACCGATCCCGGCGCCCGCGTCCAGCAGGCGGCAAGGTCCCGTGCCATCCGCGAACAGACCCGCCATGAAGGCCGCCGTGCTTGCCGGGGTCAGAAACTGACCGAACTGGGCCTTTTTGCTCGCCGCGGTGGACCGGGAAAGTTGCAGCCTTTTCTGTTCAACCGTTGATAACACTAAGGCGACTCCCGCATAACGCCGCTCCGGACAGCCAATGACCCCATCCCCATCGGACACCTGTTCCCATCCGTCGGCTAGGTTCCTTCTGTTCTTGCCTGGTTGTTCCGCCGCTGCGCGACTAGGTTAACCGCGAGCATTACTCCAACGCCGACGTTATCCAGCCCAAAGTGTAGCGGATTCAGTCAGCCAAAGGCATGCCCCATCAACGACCAGCCCTGATTGCTCGCCCCGCAGTCACCCCCGTACCCCCTCACCCTGTTCGCGCCAGCTACTCATATACCATCCACCAAAAGGCGGGGGGGGGGTTTCGGATGTACCTCTGGCCACTCAAGGAGGTAGGAGTCCCAGGGCGTCAGGGGCGCTGATGGACATGAACTTCGTGGTGACCAATGAAGTCGGCCAGCCCCGCGCCACCATCAATGCCCGCCCGCCACCAACGAAGTCGAGCACCCCAGCACCGCCGTCCGCCCCTCCGCCCGGACGATCGACTTCTCCGCTCACCAAGCAACCTCGCTCTACCGCACCCCTCCCCCCCGGACCTCAAGGCCCACGGTCGCGATCATCGCCGCCCCGTAGTCGCCAGGTCGCGTGTAATCAATCTCCCCCTATTCTGGTTCACCGGCGCGCCATGAGGCCAAACCGCCCTAAGCTGGCCGAGACGCACTCCCAGCCAGCCATCCACCGGGATTTTTTATCCCCGTATCGCGTCACCAGCGATGTGGCGACCGGCGTAAACTTTGGGGCCAGAGCCCCCTGAATCTTGAGTGAGATGTGCTGGAAACCGTGCTCGATACCCATCAACCCCTGCCGCCACCCCGGCGCCTGCCGGGAATGGGGCTGTTGCCCCCCACCCTCGACCAAGAGGGACTGTTCCGGCGGTTTATGCGGGAGTTCGCCGCCGAGGAGCGGGTTGATTTCACGGACCTGGTTGGCAACCCCCTGATCATCGACCGCCACCTGTTCCTTGATCTGAAAGGCACCTGGAAAATCCAAAAGGGTGAGCGCGCGGCCTGGCTGCTCTACACGGCAACCAACATCCGTCAACCCGATGAAATCTGGTTTGAGCCCGGCCGTCGCGGCGGGCAGGACAAGCTCTATTACTTCAGCCGGTTTGAGGTATCACGCCGGGGTCTCTTGTCCTGCATCGCCGTCTTTGGGCGGGAACAAGGCGCTGAGGGCTACTGGCTGGGCAGGACGAATTACGCGACCACGCAAGTGGGATACGTTGAGCGTAAACGTAACCGGGAAATCATCGCCGGCCAGTTGCGGCATAGAAGGCGGGAGTAGGGGCGGGGCGTCGCCCCTATCCAGGGTGATTGCTGGTGAGCCACGTCCCGACCTCGCAATCAACCGTTACGGGCTCAAGCCTAGCCCACCGCCAAGGGATTTGCAATCATCTCCCCTCACCCCGTTCGCGCCAGCTACTTATCTACCTTTCACCAAGAGGCGGGGGGCGTTCGGATGTACCCCTAGCCTATTAAGGAGGTAGGAGTCCCAAGGCGTTAGGTGATTACCGATAGCCTTCATACCAGACACGCCGGCTCAATCCGGATATCC